>VGZA01000011.1 GCA_016872775.1 Planctomycetota bacterium | reverse complement strand
ATTGAACGAAATCACGGCGGCGGGAGGACGGATCGCACGTGTACAGGTCTATACGATTGCCCGTCGACCGGCGGAATCCTGGGTCACGCCACTGTCGCATGCGGAAGTGGACGCAATTACTGACCGGGTTCGCGATCGTACCGGGCTTGAAGTCAGACCGTACTACGGATACGACGACGTCGGCAGCCTGGACGCGGGTGGGGAGAGGGTTGATCGATGAATTCGAACCGATGGTCCAGCGCGCGTTGGGCGCCGTTGTTCGGGCTCCTGGGGTTAATCAGCCTCTGGTGCATCTATCTCGCCGTGGGCAGTTACCTCCGGGGCCATGACTTTCGCAAGCCGCTGATAATACTTGCGGTCTGGCTGGCAGCGGGTGGAGGTTGGAGCGTTCTGCTCTATCGGCGTTACCTCCGCGGCCGCTGATATCGATTCGGCTGTTCGCCTTCACTTGATTCGCGTATCCTTGAACCTGCTTCTACGAGAATGCGTGTCGTTCGGAGGGGACGAAACGCCTGATTATGGATCGGATTTCGGCACTGTACGCAGGGAGTAAACGATCATGCATGATCCAAGGGCCGTGGTTTCCGGGCAGGGTGTCGCGACGACACGCGGGCTTTCCATCGGTCAATACCTGATTCGGCGACTGCAGGACCATGGCATCCGCGATGTCTTCGGCATCCCTGGCGATTACATTCTGGCGTTCTATACCCTGCTGGAGCAGAGTCCAATCAATGTTGTCGGCTGCACGCGCGAGGACTGCGCCGGATTTGCTGCCGATGCGTATGCTCGTGTCAACGGTCTGGGCGCTGTCTGCGTGACCTATTGCGTAGGCGGGCTGAGCATCTGCAATTCGATCGCCGGGGCCTACGCCGAAAAGTCGCCGGTCGTGGTGATCACCGGCGCGCCGGGACTGAGCGAAAGGGTCAATAACCCGCTGCTGCACCATAAAGTCCGGGACTTTCGTACTCAACTCGATGTTTTTGAGAAGCTTTGTATCGCCTCGACGGAACTTACCGACCCGGTAATCGCCTTTCGGGAAATCGATCGCGTGCTCGACGCTGCAGTTCGTTTTAAGCGTCCTGTCTATATCGAAATCCCTCGCGACATGGTCAACGTCATCCCTTACGTAACCCACGCATTTCAACAGCTGGAGTATGTCTGCGACGAGAATGTGATCCGCGAGGCTGTGGATGAGGCGGCCAACCTGATTTCCAACAGCCAGCGACCGGTGGTCATCGCCGGCATTGAAATCCATCGATTCGGGTTGCAGGATCGGTTGCTGGCGTTGCTCGAGCATTCACGCATTCCTTTTGCCTCGACCCTGCTCGGTAAGAGCGTCGTCAGCGAAACGCACCCCCTTTGTATCGGAATCTACGAAGGGGCGATGGGCCATGAATCGGTGACGCGATTTGTCGAGGAAAGCGACTGCGTCGTGTTGCTGGGCGCCTTCATGACCGATATCAACCTCGGTATTTACACCGCCAACCTGGATCCAGGGCGGTGCATTTACGCCACCAGCGAGCAATTGCGGATTCGCCACCACCATTACCACGGCGTTCCGCTGGAGAATTTTCTCAGCGAACTGGCGGCCAGGAAAATTCGCCCTACCACACGGGAAATCCCCCAGGAAATTCGCGGCAAGACGCCGATCTACGAACTGCGCGCCGATGCCCCCTTGACGATTTCCCGGCTGATGGGACGGCTGAACCAGCAACTGGACCAGAACACAGTTGTCATCGCCGATATCGGCGATTCTCTGTTCGCCGCGACCGAATTGACGATCCACCAGCGTACCGAGTTTATCAGTCCCGCGTATTACACTTCCATGGGCTTTTCGATCCCGGCTTCCGTCGGTGTCTGTTTCGCTCGTCCGGAAAATCGCGTCGTGGTCATCTGCGGCGATGGCGCGTTCCAGATGACCGGAATGGAACTCTCGACGATCGTCCGGCATCGGTTCGCACCGATCGTGCTGGTCATGGACAATAAGGGGTACGGCACGGAGCGGGTGCTGCACCCCGGAAAGTGGCCATTTAACGACATCAACTGCTGGAACTACTACAAGCTGCCCGAGGTGCTTGGTGGTGGCAAGGGCTATGAAGTTCGGACCGAAGGCGAATTCGATCGTGTCCTTCGCGAAGCGTGGAGCGATCGTACGCAGATAAGTCTAATCCAGGTGCACCTGAGTACCGACGATGCCAGCCAGTCCCTGCGGCGACTGGCGGAGAGACTGGGACAGCGAGTCTGACCGCCAGGCAGGCCGCGGGTTGAAGATTCAAGAAAGCGAGACTGTGAAAAAGCAACAAGTGCTGTTCCTATGCACGGGTAACTACTATCGCAGCCGATTTGCGGAGGAGCTGTTCAACAGGCTGGCATTGCCTGGCGCGGCAGGCTGGCAGGCCAGTTCACGGGCCCTGGCTGAAAACCTGGTCAATCGCAACGTCGGACCAATCTCACCGCACACTCTGGACGGACTGGCGGCCCGTCAGATCGACGTTCCCTTTCCGCGAAGGTTTCCCCGAGCCCTTCAATCCTACGAACTGGACGCCGCCCAGCACGTGGTGGCGCTCAATGAACGCGAACATCGTCCAATGATCGCTCAGAGGTTTCCCGACTGGGTCAATTCGATCGAGTATTGGGCATTCGAAGATGTGGATATCGCGTCGCCCGCGGAGATACTTCCGCGGCTGGAAACGGCGGTGCGGGACCTGATCGAACGACTAATGCGGCAGGTGTAATAGCGGACGCTTATCGAGTGCTTACACACGAACGATCTCCCGGCTTGTTCCGCGTTCGTCGTGAATTTGACCGTCAAGAGCGTCTCGCGCGCGTCGCGAATGCGTCGCAAGCGCCTCCAAGCGCGTCGCGAGCGAGGGCGAGCAAGACGAGGCCTCATTTCGAAGAACGCGGGGCAGCGTTGTTGCAATTCTGGCGGAATCGGATTGGGGGCACCACGCACTTTGCGATTTAGGCAACGGTAGATTTATGGCAACGCGAGCCGGTCAGGCGCGGCGGTCGGTTTCGCCAGAAGCGGGCTAGCGTCGGGGTATCGCTGAGGTGGTCGGCAACGAGGGTCAACATGCCTTCAACGCCGTGTGACCAGAATTTCTCGGTACCGTTCATTCGCCGGTTGATTTGCTTGACCGTGGATTTCACGTACGTGCTGGTGAACGGCAGTCCTTGCTTTCGGTACGCGGGGTAACGCATCCGCAACCGCTGGTTCTGTAAATAGCCCAGCGAAGCGTTCAATTCGACGAGCTCTTTCAGATCTTGCGAGCCTTGCGGAAAACTTGCCGACTGAGTGCCCGCAAACGATCCTGAAATTCCTTGCTTGTTGCCATCCCTGGCAGCCTCTTATCAGCGGACCGAATCCGACGGCCCAAATTTACCCCCCTTTGTTAACACGAAACACACTACCGCGCAAAGTGCAATGTGCACCCAATCGGATTGAAGTTTGCGAATTCGCCTTGACGAAATCATGCGAAAGTTGGTTCAATTGCGCACGGTTCGTCAAGTGCGATCCGTTCACGACAACTTTTCTTGCGATGGGCGTACAAGAAAAGGAACCTAATCACTGACAATGCGCCCGACTATTGAGGAGCCAAAGGAAATGGCAGCTGCAAAGAAGGCCGCGAAGAAGACCACCGTGAAGAAGTCCACCAAGACGAAGAAGGCGGCCAAGAAGAAGTAAGTCGGATCGGATTTCGACTCGTCGCGTTTTGCGACCTTCGCTTTAGCCATTTTGGACCACAACGAGAAAGGCCGAACCGAAACCAAGGAACTTGGTTTCAGTTCGGCCTAGCCTTTTTCTACGGGTTGTACGGGGCATTTCTGCGTCGGGACCGGGTTCTGGCAGGCGAGGAAGGCGGTGGACTGGATTGACGAAACTCGTTTCCAGTGCTACGGTTACCATGCATCCACTGCACGAAACCCTGCTAGACTCCCCATGCGTTCGCCCGACCTTAGTTCCGCCGGTTCACAAGTACCTTCCTCGGACAGCCCAGCGCTCCCCACCCAGCCTGTATCGATCGACGCTTCAGCGGACCTACCGATCGACGCGGCCGCCGGGGTGGTCGCCGAGCCACCTCGCAAGCGATTCGAGGATTTCGACCTTTCGCCGCTGCTTTTGAAAGCGCTGCAGCAGGCGGGATATGAGCATCCGACCGAGATCCAGGCGGGGCTGATTCCGCTGGCCCTGGAAGACTACGATGTCGTGGGGCAAGCAAGAACGGGGACCGGTAAAACGGCGGCGTTCGTTATTCCGATACTGGAACAGTTGTACCCCAAACGCGAGGTCGCCGGGCCGCAGGCGTTAATCCTTGTCCCCACGCGCGAGCTGGCAGTCCAGGTACGTGAGGAAGTCATCAAACTGTCGGCGGGCCAGCGGGTTCACTGCGTCGCCGTATACGGCGGCAAGCCGATACGGGACCAGATTGAGAAGTTGAAACGGGGTGCCGAGGTCATCGTCGGTACGCCAGGTCGCATGCTGGACCATATGAGTCGCGGGACGATCGATTTGAAGGACATCTGGTGTGTCGTTCTTGACGAAGCCGATCGGATGCTTGACATCGGATTCCGCCCCGACATCGAAAAAATCCTGAGAAAATGTCCGCGAGATCGGCAGACTTTGCTGTTAAGCGCCACCGTACCTCCGCCGATTCAGAAGCTCGCGGCCCGCTACATGTATGAACCGGAGATACTGAATTTCTCTCCGAAAGACCTTTCGGTCGAGACCATCGAACAGTTCTATTTCACGGTCGATCCGGGGCGCAAATTTGAATTGTTGGTGCGATTACTGCAGCGGGAACAGCCGCGCCAGGCGATCGTATTTTGCCGTACCAAGCGGGGTACGGAGAAAATCTACCTGCGGCTGGATAAGAAATTCAAAGGGGCGGCGACGATCCACGGCGATATGGCGCAAGGAGCGCGCGACAACGTGATGCGGCGGTTTCGCGAGGGAAGCGTCAGCTACCTGGTAGCGACCGACGTGATCGGCCGCGGCATCGACGTCTCGGGGGTTTCGCACATCATCAATTACGATATTCCCGAATTCTGCGACGATTACGTTCATCGAGTTGGCCGTACGGGGCGGATGGGGCGTGAGGGAGTCGCGTTTACTTTCGTCTGTCCGGAAGAGGGCTATGAACTAACCCGTATTGAACAGCGGATTAACCGCCTGTTGAAACGTGACGAGATCAGCGGATTCGATTCGGTGCAAGCAGCACCGCGTGAACCGGAGAAGCCCGCGAATGACAATGGCGACTTGAACGCCTCGGATGCCGCGTCGGACGTCGCCGCGCCGCCTCCTCCGCCGTCCTCCGCAATGCGTCGCGCTCCAAAACGCTACCGGCGGGCACTCTAATACCACGCCCACAGGGCGAATTCGATCGGTCTGATTCGCTCCGAGTGATGCGATTCCCTGGCCGCGCCGCGAATCGTCCTATTCGCTGCGAAAAATCTCGACCAGCAGCCGGTTCGATTTTTCCCAATGACGGGCCGCAGCGGCAAAATCGACGTCCATCCATAAAACCGGATCCTCGGGCAAGACCGGCGAAATCTGGCTCGCCGACGGATGCAACGGAATCTGGGCACTGCCACTTTGAGACAGGCGATCCTCGACGCCCGGGCTGACGAGGTAATCCATCAGCCTGCGCGCCAGCGCTCGGTGGCGTGGATTACGCATAATCGCCAACGTATTGGGAATCCTCAAAGTGCCCAGTCCACCTTCTTCCTGGTCCGGGAAGACGATCGCAACCGGCTCCCCTTTTTCGTACTCGATGAACGCATCGTCGGTGTCGGTAAGCCCCCAGGCCAACTGGCCACTCGAAACGGCCTGAGCCACATGCTTGTTTCCAGCGAGGACCTGGCAGTTTTCTTTCAGCTTGCGAAGAAACTGTTCGCCAAGCTCCGGCCCGAACTCCGAATAGAGTACCGCCAGGTGGGTTGCCGTGGTACCAAACAGGGGCTTGGCGATTCCGATTTTTCCTTTCCATTGAGGGTCGACCAGATCCCCAATCGACTGCGGGAACCGTTCGTACGGAACTTCCCCCAGATTGACGAGAAAGACGCGTGCCCGCGCTGCGAATCCATACCAGGTCCCGTCGCCCGACTGCATTTCCGGCGGCAGGCCGTCGGCACCGTCCAAAAAGTAGATGTCGAGCAACCCCTCCTGCTGCAGCCGAATCGTATGCAGTATCTCGTTATTCCAGAAAAGATCGCACTTCGCCCTTTTTGATTCGGCGCGGATCGCCTGGACTAACCCCACAGTCTTGGTCGATTCCACGTCGTAACGCGCCAGAACCCGCACGCCGGTTCGCTGGGAGAACTCATCGAGAATCGGCTCGCTGAATTCCCGATCCAGGGCCGAGTAGACCACAACTTCTTCTTGACCTCGGCAGCCGAAACATAGCAGTGCCAGCAGCAGGATATTGCAGCTACAGAGGCGGCTTCGATGGTGTGTCAAGGGATGGTCACTCAAGCTTTCGGGTCGCTCAATTTGCCCGGCGCGACTACAATTCAATACACTGTCGCTCTCCACTTTAACAGCCCCAAATTGCTGTCAAAAGGGCTCGATGCATTGAACGCCCTATTTCAAACTCGTACCGCCATGGTGGCGGTTCACGGTGTATTGGCGGTCCTGTGGGCTGGCTGGTCGACGGCCTTTGCCGCGGAACCGCCGGGACCACAACGGCAGGTCGGGAAGGATCGAGCAGCCGTCGCGCCGGAGACAAAACGGGAAAAACGGCGATTCTCCGACTTGCTCCAGGAAAAGCCGGCAAACGGGGCCGAACTCAAACCGGCCGACGTGATCCGGCCGCAGTTTGCGCCTTGGGCCGACATCGCCCAGGAACGATTGGCCCGAGCTGGCGTACGACGGATCCGCGGCCAGCACCTCACACTCTACACCGACGTTGGCGCCGACCCCGAAATTGACGAACTCGTCCAGGTTTTCGACTCCGCGGTGCCGCAGTGGTGCGACTATTTCGGCATTCGACCGGAAACGGCCAACGGCTGGCAGGTCGATGGCATCTTGATGAAAGCTAAAGCGCCGTTTCGCGACCTGGGGCTGCTACCAGAACAACTGCCTGACTTTCTCCACGGCTATGCCAGCCCGCAGCAGATCTGGCTGCTGGAGCAGCCTAGCGCCTACTACCGTCGCCACCTGGTTCTGCATGAAGGCACGCACGCATTTATGGCGGCGATACTGGGGGGTAACGGCCCACCCTGGTACAGCGAGGGGATCGCGGAGCTTTTTGGCACGCATGCCTGGAGCGACGGAAAACTGGCCATGCGAATCATGCCGCGGCGCCGCGAGGACTTACCCGATTGGGGGCGGATCAAGCTGATCAAGACCGACGTTGCGAACGGCCGCGGGTTGACGTTGCGTGAAATCATGCAGTACGGTCCTCGCGCGCACTTGAAAGTCGAGCCTTACGGCTGGAGTTGGGCAGCGAGTTACTTCCTCGAGAACCATCCGGCGACGCAGCAGCAGTATCGTGCGTTGCGCAACTTCGCGCCGGATACCAGCCCGCTTTTCTCCACGCAGTTTCTGCAGCGGATTGAAACCGAAGAGCATCGCGTGAACGAAGACTGGCGCGTATTCATCATGCATCTGGACTATGGATTCGATCTGGAACGCGAGTTGGTGACGCACGCCCCGGTAAAGGGACTCCCCGCTGAAGGTATTTCGATCGTGGTTTCGGCCGAGAAAGGCTGGCAATCCTCCGGAATTCGGCTCGACGCAAATCGTAGTTACCAGATCGAGTCCGAGGGCCAATTCCTGCTGCGTTCCGAGCCCTCTTCCTGGCCCTGCGAGGGAGGCGGAATCAGTCTCCACTACCATCGCGGCTTTCCTCTGGGAGCGTTAATCGGTGCTATCTGCGGCGGCGAGGAGAACGAACTCGACCTCTCTCCACTCGTTAAACCGGGCCTGCTCGGAGTCCAGCGCACCATACGGGTCTCGCAAAACGGAGTGCTGTTCCTCAAGATCAACGACTGGCCCTGGTCGTGGCGCGATAATGAAGGGGAACTTCGGGTCCGTATTCGGCCTGCGCCGGATGCCGGCCGACCGGCTGATCGTTGAAGGGAACAGCCAACCTTACAGCGGACTTTGGATGGCAGCGAAGATCAGGATCCTGTCGTTCGGGACCGTCGCAGCAGGCGTGCCAGTCGTTCGGAATTTTCCCATCATCCGTAACGGGTTACTTTGGGTCGCCCGCAATGCCGGGCCGGCCGATAACTTGCTGGGTAACTAAGGAGCAAAACTGCCAGGAGGGCATGGGGGCTTCCGCCTCAATCGAGCCGCAGACCGGGCCGCAATGTCTGCCCGATCGACTCGATGCGACAGAACGTATGTCGAGGACAGACCAACATGTCGAAAAGCACCTTCCGCGTCGTGACGCGTGGCACCGACGGTTCGCTGCGCGTGCGCGATTATTCCAGTTCCGAACCCCTGGTGCGAAATCATACGCAGATCGGCGTCGATGATTGCAGCACCGATCTGGAACTGCGAGGTCTACCGGTTTTCCGGGGCCTGATCGGGCCGATTCCTGAAGGTAAATCGATCGTTCGTTATGAATCGCCAGATGTCTTTGAGACGTTGACGAAGGAATGGACGGCGGCCAAGAATGTGCGGCGCTCCCGGCGCCGATCGTCGATTGGTACGGTGCCCGAGCCGCCGCCCGTCAATCCGCTGTCCGAATCGAGCGAAATCCGTTGAGCGGTTCCCGACATCCGCCCATTTCAGCGGCGGATAAGCGGGGAGAGCACCGTCGCCGGCGCTGGCTGCCGCAGCCGGTCACTTTCCAATCGTGAAACGCCGCCGATACGGACCGTCGTTGAGGGGCGGGCCGCCAATTCGACGTCGGGTTGCGAAGGGGCGCTGCGAACCCATTCTTCAGCAGGTTCGCGCGGCACGCTCGGCCCCAGGGCCACCCGCGATACCTGCTCGTCATGCTCGAATCGCAGGTAACGCTGGGTCTGCCGCACGGTTCGGGTCGTCTGCGACCATTGCACACCCGGTGTCGGAACCCAGACATATTGCAGTTGGGGCCGCCAGACGACTGTCGGCTCAACCCAGGTTGCCGGCTGTCCCCATCGTAACGGATTCCACCAAAATCGCTGCGTGACGACCTGCTGTGCGGGCACCGGGAACTGGACAATTCGCGTTTCCTGCCGCAGCCGGGACACTGGTTCGGCGGTAGGAATGCTCACTTCCCGATCTTCCGTACGTACCTCGCTGACCGGCCGGCGCTGGATCGTACGGGTCTCGCGATATCGCATCCCGTCTTCCTCGACGATGCGAACCTCGTTCTTCGTATCAAGCTGCGCTGCGGACGACCGACAGCAGATCACCGCTCCCAGTGCCAGCAGACTCCCGATTCGCCGAACCATCGCCATCCGCAAGTGACCCTCCACCAAGTCTGGTCGATTATCGGCAGGACCTGTCGTTGATCATGAATTCGTCTTGTCAAATGAACCGCGATTCTGGCCAGGGACATCGCCGGAACTCCAAACTCCCTGATTTCCGCGTGCCTCGCCCGGTTCGACTCCAGGCGCAAACCCTCTGTGCCTGCGTCTGTTGGTCCGATAGAATTCCGCCGCGGCTGAGACGGTTCCAACAGTGAAAAGGCGAGCGACAGCCCATGGTAACACCCGCCAGAGCCCTCGTTGTGAAGGGCCTTTTCTGGTACCTCGGGCTGCTGGTCGTCGGAATCGGGATTGTGATCTACGTCCTGAAAATCGGCAGTCAATTCACGGTCTCCCAAGCCCTGCCCGTCGCGGCAACGCGTCCGCCTCCATCATCGTTCAATCCCGACGTACTCTTTCACGTCCTCTTGACTCTGGCCGCTGTCATCCTCGTTGGGACCTTCGCCGCACGGATCTGCGGTCGCCTGCGCCAACCACCGGTGATTGGCGAAATTGTTGCTGGAATCGCGCTGGGACCTTCGCTGCTGGGAGCCATCTTCCCCGAAGCAATGTACTGGTTGATTCCCTCGAAGGACCATGATCCCACGGCTTCCGTCGCCACGTCACTGAAAGCGATCGCGCAACTGGGCATCATCCTTTACATGTTCCTGGTCGGACTGGAACTGAATGCGACGCAGCTCAAGCAGCGTGCGCGCGCAGCCGTTGCAATCTCTCATGCGAGTATCGTCGTTCCGTTCGTGTTAGGAAGCCTGCTGTCACTTTGGCTGTTCCCGATAGTTTCCGATAATGCGGTCCCGTTTGTACCGTTCTCGTTATTCATCGGCGTAGCGATGTCGATTACGGCATTTCCCGTACTCGCCAGGATCCTCACCGATCGCAACCTGCATCATACCCCCGTGGGGGCAGTCGCATTGAGTTGTGCCGCCGCAGACGATGTGACGGCCTGGTGCCTGCTTTCGCTCGTGGTTGGCGTGGCAAAATCGGATCTGGAAAGCGCAGCGTTCGTCGCCGTGGGTACTGTCGCGTTTATCTTCGGGATGTTGTTCCTTGCCAGACCGCTATTGGCGCGGTACTCGGGCACGATCGACCAACATCGACGTGAGTTGCCGAGGCATACGATTGCCGGCGCCTATGTGCTGTTGCTGAGTGCCGCCGCCATGACCGAGTGGATCGGCATCCACGCAATCTTTGGAGCGTTCATGCTCGGCGTAACCATCCCGTCGGATAGCCGGCTGGCAAGAGATTTCCAGTTGAAACTCAAGGAACCGGTCAGTGTACTTCTGCTGCCGGCGTTCTTTGCCTATACGGGGATGCGAACGGAGATCGGACTACTCAATGACTGGAGTCAATGGCGAGTCTGTTTGATAATTATTCTGGTGGCCACGGCGGGAAAATTTGGCGGAACGCTCTTTGCTGCCCGGTTCGCGGGTG
Source organism: Planctomycetota bacterium (assembly GCA_016872775.1). Classification (GTDB taxonomy): domain Bacteria; phylum Planctomycetota; class Planctomycetia; order Pirellulales; family Pirellulaceae; genus VGZA01. The sequence goes on along the minus strand of VGZA01000011.1, from coordinate 103,211 downwards.
AATCGTGGCGCGATGCGGGAATCCTCGGGATGCTCATGAATACCCGAGGGCTGATGGAATTGATCGTACTGAACATCGGACTGGATCTGGGCATCATCAGTCCATCGCTGTTTGCAATGATGGTCATCATGGCGTTGGCCACCACCTTGATGACGGCGCCGTTCCTGCAGATCTTGCGGAACGACGACCAACAAACTGCAGTCGTCAAGTAACGACCTCGACAGTGGGCTTTCACCGGTATTGCCGGATCGCCGATTCGCTTCCAACTTCGAGCGAACTCTACCCACCTTGGAATTGCTTATGCGAGCAGTTTCTTGACAACCTGCCCATGGACATCGGTCAGTCGAAACATTCGGCCCTGGAACTTGAACGTCAATCGCGCATGATCGAAACCGAGCAGTTGCAGGAGGGTGGCGTGCAGATCGTGGACGTGCACGCGGTCCTCGACCGCATGGAATCCGAGTTCGTCGGTGGAACCGAGCGTCAGTCCTGGCTTAATTCCGCCGCCGGCCATCCAGACGGTAAAGGCGCTGGGGTGGTGATCGCGCCCGTCGTTTCCGCCCTGAACCATCGGTGTCCTGCCGAATTCACCGCCCCAGATCACCAATGTATCTTGGAGCAATCCCCGCTGTTTGAGGTCGGTAATCAGCGCGGCACACGCCTGATCCGTATTCTTGCAGTTCTTTTTCAGATCGTTGACCAGATTGCCATGCTGATCCCATGCCTCGTGGTAGATCTGCACGAATCGCACACCGCGTTCAACCAGTCGGCGGGCCAGCAGCGCGGCGTTGGCAAAGGTCGACTTACCGGGTTCAGCGCCGTACAGGTCAAGGATATGTTGCGGCTCGCGGGCGAGATCGATCAGATCGGGCGCTGAGTTCTGCATCTGGCCGGCCATTTCGTAGGCACGGATACGGGTAGCGATTTCCGGATCGCCGATGGCGCTCAGGCGATGTTGATTCAGGCCTTGAATCGTTTCGAGCGAATCGCGTTGCATTGCGCCGTCGATACCGGGCGGATTCGCCAGGTAAAGCACCGGTTCGGCACCGACGCGAAACGTCACGCCCTGATGAACCGTGGGAAGAAATCCGCTGCCCCAGCACGAGTTGCCGCCGCTGGGACCTTTACTTCCGGTACTGAAGACGACGAATCCCGGTAGGTCGCGTGCGCCATTTCCGAGCCCGTACAAGCTCCAGGCCCCGAAGCTTGGCCGTCCGAATTGCTGCGCACCGGTGTTCATCAGCAGTTGCGCGGGCGCGTGATTGAATGCGTCGGTCACCATCGAGCGAACGATCGCCATTTCGTCGACGATTTCCGCGGTCTTCGGCAACAACTCCGAAAGTTCCGCGCCGGACTGGCCATAACGGGCGAACTTGAATTTCGGGCCGAGCAACCTCGAATTCGGATTAATGAACGCCGCGCGATACCCTTCCAGCAGCCCCGGGGGCGGCAATTGTCCATCCAGTTCCGCCAGTTTGGGTTTATAGTCAAATAGCTCGAGGTGACTCGGCGCTCCAGCCATAAATAGGTAAATAACCCGTTTCGCCTTGGGCTCAAAATGCAGTGGGCGGACGTGCTCCTGCGAGAGAGACTCCGAGTTTCCCCGTTCGCCGGCGAACCCGTCCGCGGTGAATTCCGCGGCCAGGGCCGCGGCACCAAGTCCTACGCCACACTGCTGAAGAAACCAGCGCCGGGCAACTAAACTACGCTCCGACGATGTTCCGTGGTTCCGGTCGATTTCCATGAACGCACCCCGATCCCCGATCGAATTGATCCAATGACTATTTTCTTGACTATTCTTTGGTGATGGTCTCATCCAGATTCAACAACACGCGAGCCAGCACGGTCCAGGTCGCCCATTCGGCCGGAGTGCATGAGTTCGGCAGCCTGCGGTAATCTTCCGGACGGCTCGCGATGATCGACCAGCAGTCGGCGTCCGAACGCTGCAGCCGATCGCGCTGCCGCATGATCATCGCCGAAAGCAGAGTCATTTCCTGCTCGTCCGGCAATCGCCCCAGCACTTGCCGGAAGGCAAATCCAAGTCGGTCCTTGTCGTCGGGCCCTGCTTCGGACAACGTTCGCAATCCCAGTGCCTGAGCGCACTCGACAAACACCGGTTCGTTCAGCATCGTAAGCGCCTGGATCGGTGTATTCGTTCGCGATCGCTTCACGCAGGCGAAGTCCCCGTTCGGCGCGTCGAAGGCCTGCAATGCGGGATACGGAACCGAACGAAATCGAAACGTATACGTCGCTCGTCGGTACCGGGCGGAGCCGGTCTGTTCCGGCCAGGCTTTGGGACCGTAGCTGGCGGGTGGCTGCATCAGAAAAGCCGGGATCGGCGGATAAACGCTGGGGCCACCAATTTCCCTGCTCAACAGGCCACTGGCGGCGAGCGCAATATCCCGGACGATCTCGGCATCGACACGCACGCGGGGCGCTCGCGTCAGCAGGCGATTCTCCGGATCGGCAGCCAGCAATGCCGGGGTGACTCGCGACGACTGCCGATAAGTCGCCGACAGCACAATCAATTGATGCAGCCGCTTCAGACTCCACGGCGTGTTGGACGCCGATGGAAGTTGCATCGTCGGCTCCATGAACTCGCATGCCAGCCAGTCGAGAAGTTCCGGATGGGATGGCGGTTCGGCCTGCGTTCCAAAGTCCTCGCTCGTACTGACAATCCCCATGCCAAAATAAGACTGCCAGACTCGATTTACGATCGCGCGCGCCGTCGTCGGCGAATAGGGGTCGACCAGCCATCGAGCGAACGTCAGGCGCGTTCGCGGCGCGTCTTCCGGCAAACGGTGCAGGAATGCCGGTACGCCCGGTGTCACCAGCGATACCGGCTTGAGAAAATCACCGCGTTTCAGCAGATGCGTGGGGCGCATTTCCGAACGCTCCCGATACGCCAATTGCGTGGTGCCCGGCGGATGCGATTTCCACAACGCCTCCACGCGCTCGTTGTCCGCCTTCCATTCCGGCACGGTCGTACGCCAGATGGAGAACAGCGCTGCCTGCTGTTCGGCCGATCGCTGTTCGCGCGGCAGGTCGACGATCTCGCGAATGTTCGGGGGCAATACGTCGGCATCCGCGTTCTCGTCATCGCTGATCCAGAATCGGAATCGGCCCAGGTTGTTATTCTGATTGTCGTCGCTGTTCCACCCGCCATGGTTCTGCGTCAGACGAAACGTGAGTCGGCCCTTACCGCCCAGTTCCTGGGGTTGCTCGAGAACAAACACGGCTTCCTGCGGCACATTGCTGCGCCCCCAACCGATATCGGGGCTCCATGCCGTTTCGTCCTTACCGTCGATCGCGAACGTGATCGGTCCGATCAGTCGCCGCCGGTTCGAGCGATCGTCAAAGCGTTTGTCGAGCTCCCCTTCGGCGGCATTTGCCGAGGCGGCAGCGCGACCGATCTTCACATCGGACAGGGCTTTGGGATCGTCGTTCACCCCGGCCTGTACTTTGAACTCGGTAAGCGCAAAAAGTCCGTGCACCGACCGGCCTGGTCCGCCCCGCGTCAGATTGGCGTCGTTCAGTAACTCCAGGCGAATCGCGGTGACTCGCTGCAAGTCGGTCTTTACGCTGAATTCGGTCGAGTGCTTGGTGGGTGCATAGCCTGCCGCGAGCACCGATCCGTCGTCGAGCAGATAGTGCTTTTGCCCGCCGCTGCTGTCGAGTTCCGGTCGCACGAGCGCCCAGCGTGCGCGCCGGCGCTGTTGGTCGGCCTCCCATACGGCCATCCGATTCAGCCAATCGGGATCGCGTGATCGCAGTTCGTTCTCAATCTGCTCCACCTGCAATTGAATCTCGGCTCGCCGTTTTGCCTCCTCCGCCGCATAGACCGTGATGTTCGCCTCGTGAGCGTTGTTCAAAAACGCGAACATCTCGTAGTATTCCTGCTGCGTAAGCGGATCGAATTTGTGGGAATGGCATTGCCCGCACTGAATTGTCAGCCCGAGGATGCTCTTGCCAATCGCATCCATCCGGTCAAACATCGCTTCCATCCGAAACTGCTCGGGATCGATCCCACCCTCCTCGTTGATCATGGAGTTGCGCAGAAATCCGGTCGCCACCAGTTGGTCCTGCGTCGGTGCCGGCAGCAGGTCACCGGCAATCTGTTCGATGACAAACTGATCGTACGGCAGGTCACGATTCAGGGCCTGGATGACCCAATCACGATAGAAATGAACGAAGCGCGGCTTATCTTTTTCGAAGCCGTCGCTGTCGGCGTACCTCGCCGCATCGAGCCACAACCGCCCCCAGCGTTCACCATAATGGGGCGATTCGAGCAACTGGGTGACGAGCCGTTCGTAGGCCTGCGGAGACGGATCGGTGACAAACGCGTCGATCTGCTCCGGAGCGGGCGGTAAGCCGATCAGGTCGAGGTGCAGCCGCCGGGCCAGCGTGGCCTTGTCCGCCGGCGGCGACAATTTCAGGCCTTCGCGGTTCAGGCGTTCGAGGATGAAAGCATCCACCGGCGTGCCTTCGATCAGGGAGCTAGCCGCGCCCGGCGGAATGGGGCGCTGCGGCGCCTTAAACGCCCAATGGTCGCCGATCGATCGCTCGTTTGCCAGCGAATCGGGCCAGCTCGCCCCCTCGCGGACCCAGTCCATCAGGATGCGAATCTGCTCGGCCGTGAGCCGCTCGCCTTCCGGCGGCATGACAAGATCCGCGTCCGAGGTTGCGATGCGGCGAATCAATTCGCTGTCGTCGACCTGTCCGGCCACGATCGCCGCTTTTCCCGATTCCCCGCCGCGCGTGGCGCGGGAACGTACATCAAGTCGTAATCCAGATTGCTGCCTGCGCCCGTCATGGCATTCGAAACACCGCGCGCGCAGGATCGGATGAACGTCGCGTTCGAAATCGACGGCGCCGATCGTTCGTCCGGGCCCCACCGCAACCGCCGCCACGGCAAGGAACACTCGGCACAAAAGCAAATGGAAACCTCGCATCTTGCCGACTCCATGTCAGATCGAATTCGACCACCGGCGCAACACCATCACTGTGCGCCAAATCAGATCGCGTTTCAACCCGAGGAGCCGCGACGGCGGTTCTAAGCACCCGTCCAGAAGCAAAACCGTGACGAGCGCAGTTCACAAGCTTCTGTCCTCCCTTCTCCACCGGTATGTCCGGGGGAGAAGGGCCGGGGATGAGGGGGCCGGGAAAGTCGTAGCGCAACGCTGCCGGTCATTTCGCGACAGCGTCATGAAGCCACTCCAAGTCGCAAGCGGCGATTCCGTCCTGCTACTTCTTGTTCAACGGGTGGTCGTCGAAGAATTCCCAGATCATGTCGTTCACTTTCTGTTTTGTGGCCCACACGTGTCCCATTCCGGCCACCTCGACGTACTTAACCTCGTGCCCCTCCTTCCTGTACTTGTCCCGATTCTCTCGGGCGAACTCGACGGACAGCAGCTTGTCCTTGTCACCGTGAACGATGAGCACCGGGAACTTTCGGTCGGCCTTCACCCCGAGCAGCGTCTGCAACCCGAGAGGGCCGAAGTGCGAAGCGACCGCCACCTGCTCAGCAGCGAACTCCCCCGTCTTTGACTGGGATTCCTCTTTGAGCGCATTCGTCTTCTGAGCGGCCGGCGAGAGGCGGCACCACGCCGCAAACCAGATCAGAGTGATTTGCAACACGACATGCACGAGTTGTGGCACGACGATTCCTCATGGGAGACAAAGATGCTACCCCACCAACCGGGACTGAGTTTCATGACCGGCCGAGAGTGCATTCGTTGCACCGGGCCGATTCTAGCGGGCGATGAGCGCCGCCGACAATTGGATTCACAACGAAATACGGGCGGTCGATTTAACTCACAGCAGATGTTAGCCAGGGGATCTGCCTGTGTCTTTTGGCCGAAGGCCATTCGTCACCGTAGCCTAGCTCGGTGCGAGCGGCTGTTCGGGTTAGATCCAAGAGACCGACCACGATCATGCTAGGCTTCGGAGTGCGAGCTCCAAGGGCAGGGCGATCTGTGGGCGGCCGCCTGTGCGCAGGGTGTACGACCTGCATACAGACTCGCTTCAGGTCATCAATATTGTCAGTGCTCAATAACATACAAGGGCAACGCCCTAGGAAAAGAACGCGACGACGCGGAGTATTACGTTCGCAACCAGGAGGAACATCATCGAGAACGGACATTTCAGGACGAGTATCGGGCGATGCTGACACACTACGGTATTGAGTTCGACGAACAATACGTCTGGGACTAGCTGGACTTCACAGCGTCGGATGAAAATGGCCTTCGGCCAAGCAGATATACGAACGCGGCTATAAGCCGCCGGCCACATCTGCATGACGCATTGCGGTCAGCTGGCCCGGCGCATTGCTCGGTCGGTTACGCTCCCGCCAGCAATGTCCCGATCGTCCGAAGCACGACCCTGCCCCAGCTCGGGATCGGGCTGCCGGATCGCATGGTGAAGTTCCCAAAGACGTACTTGCTTCAGGTACGAGTAATACGCGGTGAGCATCGCCACTTGAAAGCCGATCACACCGTCGAGGAAACCGAAATGCAACAGATAACTCCGGACAAACCGCATCGGGAAATTCAGCACGAGCTTCATCAGGCTCGGCTTGCGACCCTGAGCGAACCAGACTCCCGCCTGCCACGTGGTATAGCGTTCGATCTTTCTCAAGGTCTGCTCGTACGTCCAGGAAGTGTAATGCTCCAATCGCCCGTGGAGCGTGCCGACTCGACCCGTGTCGACCACAACCTCCGCATGATCGGTGTCACCGACATAGCGGCCGTGATCGCGTCGGAAGAGCCGCAGCAACTTGTCGTGGCCCCAGCCACCTCGCCGGACTCGGTGCCCCAGCAGGTAGTTGTTACGCAACATCCAGAATCCGTCTAATCCGCGCGGTTCGTCAACCCGGTCACGGATTTCGGTCGCCAGCGCTGGCGTAACCCGTTCGTCGGCATCCAGAATCAGTACCCAGGGGTAACGCGCCTGGGGGATCGCCCAGTTCTTGAAGTTCCCGGAGTGAATATACTCGCGTTCGACAATGCGGCAGCCTAATTCGCGCGCGATTTCGAGTGAGCCGTCGGTGGAACCGGAATCGGCGACCAGAATCTCATCGGCAAATGCCCGAACCGATTCGACGCATGGCCGTAAGTTCATTCGCTCATTCTTGCATGGAATAATCACCGTAACTTGCGACGACATGTTTGCTCCCTCGACCCGTTTCGCATGATCACTTGCGAAATCGTATTTCTTATGCCAAAAGCAAACAAGATAGATTTGAGTTCCCAGGGCGGCGGGGCGGTTCAAACCGCCGTTCGTTCGAGACCGTTGCCTCGACGAACCAGGCCTGCCTGGGAAGCCAGATCCTCCAGGAACTGTTCGCGATGGGCCGGCGAGATCTCAACCGATTGAAACTGTCCCTTTCCGTATTCGATCTTGAATCGGTCCAAAGACAACGCGGGAGAGCCTAGCGGGTTCCGGATAGGAGTGACCTTGATAATGCGGGCCAAAGCAACTTTCTGCCGGCAGAGCCCGAAACGCACAATCAACAGATCGGAGCCGATGCCATATCGCATCGGGAAGACCAGCCCAAGATAGAACGCGGATACAAGGACCATCGCAGCGATGGCCCAGGGCAATTCGCCGCGGTCACCGGCTTGAATTGTGGCAACAAGCACCACGACGGAAGCGATCGGCGGCAGTGCCAGCAACGGCACCAGCCACCAATCAATTTTTGATCGGTACCAGCGAAAATCCGTGTCGGTCGAACGAGACATCATTCTCACTCCTGTCCAAGGTTGGTAATCGATGTGCTGTCGGTTTCATTTCGTATTGGGACGGGATTTATTCGGTCAGGGAAACAGAGTCGGGGTTGTTTCTGCCGCGCGGGAATCGATCCACCGGCCGTTTCCTGAGCGTCCGGCGTCCACCCGTCAGGACGCCTTTCGCACGACGATGACCTGGAAACGTCCCAATTCGCTGTTAGCAACAGGATGCCCCTCCCGATTCAGTCGAGTAACCCGCATGCCGCAAGTATCGGCCGCGGCGAGGAATTCGAGACTGATGCTGCGGCCAGGATCGGCAAGCCAGCATTCGCCCCTCGGTTCCAGCACCCTCTGCAGAAAAGTCAGCAGGGGGCGATGCAGGACCCGATCGTATACCAGATCGCTGCCAACGACCAAGGGCCATTTCTCATCGACTTGAGTATCATACCAGTCGATGATGCGCCCTGCCGCCGGAAAACCGTTACGCCGGGCGTTTTCCAGGGCGGTTTCGACGGCCAGCGGCACGTAATCGGAGAAAGTCAGTTGGCAGCCTTGGGACAGTAATGCCAGACCGGTCAACCCCAAGCCACAACCGATCTCGAGTACCCTCGTTCCCTGCGCGACCGGGTGTTGGCTCAGATACTCCGCGAATTGCTCGGAAACGGGCCACAATCGAGCCCAGTACGGATCGCGCAGCTCGCGTGGCGCCGAGGGATCCTCGGTATAAACGTCGAGAAACTTGTCGGGATCCGTGGCCCGCAACAGGTGGAAGAAGCGACCCGCGACCAAGACCTGTGCTTCGCTCCAACCGCCAGGTATCGGGTGCTCGATCACCGACCGCATCGCATCGTTCCTTCGCCGGGCCGACCGCCTAGCTGTTTGCGCGGCGCACCAACTCATTGTCGAAATAGTTGATTGACATCGCCGCATCGACGACGATGGTCTGCGCGTTGATCCCCGCGGAGCGCGGGCTGAGCAGGAACACCGCGACATCCGCGGCTTCCTCCGTTCGAACCGCCTGCCTCCGCGGAATCACCTGTTCCGCGTAGAGATATGAATCGATGTAACCAGGGATACCGGCGGAGGCGGAAGTCTTAAGCAAACCGGGGCCGACCGCGTTGAAGCGCACTCGCGAAAATCGACTGAATGACTTGGCCAGAAAGGCGAGCGACGAATCGAGCGCGGCCTTGATCGGCGCCATGAATCCGTAGTTTTCACTTGCCATGCGCGTCGTGGAAATAGAGATCGTTACGACCGACGCATCGGGTTGCAAGAGCGATTGCAGGGTGCGCGTAATCGCGATCAAGGAGTAGCAGGAGATGTCAACGGCACGCAGAAACTGCGATTTAGTTGTCTCGTGGAATGGCTTCATTCCCCCTTCGTAGTCGGCGAACGCGATCGAGTGCACGACACCGTCGAGTCGATGGCCGGCGGCCTGCAGGTCGTCGCGCAGGCGGGTGATCTGGTCCTCGAACTCGACGTCGCAAACGAAAATCTCATCTCCTGCCAGCAGTTTTGCCACCGAATCACGCCGTTCCGGACTGCGTACGACATGGATGACTTTGGCACCGGCCTCGTGCAACGAACAACCAATCTGGTAGGCGACACTCTTGCGATTGGCGACCCCGAATACCAGGATCGTCTTGTCGCGCAGTTGCAGGAAGTTGTCGGACATGGAATTCACTCGTCCAGGGCGGCCAATGTGCAGCTGAAATCAAGCCTCGCCGCCAGCTTCCCCTCGCAGGTGACTTTGGCGCTGAGAAAAAACGCATCGGCAAGACGCTCATTCAACTCGACCTGCAGCAGCACGCGATCACCGGGTCGGATGATTTTCTTGAACTTGACGTCGTTCAAGCGGGTTGCCACCGGAACACCCTTTCCGTCCTGAACGAATCGCGACAACAGGATCGCCCCCGCCTGCATGGCTGCCTCGCAGAGAATGACGCCGGGGACCAGCGGAAAACCCGGATAATGGCCCTGAAAGAAATACTCGTCCGGGCGGAACGTTTTGGAACAGCAGATCGCATTCTGCGACTGCTCCTCGATCGTATCGATCAGCAGCATCGGTCCGCGGTGGGGAATCGCGTTTTCAATTTCCGGGCTGGTCACGCATGCTCTCCGCTGGCTGCGCCCGTGGTCGCGATCGCCGCACGGCTCAGCAATCCGTCGACATCGTTCGCCACGATAACGCCATAGTTGATCGCCCCCAGCCAGCCGGACATGATGATCCCCACACTGCCCGCATGGTACAATCCGCGAATCTGCTCAGGGAGCGATCGGCTGACCGCTAAACCTTCGAACTTGGTGCCGAAACTTGCGCCCTCCACGTGACAGGTGTAGTGTTGGAAGGTGCGTGGCGTACTGGCTTCCACGTGATCGAGTCGCTGCCGGATATCCGGCACGTAACGGTCCAAATGGTCGAGGGTCGTTTCGATCAGGTCCTGTTTGCTGGCCTGATAATCCTGTTCGGACAGGTTCATCCAGTCGGAGAATTGAGCATTGGTGCTGGAGACAATCAGGCAGCGAGGCCGCCCCTGGGGGCGCGTGCGCGGATAGTAGAACGAATAGGTGCGACTGGTGACCGACCGGCTCAGCAGAAGATCGGTACGAAAATGATCGGCGGTGGAACTGAACAACAGGTCGCCGGTGGACTCCTCGACGAAGTCGTTGTCTTTCAGTCCGATATATACCTGCGTGCTGGAGTTGTTGAGTCTCACCGCGCGCGTCTGCTCGACGAAGTCGCGATCAAAGTGCTGCTCGCCGACCAGTCGCAGGACGGTACTTCGCAGGTTGGCGTTGGAGACCACCGCTCGCGCTCCGATCAATCGACCGTTCACAACGACGCCGCGAACGCCTTCCCGACCGACCTCGATTGCCGTCACATCGGCCTTGATACGGATATCGACACCATTGGCGATCAGCGCCTTGCGCATCAATTCCACCAATCGATCGGTGCCGCCGCTGAAGGTGAATACGCCTTTGGACATGAAATTGGAGAATACGATGCCGTACGTGATTGCGGGATCTTCGAGCGTCGAGCCGTTGGCGTAAACGATCGGTTCCATCAGCAGCCGCACGACATCTTCCCGACCTGGAAAGAACCGCTCGAACAGTTCGCCCGTGGTCAGGCGCTGGTCGTCGTAAAAGTTCATTCCCCGCGCGGTCTCGAAAAACGCCCCGACCGCTCCGGGGGAAATCTGAAATTTTTCGACCAGCAGCCGGGTGAAATCGTCACGGTTGTAGGTCGTCGTGAGTGAGAACATCGGATTGTCGAAACGGATATTCCGAAGTTGCACGATGGAATCGGCGATTTCACTGGTCCAGTAACGCCGGCAGCTCTTGATCATGCCGTACGGAAAGCCGTGCAGCGAAACGTCGAAAATATGGCCGCCCGGCCGTTTAAACCAGGTCGCCATTCCGCCGAGCTTGTAATGCTGTTCGAGCAACAGCACTGAGTACCCGGCGCGACCCAGCACGTTGGCGGCGGTCATGCCGGCCAGACCGCTGCCGATCACGACCACATCGTATTGGGGCTTGACACCAAGCAGGAAATCCCGGGGCATAGGACCGTTATTTTGCAGCAATCGACGGCGATTCGACAGGGGGGATCCCAAGTCGGCACGCCTCAATCTCCACGCAGCAGTGTCGCCCGCAACTGTTCCAGTTCGCCCTCCCCCGCCTCGTCCAGCTTGGGGTAATGCAGGTCGAGCGACGACAGCGCATCGATGACCGCCGCCGCCACCACAATCCGCGTAAACCACTTATTGTCGGCGGGAATTACGTACCACGGCGCATCTTTTGTCGACGTGCCCTCGATCATCTGCTCGTAGGCATCCTGGTACTCCTTCCAGTACTCCCTTTCCTTGGCGTCGGCGACGGAGAATTTCCACTTCTTCGCCGGTTCGTCCAGGCGGCTCAGAAATCGCCGCAGCTGTTCCTTCTTGGAGACGTGCAGAAAGAACTTGCGGACGATAACGCCGTTTCGGGATAGATACGACTCCAGGTTGCGAATGTCCTCGAAACGCTCCTTCCAGATTTTCCTGGTGACCAGTTCGGGCGGCAACCGCTGCCGCTGCAACAGCTCCGGATGCACGCGCACAACCAGGGTCTCTTCATAATACGAGCGATTGAAGATTCCGATCCGACCGCGCTCGGGAAGACATTTCAGGCAACGCCACATGAAATCGTGGTCGAGTTCCTCGTTACTGGGAGCCTTGAACGAATAGACCTGGCAACCTTGCGGATTGACGCCCGACATGACGTGCTTGATCGCACCATCTTTTCCCGCCGCATCCATCGCCTGGAAGATCAGCAGTACCGCCCAGCGATCTTGCGCGTAGAGCATTTCCTGCAGTTCCGACAGCACCTCAACGCCTTCGCGCAGCGCGTCGTTCGCCGCTGGTTTCTGCTCTTCTTTCAGCCATGCCGTGTCGGCAGGGTCGAAATCGCGCAAGCGAAAGTTCTTTCCATCCGTAACCCGGTAACGGTTGGCCAGTTTGTGGGCAAGGTCGAGGAGATCTTTTCGACGCATTATCAGTCTCGCGGGTAAGGGCTCCCGGGGATGGCGCCGGCCGCCGGAATGGCAATCACGGCCAACAACGACGACGCGGCGGCGGCCGACGCATTGGACACTGAGAATGACTGGCCGTCCACTCGTTGGCTGGATGAATGAGGCGGATTGCGATAGTCTGGAGCACGGCGATTGGCTGAATCACCACGTGGCGGTCGGCGACCGCCGACGGCCGCCAGCCCCTTTCCTCACAAGAGCGAAAGTCCACCATGAAACTCGATCGCTCCAGAACATTCATCGCCGCACTTGCCGCGGGCTATGTTGTCGCCGGCACTTTCGGGGGTTTGCTGCCTCGCATCGGCACAGCCGCCGAGGCCCCTCGGCCAAATATCGTGCTGATCCTGGCCGACGACCTGGGGTTTTCCGACGTTGGCTGCTACGGCGGCGAAATCGAAACTCCGAACCTCGACGCCCTGGCACGCAACGGCCTGCGGTTTACTCAGTTCTACAACACGGCCCGCTGCTGGCCTACGCGTGCGGCAATGCTTACAGGTTTTTACGCCCAGCAGGTTGGGCGCGACGCGCTACCCAGCGTACCGGGTGGCAGCCAGGGCCAACGGCCGACCTGGGCCCGACTGCTTCCCGAGTACCTGCGGGCCGCCGGCTACCGCAGCTATCACAGCGGAAAGTGGCACGTCGATGGCGAAGTGCTTCCCGGCGGTTTCGAACGATCCCTGCACACGCGCAACGATGGCAACTACTTTACCGCCAAAGGAAACCTGCTCGACGATCGACCGTTGAAACCCGCGGCGGACGAGTCGGACTATTACGTAACGACGGCAACCGCGCAGCATGCGATCGACTGTCTGCGCGACCATGCGCGGGAACACCCGGACACACCTTTTTTTCAATACGTCGCTTTCATCGCGCCTCATTTTCCATTGCACGCCCGATCCGACGACATCGCGAAGTACCGCGATCGATATCGAGACGGCTGGGACGCGATGCGCGAATCGAGGTTTTCCCGTCAGACCCGTATGGGACTCGTAACGACCGTACTCTCCAAGCTCGAAGCCGACGTTGGTCCGCCGTATCACTTCGCGGACGCATTCCAGAAGCTCGGCCTTGGTGAAGTGAATCGCCCGTTGCCGTGGAGCGATCTCAGCGACCTGCAGCGCCGGTTTCAATCGACAAAAATGGCGATTCACGCAGCAATGGTCGATCGAATGGACCAGGAGATCGGCCGGATCATCGGCCAGCTACGGGAAATAAATGCCCTGGAGAATACGTTACTGCTGTTCGCTTCCGACAACGGCGCCAGTGCCGAAATCATGGTTCGCCACGGCGGACACGATGCCCAGGCCGAACCGGGTTCGGCCGCGACCTATCTCTGTCTTGGTCCGGGATTTTCCAGCGGCTGCAATACCCCGTTTCGCCGCCACAAGACCTGGGTCCATGAAGGCGGAATCAGCACACCGCTGATCGTGCATTGGCCTGACGGGATCCGCGCCGCGAATGAACTGCGGCACACCCCGGCGCATATGATCGATCTGCTGCCAACGCTGCTGGAACTGGCGGGAGTCGCGCTGCCGCGCGAATGGAAAGGACAACCGCTCCCGCCGGCGCCGGGCAAGAGTCTGGTTCCAGCGCTGGTGGCCGATGCAACGGTCCCGCGCGAATGCCTCTGGTGGCTGCACGAAGGGAATCGCGCGGTTCGCGTCGGCGATTGGAAACTGGTCGCCGCCAAGGGCGACGCCTGGGAACTCTACGACCTGCGCGTCGATCGGGCCGAGCAGAATGATCTGGCGCCAATGATGCCCGATAAAGTCCGAGAACTGGCAGCGATCTGGCAACGGCAGACGGACGACTTCACAACGCTGGCCCGGTCACCGCCAGCACCGGATGGGCGGAAATAGGTGCCCGCCATAACTTGAAATCAAGGTCGGTCGCTTGAAAACAAGGTCGGCCGCCGGATCGCATGAGGCTGGTATGCCATTCCGCTGGGATTATCGGGAGCACGTCCATCTTGCCGCGTTCGTCGCCAAGTGGATGCTCATCTGCCTGCCGCTGGGAACGTTGACTGGATCCGCGGTGGCGTTCTTCCTGTGGGCGCTGGACGGCGTGACGCAGTTGCAATGGCAAAACCCCTGGCTGCTGTGGCTGCTGCCGATCGCAGGCGTGGGGTCCGGTCTGGTCTATCACCGCTGGGGGCAAGCCGCCGAAGCTGGCAACAATCTGATCATGGAGCAAATCCATGAACCGGGCGGAGGAGTGCCTTCGCGCATGGCGCCTCTGGTACTGTTCGGAACGTTGATTACACACCTTTTTGGCGGGTCGGCGGGTCGGGAAGGTACGGCCGTTCAGATGGGCGGCAGCATCGCAGCCACGCTGGGCCGTTGGCTGGGCCTGAATGAGGACGATACACGGATTCTGCTTTCGGCCGGCGTCGCTTCTGGCTTTGCCGCCGTTTTTGGCACGCCGCTCACCGGCGCGATTTTTGCGCTGGAAGTGCTGGCGATCGGTCAGATGAGTTATCGGGCGCTGATTCCCTGCTTGATCGCCAGCGTGATCGGCGACCGTGTCAATTCCGCGTGGGGAATCGGGCACACGCATTACGCGATTGTGGTTGCGGCAACCGGGCGCGGCGAGCCGGGCGCGACGACGCTCGACTGGCTGCTGGCCGGCAAGGTCGCGATCGCCTCCGTCGGATTTGGACTGGTCAGTGTGCTGTTCGCGGAGTTGACACACGCCGTGCGCACGATCCTGCGGCAACTGGTGACGATTCCCTGGCTGCGCCCGGCGGTGGGCGGAGTGCTTGTGATCCTGCTGGTCTGGGTGCTGAACGACCGCGATTTTCTCGGCCTGGGTGTATCCGCAAGCCGTATGAATCCGGATGCGGTCTGCATTGAGTCGAGTTTTCAAACTGGCGGTGCGAACTGGTCAAGCTGGTGGTGGAAACTGTTATTCACCGCCATCACGGTGGGCAGCGGATTCAAGGGTGGCGAAGTGACTCCTTTGTTCTTTATCGGCGCCGCGCTCGGCAATGTCCTGGGGCAACTGCTCGGCGCGCCGGTCGACTTGATGGCCGGCCTCGGTTTCGTCGCCGTATTCGCGGGCGCCACCAACACGCCGCTGGCATGTACGGTCATGGCGATCGAGTTGTTTGCTCCGGGCAACGGCTCACTGTTGAGCGAAGGATTCGTGGTGTACGCGGCGGTGGCCTGTTTCTTGTCCTATTTCTTGAGCGGTCACTCCAGTATTTACCACGCGCAGCGGATCGCCGTACCCAAAACCGAATTCGCGGCCCGAACCAGAAATGGCGGAACAGCCAGCGACGAACAATGAGGTCAGGCGAAGAGCAGGGCTAAGCGACCAGTTCCGACACGACATGACCATGGATATCGGTCAACCGATAATCGCGGCCAGCGAAGCGGTAAGTGAGCCGCGTGTGGTCGAATCCGAGCAGATGGAGGATGGTCGCCTGCAGGTCGTGCACATGCACCGGTTTCTCGACCGCCTTGAAGCCGAACTCGTCGGTGGCGCCGTAAGCCTGCCCGCCGCGCACTCCGCCGCCGGCGAGCCATGTCGTAAAACCCCAGTGATTGTGATCCCGCCCGTTGATCTTACCCGCATTCGCACCTGGCTGCGGCAGTTCGACGGTGGGAGTTCGGCCAAATTCCCCGCCCCAAATTACCAATGTTTCCTCGAGCATCCCCAACCGCTTCAGATCGGTCAACAAAGCGCCGATTGCCCGATCACACTGTCCGGCCAACTTGCGGTGGTTCTGCTCAATGTCGTCGTGGTTGTCCCATGGTTGCCCCGCGCCGTGCCATACCTGCACGAATCGGACGCCTCGTTCCACCAACCGACGGGCGATCAGAATCTGGCGGGCTTGCGTCCCGGGCCCATAAGCGTCGAGTACGTGTTGCGGTTCGCGCGAGACGTCAAACGCCTCGGCGGCTTCACTCTGCATGCGGTAGGCAAGTTCAAAGGAGTGGATCCGCGATTCGAGCGCCGCGTCCACGCCCCGCTCGCGCAAGTGCCGAAGATTCAACGCGGCCAGCAGGTCAAGCTGCTTCCGCTGTGCGTCGAGCGGCAAGTGATCATTGCGGATATTCTCGACGAGCTTGCGGATGTCCTGATGGGCGGTATTGATGTGCGTACCCTGGTAGATTCCCGGCAGGAATGCTGCCTGCCAGTTCTGCGTCTCCGTGATCGGATAGCCATCCGGGCAGAGCGCGATGAATCCGGGCAGGTTGAGATTTTCGGTTCCGAGGCCGTAGGTAATCCAGGAACCCATACTGGGTCGGACCAACCGCGCGTCGCCGCAGTTCATCAGCAACAGCGACGGCTCGTGATTGGGAACATCGGCATGCATCGAGCGGATGACCGCGATATCGTCGATATGCCGGGCGGTGTGCTGGAAAAGTTCGCTGACCTCGATACCGCTTTCGCCATAGCGTTCAAATTGAAAAGGCGAAGGAAATGCCGCGCCCGTTTTTCGCTCCGTCGCCAGATTCGGCATCGGAAGATTTTCGCCGGCGTACTTTGCCAGCGCCGGTTTCGGATCAAAGGTGTCGACATGCGAAGGGCCACCATTCATAAACAGGTGGATTACACGTTTGGCCCGCGCGCTGAAATGGGCGGGGCGCGCCTGTAACGGATTGGCGTAGTTTTCCGCGGCGTTGCATTCCCGGGCGGCGTCCCTATCCAGTGCGGCAAGGCCGAGCATTCCCAATCCCATCCCGCTCCGCAGCAACAGATCCCGGCGGCTGCAGACGAGTGGACGCTCCAATTGTCGATCAGGGAACATCGTGGCGCGGCCTCCCCCCTTAGTCAACGAACAGAAATTCATTTGTCTGTAGCAGCAACTGAACCAGTTCCGTGAGCGCGGTACTGCGAGCCCGATTCTGATCGATATATTCCGTTGCCAGCTGCAATTCCTCGTCCGCCGGAGCACGGCCGAGGACCCTCCAGTAGGCGGCGCGCACGACGCTCGCAACCGAATCGGGCTGCAGGTCGCCGGTCGCCTGTTCGGTGGCTGTCTGCCGTAACTCGCGAGACAGCCGCTGGACATGCTCCCAGACAAATGGCGAATTCATCAAGAACAACGCCTGCTGCGGCACGGTTGTGCGTGGACGACGCTCGTTGCTTTGATCGGGGCTGGCCATATCGAAAACACGGAACAGGTTCGGTAAGTCCTGCCGGTCGATCGTACCGTACACGGCGCGACGCACGGCAAACGGCGATTTCGCCAGTTCGACCGATTTGCCGCCCATGCTCAGGTCGAGGCTCCCGCACACGGACAGGATCGAATCGCGCAGCGCTTCGAACTCCAGCCGCCGTCGATTCATCCGCCAGTAGTACCTGTTCTCGACGTCGATCGATCGGGCGTCCGGCCGGTCGTTACTCGACTGCCGGTACGCGCCGCTCAAAACGATGCGCCGATGCATATGCTTCATCGACCAGTCGTGTTGCACCAGGTCGATCGCCAGGAAGTCCAGCAATGTGGCTTGGAGCGGCTGAGGGCAGCGGACACCAAAGTCGCCGGGAGTGGCGACCAGAGGTTCCATGAAATGGTACATCCAGAATCGGTTCATCAGCACGCGGCGAGTCAGCGGGTTCTGTTCCGCGACAATCGCTTCCGCCAGTTCGCGGCGACCACTTCCTTGGGTGAACGGTGCGCGCTGCTCGCCAGCGAGAAGTTCCAGAAACTGCCGCGGGACAGACTTGCCCGGCCGATTGGGGTTACCGCGCAGCAACACGGTCGGCTCAACGGGCTGCGGATTATCGTTCAGAACCATCGCGCGCGGCGGCGCGCCGGGCGACGTCGCCTGCAACGCATCGATCCGTTTGGAGATCTCGGTCTGCTTATTGCGTTCCGCCCGGTTCAAAAGGCCCTTCAACTCCTCGCGGGAAAAGCTGGTAGGAGAATCGGGACCGACGAGCACCGCCAGCAGTTCCCGTTGGCCTTCATCCAGTTGCTCGCGGGCGGTGTCGTTCGCACCTGCGCTGGTCCAGGCCTGCAATGTTTCGGATAGCAATTGTCCGTAAATGCGAGCAATATCGGCCGGCTGGGCCAACGTTTCTCGAGCGAGCAGCTCGCGCAACCGTGGGTTCAGCGCCGGGCCACTGGCGGCGAGCCGCTGTTCCAGCAGTTGCTTTGCTTGGGCCGCATACTGCTCCGGCGGGAAATCGGACGGAATGGCCCGCAGGATTGCGAACGGTCCCCATAAGGAGTTCTCCGCCTTCGCATGATTTTTCAAGTAGGCTTGCCAGCGTTCCATCAGCCGGCGTCGCAAGGGAGACTTGCCCGACTTGTAGAACGGGAACCGGGCCAGTTCCTCGTCCGACAGCTGGGTCACGATCCGGGTCAGGTAGTCGCCGGCATGCTCACGCGCTTCGGCGAGTATCCCCGCGTGCCGCTCTTCCAAAAACTGTTGCATCGTCGCCTGTAGCGCCGCCAGTTCCTGCTGGAATTTCGCGTACTCCGCTGACTCCGTGGGGCTGCCGATCAACGGTAATTCGGCCGGTTCATTGCAGCTGGCGAAAACGCCGTACAACGAGTAATAGTCTTCCATCGGTACGGCGTCGTACTTGTGATCGTGGCAGCGCGCGCACGCAACGGTCAGTCCCATCAGGCCGCGACAAACAACGTCGATCTTGTCGTCAAGGTCGTCCTGCGCGTTATTGAATTTTCTCCCCGCCGTCAGGAATCCAAGCGCGGCAAGCGATTCGGACGCCGAAGCGGTCGGCAACAGGTCGGCTGCAATCTGCTGCCGCAGAAAGTCATCCAGTCTCAGATCGCGGTTCAGCGCCTCGATTACGTAATCGCGGTAAGTATAGGAAAACGGATAACGACGATCCTTGTCGAAGGCGTACCCTTTGGTATCGGCGTACCGAGCCAGATCGAGCCAATGCCGCCCCCACCGCTCCCCGAATCGGGGAGAAGCCAGACGCTGGTCGACCAACCGTTCGTACTTGTCAGGCAACGCGTTGACCGCATATTCCGCAAGCTCGTCGGCATCCGGCGGCAACCCCCAGAGATCCAATGTGACACGACGGTTCAGGTGGGAATCACTGGCGCGGGGCGAGGGCGACAATTGGGCCGACTCCATCGAACGCAGCAGGTGCCGGTCGATCGGATTCAGGGGCCAGCCAGGATCGACGACCTCCGGCAGAGGCGGAACGGTAATCGGCTGCAGAGCCCAATGTTCGCGGCGGTCGGACTTGATCCGCTCCGCAATGCTCCTCGCCGACGGCCCAGACGGTGCGCCGGCGGGCCAAGGCAGTCCCTGTTCGATCCAATGTTCCAGCACGCTGATTTCGGCATCGGCGAGCTTTCGCGAAGGCGGCATTTTCAGTTCGCCCGCATGTCGCACGACCAGCAATAACAGACTCTGCTGCTTGTCGGCCGGATCGATCAGGACATTGCCAGCGTCTCCGCCGCGCAAGATCGCTTCACGCGAATCCAGGCGAAGCCCGGATTCCTGTTTCATAGGACCATGGCATTCCCAGCAATGCGCGGCCAACAATGGGCGAACATGCATCTCAAAAAAGACGTCGCCTTCCTCCGCGCACACCGCGCGCGCGGTGCACAGCATCGCCACCAGGGTCAGCCCCATCATGAGGCGACGCGCCTGCCACCGCATCCAGACTTCGGTCCGCGCCGCTGGGCGACGAGACGTCCTAACACGGCAAAGGATCGTTCGGAAATTCATTGGCGACCGGCTGAAACAGATCGAAATGAAACGATGTGGAGGGAAGTCACTGGCAGGGAGCAAATCCGTCGACGATCGTGTTCGGATTTCGTCCGTCAAGATTCTATCCGTTCGGATTTTGCTCGCGGGCGCACACCCTCACTGTATCTGACCGCATCATCCTGCGGAAGACCCAAAATTTCTGTCCAAGTAGCTCAGTAGCTCGAAACTTGTTCGCACCTCGAAACGCGTTTCGAGCCCCCGTACTGCAATCGGCCCCACGATGCTATCTTAATCCTCATGCGATCGAGCTGCGGCGTTTAGCACGGATTGGCCGGCAGGAGTGAGAGCTGCATCTCGCGAGCGCGCCTCGAGGAGGGAACAGGATGACCGTTTCCAGAGAGATGATGCTACGGTGGCTGCAGGGGATTTTTGGAGAAGGGCGCGAGGATCTATCGTTGGGCGAGTACCTGGAGCGGATTCCGCGACTGGAGTCGCTAAGCGACGTGCCGTCGGGGACGCCGGTGTTGATTCGCGGCGATACCGACTGCAAGCCAGGTGCGTCGGTCGGCGACGGTGATGTGCGACTCCGCAGCATGCGGGCGACGCTTGAGTTTGGCCGCGGCCGAGGGTGGAAGCAGATCATCTTTGGGCATGTCGGGCGGGACCCGGCTCAGTCACTGGACAAAGTTGCCCGGCGTCTGGGAGAGATTCTGAACCTGGAAGTGCCGTTACTTACCGACTGGTTCGATTCGGGTTCGGCATCGATCAGTACAAGCGTGGCAGGA
This sequence comes from Planctomycetota bacterium, assembly GCA_016872775.1. Taxonomy (GTDB): domain Bacteria; phylum Planctomycetota; class Planctomycetia; order Pirellulales; family Pirellulaceae; genus VGZA01. Next base: position 82,486 of record VGZA01000011.1, on the reverse strand, counting down.
CGGATCAGCGATTCGCCGGCGGGGAGCGTATTTCTGTTGGAAAACACGCGGGCCTATGACATGGAACGCGTGCTCTGGAAGGCGAAGCTCGACGACCTGCCGAAGTCGGCCGACTTTCTGGCGAAGGTCGCTGGTGAATTCGCCGCGAAGCTTGCGGGGGTTTACGTCCACGAGGCGTTTTCGGCGGGAAGCCTGGACACTTCAAGCGTGGTCGTTCCTGCGGCCATGAGCCGAGTGGCACTGGGAGCCTATGAACGCGAGCAGTTGGAAGGACCGATGCAGCAATGTCTGCGTGCGGAGTTGGTCATTTTCAGCGGCCTGAAGGCCGACAAACTGGACGACATGGAAGCCATTATTCGTCGCGGCCATGTGCGGATGTTGTTCTGCGCCGGCTCGCTGGCGATGGCGGTGAAAAAAGCCGATGCGCAGCTGGCGGGAACCGATTTTCACTTGGGAGTGTCGGAAGACGCGGGGCATGCGGACAAACCATATTATGTGCCGCCCAAACGAATCGAGCAGGCGAAACGCATGCTTCAGGAGGGCAGAAAGGCTGGCATCGAGTTTGTGCTGCCGGTCGATTTTGTACTGGAGGACGGAACCGCTTCCGATCAAATCGGTCCGGGGCGCCAGCAGTTCGATATCGGCCCCAAGTCGACGCGGCACTTCGCCGAGAAGATCGATGAGTTCCTCAAGCGGTCCGGCGGGGCGCGCGTGGTCGCCTTTCACAACGGAGTCTTCGGGATGTTCGAAGACCCACGATTCGAGTCGGGGACGCGCGAATTCACGCGGCAGTTGAAAAAGATGAAAGATGCCGGGGTCGAGGTCTTTGTTGGCGGAGGGGAGGGCGGTGCGGCACTGGAACGCTATGGGCAACCGGACTGGGTCACCCATTGTTTCACTGCCGGCGGCACGGTGCTGAATGCGCTTGGCGCCGATCCGATTCCGTATCTCGTCGCGTTGCGCCAGGCGGTCAAGTAACGGTCCAGGATTCCCCCGAGTTGAACATCTTGTTCAGGTCCCCTTCACCTCGCTTGCCGCGGGCTTCGGTGATCTGCCGTGTGACTTCGACTTCGTAGCGAGGTCGCTCCACGGCCCGGAGCACGCCGATCGGTTCTGGGAAATCCGGGTACCGCATTCGGCTGAGCAGGTAAGCAAGGGTCGGTTCCGCCGCTCGTTCGTCGTGAAACAGCAGATCGTCTTCCTTGATGCCGTTTCCGAGCGAGACGATTTCCGGGTGGGTACCGATCAGCCGGATTCCCTTATCGCGGTTTTTGCCAAAAATCAGCGGCTTGCCATGTTCCAGCTCGATGATCGTCTCGGTCTTGGTTTCTCGACTCGTCGCATAATCAAATGCCCCATCGTTGAACACGTTGCAATTCTGATATACCTCGACAAAGGCGGTGCCTTTGTGTTCGCCGGCCCGTTTGAGTACCTCGGTGAGGTGCTTGATATTGACGTCGATGGCCCGCGCCACAAATGTTGCCTCGCATCCGATCGCTACCGACAACGGATTCAGCGGAGAGTCGATCGCCCCCATTGGGGAACTCTTGGTAACCTTGCCGACCGGTGACGTGGGCGAATACTGGCCCTTCGTCAGCCCGTAGATCCGGTTATTGAACATGACGATTTTCAGGTCCGGATTGCGGCGGATGGCGTGAACAAAGTGGTTTCCGCCGATGCTGAGTGCATCACCATCACCGGTGATAACCCAGACCTGCAGATCGGGGCGGGCGATTTTCAGACCGGTGGCGATCGCGGGCGCCCGACCGTGGATCCCGTGGATCCCGTAGGTGTTCATGTAATAGGGGAATCGGCTCGAACAGCCGATCCCCGAGATGAAGACGATATTCTCGCGGGGAATGCCGAGCGACGGCATCATCTTCTTCATCTGAGCCAGAATGGAATAGTCGCCGCATCCCGGGCACCAGCGAATATCTTGATCGCTGGCAAAATCGTTCGCGGTCAAAACGGGTAGTTCCTTGGTTGTCATTTGGAGCTCTCCAGCATCTCGTTGATTTTCTTGACGATTTCGGCGATTACGAACGGCTTGCCTTTGACCTTGTTCAGGCCGATGGCGTTCACCAGGAACTTTGCGCGCAAGACCATGCGCAACTGGCCGAGGTTCAGTTCGGGGACGAGCACTTGTTTGTAGCTGCGGAGGATCTGTTCCAGGTTGGCGGGGAACGGATTCAGCCACCGCAGGTGGACATGGGCAACGGAAAGGCCCCGTTCCTGGCAGCGTTCAACCGCCGTAGTGCATGCACCGTACGTTCCCCCCCAGCTCACAACCAGCAGGTCGCCGCTTGCCGGACCATTCACCTCCAGGGGCGCAATTTCCGTAGCGATGTTGGCCACCTTCTGGGCCCGTACCCCCACCATATGCTCGTGGTTATCGGCGTCGTAACTGACGTTGCCGGTAATATCCTGCTTTTCGAGTCCGCCGACCCGGTGCATCAACCCTTCGGTACCGGGAATCGCCCAGGGGCGAGCCAGTTTCTCATCGCGCTGGTACGGTCGGAATGGCTCCCCGTTCAATGACTGCGGACCGGGGTGCTTGATCTCGATCTTCGGCAACGCGTTGGCATCGGGGATCAACCACGGCTCGGCGCCGTTCGCGATGTATCCGTCCGACAGGATGATAACCGGGACCATGAACCGTGTGGAAATCCGCCATGCCTCCAATGCCACATCGAAGCAATCGCCGGGGCTGCGTGCGGCGACGATCGGCAGCGGCGACTCGCCGTTCCGACCGTAAAGTGCCTGGAGAAGGTCGGCCTGCTCCGTTTTCGTTGGCAGGCCCGTACTGGGACCGCCACGCTGGACGTTAATGATCAGCAGGGGCAGTTCCAACATCATGGCCAGCCCCATCGCTTCGCCTTTGAGCGCGATGCCAGGCCCACTCGATGTCGTTATCGCCATCGCGCCGCCGTACGACGCGCCGATGGAGGAACAGATCGCCGCGATTTCGTCTTCGGCCTGGAACGTCTTCACGCCGAAATTCTTGTATTTACTCAGCTCGTGCAGAATGTCGCTGGCGGGAGTAATCGGATACGATCCAAGAAACAGCTCTTTGCCGCTCAGACGGGCCGCCGCGATCAGTCCCCAGGCCAGCGCCTGGTTCCCCACGATGTTGGTGTATTTTCCCGGCTTGAGTCGAGCCGCCTCGACGCGGTAACTACTGACGAACGCGTCGGTCGTTTCCCCATAGTTCCAGCCGGCGTTCAGTGCCCGCCGGTTGGCCTCCGCAACGTCCGGCTTGCCACCGAATTTGCTTTCGATGTAGCGCAACGTTGCATCCAGATTGCGACCATACAACCAGTACAGCAAGCCCATGGCAAGGAAGTTACGGCAGCGATCGGCTTCCTTCTGGCTGAGTCCCAGCCCCTTCACCGATTCCCGCGTAAGCATCGTCATCGGCACGCGAAACAACTTGTACGATTCCAGCACAGTATTGTCCAGCGGATTCGATTCATACCCAGCGAGCTTATAGCTCTTGGCATCGAACGAATCGTTATCAACGATCAGGATCCCACCCACCTCCAGATCCTGAATGTTCGTTTTCAGCGCCGCGGGGTTCATGGCCACCAGGGCGTTTAAACGGTCGCCGGGCGTGAAGATATCCTGGGACGAAAAATGGACCTGGTAACCGCTGACTCCCGCCAGTGTCCCGCGCGGCGCCCGAATCTCCGCCGGAAAGTCCGGAAACGTCGCTACGTCGTTGCCGAGCAGCGCCGATGTGCTCGTCAGTTGCGTACCCGCCAACTGCATGCCGTCTCCCGAGTCGCCGGCGAGCCGCACCGTGGCACCCTCCAGTACGATGACATTTTTCTCCGTCTTATTCGAATCCGAAACCGTCGATGCCATAAGTTACTCGTCGTTAAAACTGGTTTGGGAATGACGCCTAGCCGTTGTGGGTGAATCGGAATCTCGAGCGTTCCAGGAACTTCATCGGATGGAGGGAAAAGGACCGGGCAACACCTCTGCGCTGCTCGGGTCGAACGGTTGCTACCACCGCAGAACGTGATCGGTGATCCATCGCGGCGCAGCCAGTCGCGGGCAGTACGCTCGCTTCGTGGAATAGCTCCCAAGACCTATCCATACTCTGCGGAAGCTACCGCCTGGGATGGTCCGGATCCAAGTTGGTCGGGCTTCACGAATAGACACGGGATGACTACCTCGGCAAGATTTCCGATCGAGTCGCTGTCGGTGCCTCAACCTTCCATCAGTACCAGACATTACCACTAGCGGCCAAACAGGGCAATACAATCATGCGTCTGTCACCCCGCAGGTCAGCGATTTTTCGGGAAAAATATACCGAAACCTACCGCAATCATGACCCCTTGCGAAACTGTTATCTACGATCAGGATTGCTTATTCTAGAGCCGTCATCGAGGGCAGGGGCGCCGATCAGGAAAAAGGGAGTCCGAGGGGACCTGCGACTGCCATTACGAACTTGTGCCGCGACGGCAGATCGGTTAGGAAACGAGCATGGTCCGCGACACAACCTTTGGAATCCTCCTTCGAGCGACATTTCTTCGGGATCGAACCGTCTGCGGGACAGGCTTGATCCTGTTATTGGCGGCATTCGCCCTCGGCTGCTCCCCCCCGGAACCGACGACGTCAGCCCAAAGATCGCCAGACGTTTTTCGGGGTCCGACGGAGGTCGAGCGATCCGAAACCGCCCAGGTTTTTACCGGAGGACAGGTGCACCGGCTGCGGATCGCGCTGGCGCCCGCGACCGAACAGCGATTTCGGGAAGACCTGCGAAGATATGTCCCGTGTGACCTTTGGGAAAATGACGCGACGAGTTATCGCCGCGTCGCGATCAAATTGAAAGGCGCGGCGGGCAGTTTTCGGGAGTTGGACGACAAGCCGGCTTTCACACTGAACATGAACAAGTATCACAAGGGGCAGACTTTTCACGGGCTGGACAAGTGGCACTTGAACAATTCCGTGCAGGATGGGTCGTATCTTGCGGAAAAGCTGTGCGCCGCGATTTGCAATGAGGCAGGAATACCGACACCTCGCGTCGCGCACGCGCGGCCCTCGCTGAATGATCGCGATTTGGGCCTCTACGTGCTGAAGGAGGGATTTGACCGGCGATTTCTGCATCGTCATTTTCGCAATGCCGACGGTAATCTCTATGACGGCGGATTTCTGCAGGATCTGGATCAGGAACTGGAAAAAGATGCGGGCGATGGGCCGGACGACGGCTCGGACATTCGAGCGCTGCGGGAGGCGTGCCAGGAAGCCGATATCGATCTGCGCTGGCGGCGGATCGCGGAGCGACTCGATGTGGAGGCGTTCCTGCGATTCATGGCATTCGAAATGATGGCGTGCCATTGGGACGGATACACGCTGAACAAGAACAACTATCGCGTTTATTTCGAACCACAAAACGGCCTCGCCTATTTTCTGCCTCATGGCATGGATCAGATGTTTGGCGACCCGGGTTTTCCGTTATTTGAATATCCCGAGCCGCTGGTGAGTGGCACCGTGATGCAAAATCCTGAATGGAGATCGCGCTATCGGCAGATCGTGGGTGAAATGCTGCCGCTCTTTGAGCCCGAGCGTTGGACGCCTCGACTGGCGGAGTGGCGAGAAACGTTGCGCCCCGCGATCGAGGAAATGGGTGGAGCCGAAGCGGTGCAGAGTCATGCGGAACAGGTTCAGGACCTGCAGCAGCGCTTAGCGACCCGTTACGACAACTTGCGGCAGCTGATCGGTTCGCCCGATCCGGAGACGGAATCGTTCGATGAAACAGGACGCATGATGGTGGCCGACTGGCATCCGGTGGAGGAGGCAGGTCCGGCCCGTATGGAGTTGGTGGAAATTGACGGTCGAAACTGTTATTTGATCGCCGCGGAAGGCGACGGTGACTGTATTGCGTCGTTTCGCCGGCGTTTGCTGTTGTCGGAGGGAGATTACCGCGTTGAGGCCAGGATGCGGGGAATCGGGATCGAGCCGCGCGAAGATCCGCAAGGGATCGGCGGGGGACTGCGCATCTCGGGCGCGCCACGTGAAAACCAGATTATCGGTAGCGGCGATTGGGAAACGGTGCGGTTCCAATTTCGCGTCGAGGAGCCGCGACGGCCGATCGATCTTGTCGCGGAACTTCGCGCCAGGGCGGGCGAATTATGGATCGACTCGGAAATTATGCTGTTCCGCCTTCCGTAGAGCATAGGCGTTAGGCATCACCGAATCTATGGATCCGGTTCGTAACCCGGCGGATCGATCGGCCGCGGAGCGTTCTGGTAAAATCGCGTCAGATCGAATCCGCCGCGCTGGTCTTCCTCCAGCAGCTTGACGCGCGTTTCCAATTGCTCCACGCGGCGCTGTAATTGCGGAATCAAGGCAACCGTCTCGTCGATCGGCTTGCGGCGAGCGACGGCGGGATAGCCAAGATGCCGCTGCAGCGAAGAGAACAAGTAAAGGGGGTCTTTGCGGCGGTGGGCGAGTGCGATTTTGCCTTCTTTTTCCCCGAACAGAACGACGGGCGGAATATCCGAACGCGTCCCCGATTCGGTGCCGGCGTCGCGTTCACGCAGCCGACGGTTCACGTAGTACTGGCTGCGAACGTAAATCAGGTCGGCCAAATCGATCGTTCCCAGCTGGCGACGCACGGTCAAAATCCACTCGCGCCACGCTGCGTCGAAACTCGGGTCCTGTGCCATCGCGGTCAGTCCATGGTCATACCGTAACCGATTGCGGCAGATCGTCTCCAGCTGGAACAGAAATAGCCCCTGTACGGTCAGTCCGGATGCCCGGTAGGCGGCTTCCTGCCGCAGAACTTCCAGAGCGACGCGAAAATCAAATTTTGTTTTTTCATTCTCGGCCTGACGCATGATGAACGCCTGGAATGGCGAAAAATAATGCGACAAGCGCTGCATGGCCGGAGCCAGCACGCCAAGATGCTTCAGTTCTCCCAGCAGAAAATCGATTGCCAGCGGCAGGTTTGTGGTGGAGAGGATTTCCTCGCGCACCTGCACCATAATGTCCTGCAGCGGCACCTGGTCGAGGATGCGTTGGGCAATGGCCTGGAAGAAATAGGCTTGCTCGACGTATTCTTCAAGATCCAACATCGCGTTCCCTGGTTTGGCCGGTTGCTGTACGCCTATAATAACCGAGAGTCGACGCGGCGCCCTAGATGGCCCCGGACTGGTAATCACGAGGAGTGACATCCGTGAATGAAGCGTTTTCTGAAATAGCTGATGCGGTGGACGCGATCGCGCGCGGCGAGGTTGTGATCGTTGTCGACGACGAGGATCGGGAAAATGAGGGGGACTTCATCTGTGCGGCGGAAAAGGCGACCCCTGCGACAGTCAACCTGGTCATGAACGGCCGGGGGGAATTCTGCATGCCGATCCTGCCCGATATCTGTCAGCGCCTGGAACTTGTGCCGATCGTGGAGCATAATACCGCTCCTCTGGGTACCGGCTTCCTCACGCCGATCGATCATCGTTCGGTCAAAACGGGCATTACGGCGGAAGAGCGAGCGCTCACCGTGCGGTCCGTAGTCGATCCCACGAGCGTCGCCCGCGACTTTGTGCGCCCCGGCCACGTCCATCCCCTGCTTGCCAAAGAAGGCGGGGTATTGCGCCGGGCCGGACATACCGAGGCCGCCGTCGATCTAACGCGCATGGCGGGACTCGCACCTGCCGGAGTTCTCTGCGAGATTCTCGACGCCCAGGGCGATCGAGCCACCCGCCAACAACTGTCGGAACTGGCGGCGAAACACCACCTGCAGATCATCTCGATCGAGCAGCTGATCGCGCACCGCCGGGTAACCGAAAAGCTTGTGACGCGAGCCGCCCAAGCCCAATTGCCGACAAAATTCGGCAACTTCACTATGATCGTCTACGACGTGCGTTACGAATCCCACCAGCCGATTGCGCTCGTCATGGGGGATCCCGCAAATCACCCCGCGCCGCTGGTGCGGTTGCACTCCAGCTGCTTCACCGGCGATCTGGTCGACTCCTTGCGCTGCGATTGCGGCGATCAGTTTCATCAGGCGCTACGGATGATCCGCGACGCCGGCTGTGGAGCGATGATCTACCTGCCCCAGGAAGGACGAGGCATCGGACTGGTGGAGAAAATCAAAGCCTACGCGCTCCAGGAACAGGGGCTCGACACGGTCGAGGCCAATCTCGCGCTGGGACACAAGGCCGACATGCGCGATTATGGCATCGGCATTCAGATTTTGAAGGACCTCGGATTGAGCCGCGTTCGGTTGCTGACGAACAATCCCAAGAAAACCGACGCTTTTATCTACGGCGGATTCAATCTGACGGTCGTCGACCAGGTGGCGCTGGCGGCTCGAGTTAATGAACACAACGCACATTACCTGCAGACAAAGCGCGACAAATTAGGCCATCAGTTTCCCGATACTGTTTCCCAGGAATTGGATTCCCAGGTGCGGCACGATCGACCGGCGACGGAATCTTCGTCCGATCCCCGGCATTCGTCACCATCGTAACATTGTAAGCGTACAAAGCCCTGTTTCAGGCTTTGACGCGGCGGGTAGCGCTGCGTAGTCTGGCGAGTTGAGCTTTGTCGCATCGCTCCTCGACCCGGTACTGCCGGACGGCCTCGGGATGGCTGAGTTTCCAGACATCGGGCAGGAGGTCGGCCGGTTTGGCGGTGCCTCGATTGAGATGCGTGATTACATCTCGCAGGTATTCGTAGACGTCCAGGTCCTGTCGATGGGCACTGGCGACAAACGTCGTCAAGTTTGCGTTGCGAATCCCTGCGCGCAGGGAGCCCACAAAGAGCCCGTTCTTTTTTCCCACGGCGATGCGTTTCATTAGACGTTCGACCAGTTGTTATCGATCGGCAGTCGACCGTCTTGTGTGTAAACGTTGAGTGCTGGCCAGTGATTGCGCAGGTAGTTCAGTGCCTTCCGAGCTTGCTGGACGGGAGTACCGCCCTGGCCACCACGCCGTCGAGCCATTGGCCGAGACGGTCCAGGATCAATCGCGATTCCTTCTGACGAACTTCCGTTCGCGCGTCATTCGTCCAGGGCGATGCCGCGCAAGGCCCACTCCGCCTCGCCGTTGTCGATGTCCAAGGCGCCGTGCTCCGTGTAGCGGCAGAGCGCCGTCCAGTGCCGCAGCGCGTAGTCGAACCCTTCGCGGACCGGATTCTTCGGCAGCACGTTGGGCGCCAAGGCTTCCAGCCAAGTATGGAAGTCGGCCAAGAGCGGAAGCGACTTCATTTGCCGCGGGGCCGTAACCCGCACATAGCGCTCGTCAAGCGCTAGCTCGCGCCACTCGCCAGCGCAGCTCTTTCTCGAGAGCGTGCAGGCGTAACCGTTCGCGACCGCGTCCGACAATCGAGCACGGGCGTCTGCCGGAGGTAGTTCTGCAGTTGCGGAAGCCGAATCGATCCAGTACGCACTGCCCGCCGGAGCCATCTCCCCTTCGCCAGCCCCACGGTTAAGATGGTTTATTACTAACACAGCGTCTATCGGCGTGCAAAGTCCGTCACCGTTAACGTCTAAGTACGGCAGAGTCGAAGATGCCCTTCGAAAAACCGGGAGTTGCCCAAAGCGTTCTGGAGTCGTTCGATTGTTTAGCTCATTTATGATGAGTAATGCGTCCAGAGGCACAACAATCCCATCTCCGTTTGTGTCGATTGGACGATCGATATTTTGCCATGCACGATTGTTGTCTAGAACATCGATGGTGATCCTTCCCGTTATTGAACCGACGGGAGTTCCAGAATCCGTGGCGGTGATCTCCAGCGTAACCGTCGTGGCATCGGCACGTGTCAGCCACTCGTTCTCACGAAGTTTCAGCACTCCACCAGCCACCTCGAACCGAGCGTCGTTCACAGTGAATGAGACCGTATCCCCGTCTTTGTCTCTTGCCGAAACGATACCTATGTCGAGTCCGGAAATGTTCTCCTTTAGTGATTTGTTTGACAACTGAAGTCCGACCGGGGCCGTATTCACCCTTGAGGACATCGCCGCAGGTCCCTTCAGGGATCTTTCATTTATTGCGGATACACGAAACAAACCCGGAGCGACACATCCAAATCCATACGCCGTGATAGTCGTGTGACTTGTCATTCCGGCGACGCCCCATGATTGGCCGTCGTCACAGCTATACTCGACGTAATAATCTCGCAATGCGTACCCTCCGGTAAGCCTGGGTGGCTTCCAGTCGATTGTCACAAATCCATTTTGCGCATCGGTGTCGCGCGTGAAGTGAAGGACTTCTACCCCCGAAGGCGCGTCCATAGCAATGTCTAAATATAAATCAAACCCAATACCTTCAACAGTTCGAAATTGGGCCCAAATATCATTGTTAACTTTTCGCGACCCCTTTATGTTTCCAAATTGCACCCAATTTGTGCCTGCATTCGTGGTGTCGAGCAACACAAGTCGGTTGCGCGAAATGGAACCGAAGGGAGTACTTTGCAACTCAGACGCATTGTACCATTCCATCCGTAAAGCACCCTGCTCGACATTTGATTTCACTCCGAAACTGGCTGACCAGTTCCAAAATTTTAAGTCTTGTTCAACGTTTAGGTCTGTGACTACGGCATATCCGTAGCCTAAAGGCAAGGCAAAGGTACCGTCTCCGTTGTCATGTAGATTCACCAACCACGGATTTGGATTCAGAATAAAAAGCACGTCCACGCTGGCACCCTGCTGTTTATTATAGGCACCGCCGGCATAGTAAACGTCTTTTATTTCACTGAACCCCTCGCACGGCTGGAAGAAGGAACTAGCATGAGCTTGAGACTTGGTCCCACCTCTATAGTCTGCCTGCCACGCATTCGTATAATCCACTATTGTGCTTGTAGTCCCCTGTCCATTTTGTACTAAAAAAGTCCGGCAGCTCAAATGGTAGACATGATGGGCAGTTGCCCATTGGTTCGGCGCGGCTCTCGCGTCGGCATGCATTATCCGTCCGCCTGAAAATCCGATATCGGCGGTTGAAGTTGCCCCAAACACTTCTGTTACGAAGCTCTCTGGACGCGATGAAACAATAGCCACGGTTTCTGTGAGTTGTGAATCGCTATTCTCATTTCCGGCGGCATCACGAAACGCTCCTGCAATGACACTGGCTTCGATTCTCGTATCAGGATCGCCGCTGGCGACAATGGTTGCTTCGTAGTGCCGTCCTGCTCCACTGAAGCCGGTAATCGTTCCCCCGACTACACTCAGATCTTCCCGAGAAAAATCTGTCGAGATTTCACTCAAGTATAATAATACCGCGGTTGTCTCGCCCTGTAGAAGTTTCGTCTCAGAAAACTGGATGAAAACGCTTGGCCGAGCGGTGTCGAAATCCTGTGAATACCTCACCTCGGCATTGCCAACAGCTGCGGAGTTGGCAAAAGACTCAGCCGGAACAACCACTTCGATGCTACCATTTATTGAGTCCGACGGAGGCGACAAATAAGCGTAATAAGTTGTTCCTTCGCCTGTGAAATCTAGCAGCGCCCCACCCCGTGATACAAGAACGTCGGCAGCTGTGAAATCTGTAACAGCCTCGCTCAACGTGAACGTAAGTTTGGCGAGTTGCCCGCTACCTAATGTAGTTCGATCGGAGCTAATCGTGACGGCGGGGCGATCGTCATCGACAATGACGCCTTTTGCGGTTAACACACCGCTCAGGGCAACGTTGACCGGATTCGAAACTGCAACGAGAAACTGTTCGTCGGCCTCGTGGACGGTGTCGCTCAAAACTGGCACACTTATTCGCGTAGTCGCGGAGCCTGAGGGAAAAAGAGCTGTTCCCGAGGGAAACTTTGCGTCAGGAAAGTCCGATTCATCGGCAGGGCGGGTGCCTGTTCCTTTTACCTGCCAATCAACGCTACCATCTAAGGCAAAGCCTGCGCTCGGATCTGGCTGCCGGCTGATCTCGAACGTGTGGTAGGTCTGTTCTTCGTTTCCCTCGGCGATGCCCGTTGTTACAGGCAAGATTGATGAGGACACGCAAGACGCGTCGGCGGATAGACGATTATTGTTCTCGCCATCGGTTGTGCCGCTTTCGTTGATTTCGTCAAGAAAATCTAGATCGATCTGAACCGTAATTCCTCCGCTGCATGAGAAATCTGGAAGTTCAACTAGCAGTTCCTCGTCACGAAAGTCGCCAATTTCAAATAGTGTGTTCGTCTCGATCAGCTTTTGGTAGATCAGGTTTTGAGATGTTCGATCAAGCAGGCTGACAAGAGTGAACCAAGGCTGGGCGACTCGTTGGTCACCGCGGTTTTCCGATGTCCAGCGAATGGTCGCATGACCACCTGATTCGAATTCATTCGGCATTGAGCTTAAATTGCTCCCAACGATGTCGGGTGTCACGGTAAGGAGCAGCCTGGTTTCAAGCAGTTCATAGGTCAATGGCCTCGAGCAACGATGAGACAAGTTGTTGTGGGTTGGCTCAAAAGAGCGAATGCCTTTGCTCAGACGGGATCGGCGCGTAAGCCTGGTGTTAAGGGAAATCGTCGGGAATTCGGCCGTCATTGTCGAAACCTCACTCGGTTGATCTGCTGCAAGCGTCTCGGTTCGCTGGCAAGTGGAATTTGTCGTGGTTCGAGTTATTGAAAGTGTAAAGAAGCTGTTCGCGACACGAGTCAGCAGTGCCTAAAACCGTGTGAAGGGCTTTTTCAAACATGGGAAAACTCGTTGCAGAAAGCCACAATGTGCGACGATGGAAACAACCGCAAGACTGACCACAGCACGTTAAATTTTCCTTAGCTTCCGAGGGAAATGCAAGAGTTTCAGCGAAAAATGTTATGAACGAACTCGCCACCAATTCCGACCACCTCCGCCCCATCACCGGCGCCGAATACTCTCGGGTCGCACCTTCCCTAGCGGGGGCGAATATCGGAGCGTGCCTACCGGCGAGGCGCGTGAGACAAAGAATCAGCCGTGGTTTCTCTACCAAGTACTTTGGATGCGCTCGGACGCGCGATTCGCATAACAAACGCGCTCGGATTCTCGACATCCATCATTTTTGACGCGGCGGGGCGGCAGACCGAATCGATTAGTGCATTAGGCTACCGCGTTACCAATGTTCTTGATCAAGTCGGACAGAAAATCGGAGTGATCGATCCGGCGGGGAACCGCGCCTCGACAACTTTCAATTTGGCTGGCGAAGTTACGGCCATCGTGAATACGCGAGGCTATCGAACAACTTTTGTGTGGGATGCTTTGGGCAGGCAGATTGCCGTGACCGATGCGCGTGGTAACACAACCACATCTACGCTGGACGCGTTGGGTAACGTCACCACAAACGTGCTTGACGCCATCGGCCGCATTTCGGCGCTGGTCGACGCGCGCGGCAATCGAGTCACTTACAGTCACGACGCCGACAACCACCGAATCGCGACCATGGATGCCCGGGGGCGAATGACGTCGTCTACTTTTGATGCGGTTGGGGATCAAGCAACACGCATAGATCCGCGCGGATATGTCACGACATATACCTATCTGCCGACCCATGAATTGACCGGTCGGTTCTATCCCGATGGAAGGACTTTCATTGCCAACGAAGGGGGTTGGCGGGTGCGGGTTGTGCCGCCGGAAAACGTCGACATAAAACAACCAACCTGCCTGAGGGAGCTCACACGCTCGCCGGTCTGCGGATTATGCCGCTCCAATAATGCCGCGGGGTCGTCTGGGGCGAATGGCCGCAAATGTTTGACTTGTCAGCACTTCGGCCCTAAATTCACAGGCGTTTCGACTGCGTCTTATCCCGCCGGAGTGGCCATCGCAACTAATTACGAGGGCGCTGACCCGGCGGCAGAATTACATAAAATGGAGACACAACGATGCTCGCTCGAAACCGTTTTCTGTTGGTAGCCGCGTTGCTGTTCGTTACTTATTCCCTTTTGCGAGCACAGGAACCCAGCTCAACAAAACAGAATGAAACGATTTCAGTAGCCGCATTTCGACCCAAAGCCGTTGTCGGTCATTTGGGTCAACCGCTCGGAAGTGTGATTCGCGTGACAGGTATGACGGTTGACGGCGAGGAAACGCGGAGGAAGGCAGATTCCCGTGAAACGCTCCTCAAGATTGAGACTGTGAACGGTGAGCAACTCGCGACCCCAGTCTACTTCACATTTCGCCGCGCTGCCGATGGAATCGATAAACCCGAATCCGGAAAGCCGTTCGATTACTATGTTCACGAATGGGGATCCTTCGACGGAGTTGTGGAGCCTCCCAAAGAACTCGGAATTGAAACGCCGGTCGTTGCACACGATGGATTCCTCTATCGCGCAGAAATCACAATTCACAAATCAAACACAGTTCCGCGCGGCCCTAAACGGCAACGCAAGTAGCCGAACAAGGCGGTGCACCGGAGCGGGCGAACCGGGCGTTTTCCAATGGTAAGGTCACTTGCGCCCGCCCGGTGACCGCAGTCGTTCGGCCCGAGTGGTGGCGCCACAAGGACAGATCGAAATGATTGGCCTCATCAAACGTCTGCTCGGCCTTCCCACCACCTCGGCGGACTATCTGAAGCGGGGGGACTGGCACATGGAGTTGGGCGACATGGACAAAGCGGTTGCGGAGTATTCGACCGCCGTGGAACTCGATCCGTCCAACGCCGTGGCTCATTGCAAACTGGGGCTCGCGAAACTTGAGAGCGATTGGGAGGGCGCCGTCCGGGCTTTTGACGAAGCCATTCGCTGCAATGCTCAGTATGCGGACGCCTATTATCACCGGGGGATCGCCTACCGCAACAATGGGTCTCCGTGGTGGTTCCAAGCGCTCGCGGATTTGCGGCGGGCGATTCAGCTCAACCCGGAACATGCCAATGCCCGGGTTGCGGTAGGTGTGATGAAATCGATCGAGGCGACGTGGGACCCCGCAAAGTCGGCGTTACAACTGCAGCAAGCCTTGGCGGAGTTCACCGAAGCCATTCGGCTGGAACCGGCAAACCCCGTGCTCTATGAGATGCGCGCCAATGTCATGGAGGCCTTGGGCGACACTGAGGGCGCGGAGCGGGATCGAGGAAAGGCCAACGAGTTGCGCACGGCCAAGGAATGTTGGGGCGATTCGGGGGCCTAACCAACGGCTGAAGCTGACCGGGGCCGCCATCCGGGTTTTCCGAGCTTCAACGTCCATGCAGGCCGGCCCCGGCAGCTTAGCCTTGGCGTTCGGCAGTGGAGTTACGATGTTTGGGAGGTTTATGAGCAGGTTCATCTTCAGCGTGTGTGGGTTCGCCCTCGTTCTGGCCGTAGTCGCACCCGCTCTGCCGGGCCAGGAACCGCGCGCCACCGAGCGGCGCGACGCGATTCGCGTCGAGCGCATCGCGTCGAAGTATGCCGCCGCGCCGGAGGCCAAGCCCGGCGTGTTCGTCACCGGGCAGGATGCCGACCTCGTGCTGGGCTCGAAGGGATTTAACAACTCCGGCGGCCCGCTGCTGCTGAACCATCCCTCCGGCCTTGCCACCGACGGCAAGGCGCTGCTCGTTGCCGACCGTTGGAACAACCGTGTGCTCATCTGGAAGTCCGCGCCCGCAAAGAATACGCCGCCCGATCTCGTGCTCGGCCAACCCGACTTCACGCAGAACAACTCCGGCGCGGGCCGACAGCAGTTGAACTGGCCCGGCAACGTCGCCATCACACCCGATGGCCGGCGCATCGCCGTGGCGGACACAGAAAACGAACGTGTGCTGGTTTGGAATTCCTTTCCGACAAGGAACGCTCAACCGGCGGACCTGGTGATTGAACTCAGTGGGCTCTCCGACGGCGGCGGAGCCAACCGCCCCGGTAGCAGCCGACGGTTTGGCGGCACGCGCCTCGGCTGGCCGTGGGGCGTCTGGACGGACGGCACCAAACTCGCGGTTGTTGCGACCCGCGGCGCGGCGGTGCTGGTGTGGAATTCCTTCCCGACGCGCGACCAGCAGCCGCCGGACTTCATCCTGCGCCCCGAAGGCGCCGGCACGCCGCGCAACATCACCAGCGACGGCAAGACTTTCTTCGCCTTGAGCGACCACAACTTCGGCGAACGCTCCCGGCCCGCGACGATGGTTTGGAATTCCTTCCCCACTTCCGCAGCGCAACCGCCGGACTGGCGCTGGGGCGAATGGCTCAAGGGGTCCCTCACGGCGGATGGCCAGCTCGTCGCCGCCGGCATCCAGTCGGTTTATCTCTGGAACAAGGCTCCGCGCGACGCGAACACCGACGCCGACGTGGTGCTGCGCCCGACGACGTATCGCAACGGCGACGGCCCGGACGCGGTCGTGGCGAACAGCGGCCTCTACGTCTGCACCTACAACGGCGGCCACATTCTCGGCTGGAGTGCTTTGCCGACGCGCGACTACCAACCGCCGGACTTCGCCATCGGCAGTGACCGCACCGACCAGGACACTTGGGCGGAAAACCACTTTATCCAGAACCCGGCGGTGGCCACGGATGGCAAGAGCCTCTTCGTCTCGTCGGACTTCGACCGGAAGCTCTTCATCTGGCGCAGCCTGCCCGACGAAAGCGCCGCGCGCCCGGACTTCGTCTATCATCTGCCCGATGGCCCATGGGACAACGCCGCGAGCGGCACGACCCTCGCGCTCGCCGGCCGCGACACGGTCTGCATCTGGCGGAAACTGCCGCTGGACGGCGAGTTGCCCGACCTGACGCTGCGCGGGCGTATCGGCAGCGTCGATTTGCGTGAACTGACCGGCGTGGCGATGGACGCCCGGCACTTCTATCTCGCGGATCGACAGGCGAACCGCATCTACGTCTGGGATGGCATCCCCGGTGCGGACAGCGATCCGAAGCTGACGCTCGAAGTATCGAACCCTGGCCGGCTCAACAGCGACGGGAACTATCTTTGCGCCGCGCCGTTCGAGGGTCAGGAAATCCGCGTGTGGCCGGTGAAGGAATTCGGCACGGACAACCGCCCGGTCCGCATCGGCGGCGCGGGAGTGTTCAACCTGCCCGGCGACGCGCTGGCGGCGGATGGCAAGTTCTTCGTGGCTGACCGCAGCAACCATCGCGTGCAGGTGTGGGATCGCGTCGAGGACGCGCTCGCGGGCCTGCCGGCGAACGCATCCCTCGGCGCGGCGGACGAGAGGGACCGCAGCGCGGGCCTCGGTCGCAACAAGCTGTTCATGCCCGGCTCAGTGACGTGGGGCGGCGGTTATCTGTGGGTGGGTGAGTTCAAGTTCAGCACGCGCATCCTGCGCTTCAGCCCGCCGGCGAACGCAGCGGCGCCGCGCAAGACGCGCACGCGGAGCGAGCCGCCGTTCAACCCGAATCCCGCTCCGCAACCCGGTGCCGGCCCCGCTTCACCGCGCACGAACCAGCCAGGCCCGTGGGACAACGATGTGCTCGTGCAGCGGCTCGATCCCGGCCAGGCGCGGCCGCTTGCGACCTTCCCGCGCGCGGGTGTGCCGGCGCTCGCGCGGCTGGCGGACGGGCGGATCATCGCGGCCTTCCAGCACTTTCCGGCGGACAACGACCGCAACTTCGACCGCGTGGCCGTCTGTTTCTCCAGCGACGAGGGACGCACGTGGACGAAACCGGAGCCGATCACGGTCGCCGGCTTGGAGGCAGGACTCGCGCGGCCCTTCGATCCGACCCTGGTGCCGCTGTCGGACGGACGCGTGCGGCTCTACTTCACCTCCAACCGCAGCCCGGACTTCGCGCGCAGCGTGCCGGCGATTTACTCGGCGGTCGCGAAGGACGGCGTGAACTACGAGTTCGAGCCGGGCGTGCGCTTTGCCCTTGAAGGGCGCGTCGTGATTGACTGCGCAGTGGCGCTGCACGGCGGCGTGTTCCACCTCATCGTGCCGGACAACGGCACCCCGGAGCAAATGCGCGCGAACCAGCAGCGCCGCGAGCCGCCGCGGGGCGGCGTTGGCTATCACGCCGTGAGCAAGGACGGGCTGAACTTCGAGCGCGTCGCGGACGTGACGATGCCCGGCCAGAACCGATGGCTTGGCAACATGCAGAGCGATGGCGAGCGGCTGGCATTCTTCGGCACTGGCCCAGGGCCGTGGCCGGTCGCGAGCAGGGACGGCGCAACATGGGAAGCAGTCTCGGGTTCGTCACGAGTTCCTGGCGCGGACCCCGGCGCGGTAAAACTCAAAGACGGCGCGTGGCTCGTTGCCGTCACAAGCCCGCCGCGCGAAGGCACGCCCAGCGCACGGAAGCGCCCGCAGCCGCCGACGAACCAGCCTGGCCAGCCGCGCAGCCGGTAGGGTACGCCGAACAAGGCGGTCAAGCCGAGCAGCGGGACGGGCGGATTCTTGAATCAGATGTTGTTGGACGCCGCTGGGCCGCGATTTTGTCGCGGATGCGTTCGCCGATAATTTCCCGTTCGAACTGGGCGAACGAGAGCAGCACGTTGAGCACCAGGCGGCCCATCGATGTGGCGGTGTTGAATTGCTGCGTGACCGACACGAACGAGATTTCCCGCTGTTCGAAGATCTCCATGATCCGGGCGAAGTCCAGCAACGACCGGCTGAGTCGGTCTACTTTGCAGACGACCACGCAGTCAATTTTCCTGGCTTCGATGTCCGCCAGCAGCCGACTGAGCGCGGGACGCTCCATGCTCCCGCCTGAAAAACCGCCGTCGTCGTAGTGCTCCGGCAGGCAGTTATGACGCGGTGAGGTCTCGCGAGAGTCACGAGGCTTTCACGTGACGAAGTTCAGTCACGCATTTTGGCTTCCCAATCCGGACTGCAATCGCCGGAAGATCTGGTTGTCGACGCCGACGGTAACGTCTACTTCACCGATGATGATGCGGGCGGAGTATGGCGATTCACGATCGATGGCGCAGTGTCGGGACTGGCCACCAGGAACGATGGATTGCGGTCGACCGAAGGAATCGCGCTCGCCGAGAATGGGCATCTGCTGATCGGCGACGGAATGGCTCATGCGATCTTTGACGTTGCCCCAGACGGCCGCCTCGCGATATTCCTCGGTCCCGAGGCCGGATACACAGGCGTGGCGATGGCGGTTGACGCAAATTGCGACTGCCGCTCGGGTTCGCCCTCGAATTGAGTTCCGCCGTAATCCACTTCGACCAGTGGGACAACTTCAGTCTGGATGATCCCCGTCCGCAGTGGAGTGAGCTTTCGGCAATTTTACGACGCCGCTTCAACCGCAGCTCGAAACTTGTTTCGAGTCCCGAACTCTGCGAGACGGAGCGAAGTACTCAAAACAAGTTTCGAACTACGAACACAGATTTTCGCTTGCCGCCCTGTCCGACCGCGCGATATCCTACGTTGTGCTACATAGTTCCCGGTCTTAACCCCTTGGCCACCGTAGCGAGTTGGGGCCGGGGTAGAGAGTTCGGGCCCGATCGGTACGGAATCTTGCGGAGTCGCGTTCCATGTTAAGTATTTTCGGAGTGGGGAGGACGCATCATGATGAGTTCAAACGTCGCGAGATTCTCCGCGCAGGGGGACTTTCGCTGCTGGGCCTCAGCCTGCCGGGGTTGCTCCGCGCAGCCGCACTGAACGCGGAGGGAGGCACGGGACAGCGGACCGCCAGAATCCGATCGGTCGTGCTCTTCAATTTGCTGGGCGGACCTAGTCATATCGACATGTTCGATTTGAAACCGGGGGCCCCCGCGGAGGTGCGTGGCGAGTTCCAGCCCATCGCGACTTCCTTACCCGGACTTCAAATCTGCGAGCATCTTCCGAACACGGCGAAGCTGATGCACAAGGCCAGTCTGATTCGGACGATCTCGCACCGTTACGACTCGCATGATCCGCTGATCATCATGACGGGTTACACCGACGCGAATGCACAGCTTCCCACACAGCCTACCTATCCGCCTGACATCGGCGCGGTTTGCCAGTATCTCGGGGTTGGTCCGCGCGACGTGCCCGGCGCCGTCTGTCTGCCGTGCTATCCAGGGTGGGGAGAGGGAGGGCGGCGAGGCGGCCCGTACGGCGGATTTCTGGGAAGCCAGTACGACGCGCTGTTTTCGCTCTGCAATCCGAAATTTTCGCGAGAACCGACACCGTATCATTATGATCCGGTCATGCCGGAAGGCGAACCGTACCTTCCGGGTCTGACCAGCCAGCCCGATATTACCGCCGAGCGATTTGATGGTCGCCGCACGTTGCTCGATCAGTTGGACGACGCTTTCCGCAGCGGAAGCCAATCGGCGGCGCAGATTCGGTTGGACGGTTTCCAGAAGCGGGCATTTGATCTGTTGACCGCCAGCAAGACGCGCAGTGCATTCGACTTGTCGAAGGAGCCGGATTCGATACGTGATCGATACGGTCGGAACCTGTACGGCGCGAGCATGCTCATTGCTCGCAGGCTCGTGGAGGCGGGCGTTCCCTTCATCAGTGTCCACCAGGAGATCTTTCGGCATTACGGCCACTCGTACGACATGCACGAGAACAACTTCCGCATGTTGAAGAACCACAATCTGCCGATCCTGGATCAAGTTTACCCTGCGCTGATCGAGGACCTCGAACAGCGAGGCTTACTCGACTCAACACTGGTGATCGTGATGGGGGAAATGGGTCGGTCGCCGCGGATCAACGCGAAAGCGGGACGGGATCATTGGCCTCAGTGTGGATTTTCCTTGTTGACTGGCGGCGGCGTGAAACCGGGAGCGGTTTATGGTGAGACCGACAAGCAGGCTGCGTATCCGATTACAGCGCCGGTACATCCGAAAGACCTGATCGCCACGGTCTATCACTTGCTGGGAATCGACCCTCATCTGCTGGTCTACGATCGCATGGGACGCCCCCATCCGATCGCTCGCGGCGGCGAACCGATCCTCGAGATACTCAGTTAGTAGCTCGAAACTTGTTTCGAGTCCCCCCGTATCTCGAGCCTAATTTCGTACGAAACGCGAATAGCAGGGCTCGAAACAAGTTTCGAGCTACGAGCGCGCGAAAGTCGACTCGGGTCCAACCTGGTAACGGACCGCGAGGTGCGGCGTTTCGATTCGCTTCTGGCCGGTTCCGAGCGAGCGGACGCCGGCTTCGACCAGCCCCGTCGTCAACAGGGTGCGTTCGATCGGATAGGGCGACTTGCCTGTCAGAAAGGTCTGTTCGGCTTTCGACATCAGCGCCGCCGAGTACGTGACGTTGGGGTTTGGCGGCAGATAGAACAGAGTCGAAAACGGTTCGGATTCACCGGCGATTCGGGCGGCGAAGCTGAAATCTCCTACCAGGCCGTTCATCAGGAGCATGGTCGCCTTGACCCCGTCAGCATATTCGAAACGGTAGGCGAGAGGGTCTTTCACCCATTCGCGGATCTGAGTCGTCGTCGGGTAACGGTGGCTGAACGATTCGGGTTGCGCCAGAGTCTGGCTGCGGGAAAGGCAGGCCTCAAAAAGTCGTGGATCCCAACCGCCGCCGGTCCAGCCTTGAGCGTCCATTGCTTTCCAGACGGAGTCGCCGCGCAGGGCCTGCATGGCCACGACGCCTGTCTCACCGCCACGCCGTCGCTCGGCCATGCACTGTATCACTTCCAACGCGTGGAAGTCGTAGCTGTCGATACCGCCGATCGCGACGCAGATCAATTCCTCGACGTCCGCCTGGTACGGTAAATCGACTGCCGGCATCCTCCAGGTGACGGGCAGCGAGGAGCCGGCGGTAAACGCGAACCCCAGTTCACGCGAGATATCGACCATTTCTTTTGCCCATTCCCACTTCCACGACAGATGTTTGTCGTTGAACACCGGCACAGCGCGACCGTCTCGGCGAAAAGTGTTCGTGACCTCCTTGAAAAACTCGTAGCGAGGGTACTTGGTCTGCTCGAACTCGCTCTTGGGGTAGTTGCCATGTTCGCCGATGATCAGAACCGCATCCACGGCGAGTTTGTCACCGCCGCAGCGAAGCGTTTCGGGGATGGAAGCGTAGATTGGAAAACCGAATTCACGCGATCGGCCTGCGCTGAGGTCATTTTCCGGCCTTTGGTCGACATAAGCTGCGACGACGTCCAGTGGCGGCCGATGCCAGCGACCTTGCATCGGATAACCGACCAGAAATCGCTCCGCCATGTGCCAGGCGTGGGACCGATAGCGCCACTCGGTGGTGACGACTGCCAACCGCTTGCGTTCTTTCGCGGAGGTCTGGTCGGGCGCCGCCGCGGCCCGACGAGGTTCGGCAAGCGTCCCAGCTGCGAAAGCGGCCGCGCCCATCGTGCTTGCACCGAGGGCATCGAGAAAAGATCTCCGTGTCAGCATGGTTCCGTTCATCCTCGCACGGCAGGATTCAAAATCGCCGATTCAGAAAATAGAGCAGCGATCGGATCTCCATGGTAGATCGGGTGCGGGCGATCCAACTCATCTTTCCAAACGGCCGTGCGGGGAATCCCCAGCGCGTGATAGATCGTCGCCGCCAGATTCTCCGGTCGCTGCGCATCGGTTGCCGGGTAGGCACCGTTCTTATCGGATGCGCCGATCACGGTTCCGCCTTGCGTGCCACCGCCAGCGACAAATACCGTTTGGACGGCGCCCCAATGGTCTCGGCCCGCTTTGGCACCAGGACTGCGGTTTGCGGAATTCACTTTGGGCGTGCGTCCCATTTCGCCGACCATTACGATCAGAGTCTTTTCGAGCATTCCCAGCGACTGAAGATCGTCGAGCAACGCGGAGACTCCTCGGTCGGTAGGCGGCAGCAGGCAGTCTCGCAGCAAGGGGAAGTTGTTGTCGTGGGTATCCCACGATTCGTTATTGCCAAGGTTCACCTGCACCAGGTTGACACCGGCTTGAACCAGTTGCCTGGCCATCAACAGCGACCAGCCGAACGCGTTGCGTCCGTAGCGGTCGAGCAAGGCAGGGTCGGCATTGTGCACGTCAAATGCCCGCTGCACGCTGGACTCGGTCAGCAGCGAAATGGCTGCCTGACGATGCCGGTCGAACGACTCGATCGAAGCTGCCAGGTCGAGATCCCGGCGTTGCCGCCCCAGCAGTTCGCGCAGACCATTGCGGTCCGCCAGTCGCGAACGACTGAGCCCTTGTGGCAGGCTGAGGTTGGGTGACTGAAATTTCAGGTTTTCGTTACGTTCTCTTCCCCGAACAAAGTGAAATTCGTAATCCGGATAGGCGCCGTACGACTTGGAATTATACGGCGAAGCTTCGATGAACCAGGGATCGCGGCGACTACCCATCTGACCACCGAACTGGCCGGGCAAGATCCGTCCGGAGTTGTGAATCAGCCGTTCCGGGAGTACGACGGCGGGCGGGAGGTTATTGACGCGTTTGGGCAGCGCGTCACCGACAACCGACGCGATCGACGGCCAGTCGGAGGACTGCGGCAGCACCGGGCTGTAGCCGGGCGGCATGGGCGTGCGGCCGGTCAGCAACGATGTATGGCCTTGCGAGTGTTCGTTATAGGGCGTCGTAAGCGAGCGGATGAGGCTCCAGTTATTGCTGCGAGCCGCCAGCATCGGCAGATGTTCGCAAACAAGGACACCCGGCGTTGCGGTCGCAATCGGGGAAAACTCACCACGAATCTCCTGCGGTGCGTCCGGTTTTGGATCAAAGCTGTCGTGCTGCGTTAAACCTCCGGAAAGAAATATGAATATGATCGACGACGCCGTACCGCCGACGCTCCCGTCCGCGATCACGTCGGCGGCGCGTAACGCGGAAACATGGTTCATTCCGAGTCCCAACAGACCCACCGATCCTGCCTGGAGCATCGTTCGCCGATCGATGATCGGATGGTCAGAAACGGATCGTGGCATACGGAACTCCTGGTCGGACGACGGCAGCGGGCAAAGTTGCAGTTTATCAGACCGCTATGCTTGGGCAAAAACGTTTGTCAGCCACCGAACCAGGATGGCGGTCGGCCGGTCGCAGATTACTGGCGCAAGCCGCCGGCCAGTCCACCAATTTGATGGTGAACCTCGGCGGTGGCTCGGACGATCAGGCAGTGCCAGGTATCCCAGTAGATGATCGTCCCTGGGCCGCCATTGACGTCCCAGAACTCGGGTCGAATCGTTCGTTGGATAAGGGAAATCAGGCCGGGACCGTCATCGGAAACCACTCCACCGCCGGCACCCTGGGCTGTGGCACCGCCGACGGAACCTTCGTTGCGCTGGCGATCGATTCTGCTGGAATCATCGTAGGGAAGACGGGATTGTGGCTGCAGCAAGCTGACCGGCCCGCCCAGTGAGCCGCTGACGAGGCGGATTTGATCGCGCATCGCATCGCCCACGGCGTCGCTCGCCGCATCATGGACGTCGCCCGCGGCAGGTGGCCGCGCGGTCTTACGGAGTTGGCCGTTACGAGCCTGTCGCGTCAAATCGGACTTGAAATCGATCAATACCGATGCCACACGGCCGCGCAGGTGACGCAGCGTATCGCTTTCCTGGAAGCGTGTATCGCCGACGATTTCGCGGTGCAAATCGACCAGGTCGAAAATCGCGGCTTTTTTCTGATTCATCGATCGGGCCAGCCGGGCCTGCTTAATTGTCGCATTGACCTGGAGTTCGAAGTCCCGAAGGTTTTTGACCGAAGGCGACGGTTCCGTGACGGTCGACGGCTCGACGTTAATTGTCAGGCAGAGTGCCAGCACGAGTTGGCCGAAGGAGGCGGTCATGGAGAATCCCTTGCTTTGGTGCGCTCGGCAGGTGCCCCGTCTATCTTAGCGGTCGGCTCCGGGGGACTCAACGATTTTGCGTCCGTCGGGCGCTCCAGGCGCGACGTTTTTTTGGCTGGTGCCGGGACGTGCATCGGTTCCACTTGGTTTCGGCGCGATGCAAGAGGCTGCCTGAACTTCCCAGATTAACATCGAGTTTGGGGACGATCGGTCCAAATTTAAGCCTTCGCGGGGCCTGCTACCGATATCCGTAGTGATGCGACATCTGCGTCTCCCGCAAGTCTGGATGGCGTTGAGGCGGTCGGGCCGGCACGCGGCATATGCCGGTGCTCCGCAAAGGAATTCGGTTGAGGAAAGAATGGAATCGAAGTCGACCAATCCGCAAAAGTTGTCCGTAGCGCAGCTGCGCAGCCAGGTCAGCGACCTTTTTCGCCCCAATCGATTGATTTATTGGGTCGACTTTCTGCTGACGTTGACCGTTGGCTATACCGCCGCATCGGTGTATCTGACGGCCAATGTTCTATCGCTGCGTCAAATCGTCTGTTTTTGTCTTGCCGTGGCGGCCCTTTACCGGGTCGCGATTTTCATGCACGAGATCGTTCATTTTCGCCGGGGGGAGATGACTGCGTTCAAAGTGGGATGGAACCTGCTGGCCGGGATACCGATGCTGACACCGTCCTTTCTGTACGAAGTTCACATCGAGCACCACAACACGCAGACTTACGGCACGAACCAGGACGCCGAGTACTTGCCGTTGGGCCATGGTCCCTGGTATCGCGTCGTGACGTTTTTTCTGCAGCCGTTCCTGCTGCCGATCTATTTCGCGTTGCGATTCCTGCTGGTGGTTCCGGTATCGTTTCTCCATCCGGCGATCCGACAGTGGGTTCTGGAACGGATGTCATCCAATGCCATCAATTTTCGGCATCGACGTGAAATTCGACCGGACGACCGCCGCGCGGTATGGGCGTGTGTCGACATCGCCTGCAGCCTGCGGATCTGGGGGATGGTGTTTTTTGCGGCGGGAATGCCCTGGCTCGCCTCGCAGTCGCAGTATTGGCGGAAACTGTTTCCCAACGCAAGCTGGGATCAAGCCTGGCGTCCGCTGCAGTTGTATGCGATCGCGGTGGGAATCCTGGTCCTGAATCATCTGCGAACGCTGGTAGCTCACCGCTATCAAAGTCTTGGCGCGCCGTTGAGCCATCAGGAACAGTTACTCGATTCCGTCGATATCGTAGGGGATTCTGTCGGAACCGAAATCGTCTGTCCGCTCGGATTGCGCTACCACGCTTTGCACCACCTGTTTCCAGCGCTGCCGTACCACAACATGGGGATCGCTCATCGCCGGATCATGGCGGGCCTGCCGGCCGATTCCCCGTACCGGCAAGTGGTCTATTCTTCGATGGGGGCGGCGCTATTGGCATTTCTGCGCAGCATGCGAGCGTTAGCGGTCAAGACGCCGCACGGCGCGAAGCTGTGGGCATGCGGGCCGGAGACGGGGAAGACGGGCACAGCGGGCAACCCGCGGGGAACACCACCTCGGCGCGATAACGATCCCCGGCGCACGGCCGCCTGAAAATCACTCTTTCTGGGCCGGGTTCAACAACTTGTTCACACTGTCGACCAGCCGATCCATTGCGAACGGTTTGCGCAAGTACTCATCGACCCCCAACATTTCGGCATACGCCTTGTGGCGGCTGCCTTCGTTGGCGGTGATCATAATGATCCGCATCGGTACGGGGCGCGAACGCCGCAGCTTCTCCAGCACCAGAAATCCGCTCCGCTTGGGCATCATCATGTCCAGGATCATCAGGTCGGGGTCTTCTCGTTCCGCCATCGCCAGCCCTTGGTTACCATCGCGAGCGATCAGGACCTTAAACCCTTTCGATTCCAGAGCGAACTTGATTGCTTCCACGATTTCCGCGTCGTCATCGACAAGCAAGATCCGTTTTTCGGCAGCGGCGACCGGGGCTGCGGCTACAGCCATTTCATTCGACATGCGAACATTTCCTTTTCGGTACGGCGTCGGTTCGAGACTATACAAGTAGCGGAGAAACGTCGCGAATGCAACCAAACTAGCGGCGATTCATCGAAGGCCAGGCCTGACCCACGGTTGACGGCCAGGGTCCAAAATCGACAATAGACGCAGCAAAGCCGCGGGAAGCGAGTCGATGACGACAACCAAATTTACTCCGGAAGAACTGGATAGTTACCATCGCGACGGGTATCTGCTGTCACGCGGGCTTTTCCATCGCTCGGAAATCGAAAAGCTGCTCGCATTCGCCCAATCGGATCCGTCGTTCCAGCAATCGGTCTACGGGCGAAAGGATGCCGAGGGAAAAACGACGCGGCTCGCACTCTGGAACGAAGCGGGAGATTCGCTTTACAGCATGTTTTCGCGTTCGCCGCGAATCCTCGGCCGCATGACGCAGATTCTTGGTGGCGAGGTCTACCACTATCATACCAAGATGATGCTCAAGGAGCCGCGGGTCGGTGGCGCCTGGGAATGGCATCAGGATTACGGCTACTGGTACCACAACGGCTGTCTGGCTCCGCTCCTGGCGAGTTGCCTGATTGCCGTATCGCCATCGACGCGTGCCAACGGCTGCCTTCAGGTCCTGCGCGGATCGCACGCGTTGGGTCGAATCGATCATGGCAGGACTGGCGAACAGACGGGCGCGGAGATGGAACGCGTGGAAGTGGCGCTCCAGCGCCATGAGCTTATCCATGTCGAGGCGTCACCTGGTGATGCGCTGTTTTTTCACTGTAATCTCCTGCACCGCAGCGACGCGAATTACTCGGACGACCCTCGATGGTCGCTGATCTGCTGTTACAATGCGGCACGCAATGATCCCTACAAGGAGTCGCGCCATCCTCGCTATTCGCGACTGGAGCCGGCATCCAACGAGGCGATTGAGGCCTGGTCGCCCCCCGCCGGTGCTTGAAGTGGAACCTACTTGGAAATCGATCGAGGCACTATGAATTCGACGCGTCCGCATGCTCCGACCCCCGTTGAAGTTTCCACGCGTCCCAAAGAGGGCTGGCATTGTCAGCACCTTTATTACCGGTTCCGCCGCGACGTTCTGGCGGCGATCGGCGCATCCGCAGTGTTACGCGGCGCCCAGGAATTTGCTGCGATTCTTGATCCGGCCGGCGCCGAAGCGCCGGCCCGATTGCAGACCAGCGTCGTCAGCGGTCATAAGGCGGATTTTTCGCTGATGATCATGGACCCGGATCCGCTGCGGATCGGATCGATTCACCAGCGACTGCTCGCCGGCTTGCTGGGACAGGCGCTGGAACCCGTCTATTCGTTCGTCTCGATCTCCGAAATTTCCGAATATGTGCCCAGCGTCGAACAGTACGCGCAGCGTCTGGTGGCCGAGGGTGAGCAGGCCGATTCGCCCGCCTACCTTGCCAAAGTCAAAGCCTATCGCGATCGGGAACCGTTCATGCGAAAGCAGCGGCTGACGCCTGATTTCCCACCTTGGCCGGTGACATGCTTTTACCCGATGAACAAAAAGCGTAAGGTTGGCGAGAACTGGTTTAGGGTGCCATTTTCGGAACGGAACCGCCTGATGGCGGAACACGCGCGGAGCGGGATGGAATTCGCCGGCCGCGTGTCCCAGTTGATCACGGTCGGTGTCGGTCTCGACGATTGGGAATGGGGCGTAACCCTTTGGGCGGCCAATCCGCAGTTCCTGACCGAAATCGTCTATCGAATGCGGTTTGATGAGGCCAGCGCGCGGTATGGCGAGTTTGGCCCGTTCTATACCAGTTACGTCGTGTCGCCGGGTGAAATGCTGCGGCATTGCCGGCTCACTCTGCACGCGTCTTTTTGAGCAGTCCGCAGAAGAGTTGCGCGATGTTCCAGGCGTCATCCACGCCCCGATGCAGCGTTCCTTCCAGCGGGATCCCCATTTTCTCGCAGGCCTCGGGAATTCCCAGTTCCTTGGGGAGTCCGAACGCCACAGAAAACAGATTCTTGATATTGAGGTGTGTCGGGCCAAACGGATACTCAAGACCATAATCGCGGCAATTCCGTTGGAATTGATTGCGGTCGTAGTCTCCCCAACTGGCAAAAAGCCGTTCGCGCGACCGATAGTCGTGCTCCAGGATCCGCAAAGCGTCGCCCAGCGGCATCCCTCCGGCGACCTGGCTGGGCGTCAAGGTGGTGAGCCGCGTACAGAATGCGCCGACGTCCGACCGGGCCGGCCGCACCAGGATCGATCGTTTGTCGCCGCGCTGTAGCGATCGCAGGTTTACCGTGCAGAGACCAATCTCGATAATCTCACTGATCTGTCCCTGGGGCACTTGCCCGTCCCAGCATGTCGACTCGACATCCACGATCAAAACGTAATCGAGTTGCCGGGCCATGGAAGGGCTTTCGGGAGCGAATCGGGTTCATCGAGACTTGGGTGGAGCGACCGTTTTCGCCGCCGGCGGCTGCGAACCGGCCTTTTTTGCGTCCTTGCGTTCTCCCTTGCCGCCCGCTTGCGTCGCGACGCGCGGCAGGAATACCAGCCGTACACGCGTGCCCTTGGGCGGCAGGTTCTCGGTGAATGCCTCAAACATCAATTCCGAGTTCGCCTGGGAACTCTGGACGGGCAAGTCCAGCGTCGCGGTGCCGAAATTCGAAACGCAGACCAGATCGCCTGAATTCGCCATGTAAAATCGTTCGCCGGTGTCTTCGTCGACATGAAATCCGCTGCCGGCAAACACCCAGTCAAAATCCAGCGGCTTTTTCGTCTTGAGGTTTTTGACCCATTCCTGGGCCCGGACCTGTTTTCGTTTGCCGCTCCCGTCCGCCCAGACCACAATCAGATCGACAACCATGCCGGAGGCCGGTTTGTAGTCGGGAGCGTACTTTACCGGCGAACCTGTTTCGGCCTCGATCGCCAGCAGTCCCGCGTGGATCGTCAACGCATCGGTCTGCAGCGACAAAGCGGACTCATGCTCCTTGGTCCCCTTGGGGCACGCGAATAGTTCCAGGAGCCCCTGCGTAAGACAGACGACGCCGTCGGCCACCATGACTTTGCGATCGGTGTCGATCCAGACTTGATGGACCCCCAGCTGCGTGAATCCAGCGTTTTTCCTGGCGGGATCCAGGTCGGCGAACAACTTGTCGTCGATACCGCGACGGCCGGGCGCCGCCGCTTTCTCCCTCGGCTCGCCGGCCTGTTTCTGAGGTTTTGCGGGTTTTTCGTCGCCAGCATTCGCGATTGCGGCGTTGGCAATCATCAGCACGCCCACGAGCAGTCGAACGACAAACGACCAGCAACGGACCATGGCGGAACCCTCCCGGGAGACTTGCATGCGAACCGGACATAGGATACCAAACAACACCAACAGATGGCAAATCGGCCCATGCGTGTTCGTGTGATGATTACGCGGAGGCACGATCGCTTCCCTTAACGGACAGGACGTATCGACGTATGACACCTGACGGATTGACGATCGCAGCGAAGACGAAGAAGGCGCCGCATTCCAGGCCCGCCGCGGGAAGCACGCGATCGGGATTGCGCGCGGCAGCGGAATTCCGAAGCCTTTTCCCACCGCGATCGCGGCCGCTCGCCTGGGGGCTCCACGGCCAATTTGCCGAACTGCTCGACCGGCTGGCGGCCATCCATGACAACCGATCCGCACCGGGAATGGACGATTTTGAAGAATGGCTGTTAACGCTCGGTGAACGGCTTAACGAAACTGCCATCGGCCTCGAATGCCTGACATGGGCACACTGGGTCGACGCCGCGCAAGTATCCGCGTCCGGTCTGGCGCGGGAATTCGCCCAACTGATCGACGACTACGGAACGCCCGAGTCGGATGGCGCACCGACGGTCGATAGCCTGCTGAACCGACAATGGATCCAGGTCGAGCTGCCGCTGACACTCGCGGCAATTTCGCCGTCGCTGATCGGAACCGAACATCTGGCCGGTGCCCGGCAGCGTCTCGTGGAGTGCCTGGAATCGACAATTGACGAGGGCGGCTGGAAAAGCCCTGATTACTGGCGCGCGGCGCCGCTGCTGCTCGCATCCTGGGTTCGATGCGGATTGATCGCGAAGGCTTTGCGATTTTCGCTTCCCGAACTTTCACCGTCGGTGCGGCTCTGTCGGGCCGCCGAGCATTGGCGTTTGGCGCGCCTTGGAGACGATTCGTTAGCAGCTGACCAGGGATCGGCACCGTTAAACGGCAACGCGGGATTTTCGCATCGTGATCCGTCGCGGTCGTCATCACGAGTTGCACAGCGGCAGTTTGAACAGGCCGTGACCGAGTCGTTTGCACAGCCAACGACGAAGTCGGCAAGACCCAAGCAGGCCGTGCGCGACGGCCGCGTGACGGGACCGCGAGCCCGGCATGAAGGAGCGGCGCCGATCGGTCACTATTCGGAAGCCGGGCAGTACGGGCGCTTGCAGGATCGACATCAAAAATCGGCGATCCGCATCGATGTTGAACATGAGCGACAACAGTTGAATCTGAGACTGGCCGCCGGACGAAGCTTGCTGATCGCCGGATGCTGGGATCAAGAACTGCGCATCGACGGGGAGCCGCAGCACCCCGAGTCCGAATGGGAGCATGTCTGCTGGCATGCCGACAATGAAATCGAGTATCTGGAACTCGAATTGCGGATGGGAGCCTGCAGGTTGCAACGGCAATTCGTGATCGCACGCCATCACCAATTCGCTCTGCTGGCCGATTCCGTCACGGCGGAACGCGCGGAGAGGATCGATTATCGGGCCCGATGGCCGTTGTCGTCCGGGACGCGATTCGTTCCGGAACGGGAGACGCGTAACGGCCGATTTGTGCATGCGGATGGCAAGTTTCCGCTGCTTCCACTGTCCATTCCAGAATGGCGCGCCGATCCGCGATCAGGACAGCTTGTCGAAGTCGAACAACGGCTGATTCTGGAGCAGACGGTGGCGGGGCCTGCGGCGTTTTTTCCGCTGGTACTCGACCTTGCGCCCCGCCGCGTGCGCAGCCAACGGACCTGGCGACGCCTGACCGTTGCGGAAAATCTGCTGCCGGTGCCGCCGTCCGAGGCGACCGCATTCCGCGCCGAATCGGCGGAGGAGCACTGGCTGGTCTACCGCGAGCTTGGCCTGCGCGGCAATCGCACATTTTTCGGAAAAAATGTCTGTTGCGATTTTTACCTTGGCCGATTCCTGCCGGCCAAACGCATCTACCAGACGCTGGTGGAAATCGAATAATTCGAGGAGTTGCGGGACGGGGGCGCGCCGGCATGGAACGACAGCGGCAAGAGCGAATCGCCCTCAATCTGGCGTCTGTCCAGCAGCGCATTGCCGCGGCCGCCGCGCAAGCCGGCCGCGACCCAAACTCCGTGCGGCTGATCGCCGTGACCAAATATGTGCGTGTCGAGGAGATCGCCGCACTCTGCGCCTGTGGTTGCACCGATCTTGGCGAAAGCCGCCCGCAGTCCTTATGGGAAAAGTCGCAAGAACTTCGCGCGTTCCATCGCGCGGCCGAGTTCTACGAACCGCGCTGGCACCTGATCGGCCATTTGCAACGGAACAAAGTCGAACGCACCCTGCCGCTGACACACCTGATTCACTCCGCCGACAGCCTGCGACTGGTTCGCGAAATCGAATCCGCGGCCAGTCGGATCGGCCGTACCATCGACCTGTTACTTGAGGTCAATGTCTCGCAGGATGCGTCCAAGCATGGCTTCGCGCTGCAGGAACTGCAGGAAGTGCCGCCCGAACTTCGAACGGCAAAGAACCTTCGCGTGCGCGGATTCATGGCGATGGCCGGTCTGCACAGCGACGATACGCAAGTTCGCCGCGAGTTCTCCCGTCTGCGCGAACTGCGCGATTGCTGGC
This sequence comes from Planctomycetota bacterium, assembly GCA_016872775.1. Taxonomy (GTDB): domain Bacteria; phylum Planctomycetota; class Planctomycetia; order Pirellulales; family Pirellulaceae; genus VGZA01. Next base: position 50,181 of record VGZA01000011.1, on the reverse strand, counting down.
AGCACAACGGCTATGCCGAAGCCGCGGAATTGTCGATGGGAATGAGCGGTGATTTCGAACTGGCAATCGCCGAGGGTGCCACAATGGTCCGGATCGGTTCCGCGCTGTTCGACGGGATCGAGACGTGAGGACGTGGAACGGGAATCGGCGCGTTGCGCTTCCGCCGGACGGAAAAACAGGCCGCTCAATTGCGATGGTCCCCCCTTCCCTGCCGGACAACGGGCGGAATAATAGTTTTCTTCGTCGAGGCCGATCGGCACTCGCACGGCGCGTCCATTTCTGAGCCATGTTAATGATATCAGTATCCCGAGCCGCGACCGGGCGAGTTCGGGTTCGTCGCTCGTACCCGCTAAGTGCTTGGCTACGTTGCGTTTACAAACGGATAACTCCTGGGCAACTCGTGTCGAAATGAATGGGAAACGGATCGTATTGGGATGGGTGACCTGGCTGGTTCTGGCAGCGTGGACGCATGCGGCCCCGCCTTCGACCCGGCCGAGCGAGGGAATTCGCGATAAGACTCCCACGTTGCTGGCGTTAACTGGCGCGCGAGTTATTGCGGCACCCGGCCGGGTGCTGGAGCGGGCGACGATTGTGGTGCGGGATGGTGTGATTGTAGCGGTTGGCGGGCCGGGAACGGCACCGGCCGACGCCCGTGTCTTTGATATGACGGGCAAGACGATTTACCCCGGATTCTTGGACGCGTATGCAGGCGAGACGGTCGATCTGGCGGCACCGCGATCCGGCGCGGCGCATTCGAATAACCTGGTACAGCCACAGTTGGATTTGGCGCGCGAGCTTCGAGTCGACCTCGAACGCAACCAGAAGTCACGGTCGCAAGGAATTGTGGCGCGGCTGGCTGTGCCGACGGGAGCTGTCTTCCGAGGGCAAAGCTGTCTGCTCGAAACGTCCGACGAACCGCTCGCGGAAAGTCTGCTGCGCGGTCAGGTTGCCCAGCATCTGCAGTTGACGCTTTCGAGGTCGCCACGCCGCGAAAGTTATCCCAATTCGCCGATGGGCGTGATGGCGCTGGTGCGGCAATCGTTGCTCGATTCCCAGTGGTATCGCGCGGCCTGGAGCGCGGCGCGGGTCGAGCCGCAGTTGGCTCGGCCGGAGCGTAACGACGCGTTGGAGACGCTGGAACAAGCTCGCCGCAACAACCAGTTGTTCATTATCGACGCCCACAACGATCTCTATTTCCTCCGCGCGGACCGCGTCGCCCGTGAGTTTGGTCTGCAAGCGGCCATTTTTGGCTCGGGAAGCGAATACCGGCGGCTCGACGAAGTGGTCCGCGCCGGACGAACAGTGATCTTGCCGCTGAATTACGTGAAGGCTCCAAACGTTTCGACCATCGAGTCGGCAAGGCATGTCTCGCTCGAGGACCTGCAGCACTGGCATCTGGTGCCGGAAAATGCCGGGAGACTCGACCAGGCCGGCGTGCGGATCGCCTTCGCCACCCAAGGACTCAAAGACCTTGGCGAATTTCTGCCGGCGGTGCGGTGCGCCGTCGAGAGGGGTTTATCCCCCGATTCAGCGCTGCGGGCGCTTACCGTTACGCCCGCCGAATTGCTTGGAGTCGCCGATCAGTGTGGGACGATCGAGACCGGCAAACTTGCAAATTTTGTGGTGACCAACGGTGACCTGTTTGATGCAAAGACCAAGATTCACTCGACCTGGATCCGCGGTAACGCTTACCGGATGGAACTGGAACCGTTGTTTGATCCCCGTGGAGTCTGGGAAGTCGCCGGGCGCAACGACGATGGTTCGTTCCAGACCGTCTGGTTATCGATCCAAGGCGACGACCCGCGCGAAATTCGCGGAGAACTGCTCGATGGCAATCCGGACGCGACCAGTTCGCCTGGTTCCGCGGACGCGACGCGCAAACGATCCAAGTTGCTCCTCCTGGTGCGTAATGACTTTCGACTGACATTGACGTTTGACCTGGCACCTTTTGCCGGCACCGGCCGAGGTCGACTGGCAATGAACGCCCTGCCGGACCCTGCTGCCACCGAATGGACCGGCGATTGGATCTGGCCGGACGATCGCCGCGTGTCGGTGATCTGCAAAAAGTTGACCCCAGGGCCGCAAATTGCCGACGAGGCGGCCGCCGAAAAAGCGGCCGAAAAAACTGCGGAAAAAGCCGAAAACCCGCCCAGACTGCCTCCACTCGAACTGCCGATCAGAAAGCCATTCGGCGCATTTGGCCGTGACCGGTTGCCGCCGCAGGAATTGATCGTGTTCCGCAACGCCACGATCTGGACCTCCGGTCCGCAGGGAAACCTCCCCAACGCCTCGTTATTGATCGGCCATGGCAAGGTCCTCGCCATCGGCAGCGACGTTCCGGTGCCCGAAGGGGCGGCGATCGTCGATTGTCAGGGCAAGTTCATTTCGCCAGGAATCATCGATTGCCATTCGCACATGGCGACGGACGGCGGCGTCAATGAGACCGGGCGGGCGGTAACTGCGCAAGTCCGGATCGGCGACTTCATTGATGACACCGACATTTCGATCTACCGTCAGCTGGCGGGAGGTGTCACCACGGCACACATCCTGCATGGATCCGCGAACCCGATCGGCGGGCAGTGTCAGGTAATCAAGCTGCGGTGGGGGGCCGGCCCCGAGGAACTGAAGATGGCCGAAGCACCCGCTTCGGTCAAATTCGCGTTGGGCGAGAATGTCAAGCAATCGAACTGGACGGAGCGAACGGCATCGCGATATCCCCAGACAAGGATGGGCGTCGAGCAGATCATGCGCGACGAATTTATGGCTGCAAAGGACTACCTGCAGTCCTGGGAGGCGTGGGAGCGCGATCATCGAGGCTTGCCGCCGCGCCGGGACCTGGAACTGGAGGCGATCGGCGAAATCCTGCAAGGAAAACGCTGGATACACTGTCACAGTTATCGTCAGGACGAAATCCTGACATTCCTGCGAGTCGCGGAAGAGTTCTCCGTTCAGATCGGTTGCCTGCAACATATTCTCGAAGGCTACAAGGTTGCCGACGTCATGCGGAAACATGGAGTCATGGCGTCGTCGTTTTCGGATTGGTGGGCCTACAAGTTCGAGGTCTTTGATTCGATCCCGCAGAACGGTGCGATCCTGCATCAGTCCGGTGTCGTCGTGAGTTTCAACTCGGATGACCGAGAACTGGCGAGGCACCTCAATCAAGAAGCGGCCAAGGCAGTTCGCTATGGCGGCGTCGATCCGGTTGAAGCGTTCCAATTCGTGACATTGAACCCGGCAAAGCAGTTGCGCATCGATGCGTTTGTCGGATCGCTGGAGGTTGGCAAACATGCCGACCTCGTCGTGTGGAACGCTCCTCCTCTTTCGATCTACGCCCGGCCGGAACAAACCTGGGTCGATGGGCGCAAGATGTTCGATCGGGCCGAGGACCTGCAACTGCGTCAGGAGGCCCGCCAACTTCGCGCAGCCCTGGTGCAGCGCATCCTGGATTCGGGCGAGCCGATGCGGGAATTAGGACAGGATTTTGCCACCGAGCAGGACGACCACTGGCCCCGAGACGATGAATTCTGTCACGAACATCCTCATAAATGATCGCCGGTACGCCACATTCGCATTTTTCGTCTTCTGAAGGCTGTCGATGTCCATGAAAAGGAACCAGAATATTCATCGAAATTACCTCGCGATCGGGCTCATCGGCTGCGGGTTGCTTTTCGTTTCGCATGCAACACTTTGGGGCCATCCTCAGATCCCCGGCGCCGATCCGGGGGTGCCGCTCGCGCTGCTCGGCGCCACGGTTCACCCGATCGTCGGACCTTCCATCGAGCAGGCGACCATCCTGATCGAAAAAGGCCGCATCACGGCGGTTGGACAGGACGTCCGGATTCCTGAAAACGCCCGCAGAATCGACCTCACGGGCAAGCAGGTTTACCCAGGGCTATTCGACGCGCATACCAATCTGGGACTGTTGGAAATCAATTCGGTTAAAGCAACGCTTGACGAGACGGAGATCGGTGACGTGAATCCGCAGGTGCGCGCTCAGGCCGCCTTCAATCCCGACAGTGAGCACATCCCGGTGACGCGCAGCAGTGGCGTGCTGCTGGCACTGACGGCGCCCGCTGGCGAGTTATTGTCGGGGCGATCCGCGGTCATGCAGCTCGACGGATGGACCTGGGAAGACATGACGCTTCGCGGCGACATTGCACTGCATCTGAACTGGCCGAACATGACACCGAATTACGACTGGCTCGTGGAGCGATCCTCCAAGGAACAGCTCGATCAGCGCGACAAACGGCTGCAGGTGCTGCGTGAGACCTTCGCGAAAGCGGAATCGTATCGAGTCGCTCGGCGCGTCAATCCGCAGGGGCATGCTGTCGATCTGCGTTGGGAAGCGATGATCCCGGTACTCGAAGGCAAAACGCCGGTCATGATCGATGCCGTGGATATCCTGGAGATCCAGGCAGCGGTGACCTTTGCCGATACCTGGAAATTGAAGCTGATCATCGTCGGTGGTTACGACGCCGGTGATTGCCTGGAGTTGCTCCGGCAGCGCGACATCCCGGTCGTGATCACTGGGGTGCACCGTCTGCCTCAACGCCGTTCGGACGATTACGATCTGGCGTATCGCTTGCCGGCCGTGCTGCAGGAAGCCGGCGTTCGTTTCTGTATCTCGTCGGCCGGTCGATTTGGCGCATCGAATGTGCGAAATCTGGCGGCAAACGCCGGAATGGCCGCCGCGTTCGGCCTGCCGCGCGACGAGGCACTGAAGTCGATCACGCTTTATCCAGCTCAGATTTGCGGCGTCGCCGACCGAGTCGGTTCGATCACGGTGGGTAAGGACGCCACGCTGATCGTGACCGACGGAGATCCGCTCGAGACCGTGACCCATGTCCGCGCCGCGTTCATTCAGGGCCGTCCCGTCGACCTCAACGACCGCCACAAGACGCTTTCGGAAAAATACCTGGAAAAGTACCGCCGCTTGCGCAACGCGCCGTAACCACGTGACGGCGTGACCACGTGATGCGGCGAATTCTCCAGTTCTTCCTGCACCGAAGGGCTACCCCCGGAGGACCGCCCCACACGACGCGCCGGCGGTCGAGCGCAACGGTCCATCGAAACTCATGTGCCTGCCGAGACCGCAACGGATGCGCCGTTGAGTCGTGGTGGCTTCACCGCACCGAACCGCATGGGCTGGTGGTGCCAGTGGCAGTCCGTCGGTGGGCTGGCATGTCGTGCCCCTTCGGGGTGTAAGACACCGGAATGGCCGCCGCGTTCGGCCTGATGCGCGACAACGCTACTTGCCGCGCAAGTACTGTTTGGCGAATTGGACCGCCGTTTTGCGGTTCGGAAACTGCCGCATCGCCAGCGCGGCGCTTTGTTGTTCATCTTCGGCCAGCGACTTGACAGTGTCTTCGCTCCACTTTGCCGCCAGACCTTCGACGTGAAACACACTGGCCTCGCGTTGAGGACTTTCACCCCGCGTATAGCTGACCGTTGCCACGAAGTGGGGATGTTCGGCGAACGGATCGTTGTAGGGCAGCTTGAGCAGGTAGGCGACAAGCTGTTCCTCGAGTTGGCCGAGATCCTCGCCGAAGTGTCGGCGAAAGTGGGTGCTGTTTTCGGGAATTCGACCGGCTCGGAGCACACGCGTCTTGCCTTCCAAGGGCCCGAGTTGCACGAGTTCCGCCAGGAAATCGTGAAACGGATCACGATGGTTCTTGGCGAGAAAATGCGTCAATGACCAGGATGCGGCATAGCCGGTCGACGTCAGTCGGGCGGCGGCAACGGTATCGGAGACCATTGCCCCCGGCTCGCCTTTATTGCGAAGCTGCAGGAAGAGTTCCAGTTCCAGCATCCGCAGGTCATTGATATTCCCTGCGCCTTTCCATTCAAATCGCCGACCGACCGTGGTGGGCGCGAAATACTCCGCCAGGCCCTCCGCGATCCAGATCGGCCAGACCGAAAGCCGCTGCTGCACTCCGATATTGTGCAGAATCTGGTGCGCGCCTTCGTGGGCGATGGTGGCCAGCGATTGCCGAATCGCCAGTTCGCGATTGACCCGAAAAAGCGGCGACTCCTCGTACATCACGATCGTGTTGCTTGACGGTTTGTAAAATGCCTGGACACCCGCCGGCAGTTTTTCAAATCGCTGGAATTCCTCGGCGGTGCGGAACATCATCGCCAGAAGCGGAACGTCCGGTTCGTGGACCGCGATCTTGAGCGATGTCATGTGGGACTTGACGCCGGGCAGCATCGTGTCCAGGACGCGCGTCGCCACCGCCGCAAATTCATCGCTGGTATTGTAGACGCAGGCGTAGCGACGCGTCGTTTTGGCCTTGAATCCAGGGAAGGTCATCATTATCTGCCGAGCCAGTTCGTCGGTGGTCAACGGCTTGAACGGTTTCTCCGTCATCTCCGTTTCCGCCTGCGCGCGGGCGACCAACTGGCCGTCCGGCAGGAGCACGATCCGGTAATCACCGACTTCGACATGAACTTTCGCGACGACGGCCTTTCCCGACTCGTCCCGCGTCGTCACGCGGGGGGTACTCGGCGGCGCGGGAGTTGCGGACGGGATTTTGTAGCCGAAAAGCAGCGGATCGAGCGGTTCCCGAGCGGCCAGAGGCAGTGTTGATACGTACAGCAGTACCAGTGTCGCGGCAAAAACCGGGAGACGGCTGCTCCGTATCAGGAGCCGGCCGGTTGCAGGCATCGTCGGTAAGGTCCGGCAGTTCATCGAAGACGAATCCGAGGGGCTGGTGCGGAATCAGTCTGAATTCCATCGTAGCCGACCCACCCGACGGCGAGAATCATCTAGCAACCGGCCAACCCCACAATTAGGATAGGGCGTTGGACCTATGCGCCGGCTTTCACCGGCGGAAATGTCCTGAACTCCCTTGGGCTGGCGGCAGGAAGACCCGGCGATCGATCGCTGAAACCTTTTGCCGTTTCAAGGGTTAAAGTTCCCAGGTACCTTTGCGCCGGTCGATTCCCTCCCAGCTGAGCCCCCTATGAGCAGCCATTACCGTCGTGGTTTGATGACCGTTGTTATTGTCCTGTCGGTAGTTACGTCGCAGTCGCTGCGGGCTGCCGACGCGGCCTTCGTTGGAGTGCTCGCCCTGGCTGTTGAAGAGCCCGTGGCCAAGAAGCTGGGAATTAGCGACGATCTTCGCGCGAAATTGGCAAAAATCGTCGAAATTCGGGAAACCGAAGCCCTGGAATTGGCGTTGGAAATCAAGAATCTGACTCCCGCCGAACGCAACGCTCGGCTGGCTCCCTTTGTCGCGGAATCGGAAAAGCGAGGCCTGGCACTATTGAGCGAGGAACACCGCGTCCAATTGGAACAGATTCGGATCGGAAAAGCCGGGTTGATCACGTTACTCGAACCCAAAATCGCCGAGCAGGTCGGTTTGAATGATGAACAGAAGGGGAAGATCACCGAACGGGCGAAGCAACGTGACACTGCGCTGACGGGGGCCACGGAACGCGACCGCCGGCAGATCAATTGGGAATTTGATCGCGATGTGTTGAAGATCATATCCAGCGAACAGAAAGCGTCCTGGGAGCAGTTGTCCACGAACGTGCCCAGCGCGACAAGTTCACGATCGAGTGGCGCCGAGACGACAGGCTCCGCGGGGAGCACTGTTGCTGGCTCCGGCGCGCGGGGAGAATCGGGGACGGCGGTTGCGCGCAATTCCGCGGCCCGGATTGTCCGCGCCAGCGAAAATGAGGCCACAGCGACAAATGCGAATTCCGACCCGGCGGCCGCAGGCCGATCCGGAACCGACGAGTCCCCGGCCAAGCCGGACGTGGCAGTGGCTTCGGCGGTGCCGACGGCGGATGCCGACATTAAGATCGTCTTTAATTTTCGGTTTGCTCCCTGGAAGGAAGTGATCGACTGGTTCGCGCGCAAAGCCGACCTGTCCTTCATTGGCGAACCATACCCATCCGGCACGTTCAATTACTCCGACACGAAATCCTATTCGCCACCGGAAGCGATCGACCTGCTGAACGGCGTGTTGTTGACCAAGGGGTACACGCTGATTCGCCGGGAACGCCTGTTGTTGCTGCTCAACCTGGAAGACCCGATCCCGGACCCGCTCATCGAGTTGATTGCGCCCGAAGACCTTGACCGCCGCGGCAAAAATGAACTGGTGAAATGCATGTTCACCTTGAAGCGAATGTCCACCGAAGAAGCGGAACGCGAAGTTTCCAAGCTGATTGGTCCCAGCGGAATAATTACTGTACTGCCGCAGGCCCGGCAGATGATCGTGCGCGAGACCGGCGGAAGACTGCGGATGATTCGGGAATTGATTGACGCACTTGAGAACCCGAATGCCCGTCGCGACGAGAAGAACGAAATTCTTGCGTTGAAATACATCACGGTCGATGATTTTCTGGCCTCGGCGCGACCGCTACTGGGGTTGTCCGACACCAACCAGACGTCGGATGGATCGCTGAAGATCGCTCCTGACAGCGCCAACAGCCGATTACTGTGCCGCGGCAAACCCGACATATTGCAGCGGCTCCATGAATTGCTGGAAGTGGTCGACGTGTCATCGTCCGCCGGGCCGATTGGCCCCGTGCTCGAAATTCACTCGACCCTCGGTGCCGATCCGAATTCCGTGCTGCAAGTGGCAACAACCATGATGTCGGGCTTCCCCGAGGTCAAACTGCAGGTCGATCCGAAAACGGGCAACCTCGTCGCGCTGGCAAAGAAAGAGCAGCAGAACACCATTCGGGAACTCGTCAAACAGATGCAGCGCGACGCGAGTGAAATTGAGGTGATCGTCTTGCGTCGCGTCGATCCGCAGACGGCGGTGCTCGCGATCAACAAACTATTCGGCGGCGACGAAAAGGGCGGCGCCGCCCATGGCCCCAAAGTGGAAGCCGACTTGACTCTGCGGATGTTGTTGATCCGTGGAACTCCCAGCCAGGTTAGTCAGATCCGCTCCTTGCTGGAAAAGATGGGCGAAATCGACGCCCCGATTGAGTCCGCGACCGGCGAAGCGAAGAAAGTCCGCATGATCCCATTGACCGGCAGTGCAGCTCGCACCGCGTTGGAGCAACTCGAATTGTTATGGCCGACCGTGCGTGAAAATCGCATCCGCGTCCACGTACATGGTTCCACCGGCTCCATCCGTGAAGTGGCGCCGTCCCGCACCGACAAGCAGCCTGAGGAAATGCCGCGCAAGAAAAACGTCGAGCCGCCATCGGCGGGTAAGACTCCGAGCAACTCGGCTAACGGTACCAGGGTCGCTGCGCGGCGAGACCCGACCGAATTGCACCTGGTGAATTTCGCGGAGAAGGACTCGAATCGTAGTTCGAACGGCGGCAAGAAAGCCGCGAAACCAGTGTCCGCCGACGAAAATTCCTCTCCCGAAAATCCGGACGTGGTGGTGACTATCGGCCCGACAGGAATCGTGATCGCATCGGAGGATACGGCGGCCTTGGACCAGTTTGAGCAGCTGTTGCGACTGGTCGTCGACCGCAGTGCCCTGTCGCAACGGGAGTACCATGTCTTTTATCTGAAGTTTGCCAAGGCCGATACCGCCGCGGCGCTGATTACGGAAATTCTCAACGGTGGGGGCGGGGATTCCGGAGGAAGCGGCGGCGGTGGTGGTGGAAGCCTGCTCGGCGACCTGGCTTCCAATATGCTCGGCGATATGGGAGGCGGCTTGCTGGGCGGACTGTTCGGTGGTGGCGGAGGAGGAGGGACCGATTCGACCAAAGCCACTGGGAAGATCAGCATTATCCCGGATGTGCGATTGAATGTCCTGGTGGTCCAGGCCAATACCGTCGATCTGGACCTGATCGAACAGTTGATCAAGGTGGTCGATCAGGAAAGTGGCCCCGAAGATGTTCAGACCAGTGGCAAGCCGCGCTTTATCCAAGTCTACAACGTCGGCGCGGACGAGATCGCCACCGTCGTGCGTCAGGTTTATTCCACGCGTTTGATCGCCGATGTTGGAGCCGGTGGCGGACAGAATCGGCAGCCATCTCCCGACGAGTTTATTCGAGCACTGCGCGGAGGCGGGCGGCGCGATTCGCGTTCCGATGCGAAAGGCGAACAATCAAAAATGGCCATGGGAGTCGACCTGCGCAGCAATACGATCATTGTTTCAGCACCGCAACCATTGTACGAGGAAGTCAAAGAACTGGTCGAGGAGCTTGATATTGCCGCACTGACCAACCGTACCGATACCATGCGGGTGGTCACGATCAAGTCGGCGAATCCGTCCGCGGTGCAACGCGCGCTGAGTGCGATTGCTGGCCCGGCCGTCAAGTCGAATGTCAATGCGACTACAACGACCCAACCGACCAGTACGGCGGGTGGAGGCGGCCAGCCGCAGGGAATCGGGATCCCCGGAATGAACTTCGGCGGATTTGGCCAAGGCGGATTTGGTGGTGGCCGCGGTGGATTTGGTGGAGGCTTCCCGGGAGGCGGTGGCTTTGGTGGGAGTGGCCGAGGCGGCTTCGGGCAGGGCGGGGGCGGATTCGGTCCCGGCGGTTTTGGCGGTGGTGGAGGCGGTTTCGGCGGTGGTGGACGGGGCGGCGGAGGCCGTCAATAGATCCGACGCCTTGCGTCCGGCTCGTGCCGGATTTCTGTCGTGCCCGATAATACTTGATGGCCCGTGTCCGGTCGGTTCAGACCGAAGGTTCTAGCTCCTCCGAGCTGGCGTTCGAAAGTCGCGCAGCGCGTCGCGATCAAGTTCAATTCCCAGGCCTGGCCCCGTCGGGACATTCAAACATCCGTCGCCATCCAACTGGAATGGCCGCTGCAGCAATCGATCGATGTACGGCGCTGGGGTGAGATACTCGACATACCGCGCGACGGGGATCGCCGCCGCCAGGTGCAGGTCGGCAGCCAAACCGATCGCCGTGTTCCAGCCATGACTGACGAACTGGATGTTATGGTCGTACGCCATCCAGGCAATCCGCCGGGCTTCGGTAATGCCACCGCATTTAGTGCAGTCGGGCTGCACAATGTCAAAGGCGCCGCGTTCGATCCACGGCAGGAACGACTGCCGCCGCGTCAACACTTCGCCGCCGGCAATTGGAACCGGTGCATGCTCGCGAAGACGCACAAAACCTTCGATGTCGTCCGGGGGTAGCGCCTCTTCAAACCAGCCGACTCGATACTCCGCAAGCATTTGCGCGGTTCGCAAAGCCCACTTGTAGCCATGGGGCCAGAACTGCTCGCTACCACCAGCGTCGACCAGAATGTCGACGTCGGGTCCGACCGCCTCGCGCGCCGTCCGCACCAGCAACTCATCGAAGGCCGAATTGCGCCTGCCAAACGGCCGCCATCCAAGCTTGATCGCCCGGAAGCCACGGCGGGCCAGGTTTCGAACTCGTTCGGCAAGCACGTCCGGTTCGTCAAACAGGATCGACGCATACGGCTTGATTTTGTGACGATAGTCGCCGCCGAGCAGCCTGGATAACGGTTGACCACATACCTTGCCGAACAGGTCCCAGAGCGCGATATCGATTCCGGAAATCAAGTGTTCGAGCGTTCCGCCGCGTCCCTGCCAGAAGGTGCTCTGGCGGAGTTTCTCGCTCACGCGTTCCGGCTCCAGCGCCGACTCGTCCCACCAGTAGGGGCGAAGTGTCTCGATGGCGGCATTCACCAGCGCGGACGACGTGTACACGCTGCCGATCCCGGTCAGGCCCGAGTCGGTGACAACTTCGACCAGAGTATGCAGGTCGTCTTCTGGCTGGTGCCCCGCCGGCCAACCGCCATCGACCGTGCCGCCTAACAGGGGATGCGCGACAATATCCTTGATCTTCATGGCGACGGAATCCTTGGTGAGGAACGATGGGATTATTTGATCCCAGGAAGCGGAGAACGATCTTTGGCCAGAGGGCGACGGCGGAGTTCGATTTCGCCCTGGCAACATTCGCACGGTTTGAGTTCGAACATGACGATCGCGCAGACGTCGCACCAGTAGTCAATTTCGAATCGCCCGCCCTTGGTTAGTTCCACGACATTGATGATCTGCACGACCGGAGTGCCCGGCAGTCGACGGACGAGCAACTCCAATTCCATTTTCCGCAATCGATCGTCGGCGCGAAACGCATGGCCACGGCGGTCTTCCAGAAGCGGTATCAGTTCGCCCCGCTCGGTTTCCAGCGCCAGAACCCGCTGCCTTGCATCGGGCACCGATCGCGCCCCGCGCGACTCGAGTACCTCGGCCAGAAAGACAACGCGCCCCCGCAACCACTGCGCGGCATCCTGTTCGGCCCCTGCTTCCTTCCCGACGCCATCTTTCGCGGTTTTGACCTCCGCCATGTCGTCCTTGGGCGGATCGTCGGCCGGCAATCGACTGGGAACGAAAATGGCCACCATCAGCAACAGGAGCCGCCGACTTCGGCGAAGGTCGTCATGCTCGACGGCGAGCACAGGCAATTGCGAGTGGAAAGCTTCCACCATCACTCTACTCCGCTGCGTGTCCGACAACCACGATTTCCAATAGTTGAGGTTCCAAACGCGATTCGACCTTGCGTGTTCCGACCAGACCCAGCACCCACCAGTCCTGCTCCTCGGCATGGCGGATCTGCAACTTCGGACTGTTCGTCGGAGCCTGGAGGGAAAGTAATGCCGGGTGGGATGAGCCAGCGGCTTCCGCGCTTTTCTTGGTCATTGCTTTATATTCGGGGATGGCCAGTTCACCGTCCTGACTGGCGGCCGTCAACAGCAGGAAATCGCGTGTGAGCGACGTACCGACGTGGGCGCCGTCCACGGGCTGATGGGCGTAACGCAGCGTGTAAAGACCTTCGGCAATGTCCTGGTTGCGAAAGTCGGTCGCTTTGCGTGGAAACTTCAGGACGCCCAGCATCTGCCCCGGCTGAAACGGATAGAGCAGGCCGGAAGCGGGCTTGTCGGTCGGAGCTTCCCACTCCTTGAACATCCAGATATCGCAGATGACGCGGGATGTGCCGCGAATCACGCGGACGCCTTCACCGAGACGCGCTGCAATCGCCGGCGCTAATCCCGCAGGCGGCGGCTCCTTCAAGACCTCGACGCGGTGCTCGACCGCCGCCGCCGGACGGGCCGCGGCCAACAGCAGTGCGAAAACAACAATCAACAGTTTCGGTCGCTGTCCCATGATAAACTCTCCAATCAGGTTCCGATCGTTGTTCGATTCTACCGCTAACCAGATGGCGACTCCAGGTCCCGGCTGACGGGACTCCTTATTCGGCTTGCGAACCGCGGCGATCGGCGGACAATGCAGGTGCCGGCGATCCTCTACGGACGATTCCGGCACGGTACTACCCAGAGCTCACCCCAAACACCTGATGGTGCGTCATGCCCGATCTTCGACTCCATTTTCCCCGAAACACAATCGCCGCCACTGCCTGGATCGCACCGAATGCGACCGTGCTGGGAGATGTGACAATCGCCGATCAGGCCAGCATCTGGTTCCAGGCGGTGATTCGCGGCGATGTTGAGTCGATTCGAATTGGCGGCGGAACGAATATTCAGGATCTGTGCGTGCTGCACGCCGACGAGGGCTTTCCCTGCGTGATCGGTGCGCGGGTCACCGTGGGACATTCCGCAATTGTGCACGGCGCGATCGTGGAGGACGAAGTGATGATCGGGATGCGGGCCGTGGTCATGAACGGCGCCCGAATCGGCAGCGGCAGTATTGTAGGTGTCGGAGCGGTCGTGACGGAAGGAACGATCGTGCCGCCCGGATCGGTCGTATTGGGAGCACCCGCAAAAGTGAAGCGTCCAGTCGCCGCGCGGGATTGGGATCGCATTCGACACGCGGCCGAGCACTATATTCAGGCGGCGGAAGCGTATCGCCTGCATTTCACGGCTCGACCGCCCGCCGACCACGAAACGGCCCCCGATCACTGATCTCCAACCCGTCCTTGCAAACGGCAAAATCGTGCGTGTCCACCACTTCTTCAAGCTGGCAAGAGAGGCAGGCCGATCCCAGTTTACAGCCGGCAGGCAAGGAAGGATCGTACGCCGAAATGGAAAGATTCTGGTTCATCAAAGATATCCCGCTGTTCGAACGGCTCAGCGAACGTGAGATCCGACCGATCGAATATCGCAGCCGCGCTCGTTCGTTCGCGCGAGGATCGAGCATTCCCTTGGCCGAGGATGCGCTGGTCTACCTCGTCACGGAAGGCAAAATCAGGATCAAAGTGGCATACGTCGGAAATCAAACGCCGCTTTCCGTGGTGCTGGAACCGGGGGACTTTTTTGGCGTCGTTCCCGGCTGCGGGCCCTTACTGCAAAACGACTCCCTGGAAGCGGTCGCCAATCTGCACCTGGTCGCGATCCCCAATGACGTCTTCCACGGGTTCATCGAGCGCCATTCCGATATCTTCATTTCCGTAACAAAGCTGGCCGGATTCGCCACGCGCCGCATCATCAGCTGGCTACCCAATCTGGTTTATCGCACGATTCAGCAGCGGATCGCCCGCCTGTTTCTGAGTCTGGTGGACACCACCGAATTCCGGCCAGCACACACCATCAGCCTGCCTGTGCCGTTGTCGATCCGCAACCTGGTCCGATTGACGGCTGGCGAGCACAATCTGGTAACCATGGCTCTCGAAAAATTGGAGAACGACGATCTGCTCAGGGAACGCGGCAGCACTTATGAGTTGCTTGACCCGCGCAGGCTCGCGCACATGCATCTGAAGAGTCCTTTGTCGGCTTCGCACTACCGGTTTCGGCGCAAGGTGCTTCGATGAGGCGAATTGACGAGCTCTGGAGCGGCTGCCCGGAAGGTGAGATCAGCCGGATGGTCGGAGTCATTCGGCATTCCCGGCAAAGGCAACTGCTGGCGAACCTGCTGATCATTACCGCGATCATCGTTGCCGCAGCGACGCTCCGCGCTGTCGCCGCGCTGCTTTTTTGATCCGTCGGGCCAGCCACTCCATCAAACTCTGGCAAGCGTCCCCGGCAAGCGTCCCTGGGCCCGCGCACCTATCGCCTCTGCTGTCGCGTCAATTACGCGTCGCATCCCGGCGTTGGAAGTCGCCACGGATCGGCGATCTGCAGTGCCGCGCAATAGTCGTTCGGGTCGTTAACGTTGACCAGTGCCAGCCGTCGTGGATCCACTTCCAGAAAAACGGACGTGGGCACGCGCCGTGTTACCACGCGACTGAAAATATCGCGAGGCCTCCGCAGGCCGTTCGCGATCATTTGCTCGATCGGATCGTGGACGCGCGTGCGGTACAATCCCAGCAACGGATATTCCCACTGTTCGTCGGCGACCACTGCCACTTCCGCGTCGCCCAGCCATTCGCGCAGCACCGGGATGTACTCAGGCATCACGAACGGCGCGTCGCAGCCGCAGACGAATGCGGCGTCTCGACGCGGACCGACGGCTGCCAGGCCGACGCGCAGTGCTTCAAGCGGCCCCCATCCGAGGCGTTGATCGTCGACCCTTTCGACATCCTCCGGCAAGCTGGGCAGGGCCTGGCCGGGTGCGCCAACAACGACCACCGGTGAGACGGCGCCGCGCAGCCGTCTCACAATTCTGCGCAGCAGCAGCTCGCCGCCAAAGTCCAGCCAGGCTTTCGGCTGTCCCATCCGCCGGCTTTGCCCTCCACAGATTACGACTCCACCCACTTCGACCATGTTTCTTTACCGCAACTGCTTTCGTTTCCCCGTACCAGACTTTACAATTTGGCCGCCCGACGCGTAACCCTGGTTCGTTTGTTTCACGCCTTTCGCAGGGAGAACCACATGACAGTTTATTCATCGATCAAGGCTCCCGTTCGAGCGTTGCTTGTATTGGCATTAACTGGTGGTCTTGCTCGAGCCGACGAGTGGCCCCAGTTCCGTGGTCCAAACTGCAGCGGCATTTCGAGCACCAAGGCAACGTTGCCGGTAAAGTTCTCCGCAACGGAGAACGTGCGCTGGTCGGCGGGCGTCGGCGAAGGAGTGGGTGGAGCCGTCGTCGCGGCCGGTCGAGTCTTTGTCAGCGGCATGACCGGTGCGGAGACGTTCAGTCTGTTCGCCTTTGACGCGCGTACGGGAAAAAAACTCTGGCAACGCGATTGGTCCACCGGATCGTTGGGGGAAGTCCATGAGACCAACAGCCAGGCCAGCGCGACGCCAGCCGCCGACGCGGAACGCGTCTATTGCTATTTCAGTACGCTCGGCTTGATGACCGTCGACGCCGTGACCGGAAAAGATCTCTGGCATCAGCCCCTGCCGACGCCCTTTTTTGTCTTCAAGTGGGGCCCCGGCATGTCTCCTGTCCTCTACCGGGATCTGTTGATCTTCTGCCAGGATGATGACATCAACCCGGCGATCTATGCCTTCGACAAAGCCACGGGCAAGCCGCGTTGGAAAGACGACCGTAATGACATGGCCGTCAACTACTCGCATCCCATCATCTGCTCCGCCAACGGGCGCGACGATATCGTCGTCGGCGGGACGGGAATGCTCGTCGGTTACGACCCCGAGACAGGCAAGCGACGGTGGTTCGCAAGGGTCCTGCTCCGCAACATCAAGACTACGCCGGTCAGCCGCGACGGAATAATCTATGCGTCGTTGCAAAGCGGCGGCATCGCTAATCAATGGCTGGCGTCCGTCGATCGGGCCGAGACCGGCAACAACGATGGGAAACTCGACAAAGCCGAGATCCAGCGTTTCGTCGGCAAAGCGCCGGTTCCCGAGGCTTTTTTCAAGCGCACCTTCGATCGCGGTGACCAGAACAAAGATGGCTTCCTCGAAGGCCGGGAACTCGATCTGGCGTTCTTGCACCCGGATAACTTCGCCGGCGCGGATCATACTTCACTGGGCGAAAAAGCGGCCGAGGAGTTTGTGCTGGCCGTACGAGGCGGTGGAGAAGGCGATGTCACGGAATCCCACCTTCTTTGGAAGCACCGTACCAAGCATACCGACCATATCGTCTCACCGTTCATTTCCGAGGATCGTATGCTGTTGATTAAGGAAGGCGGGATCAGCACGGTCTTTGATACCCGCGACGGAAAGGTGATGCGGGGACCCAAACGGGTCGGGAAAGGTGGCAACTATTTCGCCTCGCCAATCTCCGGTGACGGTAAGATCTACCTCGCCAGCGAAAACGGCTTCGTGACGGTGCTCAAAGATAGCGCCGCCTACGAAGAACTTTCCCGAAACGACTTGGGAGAACCGATCATCGGCACGCCCGCGATTTCCGGCGATAGCCTCCTGGTACGTACCCGCAATCAGCTCTTTTGCCTGGCTGGCGAATAATTGGGAATCCGATCGGCAATCAGGAAAATATGTTGACCAGAATCGGTAATCCGGTTTAGGATGACTCGCCTCATCGGCCATGCTTTCGGACTTTGATTTTGTACGGGGGATCGATGTTGATCCATTCCGTTATTCCAAAGTGTTTGGCGATGCGTGCAAAGCGATCGATTCCGCGTAGGCTTCTTTGCGAACGGCTGGAATCCCGCCAGGTGCTTTCCGGACTGCCTGAGGCGGATTTCGAACTGCACGATACGCCGCTGGACGATCCGCACTTCCAACCGGTCATCGTTGCCGGCGCCCCCAACGGTACTCCTTCGGACTCACCGGCGAATCGAGTCGACCCCAACTCTGCGAGTTCCGCAATTCGAGGACCTGTCCCGAAATCAGGGTCGCGCTGATGCCGCGGACGGGAACAGCAACGTCTGGGAAGAGCGGCACTTTGTGTCGGAAACCGTTGCGAATGATGCGATCGATTGGTCGATCGTAGACGCGATCGGCCCTTCATCGGACTATCGATCACTGACCGGTCGATCGATGCTGGAAGGCGCAAAAACACGGCGTGCTGATTCGCTGGATCTTGAGCTCGCGCTGCGCGACCAGTTCTTCGCCGAATGGGGGGCGATTGTTTAGTCGGACAGCGCCTCGGAGTTTCACCGCGCCGCCGCGCCAAGCCGCGAAGAAGTGGCCCGTTCCCCGAAGGGGATGTTCTGCAGCGTAGCCCAGGGTTGCCGGTACTCCGGCTACCCTGGGGACAGCGGGCACCGACCCGAGTTCCTCGGTCGAGCGCACCGGCCCATCGGCACCAATCGACGTCGCCGAGACCGAAACTGAAACGACGACGAATTGTGGCGGGCTGGACCCAATTCGTTTGCCAATGGCGAGGCACTCCGAGCCGGCAAAGAAAAACCAAGACACCCAAACGTTTTTCTTTGACGAGGATCCAACGCCAGCAAACGAGGTTGCGAGACACGTTTTCGCGAATTATGCAAACGACATGGCCTGGAGAATGATGAACGGAGAACTCGCCGCAAAGTGGCGGTGTACAATTAACCTGCGGAGCGCAATTCCGCGGGCTTCCGAGCGACACCGAAAGCCACTCAAAGGCAACGCGGGTCGCTGGAACGCGGATCGTCGACGATCCGACCGCTGTGGAAGATCCCACGCATGGCGTTTTCGCGCCAATGCCTGGGCGCATCAAAGTACTTATCGCTGACATCGAATTCCGTAATCATGCAGCCCGGCTGGTGGAGCCTGAGCTTCCCGACGATGGCGCCGTCCGGACGTACGGCGAAGCTGGGCCAGCAGGACGGGCGCGTCGAGCTATTGTTGGCACTGATCCAGAAATGGTTTTCCGCGGCCCGGCAGCTCATCGTAGCCGGTACGATCGTCTTCCAGATGTTGTAGGACGGGTCGCGCACCACCGACTTGCGCGCATTGTGAAACGAATGGAACAGGACCTGAACGTTCTGGCGTTTGAGTTCGCGAAAAAGTTCCGGAAAACGATAGTCGAAACAGATCAGGATGCCGCAACGGATACCGCGGAGCGAAAACACCGAGTTGCGGTTGCCCGGCGAGTAGTAGCGCAGGTCGAAAGTGGCGTCGGGATCGATCTGGCCGGTGCAGAACCGCTTGTCGTAACGTTCCACAAGTTCACCGCGCGCATTGATCACATAAACGGAATTGTGAGGTTTATTCTTACCCGAGAGCGGGTGCGTCGACCCAAGCAAGACCCACAGACGAAGTTCTCGGGCAAGCGCCTGGATGTCGCGGGTCGCCAGTTTGAGTTCGTTCCAGTCGATGCAGGCGGAATCCGGGATATCGACGCCGGCGTAGCCGGACAACGCCGACTCCGAAAAATGCGCAACCTCCGCTCCGCCGCTCGCAGCCTCCCGCATCAAGCGAACGATTTCGTGGTAATTATGCGAAATGGAGCCTTCCACCGAAAACTGGCAAGTCGCCACACGCAGTCGTTTCATGACAGCCGGCTTTCCTTTCAGTCGTTTCATGACAGCCGGATTTCCTTTCGATCGCCCGTCAAGGCTTGGTAATGGCGCCGTCGCGACGGCGCAGATTGCCCCAACGCATGTCAAACGGCGGATCGTCCGTTATCGGGAATCGTTCGGCCAGTTTCTCGTCCAGATCGATTCCCAGTCCCGCTCGTTCACTGGCGTAGTAATAGCCATCCTTCAGTTCGGGGCAGCCGGGGAAGACGTCCTGCTCCTCCTGGCTGAACAAGCGGGCCTCCTGCACGCCGAAATTCGGCGTCGCCAGGTCGAGATGCACGTTGGCGGCATGGCCCACGGGGGAAACGTCACCCGGCCCATGCCAGGCGGTGCGCACTGCGAAGAACTCGCATAAGGCGGCGACTTTTCGAGCGGGTGTCAGACCGCCGATCTGCGACATGTGGATGCGGATAAAATCGATGAGCCGGCCGCTCACCAGGTTCAACCATTCGTTGGGGTTATTGAACAACTCGCCCATCGCCAGAGGAGTGCTGGTCAGTGCCCTGAGTTTCTCGAAATAGCCGACATCCTCCGGACTGAATGGATCTTCCAGGAAAAACAGCTTGTACGGTTCTAGATCCCGGCAAAGTTGCATCGCCAGGATCGGAGGAATGCGTTCGTGTGTGTCGTGCAGCAATTCCACGTCATCGCCGAGTACGGAACGAAGGTGCTCGAACATCCGCGGAACGATTCGAGTGTACTTCCGCGGTTCCCAGATTTCGGCTCGGGCATTTTCCGCAGTGGCATCGACGGCTCCTCGGTTGGCCGCGGCGCCGTAGGTGGCGAGCCCCTCCACGGCGATCTGCGCCCGCACATGTCGCCAACCCGCTTCGATCGCTTTTCGCACCGAGTCTTCGACTTCCTTGAAACTTCCGCCGCTGGCGTGCCGGTAAGTGTCCACCGCCTGCCGGCATTTTCCACCCAACAGTTGATAGACGGGAACACCGGTGCGTTTTCCAAGGATGTCCCAGAGTGCCATATCGACGCCCGAGAGGGCGTTCCCGAGCACGGGACCATTGCGCCAGTAGGAGCTGACGAAACAGGATTGCCAGAGGTCTTCGATCGCCAGTGGGTCTTTGCCGATCAGAAACGGCCGCAGGAATTCGTCCACCGCGGTCTTAACCACGCGGGCGCGCTGCGTGAACGTCGCGCAGCCAAGTCCGTACAAACCCGGCTCGCTGGTCGTAACTTTGACGACGACCAAACGAATTTTGGCGGGCGCCGTCAGGATCGTCTTGACGTCGGTGATCTTGAGTGGACCCGTGCCGCGCAATGCGGCTGGGGTTCGGGGGATCGGCGCCTCCCGTTGTGGTTCCTGTCCCGTCAATCGCGCGGACGGAGCCTGAACATGAAACCGCCAGGCGCCTGCGGCGGCACCGCCGGAGATCAGCCAGTCGCGTCGATGCATCGGAATTCCCTCGGAATACAGACAGTGCGGACCATGCTACCGGCCGACCGCCCGATTGGCAACCGTCGTGGCGGTGAACTTTGCCCGACCGGTCATTTGACGACCGCTCGATTGTGACCTAAGTTTTCCTTTGGGCGCCTGCCAGTGACTGCGGGACGCTCCATTGCTCTCTTCCGTAGGTCCCGTTCCGGGACGAGCCAAGCTCCCTTTGACTAAAGGTGTCTTCGATGCCGATGCGCGCGCTGGCAACCGCCGGAAAACTCCTGGGACGACTTCGCCGTTCAAAGCAGATGCGCCCCAAGCCCGCGAACCACCCGCTTCGTTCCTTGGCCCGCGGTTTGGAAACACTCGAAAACCGAGACATGAACTCGGTCGCCTCCATCTGGCTGCAGGGCTCGACGCTCGTTGTCCAATCGGACGCTTCGGCGTCGCTGGTCGAAGTGAGTAGTTCCGGCAGCAATCTGTCGGTCTTCGATCGGACCCGCAACGCAAGCTGGAACTTCGCCGCCGCCGGAGTCGCGACCGTCGAATTCCACGGAGGCGCAGGTAACGATCGATTTCTGGGAATGGCGGGAAACGTGCAATTCCGTTGTTTTGGCAATGGCGGCAACGATTACCTGGAAGGCGGCAACCTGAACGATCTGTTGGACGGTGGAGCCGGTGACGATCGGCTTGTTGGAAACGCGGGCAACGACCAATTGATCGGAGCCTCCGGCGCCAATCTTCTGCTGGGCGGCGCTGGCAATGATGACCTGCAGGGAGGCGCAGGCGATGACCGAATCAACGGCGGTCTGGGAAATGACCGACTATTCGGCGGCGACGGCAATGACTTGCTGATCGCGATCGACGGGGCGAACAGCGATTACCTGCAGGGGGACGCAGGCAGCGACACGCTCTGGATCGACCTGACACTGGTCGGCGACGTGGTCTCCGGAACAACAGCGTCGGACAAGGTGCAACTGGTTCGCGGATTCGCCAACGGCGCCGATCGCACGCTCGACGGCGACCGAATCGTCGATCCAGCCGTACGCAGCAACCAGACCTACAAAACCTTCGCCAACCGACCCTTGTTCGCAGCCAAAGGTCCCGCGGCCGATGACATTCGCCAAGGCGCGCTGGGCGACTGCTACCTGCTCGCGGGACTCTCCGCCATCGCCCAGGACAGCCCGACCGTGCTGCGCCAGAATGTCGTCGACTTCGATGACGGGACCTATGGAGTTCGTTTAGGCAACTCCTTCTATCGCGTCGATAACGATTTGCCGGTATTCAGTCCGTCCAGTCCAATTCCGGCTTTCGCTCAGTTCGGTGCCGAAGGCAGTGTCTGGGTTGCCGTCGTCGAAAAAGCATTTGCGCACTACCGGGCCGGCCTGAACAGTTATGCATCCATCGAAGGCGGATGGGGCGTGGAGGCCAACCGCGCGTTCGGAGCCACGGCTCTGGGCAATCGCGATATGCAAAGCTACGGCAACGCCACCGCATTGGCCAACGAGATCCTCGCGCGCTGGGCCGCCAGGCAGGCCGTAACGATCGGATTCCTCGGCCCCAAACAGTACACCGTCAACACGGCGCCCCTGGTCATGGGCCATATGTACAGCGTCTCCTCCGTTAACGTCGTTAAAGGACAAGTCACCAGCATTGTGTTGCGTAATCCGTGGGGCATCGACGGAGCCGGAAAGGATGCAAATATCTACGACGGGTTGGTGACCGTGACGCCGGTACAACTGATGCAGTACTACGGTCGACTGAATTGGGGCCAGGTCTAAGTAGATCGCGGGCCGCGCATGCGTCGCGAGCTTGTCCCGCGCTACGTCTCAACACGATTTTGGGGGAGAGAGTCAATGCGAATTGCGATTACTGTCGGGTGCTTGTTCAGCTGCGTTACATTTGCCGTTGCCGGAGAGCAATCTGAAAGCGGATCGAAGCCGGTCGAACGTTCACTAACGTTCCGCGGCGAGAAATTTGAATTGGCCTTTGTCCACGAAGACGGCGATGGCGCCCAGAAGCAATCGATCAACGAGTACATTCCCCCCGGCGAAACTCTCGGCCGCTGGACAAAACTCGTAGGCGTCTACCAGTTTCCCAACCAGCAGGACCATCGCTTGATGGCGGGCGGACTGGTCAACGTTCTGAAACAGCGCAACCCGACCGCCAACTTCGCGATTCACTCCAGCGAGGACGGCAAACGCACGATGGTGGACTTTCTTGTCTGGCAGATTGAACCGAATCTGGCCGAATTTAATATCTTCATCTATGAGCAAGTGGCCGATGGCCGAGGCGTGTTGGCTCAACAAGTCGCACTGCGTGGATATGGCAAGCAAACGGTCGAATTCCTGACTGAACTCAAAGACCTACGACCGCGCATGCTGCAGGACGCTCCAGATTTCACCTTCCCGCCGATTCGAAACGCGGCGGTTTCGGCACCTGCCAGCGACCAACCGTAGGCCTAACCAGCCTGACAGGCGTCCACGCCCGCGATCGAATCAGAATCGCCTCGCTGGCTTGCAATGCGACAACGCCTCAACCGTCGACGCGCCGACAGTAGGCCAAAATATCGTCGGTGGATGTCGGCTTCTCGGCAGCACTCAATTTCTTCGGTCCGTCGGCGGCTTGACCCGAACCGTCGCTCGCAGATGCTGGTTCGTCTGCTTCATCGGTTGCGGCCTCGGCATCGGCTTGAGTCGCGGCCGGAACAGCAGCAGGGGCAGCCTTAGCAGCCGCGGCGGAGCCCGCTCCAGTGGCGCTTCCGCGAGCCGCCGCCAACATGTCGGCGACGGACATTTTTTTGGGGTCGATTTTTTGCGCCGCCGCAGGTGCCGCGGTTGCAGCCGGCTTGGCAGCGGCAGCAGGTGCAGCGGGTGCCCCTTCGCCTTTCGCCGAACCGCGGGCAGCGGCCAACATATCGGCGACGGACATTTTCTTAGCGTCGAGCTTTGCCGTGGGCGCCGCCGTGGACGACGCTGCAGGCGATGCGGTTTTTTCGCTCGACGCAGTACCGCCCCCCGCCGGCTTCGTGCCACCCCGTGCCGCCGCAAGAATGTCCTGAAGGCTCATCTTCTTTGGATCGACTTTGGCCGCGCCGGAAGCGCCTGCGCTCGGTGGCCCTGCGGGCGGCGCCTGCCCTGGGCGCGTTCGAGCCGCCTCCAGCATTTCGGCGACCGACAACTTGGCCACAGGAACTGCAGTCGCCGGTCCGGCCGCTGCCGCCTTGGCGGTCGCCTTCGCCGCCGGTTCCGCTTTCGGCTTTTCGGCCTTCGCCGACTTCGCACCCTTTTCCGCGGTTTCCGGTTTCGCCGGCGGCTGGTCGATAACTTTGAGGAAATCAATCTCGATATCAAACCAGCCGATGTTGTTGTACGCGTCGAATTCCACGAGCGCACGACCGTTCATGTTCACGGTCTTGATCGTTCCAGTCATCCCACCAAATCGCTTCAATTCTGGCCGTGATTCGTCCACAATGACGTACTTGTCCGTGTACTTGCGTTTCAGTTCCTCGATCTTTTCGAACTTCATGGATTGGTCTCAGCCTGCAGTGTGCGGGGGTCGGCCCGCAGGGGGTTGCCGGACTCGGGAAAGCGACCATTGTCCCCGCCAAGGCCCCAAAATCAAGGCCCCTCGTCCCGCCAGCCGCTCCGCGGGACGCGACGGCGGTAAACGGCTCGACAACCAGAATATGCGACAAAACAGGACTCCGATCCGAAGCGGTCGATGGCGAACGGGCCGGAATCCCGATCGGTAATCCAGAAACCGGTCGGCGGCGACCGAATCAAGTGGATGGGGCCAACGCCTTTCCGAGTTCCTGGCTGGTCCTGGCTGGTCCCGACGCGCCTTCCCAACGTCCGTCTCCATCGCAAAATGCCTCCCTCGACGCCGACACCCGCGAAAGACCGCCCCCAGCGCCGGACGCTGATTACCGTCGCCACCTACAACGAACTGGCAAACCTGCCGTCACTCACCCAGGCGATCTGGGAAGCGGTCCCCGACGCCGATCTCCTGGTGATCGATGACAATTCGCCCGACGGGACCGGCACCTGGTGCCACGGCCGACGCCAAAGTGAACCTCGATTGCACTGCCTGCACCGCACCGGCAAGCTGGGACTCGGTACCGCGATCGTGGAAGGCATGAAGTACGGTATCGCCCACGAATACGATTTCGTGCTCAATATGGATGCCGACTTCAGTCATCATCCGCGTTATCTGCCGGCCCTGATCGCCGGCATGGACCCGTCGCAAGGCCCCCCGATCGATGTGATGATCGGCTCGCGCTACGTTCCCGGCGGCGGAACCGTCCACTGGCCATTCCGCCGCAAACTGATGAGCCGCACGGTGAACCTCTATGCGCGCTGCATGCTGGGCCTGAAAGCGCATGACTGCAGCGGCGCATTCCGCTGCTATCGAGTCTCCCTGCTGAAGAAACTCGATTTTTCACTCGTCCGCAGCCGCGGCTATTCCTTCCAGGAGGAAATTCTCTGGCTGCTCAAACGGCTCGGGGCGCAGTTTGGCGAGACTCCGATCGAGTTCGCGGATCGCCAGCACGGCGTTTCCAAAATCGACTCGACGGAAGCCCTCGCAGCCCTTCGTGTCATCTTCCGCCTGGGAGTGAAGAACTGGACCGGTTTTTAGGGTTACGGGGGAACGGGGAACGGGGAACGGGGAACGGGGAACGGGGAACGGGGAACGGGCCCACCGTGGCTGGGGCATCTTGCTTCAGTGCCCTCGTGTCTGGGGCAAGATGCCCCAGCCACGGTCAGGCGAGGATTTTCTCGATCACGTTGCCGGAAACGTCCGTCAGCCGGAAATCGCGCCCCTGGTATCGATACAGCAGTCGCAGATGGTCGACGCCCAGCAGATGCAACATTGTGGCATGCAGATCGTGGACGTGCACAATGTCCTCGACGGCGTTATACCCCAATTCGTCCGTGTTTCCGTAGGCGATTCCCCCCTTGATTCCGCCGCCGCAGAGCCACATGGAAAATCCTTTCATGTGATGGTCTCGACCGCTGCCCTGCGCCATCGGCGTTCGTCCGAACTCACCTCCGTACACGATCAATGTATCGTGCAGCATGTTGCGTTGTTTGAGGTCCTTGATCAGCGCGGCGCACGCCTGATCGACCTCCGCGGCCACCACCTTGATGTCATTCTTGATGTTGCCGTGATGGTCCCAGTCGCGATGGTAGAGCTGAATAAAGCGCACTCCGCGTTCAGCGAGCCGCCGCGCCAGCAGGCAGTTTGAGGCGAACGATCCGTCTCCGGGTTGGCAACCATAGAGTTCCAGCGTCGAGGCAGGCTCCCTCGAGACATCAACCAGGTCGGGCACTGACACCTGCATGCGGAACGCCATCTCGTATTGGGAAATGCGCGTGGCGATTTCGGGGTCGTCCAGGGCCGACTGCTCCAAGCCGTTCAGCTTCCGCACCGTTTCCACGACCTCCTGTTGCCGCGCCGAATCGACGCCCGCCGGATTGGAAAGATAAAGTACCGGGTCCCCCTTCGAACGCAGCTGCACGCCTTGAAATCGGCTGGGCAGGAAACCGCTGTGCCATTGCCGCGCCGCGATCGGCTGTTGCTGGCCCGATTTTCCCGTGGAAACCAGCACGACAAAACCGGGGAGGTTTTCGGTCTCCGCGCCGAGTCCGTACCAGGTCCAGGAGCCCATCGAGGGACGGCCGGAAATGGTCGTCCCGGTATTCATGAATGTATGCGCTGGATCGTGATTGATCGCTTCGGTCTTCAGCGATCGCAGGATGCAGATTTCGTCCACGACCGAACCGATATGTGGAAAAATCTCGGCGATTTCCAGGCCGGACTGCCCGAATTTCTGGAAGGCGTGCTGCGGGCCGAAGCAGTTCAGTTTCTGGCCCTGCAGTTGCGCGATCGGCTGTCCGGCGGTGAACGACTCCGGCATCGGCTTGCCGTGCATCTCGGTCAGTTTCGGTTTGGGATCGAGTGTTTCCAAGTGCGAGGGACCGCCGGCCATCGTCAACCAGATGACGCGACGCACTTTCGCGGCGCGATGGAGTCGCCCCAGCGTTCCGGGTACGGGTGGTAACTCGTCGGCGACAACGGGAACGGTCGAAGCGTGTGGCAAGAGGGTCGCCAGGGCCGTGGCGCCGAGTCCCGCTGCGGTGCCTCCCAGGAACGAGCGACGCGTGGCGCCACGGCCGATCCAATCGGTGAGATGCATGACGATGTCCTTAGTTTCGAGTGATTGTCTCGTGCAGGTTGAGCAGCACACGGGAAGCCGCGGTCCAGGCGGCGTATTCGACCGCGTCCAGATCGGCCGGCTTCGGCCTTTCTCCCACCGCGGCCATACTCTCCGCGGCGGCCCGGTCCCCCTGGTACGACTGCGTTTGTTTTTCGACGAGTTCCGACAGCGTGACCCGCTCGAGCTCGCGCGGCTCGCGCTGCAGCACCTGCCGGAAAAGATAGCCGATCCGTTCGGGCGTCGATGTTCCACCCTGCCGCAGCGTCCGTTCCGCCAGCGACCGGGCGGCTTCGACATAGGTCGGGTCGTTCAACAACACCAAGGCCTGCAAAGGCGTGTTGGACCGCGGCCGGTCGGCGGTACATTCCTCGCGACTTGGCGCATCAAACGCCAGCAGACTCGGATTCAAGAACGTGCGGCACCAATAGGTATAAAGCCCGCGGCGGTATAAGTTGTCGCCGTGATCATTGTGCCACTCGCGCGTCGGAAAATTCAGGTGCGCCCAATAACCGGCCGGTTGGTATGGCTTAACGCTGGGACCACCCAGCCTGCGCGCCAAGAGCCCGCTGGTGGCCAACGCACTGTCCCGGATCGTCTCCGCGTCGAGGCGGTGACGCGATTGCCGCGCGAGCCATCGGTTGTGCGGGTCCAGCTCGCGCATCCGGGATTCCACCAGCGACGACTGGCGATAAGCGCGGCTCATTGCGATCTGCTTGACCAGCCTTTTGACGCTCCAGCCGTTTTCCCGAAAATCGATCGCCAGCCAGTCCAGTAGTTCCGAATGCGTCGGCAGGTCGCCTTGCGTCCCAAAGTCCTCCACCGACCGGACGATCCCCTGTCCGAACATCAGCTTCCAGACGCGATTGACAAACACGCGCGCAAGCAGTGGGTTGTCGGGGCCAGTCAGCCAACGCGCCAGATCGAGCCGGTCCGGGCGACGGCCGGTAATGTCCAGTTTTCCAAAAACTTCGGGCGTGGCCGGTTCCACAATTTCTCCCGAATCGTCCAGCCAGTTTCCACGCGGCAGAATGCGAACGGTCCGTGGTGTCATGGCAACGGTTATCAGCGTCTGCGGGAACGCTTTGACGATCGCCTCGCGCTGGCCCACCCGTTCGGAAATCTGTTGGCGCAATGCGGCCAGCGCGGGAGCCGTATCGCGATAATGCCGGAACAGCTTTTGCCGCTGTTCTTCGGAGCGCGTCGCGGGCTCGATCGCCACGATCGACGCGATCTCCTCCGGTAGCCCGGAGTCGCTCAGCGCGGGAGCATCGAGCGACGTCACGGCGATACGGAATCGACCGATCGTGTGCTGCGCATGCGGCGATTCGAATCGCAGACGCAAGGTCAACAACGTATCTTCGGCCAGCGTCAGCG
Source organism: Planctomycetota bacterium (assembly GCA_016872775.1). GTDB lineage: Bacteria > Planctomycetota > Planctomycetia > Pirellulales > Pirellulaceae > VGZA01. Next base: position 22,033 of record VGZA01000011.1, on the reverse strand, counting down.
GTTTTTCGAATCCGAAACTCGCCTTGCGATCCGCCGGCTGAACGTGGCCGTTGACCGCCCAGCCGGTATCCGCTTTGCCATCGATCGCGTGTGCAACGGGAAACGAATCCTGCGAGAAATCGGCCGCGGCACTGACGATCTTGACCGGCTCGGGCTTTTCAGCGTTGGCCAATTTCGACTCCAGTTCCACTGCCGTAAGAACAAAATTTCCATTAGCGCGTGACAGTCCGTTGTTCGGAAACGAATCGTGCTTCAGTGCTTCCAGACGAATTCCGGTAACGGTTCCCGCGCCGGGCCGAAGCACGACGGTGTAAACATCCTTGTCGGGATTGGCTTCGGCAGCCAGCAACGACAGATCGTCGAGGGCTTGGAACTGCACGCCGCCACTGGACGACACCGATTCGGCTTTCACGACCCGCCAGTGCGAACGGCCCTGCTCGATCGCCGTTCGCTGGGCCGCGTCCCATTCATCCTGGGCCACGCGGAGCTCGTCGGTGGGCCGATAAAGGTCGCTACGCTGCCTGGCGAGCTGTTCGTCGAGTTCGGCGAGCTGCTTTTCCTGCTGCGGCAACGGAATCGGGGTCTGCGCCTGCCGGCCCACAGGCGTTTCGGTCACGTCGGCAAAAAATGCCTGCATGGAGTAGAAATCGCGCGCGGTCAGCGGGTCATATTTGTGATTGTGGCATTCGCAGCAGCCCATGGTCAGCCCAAGAAAAATCACGCTCGTATTGCGCACGCGATCCGCCGCGTACTTGGCTGTATACTCCTTCGGCTGCGCGCCCCCTTCCTCCGTCGTCTGCAGCAGGCGATTGAATCCGGAAGCGATTCGCTGCTCGTTCGTCGCATTCGGGATCAGGTCGCCCGCCAGTTGCTCACGACAGAATTGATCAAACGGCTTGTCGTTGTTGAATGCCTGGATCACGTAGTCGCGGTAAAGAAACAGGTCGCGGTGGTTGTCGCTGTGGTATCCCGCGGTGTCGGCGTAGCGAACCAGGTCGAGCCAATAGCTGGCCAACCGCTCGCCGAAATGCTCGGAACGAAGCAGACTGTCCACAAACTGTTCGTAGGCTGTGGGAGTGGTGTCGGCCAAAAAGGCGTCCACCTGCTCTGGAGCGGGAGGCAGGCCGATCAAATCAAAGTACAGTCGGCGGGCAAGCGTACGTCGGTCGGCTTCGCGGGCAGGCGTCCATTGCATCGACTCCAGTTTGGCAAGCACAAACCGGTCGATCGGAGTCTGAACCCAGGTATCGTCGCGGACCGCCGGCGGATCGTATCGTCGCGGAGCGATGAACGACCAGTGTTGCTCCCAGGCAGCGCCCTGCGCGATCCAGCGACGCAGCAATTCGGTCTGCCGCGCGGTCAGCGATTTGCCGGTCGCCGGCGGCGGCATGCGTTCAAATTCGTTGTCCGACAGGATTCGCTTCAGCAATAAACTCGATTCGGCATCGCCTGGCACAACCGCCGCACCGTTATCACGGCTCGCTCGCGCGCTCGACTCCAGGTCCAATCGCAGGTCCGCCTGCCGTTTATTGCCGTCCGGGCCGTGGCAGGCAAAGCAGTTTTCCGCCAGGATCGAACGGATGTCGCGATTAAATTCCACGCGATCCGGCACAGGATCGGCGCCGTCCGCCGCGAATACGGCAGAGGAACTCGCCAGCATCAAGAAAACGCAGGCACGCGCCGCGGGAAACAGGGAAAGACGGCAGGCAGGAAAACCCCGATCGGATCTGCGGATCATCGTCGCGCTCCAGCAGTGAACTCTGGCGGGAATGTCAACTGGAAGTTCAGCAACTCCAAGTTAATCCCCACGGCACGGCTCGGCAACCATGCTGGAACGGCCACCCGATCAGTTTCGATCGTAGTCGGCGAGTGAGGCGATTTCGAGCTCCACCATGCGCCGCAGCACGACCGTCGTTGACGGCCGATCGTCGGGCTGCTTGGCGATCATCTCCTGGATCAGCCATTTCAGACGGATCGGAAGCGTGGGGACAAGCGACTGCAGATCGGGCGGCGGCTTTCGCAGATGAGCGGCGGCCAGTTCGAGCTCGGTCGTTTCTTCAAATGGGCGTTTCCCAACCAGCATCTCGAAGAGAGTAATTCCCAATCCGTACACGTCCGAGGCAGGGGTGCTCGGACAGGAATCAAAATGGAGCTCCGGCGCGGCATAGCCCGGCGTGCCGCAAAGCAGCGAAACACCGGCGGGCGCTGTTTCCTCAGCGTCGATCGTCCGAGCCAAGCCAAAATCGAACAGACTCAGCCCGCCGGTGGGCTGAATCAACAGATTCGCCGGTTTGACGTCACCATGAATCCACCCGGCAGCATGAATCGCCGCCAGCCCTTCCAATGCTTGCCGGGCAATCCAGATCGCTTTGGGTACCGCCAGGCGTCCTACCCGGTCGATGAGCACGCGCAGGGTCCGTCCTCGGATATACGGCATGACGAGGTAGTAGGGCGGACGTGAGAGCTGCGACGCCAGTACCGGCACGACACGGGAGTGATTTACCGAACGGACAAATCGGGCCTCCGACGCGAGCATTGCCAAGGCGACGCCGTCTGTCTCGTAATGAGGATGCAGCACCTTGATCGCGTAGTCGCAGGGGGCCGTCGACGCAGCGGACAAAGGACGCGCGCGATAGACTGTGCTCCAACTGCCCGTGCCGGCAACCGGACCGAGCCACCAGTTTCCCAACCGCGACTCTCGCGGTGGATCCACCGCCGCCACGGTGCGCGCAGCGACCGGGGGGCCCAGAATGGGCGACGACGATCGACTGACTTCTGGTTCCGTCCTCGGGCTACGGTAAAGACTGGAATACGTGGGGGGGAGCGTGGTCATGGCGTTTGAACCGACGGCGATCGTGGTGCCGGTCGAGCGGAAGGACAACTTTATCGGCGCCGTGTGACGCGAACCGCTGAGTTGGAGTCGAGGGCCGCGGGGCGCCAGCGGGGTTTAGGGTGACTTTGCCGCCGCGACACAGCAGGTTGGAACGCCTGTGGGAAAAGGACGGGGTGATTCGCGGCTATGAGATTAGATCGGCCGGCCGGCACCCGACTATTTACATTCCTCATGCGTATCTTGCTGCGGCGCCAATCAGAAACTAGAATTTTCGGTTTTACAACGCTAATTTCACGAGGGAAAACTATGTCGCTGCGAAAGATGATCGCGTTGCTGCTGCTCGGCCTGTTCGGATTCACAACGTTGAACGGTTGCCAGGGACCCGAACCGACCAAACAGGCGCCCTCGCGTCCAAGTTCGAAGACCACTTGAAACGATCCCTTGCGGGGACCCCTCGCTGGGTCCCCTGTTGACTCGTCCATTTTGTTAAGAAGGCGGGAATCATGAGACGATCGGTTGCGAATATCGGGTTCGGGGCGATCCGCATCTTGAGCCTGATGCTGCTCCTTGTGGCGTCCGGGTCGGTTTCGCTGGATGCGGCCGAGAAACGGATCATTCTTCTTACGAACGGCAATTCTCCTTTCTGGGACGCTTGCCGATTTGGACTACAGGCGGGTGAAAAGGAATTCAAACTGTCGGAGACCGGCTTGAAGGCGGTGATGGAAGTCAACGACGGCACGCCGCGGGGGCAGATCGACAAGTTGCGTCAATTCGCCAGCCAGAATGACATTGTCGGCATCGCTGTTTCCGCGCTGGATGCCGACAACGCGGCGGTGGTGGAAGAAATGCGGAAGCTGCGAAAGAAAGGCGTCCACGTGATCTGCGTCGACGCCGACGTGAATCGCGAACGATTCCGTGACGCGCGACCCTATTACATCGGCACGGATAACCTCAAAGGCGGGATCGCGTTAGGGGTTGCCGGCAAAGGGGTGCTGGAATCACGCGGTTTCAGCAAAGGTTCCTACGTCCAATTTGTCGGTCGCACCGGTTCCCACAATGCCCGCGAGCGAATGGATGGCTTCGCCAAAGCGGCCGGGTCGTCGTTCAAGGACGCCGATCGCATGGGCGACGATCTCGACCGGACCAAGGCTCGCGAGAATGTCCGGAATGCGATCACCAATCACAAGGACCTGGTAGCGCTAGTCGGAATCTGGTCGTACAATGCGCCCGCGATTGTCGACGTCTGCAAGGAAAAAGGTCTACGGAAAAATCCGGCAAAGGCGACCGTCGTGGTGACTTTCGACGCGGAACCGATCGCCATCAAGCAGATGGGTGAAGGGCAGATCGACGCCATGGTCGTTCAGAATCCGTACGATATGGGGTACCAGGCGGTGCGCCTGCTGAAAGCCATGGTGCAGGACGACAAGGCGGTGATCAAAGCGATGTTTCCCAACGACGGTAAGCCCGACGGAGACTTGTACGACACCGGCTTGAAAGTCGTGGTTCCCGACAGCGGCTCGGCCTTGAAACAGGAAATGTTCGAATCGAATGTGCAGTTCCTGTCATTGAAGAGCTTCAAGGACTGGTTAGCGAAGTACGACCTCAAGGGTTCCTGAACCTGCCGGTTGACCCGGCTGCTCCTCGTACGACGCCATGCTGCCATTCCGACTTAACGAGTTGATCCTTGTCGCGGCGATTCTGGTCGTCGCGACGTTGACGGCATTGCTGGACTCGAATCATAACTACCTGCAGAATCCGACCGACAGTCTGATCGAGATCATCCGGCAGACCAGCCTGCTCGGAATCTTCGCCTTGGGCGCGGCGCTGGTGATCATTTCGGGGGGAATCGACCTCTCGGCCGGCTCGATGATCGCGTTCAGCGGCACGATCTGTGCCACGTTCATGACGTTGATCGCCCCCGACGCGATGAAAGGCGAGACCACGCTTTCGGTCGGGATCATCGCGGTCTGCATCGCAGGCACCATCCTCGTGGGGCTGCTGGTGGGATCGATGCACGCCTGGTTGATTACGATCATACGCCTGCCGCCGTTTGTGGCGACGCTGGCGACGCTGGTCGGGCTGCGCAGCCTGGGGCGAGTGATCTGCGAAAATGTCACGCAAGCGAAGCTCGGGGGCAAAAGCACGCAGATTCAGATCTATGACGAAAACTTCCGCTATCTCGGCACGACGGTCTGGATTCCCGCGAGCATTTTTCTGGTGCTGGCGATTGCCACCTGGTTTCTGCTGCGGCAAACGGTCGTCGGACGCCACATCTACGCGTTAGGCGGCAACGAACAGGCCGCTCGACTGAGCGGCGTGCAGACCGATCGCGTCAAATGGCTGGCGTACTGTATCGGTTCATTGACTTCGACGATCGCCGGAATCCTCTATATCGGGGATCAAGCGGTCGCTGACCCTCAGACGCTGGGCCGTGGTTACGAACTGAATGCGATCGCGGCGGCGGTGGTGGGTGGAGTGAGCCTGCAGGGCGGCGTCGGTACCGTACCCGGTACGATCCTGGGCGCGCTTTTTTTGCGCGCCGTCATCGACGGAATCGCCAAAGTGATCAAGACCGGCGCGGACGTCTACGAAGGTCTGATCGTGGGGGTGGTGGTCGTGGTGGCGGTGGCCTTTTCCCAGGTACGCCAGGCGCTGCGAACCGGCCGCGAGGCTTTCCCCGGCGCCCTGGGAATCGTGACGATCGCCAATCTCGGCTTGCTGACGACAGTGCTTGTCTCGCAGCTCGCTGGAATGACTTGGGCAGTGATGCTGGGCGCAACCGTCACGGTCGCACTCACCGGCGTTAAGATCTGGGAGCATTTCCGGCGCGGAGGAAGCCGACCGTGATGGACGAGCTGCCGATCATTTCGATCCGCCAGGTCACCAAGCAGTTTCCCGGCGTCGTCGCGCTGAAAGATGTGACACTGGACGTGCGCCGCGGCGAACTGCACTCGATCTGCGGCGAAAACGGAGCCGGAAAAAGCACGCTGATGAAAATACTCTCCGGCGTGATTACCGATTTCGACGGTGAGCTGTTGCTGCGCGGCGCGCCGATCCGATTTCAAGGAACACGGGCGGCCGAGCAGGCCGGGATCAGCATCATTCACCAGGAGCTGAACATCGTCGATCAGCTCTCCGCCGCGGCCAATATCTACTTGGGCCGGGAAATGCGCACCGCGATTGGATTGCTCAACGACCGCGCCATGGAACAGGCGGCCGCGGAACTGCTGGCGGAACTGGAATGCGATGTTTCACCGCGCCAGATGGCCGGTACCCTGCGCGTCGGCGACCAGCAGCTGGTGGAAATCGCCAAAGCGCTGTCGCTGAAGACCGAAATCCTGATCATGGACGAGCCAACCAGTGCTTTGACCGAGTCGGAAGTCGAGCGGCTCTACCGGGTCATCCAGCGACTCCGTGATCGCGGCGTTACGATCCTGTACATTTCCCACAAGATGGACGAGGTATTTCGGCTTTCCGATCGCATTACTGTTCTTCGCGATGGACAGCTAGTCGCGACGCTCGATCGGTCCGCGACCTCGCCCAAGGAGGTCACGCACCGCATGGTCGGCCGCGAGATCGAATCGGTCGATCTGGGCGGAGTTCGCGTGCCTGGCGAACCGGTGCTGGAAGTGCGGAATTTGTCGCTGGCCTGGCCGGGTCACGCGCGCGGCTGGCGACTGAAAGAGATCACGTTCCAGCTGCGCCGCGGCGAGATCCTGGGAATTGCCGGCTTGATGGGCGCGGGACGCACCGAGTTGCTGGAATCCCTGTTCGGCGCCGGAACGGAATTACCCAGCGGAGAAATCCGATTGGGGGGAGTACCCGCCCTGTTTACGCACCCGGCGCAGGCCTGCCGGGCCGGCGTGGCGATGGTCACGGAAGACCGCAAAAGGCTGGGATTGTTCTCCCAACTCAGCGTCCGCGAAAATATCTCCATCTGCACCCTGCGGGATGCCACCCGGTGGGGAGTCGTACGCGGCGGCAAGGAACGATCGATGACCGCCAGAATGCTCGAACAGCTGGCGGTGAAGACCGCGTCCCCGGAATCGCCGATCACGAGTCTCAGTGGGGGGAACCAGCAGAAGTGCATCCTCGGCCGCTGGCTATTGACCAATCCGCGCGTGCTGCTGCTGGATGATCCCACACGCGGAGTCGATGTCGGCGCCAAGGCGGAGCTCTATCGACTGATGGACCGGCTCTGCCGCCAGGGGATTGCGATTATTCTGACCAGCAGCGAACTGCCAGAATTGCTGACCGTCAGCGATCGAATCCTGGTGCTCAGCGAAGGCCGAATGACGGCCGAATTTCCCCGCTCGGAAGCGACCGAACAACGGATCATGGAAGCGGCGACTCGCGGCGCGAATTAACGCCCCGCGACTACTTGCGCTGCACCGGACCAGCGCCGCGCTGCGCCTGGGAAGGAGGCGCCGCCGGCTCGTCACGCTCCGTGACCTTCTTGTAGCCCTTTGGCACCACCGGCTGGTCGAATGCCGCCTGAAACGGGTTCTTCAATTTGTCGAGCACCATGTTCCAGTTCTTCTCACGATCCTCGAGCAGGTAACTGTCCTCGGTGTCATCGTGGTTCTGGATCCAAAGCCCCTTCGGCGTGACTTCTTTGTTTTGTTCTTCCAAGATCACCTGCACACGCTTGTAGTTCGGCGCATCCGCGCTCGTCCTGGGGACGAATTCCAGGCGTGCTTCGTTGTCGGTTTCCGCGGCCAGCGGGCGGATCCAGAATCGATCTTTGACTTGGCCGGCGCGGGCACCGAATACGAATGGCAACGGACTGTTGACGATGTCTTTGCCCTGCATCCCCGCCGGAATCGGGCTCTCGACGAGCGTCTTGTCGGCATGATTCAAGAAGAACAGGGCCTTCCCGTTGCACATCCAGTATTCGCCCGCCGCGTTCATCGGCTCCCAGCGGTCACTGCTGCTGCCCGCCTGAAGGTTGTTCTTCTCGACCTTGTCGACGCGGATCATCCCTTTGTTAGGCGACTGATAGTAGATCACGCCGCGATGCAGTTCGGCCGGATGCAGCTTGCCGTTACGCCCATCGGCGGCGGTCTCGTACGGTCCAAACGCCGGGTCATAGCGGAATCGGACAAAGCTGCAGCGGAAATGCTGGATCTTGCTGCTCTGTTGTTCCCAGACCTTCAACACGTCGTCAACGTACGCTTGCTCGTCCGCAGCCAAAGGGAACCACTTGGGCTGTCGCGGGCGCGCGTCGACACCTTTGGGCGCATCGGCCGATCTCGCACCGTCAGCGGCCCCTTTCCCGCCCGAAGTAGCCGCACCGCTCTTGGGGCCTGTCGAGTTGTCCGCCGATTTGCGGGCCCCGTTGCTGGTTCCACCTTTGGACGGCGCCGTTCCCGCCGCGGGACCATTGGCCGGAGCGTTCCCCTTCTGCTTGCCCGTCGCGGGCGCAGTATTGGAATTTCTGGCGGCCGGATTTCCCGCTGAGTTGCCTGGCGGCCGCGTCGCCTGGGCCCAGGCCGTCGTTTGCAATCCGGCCAGAATCACTCCGAGCGGTAACACCCAACCGGTCCGTACCGTCCGACCAACCCAGCGACTATTCATAGCCTGCCCACCTTGGACCTGGAATCCGAGAACAACTCCGCGTCGGATTATAGCAAACAGCGGCCGTAGCCCCCAAGATCGATTGTCGCTCCGCCGATGCCGGAAGTGTGCTAGCACGTAGCTCGAAAATTGTTTCGAGCTTTCGCCCGAAACGCCGTTCTAGCGACGCCTCATCTCGGTAGTGTCCTAATTCTGCACACTACCCTCATCTCGAGAGTCTGTACAATCCCGCAACGTACCGACTACGATTGGGGCATGTCGATCGTTCGATTCCAACCGATTTTCCGCGCCATGCTGGCCGTCCTTGCCAGCATGATGAGCCACGCGGCTGCGGGAACGGACGATCCGGCCGACCCGGTGCTCGGACGCGGCCACTGGGCCTTTTCGCCGCTACGCCGCGACGCCACGCCGATGCAATTCGCGCTAGCGGAATGGCCACGATCCGTGGACGATGCGTTCATTCTGGCGCAGCTGGAGTCGGTCGGGTTGCGTCCGGCGCCGGACGCCGATCGCAGGACGATTCTGCGTCGCCTGCATTTCCAGCTTTCCGGTCTGCCGCCGGTACTCGACGATTACTTCGACTACGAAAATGACCCGCTGCCGGATGCTCTCGAACGCCATACCGATCCGCTGTTGGCCTCCCCTCGATTCGGCGAGCGCTGGGGCCGGCACTGGTTCGATCTCGCGCGCTACGCCGACTCCAATGGGCTCGATGAGAACTTCCTGTTTCGTGAGGCTTGGCGTTACCGCAATTGGGTCATCGACGCGTTGAATGCGGACCTGCCGTTTGACCGGTTCGTCACGGAACAGATCGCGGGCGATCTGCTTCCGTTCGCGTCAACGGAGCAGCGCGACCGTCAGCGAATCGCGGCCGGATTCCTGGTCATCGGCCCGAAAGTTCTGTTGGGCAACGATCCGCGACAACGTCGTATGGACGTCGCCGACGAACAGCTTGATACGATCGGTCGCGTCATTCTTGGGCAGACGCTCGGTTGCGCCCGTTGCCACGACCACAAGTTCGACCCGATCCCCACGACCGATTACTACGCGATGGCGGGAATCTTCACCTCCACCCAGGTGATGATGACGCGGTATATGTTAGGCGAGCAGCGGATGATGGAACGACTGGTCGGAATCGGAGAGGAAGGCGATCAGCAAAATTCCGCCTACGAGACTTTTTGGCGCGAACAGCCTCGGCGCAAGGAACGCGAAAAGCAGGCGAAGTCGGCGTTGGAACTGCTCGAGAAAGACGACGAATCCGGATTCACCGACCTGGCGGCGAAGCACGCGGATGCGGTCAGCGCCGACGCCGCGGATCGCGGCCGCTCGAAGGACCAACGCGTCGCATCGCAGAAGGAGTTGCTGGAGCGGATTCGCGCGGAAATCGCCTCGCCGCCCGCCATTCCACCTCGCGGGATGATCCCGTGCGACGAGGAGAAGCCGGCCGACGAGGCGGTCCGGTTGTCGGGGCAGTTCGATCGGACTGGCGACGTTGTCCCACGCGGTTTCCTGCGCGTCGTTGCGGACAGCCCGGCAGCGATTCCGGAAGGGCAAAGCGGACGTCTGCAACTCGCTTGCTGGTTGACCGACGTGCAAGCGGGGGCCGGCCGATTGTCGGCACGCGTGTTGGCGAATCGAATCTGGTACCACCTGTTCGGGCAAGGACTAGTCCGCACCGTCGACAATTTCGGACGTACGGGCGAAGCTCCCAGTCACCCTGAGTTGCTCGACGTCATGGCGGCCAAATTGATCGATGGGCAATGGTCAATGAAGATGCAGGTCCGGCGTCTGGTCCTCAGCCGAACGGCGGCAATGAGCAGTTCCAGCGGGGATCCGCAGTCCGGGCGGTCGATCGATCCCGACAACCGTTGGTATTGGAAGGCCGATCGACGGCGACTCGACCCGGAATCGCTCCGGGACGCGATTTGGTTCGCGGCCGGGGAACTCGACCTGGCGCGCGTCGACTCCACCGTCGCCTATCTGGGGGACCAGGCGACGGCGGTGGGAGACAATAAGAACCGCCGTCGCACCGATTTCCATTGCCGTGCCGTCTATCTGCCGGTGATTCGCAACGACCTGCCGGAGATCTTCGAGGCCTTCGACTTCGCGAATCCGCATTGTGCGACCGGCATGCGGCCAAAAACGGTCGTGGCCCCGCAGGCGCTTTTCCTCATGAATGACCCTTCCGTCCTGGCGGTCGCCGAGGCCACGGCGCGAAGAATCCTGGTGATCGATCAATATAGGAACGACGAAGATCGGGCCGAATTTCTGCTCGCCTCCCTGCTGAATATGCCGAACGCCGGCCCGGAACGGCAGGAACTGCTGGCGTTCGTGGCGCGACTCGCCGATACTGGTACGGGTGACGACCAGGAGCGTCGGCTGCGGGCCTGGGCGTTGGCGTGCCAGGCATTGTTTGCTTCAGGTCGCTTTCAGCTACTGGATTGATCGATGCCGTGCAACAATTTCCAAGCGACCTGGACGCGGCGCGATGCGTTGCGGGCGACCGCCTGCGGATTCGGCCAGCTTGCCCTTGCGGCTCTGGCGGGCGAACGAACGCGCGCGGAGCAGCCGCCTCATGCCGGGGCGCCCGGCCCAAATACCGCACGATTCGCCGCGCCGCACTTCGCGCCCCGCGCCAAGCGGATTTTATTCCTGTTCATGTGGGGCGGCCCTAGTCATGTCGACCTATTTGATCCGAAACCGCGGCTGAACCTCGACGCCGGTAAACAGCTCTCCGGGAAAGACGTCGGAAGCGATCGCGAGCAGTTGGGGGAACTGCTCGGATCACCGTTCCGCTTCGACCGACATGGTGAGGGCGGCGTCTGGATCAGCGAGTTATTCCCGCATCTGTCACAGCATGCCGACCGGCTCTGCGTTGTTCGTTCGCTGCATACCGAGGGAAGCGCCCACGGCGAGGCGCTGTTGCGGCTGCATACGGGTCAGGCGAACCTGGTACGGCCGAGCGTCGGAGCCTGGGTCAGCTACGGACTGGGAAGCGAAAACGACTGCCTGCCGGCATTCATGACCATTTCACCGCCCCGCGGACATGGCGGAGTGCAGAACTACGGCAGTGCGTTCTTGCCCGCCATGCATCAGGCGATGGCCATCGGATCGGCGGAAACGCCGATCGCCCAGGCCGCCGTTTCCAATCTCGGCAATGCGCGACTTTCGGCATCCCAGCAGCGCGACCAGCTCGACTTCGTACAGTCGCTCAACCGCCGTCACTCCAAGTCCAGCGGAATCGACCCGCAGATCGAGAGTTTGATCGCGAATTATGAACTGGCGTTTCGCATGCAGTCGACCATGCCGGCGATCATGGGCATTCAAGACGAGTCCCGATCGACCTTGGAACTCTACGGGATCGGCAGCGAGCCCACCGACAATTTCGGACGGCAGTGCCTGCTGGCGCGGAAGTTCGCCGAACAGGGCGTAAGGTATATCCAGGTTTCAACCAACTACACCTGGGATCACCACCAGAAGGTCCAGCAAGGAAGCATCGCCGAAGCGGCGAAGGTCGATCGGCCGATCGCCGGATTAATCTCCGATCTCGCCCAGCGCGGCTTGCTCGAAGATACCCTCGTATTGTGGGGCGCCGAGTTCGGACGGACGCCGATGGTCGAAAACGGTGACGGACGGAACCACCACCCCCAGGCCTTTTCGGTCTGGATGGCGGGAGGCGGTGTCCGCGGAGGCTTGACGTACGGTGCGACCGACGACTTTGGCTACCGCCCGGTCGAGAACCCCGTGCATATGCACGACCTTCACGCCACGCTGTTGTACGCGCTGGGAATCGACCACGAACGTCTCACGTATCGCCATGCGGGCCGTGACTTCCGACTGACCGATGTGCACGGTAACGTTGTTCGCGAGATCTTCGCCTGACTTCGACAAAGCACTAGAGGCTGCGCGAGACCCAGAGTAATACGACGAACAGGACCGCGACGAATCCCAGCATCCATAGGCCAAATCGGAACGCATTGACGAGAATCGGAACGACGTACTCATGCCGGGTTGCGCCATAGACAAGGCTCACGGCTACGACCAGGGGCAAGAGATGCCAGAGTTGATTTTTCGTAATCGCGACCGCCAGCATTTCCATCGAAAGGACCCTTTTGCGACTTGACGTTCCCGTCGGTTCCCAAAATCCTGACTTCGACCTCAACTGTCGTCAGGCTGTTTTCCCGATTCGGAGCCTGCCGGCTCCCGCTCCTTGCTGTCGGGCAATAGGATCATCGGCCCCGCAAAAGCATCGTAGATCGCCAGCACATTCAGCAAGCCGGCGATCATCGTATAGAGCGTGGCCAACTCGAATTTCCATTTCAGATTCAAGTGCCACTGGGAAAGCTGATCGTCGAAGTTCGGATTCACATGCTGCGGAGGCGCCATCCAGCCTTTCCACAGCGGCGGTTTTTGCTCGCGAATCACACGTTGGCTCTGGATCAGGGCGGGAACGGCGGGAAGGCCGACAGGCAACTGGCAGACATACTGCCAGCGGATGTCGTTGGTGCGGAACGACGCGTAGACGACTTTGCCGTCTCCCAAAGTCAATCCAAAGAAGTAGATGCCGAGGATGCAGCAAAAGAACAGGATTCCCTTGCCAAACCGCCGTTGGTAGAAGTGCCCCGCGCCAGGGATCAGCCATGCGAGCACAGCCGCGACGCCGGGAGACCGTAAATCGATGACGATCTCCTGTTCGTCCTTGGAAGCTGTCGACGGTTCTTTCATAGGTCTCTTTCCAGCGTTGTAACGAGCATCCGCGATGAAGGGCCGGCCTATTGTACTCCAATACGGCGTCCCGACCATAGCAACGGTAATCGCGGCCGGACTTACGGTGATTCGCCGCAACTGCCGGCAGCTTGGACGCTGCCCGTAGAATCTGCGGGCAGGCGATTCACAGAATGGCGTGAAGTATATCGCCGTGGCTTACGGCGAAATCCCGACCTTGCGGGTCGCGCAAGGTCGAATCGGCGCTGTACCCCAAGCAATGAAAGATCGTTGCGGTGATATCCTCGGGGCGCACCAGGCCGTCTTTTGGATAAGCTCCCAGGCGGTCGGACGCGCCGTGGACGATACCACCCTGGACGCCGCCGCCCCCCAACGCAATGGAAAAAACCGGCCCCCAATGGTCGCGTCCGGCGTTGCCGTTGAAACGCGGCGTGCGACCGAACTCCGCCATGCAGACCACCAGGGTCTCGTCGAGCATACTGCGTTCGGCCAGGTCTTCCAGCAGCGCCGAAAATGCCCGGTCCCAAGGTGGGATCAGCACTTCCTTCAACCGCTTCGTTTCCCGGGCGTGCGAGTCCCAGCATGGTGCGTCGCTCGGTTCGTCCGGCCCGCGGAACCAGTTCACATGGACCAGATGCACACCGGCTTCGATGAGCCGCCGAGCCAACAAACAACTTTGACCAAACTGCGAATGGCCATACCGTTCTCGCGTTTCCGCAGATTCCAGCTCGATATGAAAGGCCTGTCGCGCCTGCGGAGAGCTCAAAAGGTCGAAGGCGCGCTGCGTGATGCCATCGTAGTTTTCGAGGGCCCCGAGTCTCTGGGCGGCGTCAAGTTGCCGATTGAATTGCCGCAGCAACGCATGGCGGCCGGTCAGCCGGTCCGCGGGCACTTCGACGGGCAGGCTGAATTCGGGAATGCGGTAGTTGGCCGACGCCGGTTCGCAGCGGAACAGCCATGGATTGGACGACCGCGCAAGAAATCCGCCGTCCTGTCCGGGCCAGATCGAGCCGTCGGTGTTGAAGATATGCATCGGCAGCCGAACGCAGCTGGGCAGATTCCCGGGATTCTCGGTCAGTTGTTGTACGACGGCACCCAGGTAGGGCCAGTTGTTCGGGGCGCCTGGATTCGCATTCTCGGCATTCATCGGCAGGTGCGGGTGCCCGGTCAGCATATAGTAGCCGCTGGACGAGTGGGCATTATCGCGCGTGGAAACAGCCCGCAGCACCGCGAGTCGGTGAGCGTTCGCGGCCAGTCCTGGCATCAGTTCCCCCACCTGAAGTCCGGCGACCTTCGTGGCGATCGATCCAATCTCGCCTTTGACTTCGGCCGGTGCTTCAGGCTTCGGATCCCAGGTGGAATGCTGCGGAGGCCCTCCCATCAGGAACAGCACGATGCACGAGCGGGCCTTTCCGCCGCTCGGCCGGACGACACCGGCAACGCGGCTGGCGGCCTGCGCATCGCGCGCCGCCAGCAGCTGCGGCAAGGAGAGCCCCAGCGCGCCAAGGCCACCGACGCGCAACATCTCGCGGCGCGAGATTCGATCACAAAGGCGCGGACTTGTGCAACGCAGCGATAACATAAGACACTATCGTAGTTGGTACAGCGGTCTCTCTTCAATCGATCTTCGCAGCCGTTCCGCCTCAGCTCTTCAGTTCGACCGGGTCGCCGTAAAAGGTCTTGCGCGGATCGATGATGATCCACATCGACGCCGCCAGCAGGAACGCAATGCTGTAGACCATAAACACCGTATTCCATCCATACGCTTCCTTGATCCGTGACCCGATATAGGGTTGGAAGGCGTTACCCATATTCCCGATCGTATTGATCATGCCGGCAGCCACTCCCGCGTACTTGCCACCAATATCAACGATCGACGCCCAATTCGCCCCCTGGCCGAAGTCGTGGGCCGCTTCCGCAATACAGATCAGGATCGTCGCCTGCGCCGGTGATTCCACCAGCGGAACGCAGAACATCGCGCCCGCCGCCACGATATAACCCGTGACCGGAAAGATCGCCCGCCCCGAACGGCGATTGCCGGTTCTCGCTACCCAGGCGTTGCAGAGTATTCCGCCAAGCAGACAGGTAACTCCGCCGCAAAGATGGGGCGCCGCCGCCATCCACTCCGATTTGATTTCGGCCCGGACGGCTGCGGCTTGGTCGTCGGCGGGCGATCCCGAATTGGGCGCGACCGCTGGCACCTTGGAGGTCGACGTCGCTCCGTCGGACGCGACCGATTTTGACAACACCACCTCACTGATATATTTGGGCATCCAGCTGGCGAAAAACGACCAGCCAAAACTGCCGCAAAGGTACAGGACGCCCAGCGCGAGTAAACTCCGATTGGTGAACAGCAAACCCCACATCGATCGTTCCATCGAATGGCCGCGGACCTCCGGTGGATTGCCGCGCGTGATTAATTCCAGCTCGGCGCGATTCACGGAAGACTTCTCCGAGGGATGGTCGCGGAACCAGAAGTAGAACGCGACCACCCAGGCCACGCCCATCAATCCGGCAGTCCAGAACGTCCAGCGCCAAGGTTCGCTGCCAGCAATCGATGACGGCAGGGGCAGCGCGCTTAGCGACTCGCGGAAGGCCGACGAATCGTAAAACCGCATCAGAAACCCCGCCAACGGAATCGAGAAGGCTCCACCCCACCGAGCGAACATCCAGAGCAAGCCCCCAAATCGTGCTCGCGTATCGGCGGGCAGCCAGCGCGACTGGATCCGCGCCATGTTGGGAAACGCCCCCGCCTCTCCCACACCGAACAGGAATCGGTAAACAAACAGCGAAAAAAATCCCGTGGCCGATCCGGAGAGTGCTGTAAACAGCGACCAGGCTACCACGATCCGGGCCAGCGTAACCCGCGCGCCATGGACGTCGCCCATCCATCCGGTTGGCAGCTCAAACAGTGCGTACGCCAGCCAGAACGCACCCATGATCAACCCCATCTGGGCTTCGTCCATTCCCAGGGACGCGGAGATCTTGCCCTGCATCTTCGTGATACAGATCCGGTCGAAGTAAGTCAGAAAGGCCAACGTCGCCAGAAAAAACATCAGAATGTAGCGGGCTCGCGTGGGACGCTCGGACACCCCGAGCATCCCGCTGTTTCCCGAAACGTTAGTCGACGACGGGGTCGCTGCAGATCGAGGCGAAGACAATGAGTGCTCCTTGTTTCCGGTTCGTTTTGGCGTCGCTTCGCGCGACGTCGTGGGTCCTGTCTTCACCAGGACTCGCGCGTCCAAGGCAAGCAGGCCGGCACATTATAGCTTCGTGTACTACGAAAAAGACACCGGCGAACCGCCGATCTCAGAAGCCGCTCAGCGAAGAGCCCCGGCACCGTCGCCTTGTCCAAGCGACGCCGGATTGGAAACGGCTGGGCTGGAAACTGCCGGATTCGGGACC
The DNA here is from genome assembly GCA_016872775.1 of Planctomycetota bacterium. GTDB lineage: Bacteria > Planctomycetota > Planctomycetia > Pirellulales > Pirellulaceae > VGZA01. Next base: position 5,493 of record VGZA01000011.1, on the reverse strand, counting down.
GCGGGGCGGGACGCGGCAGCCGGAAGTACCGACCGATGCGAGCGATGGGAGACCAGCGCGGCCGGTACCGACAATTCGTCGAACGTCTCGGCCAGTAGCTCCCGACCGATCCAGCCCTGTTTCTGATCGCATGCCGCCAGTTGCGCCAACGCTGCTAACTGGACGATGCGGCGCGGACTGCCGTTCGCCAGTTCCCAAAGCCGGACCGCGGCGTCGCCGTGAAAAAGGCAGGTGCCCGATGCGTTGACGTAACGCTGCTCCAGGTAGCGAACCACGTCTTCCAGCGTCCATGCAAACAGCTCGATCCTCAGCTCGCAGATCTCCAGCAGCGCCGGCGGCAGTTTTTCAACCCGGGCATGATCCGCAATCAGGATCAGCGTCAGCATGCCTGGAGTCGACTCATGAAGGTGGACGACTCGCTGCAACAAACTCCAACTCGAATCGTCAGCCCGATCGGCATGATCGGCGAGGATGACCAGGGGGATCGCCTGACAACGCAACTCGGTGCAACGATCGACAACTTGGCGCCAAAGCTGGAAGCGGGCCGATCGCAACGATTCGAACGTGCGCGTGCCGCGGGGCAGACGATCGATCGACAGCCGCGTCAAAATATCGATTTCCGTCGCCGCCTGCAGATCGAGTTGCACGACTTCGCTGCCGCCGCGCCGAAACGTCCTCGCCGCGTACGCCGCCAGGGTCGATTTACCGACTCCGCCGCCACCGACCAGTAACCCGCATCGTTTGCGGTTCTGAACCAGAAACTCCATGCGTGCAAACGACTCCTCGAACGCCTCACTGGCGTACAAGGTCTCCGGAAGTCCAGGAAGGTCGGCCGCCGGTAAACGGGGAGAAATGGAGGACATGGAGAAGCCTCGGCGTTGTCGGTCTACTATGCTGCAGTTTCGTCCTGATCGGCTCAACAAATCCGCCAACTTTAGCGGGATCGGCAACGATCACGAAACGTACGGAGCGCTTGCAGCGCGGTGGCCGACAATACTGCCCGGGACCGGGAATCGGCAGCGGCCTGTTCGATGCTCGACCGCTGGCCGGTCATCGGTTCCAGGTCGATGGGGGGGATCGATTCCAGCCTGGCAACGAGCGTGGACTTGTTGTCGAAAACCAGAACAACCTGTGTTTCCGCCTCGCGAAATACCAGCGCGAAATCCGGGTGGAAATCGACCGTCGACCCGGGTGACGTTGCGGTCCAGTCGAAGCTGCTGTCGGTAATCAGTGCGTGGCGCGCGTGGACCAATCCTGACTTGGCGCTGATATCGATCGATTGGGGTTCCCGCTGGGGCAAATCATCGGGATAAACGATCAGCTCGACGCGTGGGGCGTGGCGGATCAGATTGGCTGTTTCCGCGCCCCAGAGGGCCAGACAGCGGTGGCCCTGCTGGTAATGAAACCAGACGGCGTAGCCGGCCAGGGCTATGGCAAGTCCGAGCATCGTCCCGATTGTCAACAGGCTGCGTTTCATGGTGGCATATTTTCCTGGTGGCCGCTCAAAAGTATACTGCCCCTTACCGTTGCTTGGGGATGGCTTTGTTTTGAGGAGCACGTTACGGTGGCTGATCCATTTGATCCCTATCGCGAAGCGCTCGTGATGGAGACGAAAACTATCTGGCCCGCGGAGTTGTCGGAGCTGGACGATAAAAAGCGGAGTTTGGTGGAGAGGGCATTGCATGCCGATCCGAAGCATTGTGCTCAATTAGAATATGTACGCGTGCATTCCGGTTTCTGCCGCCAGATAACCGTAACGCCTCAGGACGTCGAAAGGGCGGGTTAATTTCGGCGGGACCCGCCGACGCCGTCATTACGCTCCGCAACGCTCGCTGCTCGCCGCTCGCCGTTTGCTGCTCGCTGCTCGCCGCCGCAACTTGCCGCTGACACAATCGCCCTCACCCGAAACACGGCAGGTCAAGTCGTGGGTGTCCGGCGATCCTGGACAGCCGGTTTGCGATCGTAATTTGGGGGCTGGTCGGATGCAGCAATCGACAACGGTTCACGTGGAACTTGAATCCCGTGGCTACGATATCTTGATTGGCGAGAATCTTCTGCGTGATTGCGTCCCGTTCCTGTCGGCTCGGTTGCGCATGACGCACGTCGCGGCGGTGGTGGACGTCAACGTTCGCAGTTGGTTCTCCGAGCTGCTCGAATCTCTCCGGGAAGGCGGCATTCGGGTTTCGGTGCACGAGGTGCCTTCGGGGGAGGGGGCCAAGTCGCTGGTGGAAGCGGAGCGGCTCTGGAGTGAACTTCTGTCGGCCGGGACGGACCGGAAATCGGTATTGTTGGCGATGGGTGGAGGCGTGACCGGCGATCTTGCCGGATTCGTCGCCGCGACGTTTGCGCGCGGTCTGGAATTCGTGCAGGTTCCGACGACGTTATTGTCCCAGGTTGACAGCAGTGTCGGCGGCAAGGTGGGGATCAACATGCCGGGCGCCAAGAACATGATTGGAGTGTTCTGGCAGCCGGCGGGGGTACTGATCGATCTTCGCACTTTGACATCGTTGTCGGAGCGGGAGTACCGGTCGGGGCTGGCCGAGGTCGTGAAATATGGTGTGATTCTGGATGCCGATTTTTTCGCCTGGCTGGAGCGCGAGCAGCAAGCGATCCGCGTTCGAGATCGCCAGGTGCTGCAGTCGCTGGTGGCCCGATGTTGCCGATTGAAGGCGGACGTGGTGGAAAAGGACGAAAGGGAGACGACCGGGTTGCGCGCGGTGCTCAATTATGGCCACACTTTCTGCCACGCGATCGAGTCGGTCGCCGGTTTCGGTCAGTATCTGCATGGTGAGGCGGTGGCGATCGGCATGACGATGGCCGCGGAATTGGCGCGGAGAATGGGTCGAATCGACTCCGCCTTGGTCGCTCGCCAGACCGCGTTGCTGCGCGTTTTCGGGTTGCCGACAACCGCTCGCGCCCTGGATCACGAGCAATTGATCGGGGCGATGCGTCACGACAAGAAGGTTGAGCATGGCCGATTGCGATTCGTGCTTCCTTCGCGGCTTGGCCATGTGGAACTGGTGGATGGGGTGGAGGACGTTCGGGTGCGCGAGGCCCTGGCGGGTGGGGAGTAACGACGATGTCGGAGGCGCACGACAGGCTGGTCGATACGGTGCGCCTGTCGATGGTACCGGGCGTTGGTCCGATTGCGCACCGAGCGCTGATCGAGCGGTTCGGCTCGCCGCGAGAAGTTCTGAAGGCATCGGTTTCCGAGTTGCGGCAGGTGTCGGGAATCGGCGCCAAACTCGCATCGGCGATTGCCGAAGCCCGAAATCTGCAGGACGCGGAGGCGGAACTGGCGAAATGTCGCGAGGCGGCGATCGAAGTGATTACGGAATCGGACGCTCGCTACCCTCCGCTGCTCGCGGAAATCCCGGATCCTCCGGGAGTGCTGTATGCGCAAGGGGAACTGCAGGAACGGGATCGGCTGGCAATTGCCGTGGTCGGGGCTCGCCACGCGACACCGTATGGGGTGACGCAAGCGGGAAAGCTGGCGGCTGGATTGGCGCGCGCCGGAATCACCATCGTCAGTGGTTTGGCGCGTGGGATCGACGCCGCCGCGCATCGGGCCGCTCTTGAGGCTCAGGGACGCACGATCGCCGTATTGGGAAGTGGCCTTCTCAATCTCTATCCCCGGGAGCATGAGGAACTGGCGAGGCAGATTGTCCAGCACGGCGCCGTGATCAGCGAATCGCCGCCGGGAATGCCGCCGATGAGCGGCATGTTTCCCCAACGGAATCGGATCATTACTGGGCTGTCGCTGGGCGTGGTCGTGGTGGAGGCGGCCGAACGATCGGGCGCGTTGATTTCCGCCCGGCATGCGATGGAGCAAGGTCGCGAGGTTTTTGCGGTGCCCGGCCGCGTGGACAGCCGGATGTCGCGCGGCTGTCATCGACTGCTTCGGGACGGCGCGAAATTGGTCGAGTCGGTCGAGGACATCTTTGAGGAACTCGGACCGTTGGCGCACAGCGTGCCGACCGGCGACGGCCGCGTGCTGCGAAACCCGGGCGAATTGCAGCTGAACCTGCAGGAGCAAGCCGTGTTGAATGTGGTGGATGCTTCGGCGACCAGCATCGACGAAATCGTCCGCCGCAGCCAGCTGCCGGTAAATCGGGTACTCGCGACGCTCAGCGTCCTGGAAATGCGCCGACTGGTCCGCCGATTGAGTGGCAATACGGTTTCGCGCGTGTGAAGTTACCGCCCTTGGCGCATCGCAGGAATCGGCGCTCGCCATGCCATTCCCAAAATCGAATTGTCACGCCTCAAGGCAAAGCGACGAGGAAAAACTATGAATCAGATTTCAAAGAGTGTCGGCAAGGGAGTGAACATTGTCGGGCGGGACAAGGACGTTGAGTTGGTCCAGAACCTATTGACCCGGATTCCCCAGATGACTTTCTTCTCCCCGGCACGCGATTTGCGCCAAGCTCCTGAAAAACAGGGGTGTTCTGCCAATTCGTGCCATGCCCACAGGGGGACCCAATGGGTGACTGCCAAACTGACGATTTGCGAGTCCGTTTTGACGGTCGCCTGAAGCTGAAGTTCTTGGGGAGTCAAGTCACCACTGACGCTGGGCTCGTGGCCTACCGCGAACTCGACGAGGCGCTCGGCTTGACCGTGCTGGGCGCGGCGGGCTTGCATGATGCTCGCCTCGGCCAGAACAAGCAGCATGGCCTGCTGCCGCTATTGCGGCAGTCGATCTACAGCCGCCTGGCGGGCTATGAAGACGTGAACGATGCGGAGCGATTGTGCTTTGATCCTGCCATGCGACACATTGTTGGCGGAAGGGCGGCACTACCGGAGAAGCAAGCGGCTTCGACCAGCGAAGTGGGCCGATTCGAGACGGACATTCTCAGCACGAAGGAGAATCTCACGGCGCTCATGAATGCCTCCGGCCGCTGGATCGACAATGTGCATGAGCGAAGGCCGCTCAAGCAACTGATCCTCGATATGGACAGCTCGGTCAGCGAGACCTATGGGAAGCAGCAGGGCACGGCCTACAACGGCCACTTCGAGTGCACTTGCTACCATCCGCTGTTCTTGTTCAACCAGTTCGGCGATCTGGAACGGGTCATGCTCCGTCGCGGCAATCAGGCCAGCGCCAAGTTCTGGCGGCGGGTGCTGCTGCCGGTGATCAAGCGGTATCGCGACTTAAGCATCCCCAAGTTCTTTCGCGGCGACGCGGCCTTCGCCAATCCGGCGCTGTACCGCGTGCTGGAGAAAGAGGGCTATCGTTATGCCATTCGCCTCAAAGCTAACGGCGTGCTGGAGCGGGAAATCGAGCACCTGCTGACGCGCCCCGTAGGTCGCCCTTCGCACAAGCCGAAGGTCTTCTTCCACAGCTTTCAGTATCAGGCGAAGTCATGGCCACAGTCGCGCCGCGTGGTGGCCAAGGTCGAGTGGCATGTCGGCGAGTTGTTCCCACGTGTGGGGTTCATCGTCACCAATCTCACCTGGCGGTCCAGGAACGTGGTCAAGTTTTACAATGGTCGTGGC
>VGZA01000010.1 GCA_016872775.1 Planctomycetota bacterium | reverse complement strand
CGCCCCGTGCAGATGCGCCCCGTGCAGATGCGCCCCGTGCAGGTGCGCCCCGTGGAGGTGCCCCCCGAGCAGATGCACCCCGTGGCGATGCACCCCGTGGAGGTGCCCCCCGAGCAGAAGCACCCCGTGGCGATGCACCCCGTGGAGGTGCACCCCGAGCAGAAGCACCCCGTGGCGATGCACCCCGTGGAGGTGCCCCCCGAGCAGAAGCGCCTCGTGGCGATGCACCCCGTGGAGGTGCACCCCGAGCAGAAGCACCCCGTGGCGATGCGCCCCGTGGAGGTGCACCCCGTGCAGACAAGTCGCGGAGCACCCCATTGCCTCGTATCGACAACCCACGCGCGGATTCCCCGCGCGGCGAAACGCCGCGGACAGAGAATCCGCGGGGTACCGCGCCCCGCAGGGAGACTCCGCGTGGCGAATCGCCGCGGAGTGAGTCGCGGCGAGCCGAACCACCGGGAATGGAGCGCTCACGTCCGGCTGCCGAGCGTTCCGAACCGCGGCGTGATAACCCGGGCAGCGGGGGCGGCCGAAAGAACGACGAGCAGCCGCGCGAAGACAAACGCAAATCGCGCTGAGTTTCCGGAAGCATCCCAGGACTCGCAGAATTCCCCGTACATCCCTTCTGGGACCGGTGGCAACGACCTGTCCCAGGCCCTGGATGACGGTTTCCAGAAATTTGCGAGTCCGTTGCGCCATGCGGTCGATCCGTTCGGGAGTCGTGTGGCGAGGAATCCGCGGTGCTGAGATTTTCTCACAGCACAACGGTACGGTGCGGCCCGTATCGCGAACGGCGTCCAGCAACCGATAGTGGTCGATTTCCCCATAACCTGGCGCACAGTCCTCGTCTTTCGGCCAATTGCGATGGTCTTTCATGCAGAAGCTGCGGATCAGGTCAGCACAAGTCTTGATATCGGGCAGGGATCGACGTTCAGATAGTCCATCACATTCCCGGCATCGTAATTGATCACAATCGAAGGGTCGTTGACCTCGCGGACGCTTTCGGCGCAAGCCTTTTCTGTTCCGGTTTCGCGGCCGTCAGCGCGCCCAGCAGCATCGCCTTCAAGAGCTCGGGGAACGCCACCGAAGCTCCGTCAAAATCGACCTTCCCATGCAAGTCGAACCAATCAACGCCTGACTTGACATGCAGACGCGGCGTACCCGGTCGGCGCGCGAATCACCAGCTTTGCCATCAGCTGTCCCGCGACAACCGGCCAACCAACACATACCGTGTCGCTCATGGCAGCGCGACTGGGACGCCGTCATTGCGAGTAATCAGGTTTCGCAGCTGGTCCGTGGGCATCGAAACGGGCAGGAATCGCACTGAACCATCCGCCAATGCGACGTTGCGTCCACCTGGAAACGGCGTTGTACCGCCCGCGACATTGGCCAGAAACTCATCGATTGTAAGATCGCGAGGTTCCATCCAAGGGATGTCGGAGTTGACCACTTCGACGATCATGATCGTATTGGAGCTGCCGTCGTACACGTCGGCCATTCTTATCGCTTTGCTATCCTCAAATAGCGTGCCGGGTCCGGTGATCAAGACGTAGTCCGTGTTGATCTCAAATCCGTCCCGCGTGTAACTGTAGATCGTATTCGAGCCGACAGCCTGGTTCGTGGGACTATCCCACGGTTCATCCAGCTTGAGCTGATTGTAAAGATGCTGTTGTTCCAAATAGGGCAGTAGCAACGTCCGCCAGCTATGGAGCTTGTTTCCGTTCGCGTCAACGGTGTAAGCGGGAGGAAACGCCATGTAGACATCGTGGTAATTGTGCATGGCGAGCGCAATTTGTTTTAAGTTGTTGGAACTTCCAGCGCGTTCCGCGGCAACCCGAGCCGAATGTACGGCTGGCATGAGAAGCGCGAATCCAAAACCGCCACAAAGGAGCAGGCCGAGCAACATCACACCGCCGATCACCGCCACAATGACAAGGACCGATCCGCCTCCGGACGACGAACTCGGAGCGTGCGGCGCCGGCCCACCCACCCCGCCAAAAGCGGGCACGGGGATCGTAATCGTGTTGCCGCAACTCGCGCAAGGGCCGCTTTGGCCGGCAAACTGATCGGCAACGTTGGACTTAGCTCCACAATGGGGGCAGGAAAACGCGATGGGCATGGATTGTCACTCCTTGGGCGCAGTTTAGCGAATTGGGTACGACCAGAGCAATCGGCAGCACCACGTTCGCTTGGTGAAACGATGTTCCCGACGCTACAATGGCCGTTACAATGACTCCGACCACAAATCGTACGTTCGTCCGACACATCCCGTTATTACCCCGCGCACGACCATGAAACCTATTGCGCTCGCATTGCGGAACCAGTTAATCATCGGTGCGATCGCGGCACTGCTGCTTCCATCGCCAGGGATCTCGTTCGGGATCTCGATCGGCTCAGCCGACGAAAAGGACCGCTCGCCGATCGACCTGGCATTGGGGCCGGCCGAGTCCTGGCTGGCGACGGCCAACCAGACGTCCGACAGTGTCTCGCTGGTCGAACTGCCGTCGGGAAAATTGCTGGACGAAATGACGGTCGGTGCCCGTCCCGCGGCGATCGTTGCCGATCCGATCGAACCGCGGATCCTGGTCAGCACCGCCCACGACGGCCAATTGCGCCTATTGCGGGTCGAGCAAAAGAAGCTGGTTGTCGAGGCTACTCTGGATGTCGGCGGTGAGCCGCACGGGATCGCCTTGTCCCGTGACCGCGCATCCGCCTACGTCGCGCTGTCCGCCGTCAACCAGGTTGCCGTCGTTGATCTCGCCAGCCGAACGGTACGCGCCCGGATCGACGTCGGTCGATGGCCGCGGTACCTCGCCATTTCCAACGACGGTAAACGGCTGGCGGTCGGAACCAGCGGCGACCTGGGTGTCTGCGTCGTCGACCTGGAATCGAACCAGATGTTGTTTCAGGAACGCTACTACGCGCTGAACGTCGGCCACCTGGTATCGTCGCCCGACGGGCAACATATCGTGCATCCCTGGACGCTCTACGGGAATAACGCCATCACGCCGTCACTGATTCGGCAGGGATGGGTGATCGCCAGCCGTTTGGGCAGATTGAGGTGGGATGGCCCGTCGCAGCGCGAAGCGATCGCGTTGGACCCACCCGGTGTCGCCGTCTCCGACGTGTTCGGAATCGGCTACACTGCCAGCCAAAAACAACTGGTTGTCTCGGCCGGAGGCACACACGAATTACTGGTATACGCCCAGGATGCTCTGCCGTGGCGCGAGTACGGGATCGGCGACCATCTCGATCGAAATCTCCAACACGACACGCAGCGGTTCTGGCGGATTCCCGTCGGCGGTCGGCCGATGGGCCTGCGCGGCAGTTCTCGCGACGGAGTGGTGTTCGTCGCGAACTATCTGGAAAACAGCGTGCAGGAAGTTGACGTCGTTGAACGCCGCATTGTGCGATCGATCGGGCTGGGTGGCCCCGCGACACCCTCTCTGGTCCGACGAGGTGAATCGATCTTCCTGGATGGGCAGCGGAGCCTCGATCAATGGTACAGCTGCCATTCCTGCCATTACGAAGGCGGCTCCAACGCCGTACGCATGGACACCATGAACGACGGCACGCCCAATACCTATAAGACCGTGCTGCCACTCTACCATCTCACCGAGACCGGACCCTGGACATGGCACGGTTGGCAGAAAAACCTGCACGCGGCCCTGCGGCATTCCCTCACGACCACCATGCTCGGGAATCAACCGACCGACGATGATACCGCCTCCCTCTATGCCTACCTCGAACAACTTCAGGCACCCCCCAATCCGTTGCGACCGGTCAGCGCGGAGTCGCGTGCCGCCGTGGAACGCGGGCAACGTATCTTTCACAGTGACAAAGCCGGATGTGCCCAGTGCCATGCAGGACCCCACTTTACCGATAACGAGTTGCACGACGTCGGACTCGGCTCCAGCAAAGACAAATACCCCGTGTACAACACACCGTCGCTGGTTGGCGTCTTTCGTAAGGTCCGCCTGCTGCACGACGGCCGCGGCAAATCGCTGGAACAAGTACTGACCGAATTCCATAACCCGACGCAAGTTACCGGCAAAGGGGAACTCTCCGCCGACGAACTGCGGGACCTGATCGAGTTCCTGAAGACGCTGTGAATGGGTTACGGGGAACGGGGGAAGAAGGAAGAGGAACGGGGAATGGGCCGTTCCGAGTCCGTGCCGATGGCACGAGACGGTGAAGCCGGTTCGAATGCCCAAGTGACGTTCTCTGGTTGCACGTTCTGGGCTGCTTGGGCACGGGTTCGGGACTACCCTCACCCGTTGCACATTGACTGTCCCTGACCCGTTCCCGGTTCCCCGTTTCCCGTAACCTGTAACCCGTAACCCGTAACCGGTTTTCCGTTCCGGTTTTCCGGTTCCCCGTTCCCCGGTCCCCGGTCCCCGTTCACGATCGGCAATTTGATGGTGAACTGCGTTCCTTTGCCGACGGTGCTCTCGACTCGGATTCTGCCCTGATGTTGTTCCACGATTTGGCGGCAGGCGGCGAGTCCCAGGCCGGTGCCTCCGCAGCCGCTGGAATCGGGGCCTGACTTGGTGCTGTAATACGGTTCGAAAATCCGAGACAGCTTGTCCGCCGGGATACCGCTTCCCGTATCGCGCACGACCAGATCGACGGTATTTGCTTTCGCGTCATGTTCGACGCGCACAACGATCGTCCCGCCGGGTGACATGGCTTGACGAGCGTTGATGAGCAGGTTCAGCAGCACCTGCTGGATCTGGTTGCCGATCGCGCGGATCTCCGGGACCGGCGCGATCTGCGTTTCGAGCCGGATGCGGTACTTCTGCATGTCCCGTTCCAGAAGCACCAGCGACTCCTCCACAATTTTCCCAATCGATGTCGGTTCGAACGAACCGGATCGGTTCCGCGCCATGCCGAGCACCGAGTTGGTAATCTTGGCGGCTCGCTGGCCGGCAGCCAGAATCTTTTCCAGTGCCTTGTCCCGCGTGGCCTGGTCCTTGTGGCGGATTCCCATTTGCGCGTAGCCGATGATGGTCATCAGCACGTTGTTGAATTCGTGCGTGGTGGTGCTGACAAGTTCGCCGATCGCGGAGAGTCTTTGAGCCTGAAGCAGTTGCTGTTTCAGGATCGTCACTTGCTTTTCCAGATCGCCCGCCGACATGCCAGACCTCGCCCAACGTTGCACTGCCGCCCGGGAGGGTGGGGGCCACGCAATTTCCGTCGTCACCGTGGCTTACCCGTTCCTGGCGTCTTAACTTGTTGCGACACCTACGATTGCTGTGAAGGGTGATCGACGAATCGCGCTAGGCAACTAAAGGGCAGGCAGCTATAATCCTCGCGGTCAAGGAATTGGACGATTCAGGTAAGCTGGGATGCACACCGTTGAACTTCTCGATCACGCGCAGCGGCTTGCCGAGCTGCTTGGATTCCGTATCCGTCAGGAATGGCTAGGCGGATCCGGTGGCGGAGTGTGCGAGTTTGCGGGGCAACGCTGGATTTTTGTGGACCTGGCCCAAAGCACGGTGGAGCAGTTAGACCAGGTAATTCAGGCAGTTTCGGAGGATCCGGCGGTGGTGATCGTCCCGGTCCACCCAGCGTTGCGGCGACTGCTGAATCAGCGAGCGGCCGCTTAAGGGACCCGTTCCCTGTAACCCGGATCATTTACCCAGTGGCGTGCGTCCGTCGAGATAGCGCCAATTCTTGATGAAGGCGACCAGATCGGCCATATCCTGGATCGGGATATTTTTTTCCAGTCCTTCGGGCATCAAGGAAACGCCGGTCGAGCGCAGGGTTTCGATTTCCGATCGCAACAGGACGGTCGTTTTCCCTTCGGCCTGTTTCAGCGTAATCGAGCTGGCGGTCTCGGTGGTCAGGACGCCGGTCAGCGATTGTCCATCGTGGGTTACGACGACGTAGCTGATGTAGTTGTTGTCGATCGCGCGGTTAGGCTCGAGGATATCGGTGAGGATTTGCGCGCTGGTTTTCACACGCGAATCGGAGATGTCGGGAGCAACGTTGACTCCCAGTTCGCCGATGCGATGGCAGGCGGCGCACTGCCGGGTGAAGATCTCCCGGCCGCGTGCCGGATCGCTGGGCATTTGCAGGGCCGGTTGGTACTGGCGCGTGACTTGTTCGCGGTCCGGGGAAACCGCGCCGGCGAATCGTTGTTCGGCCCGCTGACGAATCGCCGGATCGCCGTGTTTGGTAAACCGATCGGCCTGGGCACGATCGAGTTCGGCCGGCTTGATTGCGCCGCTGGCGACCGCGTCGAGAAACGCCTCGGCACGCTCGTTGCGCGCCAACGATTGGTCGACGATCGCGCGGCGGATCCCCGGCGATTCCGCCGCGAACCGGTTGATCAACGGCTGCCATTCCTGGAGGCTGGCATGGCGACTGAAGGCGGCGATCGCTTTCGCGCGCAAAGCGACGCTTTCCTCGGACGTTGCCAGTCGTCCCAGGGCGGCCGTGTATTGGGGATCGTACGCCAGCAGATCGATGGCGGATAATCTCGTGGCGTTCGGACTGATCGTCGAATCGGCTTCCGAGTCGGGGCGGGTGGTGGCAATGCGTGCAAACTCATCCATCACGCGCCGCCACGCCTGACGGGATTGGTCGGACGAGGGCAAAGCACTGATTGCCGCGCCGCGTCGCGCCATTCCCTGGGCAATGGCCAGAATACAAGGCAACTGGAAGACCGTGCGATGGACGGGGGCCTCCAGCAACCGCAGGAGAGTTTTGGCGGCGGTTTCGTCGGGTAGTTCATGCGAGGATGTCGCCAGCAGTTCGCGGGTAAGTTCCACAATCGATTCGGGCGGTGGAGCACTCGACCAGCGTGGATCATCGATCAGTTTTTGAGCCACATCGGCGGCGAAAGAGCCGGCGGCGAGAATGATGACACGGCGGGTCCAGGGGTCATCCGCGCCGCGCAGAGCGGCCTGCCGCAGGGAATCGGTTTCCAAAACGGTCATCGGTGCCAGGCTCAGACCGGCTTGAAAGCGGACCTTGGGGTCGTCGTCGTTGACTAGAGCGGCGGCAGCTTCCCTGAGTTCGGGTGTCTTTTCCATTCGGGACTCGGCGAGCTTTATCGCCCAGCGGCGGACCATGGGCGACCTGTCGCGTAACGAAGAGCGAATTGAGTCATCCGCCAGGGCGTCGAACTCCCGCAACAGCAGTAGTGCGGCGGCGCGCGCAGGGGCGTGGCGCGCGGACGAGGCCAGCAGTCGTAGCGGCTCCAGATCGGCGCGATCGCGCCGTTCGTACAGTTTTCGAAACGCCGTTTCCCGTCGCCAGCTGTTATCGTCGTCGAGCGCGCCTGGCAAATCGGTTACAGCGGCCGCCGGGGGCGCGACAACATTTTTGCGAACGATGCGATAGATTCGTCCCCGATCGTTTCCCAGAAGCAGGTCGGGGCGGCTCTGCAATTCGGTCGGCATGAATTGGGGGTGCTCGATCACCGCCCGGTACATGTCGACCAGATACAGCGCCCCCTCCGGGCCGACTTCAAGATTCACAGGCCGGAACCACTCGTCGCTGGACGCCAAAAAATCACGTGACTCGTACGGCGACCGGGAAACGAACGTCCCGCCGGACTCGGTTAGCCGTTCGCGGTGCACCAGGTTGGCGGTCGGATCGCAGGTGAAGGCATTCCCTCGATATTCGGCCGGCAGGTGGTTACCCGTGTAGATCTTCACCCCACAGGCGGCAGTGAACTGCCCGGCGTGTAGATTCGAGGTCGTCCAGGCGCGCGTCAACGCGAACAACCTCGACTCTTCGCCGGAGCGTGCCACGTCCTGAACCACGGCGGGAAGGGCCGCGCGCGGGTTGCGGCGCAGGTAATGGTCTTCGACGACAATATGCTGGAGCGGATTGCGGTTGCTGCAGACGAATCGCTCGCCCTGTTCGTCGAATGTCAGACCAAATTGTCCCATTCCCGACACCGCTTCAAAGGCGCCACTCCACGGATGGAAGCGGAAATCACGCCCGCTGATCGACACCGCTGCGCGATCGGGCTGTCGGGGATCGATGATTGTTCCGCCACGAAGGCCGTTCGCGACATAGATCCAGCCATCGAGGCCCAGGCGAGGATGGTTGGCGCGGAGTTGCGAGTTTTCCTGGACAAAACCGGTGTACCAGGTTTCTCGAGCATCGGCGCGACCATCGCCGTCGGTGTCGCGGAGGAAGGCGACCTCGCCCGCCAGAGTCACAACCGCGCCGTCCCGCCATGGCTGCAAACCGGTGGCGAAAAGCAACTTGTCGGCGAACAGTCGGGACGCCTCATAGATTCCGTCGCGGTCCAGGTCTTCCAGGATTCGGATGCGCGAACTGGGGGTACCGCCCGGCGGTGGTCCGTGGGGATAATCGCCCATTTCCACGACCCAGATCCTTCCCCGTTCGTCGAATCGAATCGCCACCGGATCGATGACTTGCGGTTCGTGGGCGACCAGTTGGATCTCCAGATCATCGTCGAGCTGAAAGTAACGCAGCGACTCGGCGGGTAGAACCGGATGGGTCGACGGAACCGGCGGGCGCGACGGGGCGGCCGCGTCACTCGTCGGCCGCATCTCCCCGGCGGCGTGCAATGGCGAGTGCCGATCGCGGCGGAGAGGCGCGTCGGCGAATAGTACCATGAGGCCGATCGCGAGTCGCAAGCCGAGCGTCGGCCAGGATCGATCGGGTTGCGCCGGTCGCCGGGACCTGCTTTCTGGACGAACCGTCGCGGGAAGATCAGCAAGCAGAGAGCGGCGTCGATTCATGAAATGCCTTGTTCAAGTCGAGGGTGCGTCGAGCAGCCAGGCGATCAGTCCTTTCTGCAGGTGGAGTCGATTGCCGGCCTGTTGGATCACCGCGCTATTTGGACCGTCGATCACTTCGTCGCTTACTTCCTCTCCGCGACGGGCGGGGAGGCAATGCAGGAACTTTGCATGGCGGGGGGCATGTTGCAGCAATGCGTTATTCACCTGGTAACTTGCGAGGGCGGCGGCCCGCGCCGATCGCTCCGATTCCTGTCCCATGCTGGTCCAGACATCGGTGTAGATGGCGTCGGCGTCGCGCACTGCCTGCCGGGGATCGACGCGCACTTCCAGCCGCAGCTGGGGAATTTCGCGGCCAAGTTGTTCGAGAAACGTTTGGGGAAACGCATAGGCGGCCGGGGACGCAATCGACATCGTGACTCCCAGTTTGCCGCAGGCAACCGCCAGACTGCGGGCCACGTTATTCGCATCGCCGACATACGCCAGTTTTGCGCCGTCCAGCGACCCGCGCAATTCAAGCAGGGTGAAGAGATCTGCCAGCGCCTGGCAGGGGTGCGCTGCGTCGGTCAAACCGTTCACGACCGGGCATTCGCTGTACTCGGCCAATTCCAGGACTTTGGAATGTGCATTCGCGCGGCAGACGATGAGATCGACGTACTGGCTCATCACCCGCGCGAAGTCGGCGGTCGCTTCCCGCGTGCCCCAGCCGACCTCATCGCCCAGGAACATCGCGTTGCCGCCCAGGTGGCTCATCGCCGTCTCGAAGCTCACGCGCGTGCGCAGCGACGGCTTCTCGAACAGCAGCGCCAGCACCCGCCCCGGCAGCAGCGGTTCCCGGATTCCGCGCTGCCACTGTGCCTTGAGTGCAGCCGTTATCTCGAAAATGCGGCAAATGTCCTCCGCGGAAGAATCAAACAG
The DNA here is from genome assembly GCA_016872775.1 of Planctomycetota bacterium. Lineage (GTDB taxonomy): Bacteria > Planctomycetota > Planctomycetia > Pirellulales > Pirellulaceae > VGZA01. The sequence goes on along the minus strand of VGZA01000010.1, from coordinate 105,184 downwards.
GTCGAGTAGATGCGGGTTTCTAGCCACCTGCCGACTCCTGAATCGCTTGAATGAGGATATCGCAGCCTTCCTCAGCCTGCTCCGTCGTCAGGTTCATTGCCGGGAGTAACCGGATCACCGTGCCGTGGGTACAGTTGATCAACAAGCGACGTTCGAGGCACTTCTTCACGACCGGTGCTCCGTCCAAGGTCAACTCGACGCCGATCATCACGCCCGCCACGCGCACGTCGCGAACCAGTTCGCAATTCGCCCGCAGCGACTCGAGTCGACGGCGAAACAGTTTGTCGAGCTGCTGGGCGCTGTCGAGCAGGTTGTCGTGGGCGATCGTTTCCAGGGTGGCGATCCCTGCGCGAGCGGCGATCGGGTTGCCGCCAAACGTGGCCGCATGCATGCCGGGTCGCAGGCTGGCGGCAACCTCCCGCCGCGCCAACATCGCGCCACCCGCGATGCCACCACAGAGCGCTTTGGCCAGGGTCATCACGTCGGGCGTTACCCCGAAATACTGGTAGCCAAACCAGTGGCCGGTGCGGCCGCACCCGGTCTGCACTTCGTCGAATATCAACAGCAGGCCGTGCTGGTCGGCAAGTCGGCGCAGGCCGGGCAGAAAGTCCGCTTGCGGAATGCGCACGCCTCCCTCCCCCTGGATCGGCTCGATCATGATCGCGCAGGTCTCGTCATCGATCAGTTTTTCCACCGCCGCCAGATCGCCATAGGGAGCGTAGGTGAATCCGGCTACCAGCGGGCCCAACCCCTCGTGGTACTTCGGTTGAGCGGTCGCCGTCAGCGAACCCAGCGTCCGGCCGTGGAATCCGCCCTCGAATGTAATAATCTTGTAGCGGCCCTTCGTCGCATGCAGGCGAGCGAGTTTGATCGCGGCCTCGTTCGCTTCCGTACCCGAATTGCAGAAAAACGCCTGGCCGCCAAAACTGTGCTCCGACAACAGCTGTGCCCAGCGTCCCTGAACGTCCATGTGCCAGGTGTTCGGAACATGAATCAGCGTCGCGACCTGATCCTGCACCGCCTGTACCACCGCGGGGGGACAGTGGCCCAGCAGATTGCAGCCCCAACCCGGAAACAGATCGAGGTAGCGGTGCCCTTCGCTGTCCCAGACCCACGACCCTTCGCCGCGCACCAGGTTAACCGGGTAGCGGTTGTAATTCGGGATAACGTATTTCTTGAACAGTTCGACGGTAGCGGACGAGTTCGTTTCGGTGGCGATGGTCATAGGGGCTCCCGACATGAAGTGAGCATACGTGAAAAACAGTGGGACACGGCCACCGCGCCGCCGGTTCACCGTCAGGCTCGACAGGGGGCCTTCCTCACCGATTCCCCACCGCGCCGCGAACGAGGGTGCGACGGAGGTGGCGGAAAGAGCAGCTGCGGCCTGGGCCTGGGTGGTCAGTCGCGGATGATCTCGGTTCCGACTCCTTGCGTGGTATAGATTTCAAGCAACAGCGAATGACGCAGTCGCCCGTCAATAATATGAACCTTGCGAACACCCCGATTGATCGTGTCCAGGCAGGCTTCGACTTTGGGGATCATGCCGGACTCGATCGCGCCGGATTCGATCAGCTTGCGGGCTTCACTGGCGGTCAACGAGTGCATCAGGGAGTCGGGATCGTTTTTGTTGCGGCGTACGCCGTTCACATCACTCATGAAGACCAGCTTTTCCGCCCCCAACGCCTGCGCCACAGCCGTCGCGGCGGTGTCGGCATTCACATTGTACTTCTGTCCACGCTCATCAATACACATTGAAGGGATCACCGGAACCTGCCCGGCGTAGCAGAGGTTTTCGATCGTGGACCGATCGACGCGCGTAACCTGACCGACGAAGCCCAAGTCGATCGGCGGGCCATCTCGGTTCTCCAGTAACAGTTTCTCGCCGAACAGCACATTGGTGGAGCGGAAATTCAGGTTCATCGCCCGCCCGCCAAAGTCCTCGATCTTGCGCGCGATCGCTTCATTGGTCTGATACGCCAGAACTTCCTCGACAATTTTCAAGGTTGGCTCGTCGGTATAGCGGCGCCCCTGAATAAACCTCGGCACGATACCGGCTTCGTCCATCGCACGACTGATCGCCGCTCCACCCCCATGCACCAGGACCGGTCGCATGCCGACCGTTTCCATGAAGACGATATCGATCAGGACGTGGCGCAAAGCGTTCTCGTCCTCCATGACGCTGCCACCCAGCTTGATTACGGTAACCTTGTCGCGAAAACGCCGGATCCATCCCAGCGCTTCGATCAGCGTGTCGGCCTTCTGGATTGCTTCTAACAACCGAAACCCCCGTAGTTATGGACGTTGGCGCATCCGGCAAACCGAGCATTTTATGAGCGGTCCACCGCGTGTGTCAACGCACAGCAGTCCGGTCCAGTGATTCAGACTTAAGCGCCGTCCGAACGGCGGGTGGCTGCCGAACAGCGTCCCGCGGGGTGTTTTCTTCGACTCTTCTGGATGGCGATCGGTACCATCGCGCTCTTTCTTATCGGAATGGGGGGCGTTCAAGCGGACAGGCCTCGTCTGGGGCTGTGGCGACGTTATGCGATCAAGGTTCTGTTGCTGGCCGGCGCGGCCTGGATCGTCCTGCGTCTGCTGATCGCCGTACGCGCATAGCGTTCCCGTTTCGCTTTGGCGTCTTGGCGCGATCCATTTCGATTGGACGGCAATTGCGAGACGGCTCTCGCGGAGACGCCAAGGAGTTTGGGCACCGGTCGCCCTTACCGGACCGGCAGATGGTCTCCGCCGCTAAATCGGCCGAGCTCGACCTGCAAACGACCGCGGACCGACGCTCCTGGCTCACGCGCCGCCTCGTCGAATTTCACTGTGCCCGACGCCAGAATCAATTCGTTCCAGTTGCCGCCTCCCAGCATCATCTTGGCGAAGAACCAGAGCGGATTCCCTTCAATGATCAGCCCGCCTACCTGGGCAGGCTGGTCTGCCGGTCGAAAGGAACTGTTGTTGGTCGACACGACCAGCAGCCACTGCTTCTCGTCCGATTTGCGTATGCCATGAAAAGCGACCGTGGGTGGCAACGTACCGTCGGACTCTTTCGCGTTGCGATCCTGGCTTGGCTCCGCGATCACACCCAGTCTGCTGAACTCAACGACTTCGCCATTCAGCTCCACACGCAGTTCGACGGTACCTTTTTCCGACGGTTCTGAAGGAGTTCGCTCGTGCCATTCCGTCGCGAACGTACCCGACGCGGAACCGATGCGTTCGCTGCTGATCGGGCGCCGAACGCCATGGGGGATCTCCACGTGACCGCTCGCAAGTTCCTTTTCGATCGTGGCGCGCCTACCGCGTAGGAATGCCTTGATTTCGTTCACGCGACGATCGAAATCGGCATGCTCGGCCCCGCCGTGCTCGCGAACGCGCGCCGCCAGTTGATCGACCTCCGCCAGCATCGCCTCTTCCCGCCAATGTTCGGCAAGCAGTTGCCGCATGCTGTCCAAATAGAGCTTCTGCATGCGGGGGTTGCGATAGAGCCGGTTCGCCAACACCGAATTGGCGTACACCGACTTGTTGACGGTCTTCAACTGAGGAAGTGGAATCGCTTCCATGAAGGCCGAGTCAAGTCCCCAGGGGATGAACCGTAGCTTCTTGGTCTGGGGCACCTGGTAGATGAAGTAGTTATTCTGATTTTGAGTGTAACCATCCCAGAAGCCGAGCAGACTTTCGCTGGCCCAGAATCGCACAAACGCCTCGATGTCCAACAGCTGCTCGACTTGGGCCATCGGAATCTCATCGCTGTCGAACCATTCGGCGAGTTGACCGACTTCCTGATGTCGAGCCGCCTTGTTCTTGGCCTCCAGGCGATCGACATTCCCCGGCGTCAGGTCGGTAGTCGTCCCTTCGTACAGTGCCCCGCTGCCATCACCGAATCGAGCTTTCAGGAACGGTTCCGCAACCGATTCGACATTGGAGTAGATCCCCAGAAAATTCCCGTTGACCGTCACCTTGGCAAGGTTACAACGCGATGCGACCTGGCCCGACCTGTTGAAGAACTGGTAGGCAAAAAACTGGCAAATCCGACTGGGATCCTGCTTGTTGTTATTCAGCGTCAACCGGTCGAAGCCGCTCGCCACCTGCTGGCTCTGGAACTCGTCAAATTTTATTTTCAGCGACGGTCGAACACTGTCCAACGAGCCGAGAAAACCTTTTTTGCGAACACCGACATTCGCAATTTTCCTGCCGTCGATCGTGACATCCGCGGGAAAATATCGGAATACCTTTTCGTCCGAAGAACTCCCGATCGCGCGCAGCAGGTCGCGAGTCTGGTTGCAGAGCGCCAACCAGTGTTCCGGGGCGATCTCGATCGATACATCGATTACGCGCTGTGGTGCGTAGATGTCGGCGGCGTCCAACATGCCATCCCCGGACGGAGCCTGGCCGAGAACCGGCATCGACACGGTGCAGAGAATCACCGGAGCCAGAATCGCTTGGACAAGAAGCGCCGCACAGCCAGGCAGGATGCAGCGGAAGGGAACGGACAAGATCCGGAGCCGGGATTCAGCAATCGTCATGGGCTGGCCGTGGTTTCTTTAGGGATGCGTTTGAGGAACCTGAGCGGTGGTGACAAGCATGCAGAAGCGAGTTTGCATAGTATAATGGGCAACTATTCGCTCGTCAGCCGAGGTTATTGAGTCCCGACGGCGACCGATAAAATCAGACTCGTATGGTGTGTCGGGGAACGCGTGGATCGCAGACCATTTTGCGGGCCGGACGAAGATGCAAGCGAGTGATTTGCGCCGGTTGGCGACGGGCATGAAAGGGGCTGTGGAAGGCTCGCATCAAGGCCACCGGACTTCCGCGTCGACAACCGAATATTCGCGACCTTGCATCACAACGAGCGATCCGGGATGGTCAAGTTGACGCTGGAGCAGCAAACGGAATATGTGTGCGACTTTCCTGAAGGATTGGCGCCGGAAAATGGTGCCTGGGGGCGGGCAGGCTGTACTCGGTTCCTGCTGCAGGAGATCGACCACGCCGCGCTGCGGGAGGTCCTGACGCTGGCCTGGCGGAACGCCGTAGAGAAACGCGGGTCGCGCAAGGAGTCGCGACGTCGTCCGTCAAAGGAGTAAACTGGAAATCGTTGATTGGCGGGATTGTTGTTTTCACAGCGAGGCGAGTTCGTCGATGCTTCAACCTGATCGTCGTCGCTTTCTGGCTTGGACCTCGGGCGCCGGTGCGTGCCTGGCTGCTCGCGGCGGTTTCGCGGGGGAAACACGCATTCGCGTTGTGGTTTGGGATGAGCAGCAACCGGCCCAGAAACAGGCCTACGACAATTTTCTGGGTAATGCGATCGCCGATCACTTGTCCCGGCAGCCGGGACTGCGCGTGATCGCTGCCAATATCGATCAACCCGAGAAGGGTCTGCCCGCCGGCCTGCTGGATAGTACCGACGTCCTGGTTTGGTGGGGACATGTGCGTCAAGGGGAGATTTCCGAGGAGCGAGCCAAGGATATCGTTGCGCGTATCAAGCGTGGGCAGTTGGCTTTGATCGCATTGCATTCCGCGCACTGGTCCGCTCCGTTCATCGAGGCGATGCACGAACGCACGCGCGACGATGCGCGTCGCCGCTATCCCGATCCCGCCAGTGGTCCAGCGGTGAAATTCGAGTTCGTTGCTCCGGAAGGGCGCTTTGTGCCCACGGCGGACTCGCTGGTAACTCCGGCCTATTACGCGGTGCGTCGCGGGGCGCAACTCACCGTGCGCGTCGATCTGCCCAACTGCGTGTTCCCGGCGTATCGCGCCGATGGCAAGCCAAGCCTGGTGAAAGTGCTGAACCAGACTCATCCCATCGCCCAAGGTCTTCCGGAAAGTTTTGAGATTCCACAAACGGAAATGTATGCCGACCCGTTCCACGTGCCGCTGGCCGACGAGACCCTGTTTGAAGAACGCTGGTCCGCCGGCGAAAGTTTTCGCAGCGGTCAGATCTGGAAACTTGGCGACGGACGCGTATTCTATTTCCGACCTGGGCACGAAACCTATCCGGTGTACAAACAGGAATTGCCGCTGCGGGTCGTTTCAAACGCCGTGAACTGGCTGGGATCGAAGCTCGGCAAATCGCCGTAGCCGCCGGCGTCAGGCTTTGCCAAGATCCGGACGTCCTGGATGGAGGTCGAGCGCTGCCAGCCCCGGCCCAGGTTTCCAGACGACTCCGTGCGGACTATGATCGATGGAGCTCGCGTTGCGCGTCGCTTCCCAGGCTTGAAGGGCAAACTCCGTGGATATCGGTAGCTTTCTTTCGCGAACCTGTGGGGGCGCCAGCCGCCGGAGCTTCTTGCGTGCGGGCATGTCCCTGCCGTTCGTGCCGCTCGCACTCGGTGCGGCCGGCATGGGTGGCGGCGGAATCCCGGGATCGTACGCCGTCGCGGCCGATGCGCGGCGCAACAGCATTCGCGCCAAGTCGGTAATTTTCATCTGGCTATGGGGTGCGCCTAGTCATTTGGATACGTTCGATCCGAAACCAGATGCACCCGCGGATGTCCGCGGACCATTCGCCCCGATTTCGACCCGTACCCCCGGTTTGCAATTATCGGAATTGCTCCCCAGGCTTGCCAGTCGCAGTCACTTGTTCAATGTCGTTCGTTCGAATGTGACGTTTGCACCCGGCCATCCCGACGCTGGAACCTTCGGACTCACCGGCTTCCCGGAAAAGCCGCTGCCCGTGAAGCCAAACTTCGGTTCCATCATTGCCAAGTATCGCGGCGAAAAAGGGAGCCTGCCGGCATTTGCCATGCTGGGACGCGGCATACCCAAAGACGTGGTCCGGATCGTGGACGGGTATGGCGCCGGCTCGCTGGGGAAGGCGTTCGAACCGTTTCTCATCAGTTGCTCTGAATTCGGCGAGGCGGAAATCCCGTCCCTCAAGTTGCTCGATGGCCTGTCGCCGCACCGCATTCACGATCGTCGAACCTTACTTGGCACACTGGATGCCGTGCGACGTCAGACGGAAGAGGATCGATTGCACGACTGGAGCCGGCTGCACCAACGGGCTTTCGAGTTGCTCTCCGGGCCCTCCGGTCGGAAAGCACTCGACCTTACGCAGGAGTCCACCGAGACACGCGACGCCTATGGCCAAACATCGTTTGGGCAGAGTTGCCTGATGGCTCGCCGGATGGTCGAGGCAGGCGTGTCGTACATCCAGGTGAACTGGAGCGAGTACGTCGAGGCAATGACCCCCAATACCGATTTTGGCTGGGATACTCACATCTATAATTTTGAGCTCTTGCCGGACCGTCATTGTCCGATTCTCGATCGCGCATTGTCCGCCCTGTTGGACGACTTGTCGCAACGCGGACTGTTGGAGAGCACGTTGGTGGTGGCGATGGGAGAATTTGGCCGCACGCCGAAGATCACCAACCGCGCGGCCCGTGACCACTGGCCGCGTTGCTATTCATCCCTCTGGGCCGGCGCGGGTATGAGGCCGGGACAGGTGATCGGCGCCAGCGACCGCTTGGGTGGTGATCCTGTCTCGACACCCATCTCGCCGCTCATGGTCGGTACGACGATTGCCGAATTCGCGGGTCTGGATACGCAGGCCCGGGCGGAGCTGAAAGTGCTTGAGGGAGGAACGAGCGTGCATGAACTGCTCTCGTAGCGCAATAAGGGGAGTAATACTCGTCGTCGGAGTCTCGGCCGTTCTCGCCGACTGCCCCGCCGAAGAAAAGCGATTGACCAGCGACGGCCAGTTTAAAAGTTGTCCCGTCTTTGTCGACCACACCGGCGCGGAAATCGTCTACGTCGTCCAAGAGTCCGCTGTCCAGTTGCGGCTGATGAAGCTGAAACTGGCCGATGGCAGCACGACACCGGTCCACCCCACGCAGACCAAGAATGAATTTGAACCCGCATTTTCGCGCGACGGTAAGTGGCTTGCGTTCATTCAAAGCCGAGGTAATCTCAGCCTCGCGGTCGTCATGAAAAATCTCTCCAATGGAACCGAAACCGAAATCCCGCCGGGCGGAGGTTTCTCCGGCGCTCGCTCGCCCGCAATCGCCCCGGACGGTTCGATGATGCTCTACTGCTATGCGGAAACGGACACACAGAGCATCCTGATGATGCCGTTGCCGCAGGGGAAACCGCACGTAATAATCTCGGGCGCCGGCGTCAATAATTGGCCTGACTTCGCTCCGGACGGACAGCGATTCGTTTTTGGTTCGTCGCGCGATGGCAACTTCGAAATCTATACGGCTCGGCCCGATGGCAGTGACCTGCATCGACTTACCACGCAGCCGCTGCAGGATCTGCGGCCGCGCTTCGCGCCCGATGGCCAACGGATTGTTTTTACTAGTGGCCGCGATGGCAATTACGAAATCTATCTGATGCGCCCCGACGGAACAGAACAGACACGCCTCACCGCCAATCCCGAACGTGACGACTATCCAATCTGGCACCCGGACGGCAATCGTATCGTCTATGTGGCGGAACGGAACGGGAAGCACGATCTGTTTCTGGCCGATCTGCCGTAGTTTCAGAGGATCGGGAGAGGGTTCTCGCGAAGACGCAAGGACGCTAAGGGGATCGGATGGGAAGAGTTGAGTGATGCGGATGTGCAGTTCCCTCGCCCGTCTTTTCACGGATGGTAGTGCAGGCTTTCTGAAAGCAGCGGGTCGTGAATGGGGACGGGCAGGGTAATCACCATCGCCAGACCGCTGAAGATCGCGCCCGGAAAAGCTCACCTTGAGTGGAACGCGTTTCAACCAGTCTGCGGCTGACACCGCGGCCGGCAGATCGTGCAGCAAGTCGTGTCCCAGCACCAGCAAGGCCGCGACCCTTTCCGGCCTCCAGTTCGGTCAACGGTTCGCTCAACTGTGGATCGCTGCCCGACCGCTGCCGGCTGGGACGCTCGATATCGAGCCTGTTGCCGTAACTCTCGAGGAGCTGATTCAGTCCGTTCACCTGGGAGCTGTACGGCAAGGTCCTGGCTATCGGAGACAACGAGCGCCGCGGGCGTCCCAGAGCCGGCCGGCAAGTTGCCGCAGGCGTTGTGCGTCGAGCGGGCCTTCGATCGCTCGTGAGCCCGCGGCGCCCTCCACCGCAGCACCCGCGAGCGCTTCCAGTAACCAGTAAAGCCCATGGAGCACGGCGGCATACTCATCGGGAGCGACGCGAATGCGCTGATCGGCTTTGCTGCCGGTCAATGACATGCGCCCTTCCAGCTGGACTTGGTGGGACATACGCGGTCTCGCGACCGTCGAAATGCGACCGGCGCGCCAGCCGGCGGTGTACTCGACAGGTGAAATCCATGTGCCGAGGAAATCGGCACCGAGCGACACGATGACGTCGGCTTTATCGAAGCGATAACGGGGCAGGACCCGGCGGCCATCCGTTCGCGCGTGTGCGTCCAGGATGGCCGAACTGCTCTGAGCATCCCAGACGACCTGCCGCCCGCCCGGGAAACGCGCCGAATCGGGCGATCTCGGCGGCCGAATCGGGCAATTCCGATTGCAGGATGATGTAGAGTAATTCCGCCGCCTCCAGCAGCTCTTCCGTCGGGTAGCTGTCCGCGAAGGTAGCAAATCCGCAATCGGGGCTGGGTGTTGGGACAAAGTGCTCGGAGACCGTAATACCCGGCGACGCGCTAATCCGGCAAGGGTTGGCCGCGGGTTTCCGGACAGAACGGAAGCACCATCAGCCCCAGCAGGAATACCACGCACATCACCGCGCCGGAATAGCGGTACGGTTCGGGCGCGTTGTGGAAGACCTTCGAGTTCAGCACACCAAGCGTGAACGGACCGATCGCGGCAATGAACCGGCCGACGTTGTAGCAGAACGACGTTCCCGTGCTGCGCAATCGCGTCGGAAACAGCTCCGGAAAGTAAATCGCGTAGCCGCCAAAAAGCGACAGCTGGCAGAATCCCATCAGAGGAATCATCGTGAACACGTGGGACGTGGAAGAGATGTTCAGAAAGACATAAGCGGTCGAGAGTCCGGCGATCACGAACGCGATGGCGAACGTCAGGCGACGGCCGATGACATGCGAGACAAGACTGAACCCATAGATGCCGAAGAAGGCGCCGATGTTCAACATCATTGACGTCAACGATGTCCAGCGGGTCACCCGCCCCGCAATCGCTTTCGAACGCGCGGCGATCCGATCGGCATTTGACGCGATCGCAGCGCCGTGGTCGGCGGCACCGTCGCCGCCGCCATCCCCCGAGGCGTTCTTTTCGCCCGCGAGGTAATCCTCGCGGCGACGCCTGTCGTCGGCCGATTGCGGCTTGCGATTCTTGGCCGGGTTTCCGGTATCAAGGTGGTCCAGCACGGAAGCAAGGCTGATTTCCCGCTTCTGTTCGGTCAATTCCCCAATCGCATCCCAGAGTATGGCCGGGTCTTTGTTTTCGGCGGCCGTGCTGATGAAGTCGGCTGGTTTCAGCTTGACCTTGAGGTCCTTGAACCGATCGGGCTCCGCGATCAGCGACCGCAAAAGGGCCCGATCCCAGTTCGATTCGCTCTGACTCCGCGCCTCGGCTTCGAACACTTTGCGGAATATCGAGAGATTCAGGTCGACCGCGAAGAACCCGATCCCCCACAGTCCGATCACGCCCGAAGTGGCCAGGACCACGCCCAGTAAGGCGCGGCGGCGCCACACCGGATCGTAAAACAGAGCCCTGTACAGGTCCAGAGTGCGTTTGGCGGCATCGGAATGGCTCGCCGTCTGCCAGCGTTCGGGTTCTTTCAAGCGGGCTCGGATCACGATGCAGAGCAATGCGGGGACGGTGCCGATCATGAACATCACGCGCCAGCGCGAGAGTTTGAATCCCATCAAGGTGGCGGTGCCCAGTCCCAAGGTCTGCTCGTATTCACCCAATCCAAGATTGATCAGAGCGGCGGCGATATTTCCGACGGCGGACAGCGCCTGCAACAACCCCAAAGCGAATGGGCGGGCCCGATCCGGCATCACTTCCGCCACCAAGGCAACTCCGACGGCGAATTCGCCGCCCACTCCCAGTCCGGTCAGGAACCGCCAGAGCGCGAAATCCCAGAAGGTCACGGAGAAGGCGCTGATGCCAGTGAACAGCGAGTAGACCAGGATCGTCCACATCATCACTTTGGCCCGGCCGTAGCGGTCGCCCAAGACACCGAACAACAATCCGCCCGTGGCCCATCCCATCAGGAATATCGAGGTTGCCCAGGGACCGTACGTATCGACGATCGCCTTGTCGGCCGCCGCGCCGCCCGGCCCGGCGAACAGCTCCTGCATCGCAGGCGTGCGCGCCAGCGTGAACAGTTGCTGATCCATCGTGTCGAACAACCAGCCCAGGGCCGCAACGACAAAGACGAACCAATGATAGCGCGAGAGTTCCTTGTACCAGGGTCGTTGCAGTGAATTCATGAGCCTAGAGTCCTTGTTCCACGAGCCAGCGTTCCGCGTCAAGCGCCGCCATGCAACCGGTACCTGCGGACGTAATCGCCTGGCGATAGTAGTCGTCCGCCACGTCGCCCGCGGCGAAGATTCCCTCGACACTGGTCCAGGTCCGGAAAGGCCGGGTCAGCTTCAGATAACCTTTGTCGTTCGTCTCGAGTTTTTCGTGCAGGAAAGCCGTGTTCGGCGTATGCCCGATCGCCACGAACATGCCGCTGACCGCCAATTCGCGCGTCGCGCCGGTCTGGCTGTTTTTCAAGCGGATTCCGGTCAGCCATTTGTCGCCCAGGCACTCGTCGACCTGGGAATTCCAGACCATTTCGATCTTGGGATTCGTCAGTGCGCGCTGCTGCATGATTTTCGAAGCGCGGAGCTGATCGCGGCGATGGACCATGTAAACGATCGAGCCGAATTTGGTCAGGTAGCTCGCTTCCTCCACCGCGGAGTCGCCGCCGCCGATCACGGCCAGCGGTTTGTTGCGAAAGCCGGGCAGTGCTCCGTCGCAGACGGCGCAGGCACTGACGCCTTTGTTCTTGAACTTCTCTTCCGACGGCAGTCCCAGGTAATTCGCCCGTGCGCCCGTTGCGACAATCACGGCGTGCGCCTCGACGACAGGATTCGAGCCGGAAATGATCCGAAAAGGGCAGCAGCTGATGTCAATATCGACCACGTCGTCCGGGACGACGCGCGTGCCGAAGTTGATCGCCTGTTGCTTGATCAGCTCGACCAGTTCGGCGCCCTGGATCGCATAGTGCGATTCGTGGCCTTTGGGTGGCGGCGGGAGATTGTAGTGGCGGTCGCTGGCCACCGCGCTTTCCACAAAGGCCCGGATATTGCCCGCCGGAAAACCGGGATAGTTTTCCACTTCGGTCGTAAACGCCAGCTGCCCCAAGGGGATCATGTCCGGATGGACGGTGCCTTCGAAGACCAGCGGCCGGAGATTCGCGCGGGCGGCATAGACCGCCGCGGACCACCCCGCGGGACCACTGCCGATGATAACGACATGCTCTGCCAAGAGAATCACCTTTCGTGCGTATCGGAACGGAAAGCAAAGAGCCACATTATAGGTATCGTCGAGTCCCGGTCCACCCGGAGAAGCTTGCTGCTGCCCAGCACGTCGGCTATTGTACGGGGGCGTTAGGACCTGGTTGGCAAACTCGATCGAGGGGTAAGTACGTTCCATGGAGTTTCTGCGGACGATTCTGGGGCATGGCATGCCGGTGATCCTGCTCGCGCTCGCCTGCCTGGCGATCGGTTACCGGTACTACAGCGCGTTTCTTGCTGCCAAAGTCGCGGCTTTGGACGACTCCCGCACCACGCCCGCGCATACGATGAACGACGGTCAGAACTATCATCCGACAAACAAATGGGTGCTGTTCGGCCACCACTTCGCGGCGATTTCCGGCGCGGGACCGTTGATCGGACCGGTGCTGGCGATCCAGTTCGGCTACCTGCCCGGCCTGATCTGGATCGTGGTCGGCGTCTGTCTGGCGGGAGCCGTGCAGGACATGCTGGTACTCGCCGCCAGCGTCCGGCGCAACGGTCGATCGCTGGCCGAGATCGCCCGAACCGACATCAGCCCGCTCGCGGGAGGCACGGCGTCCCTGGCGATCCTGTTTGTGGTCATCATTGCGCTGGCCGGTCTGGGAGTCGTCGTCGTCAAGGCGCTCGGGGGCGAGGAAATCAAACTGGCCAAAGGCACACGCATCGTCCTGGAACCGGACGCCAGGATCGAGCATCGCGAGGAAGGTACCCGGCAGATTGCGACGGTCCCGGCCAATTCGCGAATCGTTTACGCCAGCGGCGCGGAAGTCCGACGCGGCGAGTCGTTTGTGCTGGTGCATCCGCGGCGCGACACGGGACCTTCTCCATTCACATTGGAACAACAGCAGCTCGAACTGAACGACGATCAATACACGCAAGCCATCCCCGGCAGTTCCTGGGGCACCTTTACGATCGCCTGCACAATTCCGATCGCGCTGTTCGTCGGATTATACATGTACAAGATCCGCAAAGGCGCGATTGTCGAGGCCTCGCTGATCGGCGCGATTGCGACCCTGGCGGCCACAATCGCCGGTGCCTGGATACCCGGCTCCAGCCTGGAACCCTATTTTTCGCTTTCGCGGAACTCCACGATTTACGCGATCTGCGGGTACGGTTTCATCGCGTCCGTACTTCCCGTTTGGATGCTGCTCTGCCCGCGCGATTATCTCTCGAGCTTTCTCAAGATTGGCACCGTGGTGCTGTTGATCGCCGCGGTCGTGGTCGCGAATCCGAAGCTGGAATCGCCGATGGTCAACGAGATCTTCGCGGGGGGTGGAGGGCCGTACGTCGCGGGCGGCGCCATCTTCCCGTTCTGCTTCATCTGCATCATGTGCGGCGCCATCTCGGGTTTCCACGCCCTCGTCTCGTCGGGCACCACCCCCAAAATGATCCACCGGGAAAGCGACATAAGAATGATCGGATACGGCGCGATGTTGATCGAGGGACTGGTCGGCATCGTCGCGTTGATCGCCGCCGCCTCGCTGCCGCAAGGAGATTACTGGGCCATCAACATCGACCTCGCCAAGGTCGAGAAATATGCGTCGGCGCTGGAGAAGATGAACGCGCAAACGGACAACCTCACCGAGATCGAACGGCAGGTTGGTGGCGAATCGTTGCGCGGGCGCACCGGCGGCGCGGTGACGCTGGCCGTGGGCATGTCCAAAATCTTCACCGATGCCATGTCCCGCTTCGGTAATTTCGCGATCGACGGCGCGATCAAGTACTGGTACCACTTCGCCATCATGTTCGAGGCCCTGTTCATACTCACCACCATCGATACCGGTACGCGCATCGCCCGCTTTCTGCTGCAGGAAGCGCTGGCCCGTTTCTATAAGCCATTCGAGAAAACCGATTGGGTCCCGGGCGCCGTCTTGTCGACCGCCGTGGTGACCTTCGGATGGGGCGGGCTGATCATGACCGGTTCGATCGAGACCATCTGGCCGATGTTTGGAATCGCGAATCAACTTCTGGCGGTCATCGCTCTGGCTTGCGTCACCACCGTGGCAATCAACTCCGGCCGCGCCCGATGGGCCGCGCTCACTCTTTTCCCGATGCTGTTCGTGATCACCACGACCTCCACCGCCGCCTACCAACTTGTGACGCGCATCTTCTGGACGCAGATGCGCGAAGGGCTCCACAACAACAATCGCCTGCAGGCGATCACCGGCGGGCTGAACGCGTTGTTCATCATTTTGATGGTCGGCTGTGTGGGATTGATCCTGTTGGAAGCCGTCTATCGCTGGATGAAAGTCCTGCGCCAGCCGAAGTCGGTTGCCGGCGCGGCCGCGAACTGATTCCCGATCGTCGCGACCACGGCAGGGCCGGCTCGCGCCGCGCGGGAGGCGGCGACAGCCAGACGGGGAGGTCGGCGGTCGAAATCCAATCGCAGTCGTCGTTCGACACTTTCGATTCCCACCCGATCCAGCCAGTGCGGGTGCAGGACCCACAGTTCCGCGGGACTCCCGTCGAACCCAAGACACCCTGAAACAAGACTCCGTCAAGAGCCGGCTCGCCAATACACTGCTAGCGCGACGGCCAATCCAGTAGCCATTTACAGCAACAATTCACCTCGGAACTCGGAACTCAACCATGTCCCAGCCTGCACATACAAACCAACCATCGCTCGATGCGACTCTGGAATCGACACAACAAATGCTCGGCCGCACCGCGTCCCGGCTTCGCCTTGCCAACAGCTTTACGTTGATCGTCGGCGTGCTGCTCGTGGCATTGCTTGCCGGCTATTTTATCTTCGGCTATCGGCAACTCGCCGAAATCATGGAACCGGATACGCTGGTCGCGGCGGCGTCCACCTGGATCGAGGAGCAGCTCCCCGTCGCTCGACGCACCGTTCAGGACGAAGTCACGCGGCATGCCCCCGATTGGGCCGAAAGCCTCAGCAAACAGGCCCAGAATTCACTGCCCGATTTGCGTGGGAAGCTGGAAGAGCACGTCCTGTTGCAGGTCGACGAGATGGCGGAAAAGGCGATGGATATCAGCGAGGTCGAGTTCCGAAAATTCCTGCGGGATAATCGCGAGCCGTTGCGAAAATCGTTCGAGGAACTCGCCGTCAACCCGCAGTTGGCCGACGAGAGTCTGCAATTGATCGAAGAGATGGTCGACCGCGAATTCCAGTTCAACATGCGCGAAGGGGCCGACGACCTGTTTGCGATCTTAAACCTGATGACCGCCAAATTGTCGCGACTGAAGTCCGGCAAAGACCTCGATGAACTGGAGCAGTTGGAACGGCGCGTTCTAATGCTGGCGCGAAGATTGCAACAGCAGAACAACGTGCTGCAGCAGTAAACTCGAATCTGGCATTGCCTGCCGCACCGCGATCGCTCGGCGCAACACCGGTGATCGGCACCAGGGGAGGGCTACTTCCGGCGTGTGTAGGTTATCGAGAGTATCGGCTGGTCTTTGTTGTCGGGTCCGATCGCGTACATCGTGAAGACCATCGTGTTCTTATCCTTGTGGACCGTGGTTGTCTTGACCGGTTGCGGTTTGCCGTCCAGTCCGAAGGTCTCGCCTTTCATCGTCATCGTCTTGGTCTTGGCATCGAAGTCTCCCACCAGGTGCATCGGCGCTGATTCCATGGAATCGACCCAGACCGCGACATATTTTTTCTTGTGCTGGTCGTATCCATCGACGCCGTGCCCCTGAAACTTCGCGCCGCCGATGTCCCCTTGAAAGTCACTGGCGATCCACATTCCACCGCAGATCAGCTTGTACGTGGAAACGCCTTTGGACTTCTCGCCGCCCATGTCGACCCGGGCATCCCAGGTCCCCTCCATTTCGGCGAGATATTTGTGTTCTGGACCCGGTTGCGGAAACTCCTGGGCGAACGCGCCGCGCGAAAACAGGATGGCGGCAATGGCGACAAAGGCAGAGCAACGAATCATGGACGGATCCTCGAAAGAGGATTAGCTGGGTGAACTGAACAGCGCAAGAATCGTAATTTCGGGCGAACTCCGCTGTCAATCGGTGACTTTCGGACTCGCGGTTGATTGCGGATCGCCGATGCTGCCGCCTCCTGGGCACGGGCTAGGGAGTGCCTTCACCCGTGACTCGCGGCGCGCTGGCGGAACGGGAAAAAACGAGCTGATCGATACGCAGCGCCTCACCGATCGTGTTATCCTGGCGGCGATGGCCGCCACGAAACTCGAGGACTGGTGAAGCACCCATGAATCGGAAAACAAACTCCGCCTCCGCCGCTATTGCTGCGTTCGTCTTGTTGCTGAAACCGGATCTACCCGGGTTGCTTTCCGGAGTGAACGCAGGCAAAGCGGCGGATGAGCCGCGGATCCTAACCGTTGCCGGCACGGGGGAGGCGGCCGACAACGGTCGAACTGGCGCGCCGCTCCATGTCAATCTTGGACAGCCTTTTGGCGTGGAGATCGGGCCGCGTGGTGATCTTTTCGTCACCGAAGTTGGTAATCATCGAATCTGGCGTCTTGAACGGGAATCGCAGAAGATCTCGGTTGTCGCCGGAACGGGGGCCATCGGTTACGCGGGGGATGGCGGGCCGGCGGTGGAAGCCGCGATGAACGAGCCGTATGAGGTTCGCTTTGACGAACAAGGAAATCTCTTTGAAGTAGAAATGCGGAATCATGTCGTTCGCCGCATCGGAATCGACGGCCGGATCACGACGATCGCCGGCGACGGCATGCCCGGCTTCTCCGGGGACGGTGGCCCGGCGATCAAGGCGCGACTGCAAGTGCCCCACGGAATTGTTCTGGACGGTAAAGGACATCTTTATATCGCCGACATCGGTAACCATCGCATTCGTCGCGTCGTACTGCGTACCGGCCTGATCGAGACGTTTGCCGGCACCGGAGAACTCGCGCCGCCGCGCGAAGGTGCGGCGGCCGACCAATCCCCGTTGCCCGGTCCACGTGCGATGGCGACCGATGGGCGGACGCTCTGGGTCGTGCTGCGTGAAGGGCACGCGATCTGGAGAATTGAGCTGGATAGCAGGAAGCTGCACCATGTGGCCGGTACGGGAAAGCCAGGATATAGCGGCGATGGTGGACCGGCGAAGGATGCCGCCTTCCATGGTCCGAAAGGCCTGGCGGTTGACGAGCAACAGAATCTGTTCGTCGTAGATTCCGAAAACGACGCGATTCGCTTGATCGACGCCAAAAGCGGCCTGGTTTCCACGCTCGGCGGGATCGGCAAGGCAGGTCGCTTCTCCGGCGACGCAGGCCCCGCATCCAAGGCCACACTGGCACAGCCCCACGGGATCTGCGTCGACCGAGCAGGGCGAGTCTACATCGGCGATACCAAGAACCATCGGGTACGTGTGATCATGCGCTCCCCGTAGCTCGACACTTGTTCGTAGCTCGAAACAAGTTTCGAGCTACGACGCACTTCTTCCGCGTGGTGGGTGTGGATAGAATCACCGCAATCTCGACATCCGTTTCCAACCACCTGCCCAACCCGATGTTACCGCAATTAAAGGCGATCCTTTGCGCAGCGATCATTGCCATCGGCGCCTTCGCAATCGCGGGCGGTATCGTGTCCGCGGATCCCGGCGGGAATGGAGCGGAGTTTCTGCCGGAGGAATTTGCTTCCCATGTCCTGCCATTGCTGCGGATGCGGTGCGTATCTTGTCATGGCCAGGAAAAGCGCGAGGGCGGACTGCGACTCGACACGCGGCGGACAACACTGTTGGGTGGCGACAACGGGCCGGTCCTGCAGCCGGGTTCCAGTGAGAACAGTGAACTCATCGCTCGGCTCCGTTCCCAAGACGACGCGCGACGCATGCCGCTGGGAGAATCGTCGCTGGAACCGGAACAGATCGAACGGTTCCGCCGTTGGATTGACGCCGGCGCGCCCTGGCCGGACGCCCTGGCTGGCCAGGAAGTCGCGTCCACCCACTGGTCCTTTCGCCCCATCGACCGGCCGGCGGTTCCGGCGGTGCGGGATGCCTGGCCGCGTAGCGCCGTCGACAGTTTCCTATTGGACCGCCAGCGCCGCCAAGGCCTGCATCCGGCCAGTGACGCCGATCGTCCGATGTTGTTGCGCAGGCTGCACCTGGATTTGCTGGGCCTGCCTCCCGCGGCGGACGAAATCGAAGAGTATCTGAACGCCACGGGACCGGACGATTGCGAGCGGCTGGTGGATCGGTTACTCGCCAGCCACCACTTCGGCGAGCGTTGGGGCAAACATTGGCTCGACCTGGCCCGGTTCGCCGAGAGCGATGGTTACGAGAACGACAATCTACGACCGAACGCCTGGCGATTTCGTGACTGGGTTACTCGATCGATCAACGACGACATGGGGTTCGATGAATTCACCGTCTGGCAATTGGCCGGCGACCTTCGCGAACAGACCGAATCCTCTAATCTTGTCGCCACCGGTTTCCATCGCAACACGCTCTACAATTCCGCCGGCGGTGCCGATAAAGAGGAGTTTCGAACAAAGGCGGTCAAAGACCGCACTGCCGTCACCGGCGCGGTCTGGATGGGACTGACCCTGAATTGCGCCGAATGTCACTCGCACAAATACGATCCGGTATCGCAGCGCGAATATTACCAGCTTTACGCATTCTTCAACAGCACGGACGACGACCAGTTCCAGGACGCGCCCACGCTGCGTTTTCTGGAGCGGCCGACGCGCCTGCACCGGCGTGGCAATTTCCTGGAACTGGGAGCGCCGGTGGACCCTGGTGTGCCCGCGTTTCTTCCCGACCTGCTCATGCGAAATTCCCGACCCGACCGTCTGGACCTGGCCCGCTGGCTCGTTTCCCCGCATCATCCGCTGACGGGCCGCGTTGCCGTGAACCAACTATGGCAACATCTGTTCGCAAGAGGACTGGTCGCGACACCGGAAAATTTTGGGCTCAGAGGAGAGCCTCCCAGTCATCCCGAGCTGATCGATTGGCTCGCCGCTCGATTTGCGGGCCTGCCTCTCGCCAACGTGGTCGATTCCGCGGGCGACGTGAATGGTGCGAGCGCAACGCCGACGCAACCGTCTTCGGCTCCGACCCCTGGCGCCTGGAGTCGCAAGGCGTTGATTCGATTGCTGGTCGTCTCGTCCAGCTATCGGCAATCGTCGGCGAACGACCGACCCGGCCATGCCGAAATCGACCCGGAAAACAGATTGTTGTGGCGGCAGAACCGGATTCGTCTGGAAGCGGAAATTGTACGGGACATTGCGTTGGCGACGAGTGGATTACTGGATACGTCCCTAGGCGGTCCGTCGATTCAACCGACCTTGCCGAAGGTGTTGCGGGACTTGGACGAATTGAAGAACGAGCGATTTCAGGAATCGAGCGGTCGCCCGTATCGTCGCGGGCTCTACGTGCATATGCAGCGAACGTATCCCTACCCGATGTTCGCGGCCTTTGACGGCCCGGATGGCAATGCTTGTACGATCGTTCGCGATCGATCGATTACAGCGACGCAGGCGCTGACGCTGCTGAACGATCCCGCCATCGACGAATGTTGTCGAGCCCTGGGACAGCGTCTGATGGAATCGACCGCCGACGACAGCGGCAGGGTTCGCCATGCGTTCGAGTGGTGCCTGGGGCGCGCGCCGTCACCAGCGGAAGAAGAGATTATCCGTCAACTGGTCCGACAACAGCAGGAAGCCGGCGCGAGCGAGTCGCTGGTATGGGCCGGCGTCGCGCGAACGATGTTGAACCTGGATGAGACGATAACACGGGAGTGATGCGATGGCAGGGACGAACGATCATAGGATGCCATCGCCGTTGCTGACTCGGCGGAATTTCTTCACGCGTGTTGGCGGTGGCGCGGGATTTCTGGCGCTCGCGACGCTGCTTCGACAGGAAGGACTGCTGGCTTCCGCGCCGCTCGCATCCCCAACCGCCCTGGTGCCCGGAGCACAACCCGGTCCGCACCACGAGCCGCGTGCGCGGCATTGCATCTTCATCTTTCTGGCTGGCGGGACCAGTCACTTGGATCTTTTTGATCCGAAACCGCGGCTTCGGGAACTGGATGGACAGCCGATTCCACCGTCGTTCCTGCAAGGAGTGCGATTTTCGTTCGTCAAGCCGCAGCAATCGGTGTTGATGGCCAGCCCGTATGCGTTTCATCCTCGCGGCGAATGTGGGACGTCGTTCTCCGAATTGCTGCCGGGAATTGGATCCTGCGCCGACGATATCGCCCTGATCCGCTCCATGCATCACGCGGCATTCGACCACGCGCCCGGTGAGCTGGAAATGCTCACGGGACGCGACCAGCCCGGCCGACCAAGCCTGGGGGCATGGCTGACCTACGGGCTGGGCAATCCGTCCCACGAACTTCCAGGATTCGTGGCGCTGATCAACCACCGCGGACCGGTGGCTCGCGCGATGGCCTGGGGCAATGGATACCTGCCAGGCCGCTATCAGGGGATGCTGCTCCGCGGCCAGGGCGAACCGATTCTGAATTTGCAGACTCCCGCCGATATCGCGCCTCGCGCCCACCGCGCGCAGTTGGATGCGATCGAACAGTTGAACCGGATTCGTGGGGCTCAGAGCATTGATCCCGAACTGGAGACGCGCATCGCCGCCTACGAACTCGCGTTTCAGATGCAGTCATCCGCTCCGGAACTGATCGACATCTCGGGCGAAACACAGGCGACGCTGCAGTCGTACGGACTGGAACGGCCCGGACAGCAAGGTGTTTTCTCCAGAAACTGCCTGCTCGCACGACGGATGGTGGAGCGGGGTGTGCGGTTTGTCACGTTGTTCCAGCGCACTTGGGATCATCACAAGAAACTCGACGCCGACATTCGCGCTCAATGCCGAGAAGTCGATCAGCCGATTGCGGCGTTGATTAACGATCTCAAGGCTCGAGGTATGCTCGAATCGACGCTCGTCGTCTGGGGAACCGAATTTGGTCGCACGGCGATCACCGAAAACGCATCGTCGGGGCGCGACGCGGGACGGGATCACCATCCGCATTGCTTCAGCATCTGGATGGCGGGCGGCGGAATCCGGGGTGGACAAGTCTTTGGCAGTAGTGACGAAATTGGTTGGCGAATCGCCGAGAACGGCGTTCATACTCATGACTTTCACGCCACCCTGCTCCACCTATTCGGACTTGACCACAAACGACTCACCTACCGTCATCGAGGACTCGACGTCCGACTGACAGACGTCGCGGGATCGGTCGTGAGCCGCCTGCTGGCATGAGCGTTCGTCCATCGTAGCGCAAACGTGTTTCGAGAAGTCCGAACGTAGCACGAACTTGTTTCGAGCCGGGTGGCACTGGCACCGGGTTGCACCCGGCGCGATCACAAGATCGCCAGGGGATCGCGGCGTTCTTCGAGCGTACCGCGTGTCACACCGACGCGATTGCTGGCTCGCAGGGAACTCCAGACCGCCCGACCGCTCACGCGGCCGGCGAGCAGTTCGCGATAGAGTTCCATCGTGCGTGCGATTTCCACCGGGTCATCGTTCAACAACTCGATGCGGAAATCGCGAATTCCCAGCGAGGCAAGTTGGGGGAGCACTTCCGCGGCGCTTTGCGGCACCGCATTGAACAGCGTGTTCCTGCAGCCCACGTCGGCTCGAAGTGAATGCTCCATTCCGATCCGGTCGCGCAGCTTCACTTCGTGCACGTCGCACGGCCGGCCGCAGTTGGTCTTATTGGTGCCGGGCGAAATCACGGCACAGAACACGCAGTGCTCCATATGGAACATCGGCATATGCTGGTGCACCACGACCTCCAGCCAGGAGCTGGGAATAGCGGAGGCCAAGGTCAGCAATTGGTCGCGATTCAGATCGTAGGAAGCGGTCATTCTGCGCACTCCCAATTCGATCAGCCACTCCGCGGCCAGTTCATTGGTAACATTCAGGGAAAAATCAGCAACAACTTTCCGACCCGCGTTGACGAAGAAATCGATTCCCGCCAGATTCCGCGCGAGGATCCCGGCGGCTTCGCGCTTGGCGAGCATGCGAAAAATGCCCATTTCACCCGGTTTCTGAATGCGAGGCGTCGCCAGCAGAATCTCCGCGCCTGCGGCCTGCGCCAGGTCGGTCGCTTCACGGTATTCGCGCAGGTCCTGGAAGTCGACGTAAACAGTGCTGGCGCCGAGCCGCAGGACGGTGCGCAGCTGCGACAACGAACGGCATAGTACGTGGAGCTGCGGCGCACGATCGACGGCGACCGTTGGGTGGTCGAGCTGCAGATTGGCTCGCAGAACCGGCAATACGTTGTTGGCGGTTGCCGGCCAGGGTTTCGTGACGGCGGCGCGATCGAGTTCCTCCACCAGCCGGTGCCGCATCCGGCCCAAGACGCTGAACGGAACCATCGGCGCGCCGACGATTGTCGCCCGCAGGTCCCGCAGCTGGTACAGCGTTCCCCCCAGTCGATCGAATTGTTGTCGCAACTGTTCGACCGCCAGGGGATGCCGACGCGCTTCGGCAAGCGGCGAATCCGATTGGAATTCGCAACGAGCGCCGTTTCCCGCAACCGCGGCCAGCTTGAGGCATTCGCCGACGGCCGCTTCGACCACGATATCGACGGGAACCTGCCGCAGCGTCTGGCGCTGCGTGAATGTCTTGCGCAGGCGACTGGTGAGCTCAGGATCGTCGGTTTTCCAGACGGCCTGGCCCGGCCAGATCTCATCCCAATCGAGCGCATCGCGTGCGAATGCCATTTCCACTTCACCGCCTTCCATCGGGCCCGCGACCGGCTTTCCGTCTCGAAACAGTTCGTACACCCGCCCACCCTGGGAATCGTCGACAGGTCGACCGCAATCGAACGACAGGCCGTCGCCCCGTTTGACGGAACCGATCAGTCGAATACGGACGCGATCGCCGCGGATGGCGAGTACGGTGCCGAGACGAACGCCCCGTTTGGAGGAACTTTCTCCCGGCACCAGCCGTTTGTGATCGCAGCCCTCGAGCCATCCCGGCGAAAAGCCGCGGGAAAACGACAGTTCCAGTTCCTCGATCTGTCGCGGCGTGAAGCGAACCGGTTCGCCCGCCATCGCCAGATCGACGGCGCGGCGATAATGCTGCGTCACATTGGCGACATACTCGGGGGTCTTCAAGCGACCCTCGATCTTCAGCGAACGCACCCCCGCGCGAATCAATGCGGGTATCAATTCAAAGCCCGCGAGATCCTGGGGACTGAGCAGGTACTTCATCGTGCCGGTGTCGACGGGCTGACGATCCCGAATGATGTCGTACGGCAACCGGCAGGCCTGTGCGCACTGGCCGCGGTTGGCACTCCTGCCTCCCAGAGACTCGCTGGTCAGGCACTGTCCCGAATAGGCGACGCAGAGTGCGCCATGGACGAACGCTTCGAGCGTCAGGTCAGAAGCGGCGTGGATCGCCGCGATTTCGTCGACGGACAATTCGCGCGGCAGCACGACGCGGTCGAGTCCCAATCGCCGCGCGACTTCCAGGCATTCGGCGCTGCTGAGCGTCATTTGGGTGGAGGCGTGAATGGGGAGTCGCGGCGCTACGGCGCGAATCAGTCGGGCCAGTCCCAGGTCCTGCACAAGCACGGCGTCGATTCCCGATTCGGCAACCTGCCGCACCGTCGATTCCGCGCGTGGCAGTTCGTCGCTGAAGATCAGTGTATTCAGCGTAACGTACCCGCGGACCGACCGGCGATGCAGGTAGTCCGCGACCGCCGGCAATTCTTCGGCGGCGAAATTCGCGGCGCGCGCTCGGGCATTAAAGCCCGATTGAAGTCCGAAGTAGACCGCATCCGCGCCGTTCTCCACCGCCGCGCGCAGGCAATCCCAGTCCCCGGCGGGAGCCAGAATCTCGGGGCGCATTGCGGACGGCAACGGCGCCTGGGGCAGGATGAGTGGTACCAGTGCACTCGTCAACTCTTGGCTCCCAGCATCCAATCCAACGCGTCGGACGCCTGATAGATCAGCGCCTCCGGAAAATGCTGGAACGGATGGAAATATTCAAACGTCAGGAATCCCCGATAGCCGATCGCATCCAACGCGGCGATCACCGCCGGCCAATTCGTCGTGCCGTCCAGCAGCGTGCGAAATGTGTGCAGATTGAACTCTTGACCGCGCTTATCCCATTCCTTGAAGTGAATGTTCTTGATACGGTTGCCGAGGATCGGCACCCAGTGCTCGGGAAATTGATAATGCATGATATTTCCCGTGTCGAAGTGGATCTGTACATGCCGGCTCTGGAAGCTGTCGACAAAACTCACCATCTCCTGAGGGCTGAACAGGAATCCGTTCATGAAGATGTTCTCGATATTGATCGAGACGCCGGCTTTCTCCGCGAACGGAATCAATCCGCGCACCACCTCGCGCGCCCGCTGCTCGCAGACGTCGTTGGGGACGGGATCGTAGTTCTCGACCCAGGGCGCGTAGACCGCGCCGGGAACGACCAGCAGGTTGTCAATTCCCAGCCAATGCGTCGCCTGGATCATCTTGCGCGCCAGTTCGATTCCTTTCTGCCGTTTCTGCGGATCATTGTGCGACATCGAATAGGGCCAGAACAAAAACGAACAGACGCCACTGATCTCGATGCCGACCTGGCGCGCCAATTGACCGATGGCGCGAATGTCCGACTCGGACGATTCGCTGGAAAACTCTCCTTCCAGGGCAAAATTAATCTCCACGCCGTCGAACCCGGCGTCCCTGGCAAGCTGCAGGCAATCCTTGAGCGACCATTTCTGCGGGTACGGAAACGCCCACATGTTGATCGACTTCTTCATTTCATATTTGCGTTTCTGCACGACGGCCGGTCGGGCTCGGGGTGCCGGGCGCTCCGCGTCGCCCGCGACCGCCGCAACGCTGCCTGGGGCGACCATCGCGCCGCCGAGCAGCGCCGAGTAGGCGAACAATGCCCGTCGATCAAGATCGAGGGACGGGGAAGCGTCGGTCAATCGGAGCGATCTTCGATCCGCCATGGGAGGGTTCCTCGCCGGTGAAAAGAAATCGAGCGGGGGAGGGCGTCAGTCTAACAAAATCGCCGCCGTTTGGCAGCGGCGGGAAGGCGAATCGCATTCGCAACCGGCTCTCACCGCGGGAGGAATTCGATCCGCTCCAAGACCAGGAATTCCGGGCCAGGCACCGATTCCGCGCGCACCGTCAAGCGGTTTTCGCCCGAGCGGCGTACCGCCAGATAAAACTCCTCATAGTGAAACTCGTTTTCCTCCGAGGATCGCACATCACAGCCTTTACGACTTTCACCCACCGACACCATCATGCGCCCTCCGTGCATCGGTTCGGTTGCCGTGTAGTGGACGCGCACGCGAAATACGCCGGGCTTCTCCACCCGAAACGTCCACTCCAGATACTCTTGCGTCGACTTCCATCCCGCGACCACGCTGCGGCCATGCTGAACTTCGACCGCAAGCGATTCGCCGTGCAGTTGCGCGAGCGTGACGGGGAAATCCAGTTTTCCATTGGCCAGGGGACGCACAAGGTTCGGATCGGAATCGTTCTCCGGTGCTTTGGTTCTGCGTTCTTTTGTGACGTCGGAACCGACGCGGGGTCGGCTCGACACGTCGGCACCCGATGAGTTTCGATCGCGCGGGTCTGACTTGCGGCCCAGCAGGACCGCGAAGAGTATGAGGCCCGCTGCCACCACCACAAGCGCGACGACGACCGGAATCCACTTACCGGCGGCCGGTGTCGGCGAACGCGCAGGGGAATCCAGGTCATTGTTCAGATCGCGAATGACCACCAGCGCAGGAGTGACGGGAGCTGACGCGATAGGATCGATCTCCCACGATGGCGCCGGTGGTGGAATGAGCACGTCGGCGCTTTCTGGCACGGGCTGGCTCGCACTGAGGATGCCGTGCAGCGCGGCGTCATAGGTCAGCTTCGTTTCGCGGTGGGTCAGGCATCCGCGAGCACTTGAAAGCTCGTTGAGAATGTGCTGGCTCCAGACACCGCGCGGTCCAGTCTGGGAGCGGCGCACCTTCGCCATACGTTCGTCGGCATGACGCTCAATCCGCGCAAGATCCGATTCGAAGTGAGGCAGGCCGAGCAGTCGGTAGTGATCCAGGGGCCGGTCGGCCGGCGAAATTCCAAGCCATTCGAAGTACGGATCAAAATCGGTGGGGTGCGCCACGTCCTGTTACTCCAACCGCTTCCGCAGGGTCGCGCGGTGGATTCCGAGGATTTCCGCCGCCGCCGATCGATTCTGAAAGACACGCTCGAGTACCGTGTGAAACAACGCGGGTTCGACCTCCGCCAGGAATCGCTCGTACAAGTCAGGTTGATCGGGGGCCACGGCAAGTTGCTGCCGTGCCCATTCCCGAACCGCGGACTGAAGGTCGTTGGTCGGCAAATTTTGCTGCAACTGGAATTCGGGAGGCAGGTGCTCGGGAACGATCAGGCCGTTGCGGGCGAGTAGCGCGCCATATTCGACCGCGTTTCGCAATTCACGAACATTTCCTGGCCATGAACGGCGTTTCAACTCCTGGATGGCGGCCTGGCTGAAACGTGAATTCGTGCCGTGTCGAACTCGGGCCGATCGCAGAAAATGTTCGGCGAGTATCAAAATATCGTCGCCGCGTTCCCGCAGCGGCGGCAGCACGATCTCAAAACCGGCCAGGCGGTAGAAGAGATCCTGACGGAACGTCTCATCGGCAACGCACTGGCGCAGGTCCCTGTTGGTCGCCACGATCACACGAAAGTCACACGGTCGCGTTCGCGTGCCACCGACGGGCAACAGTTCGCGCTGTTCCAGTACCCGCAACAGCTTGACCTGGCTTTGCGGCGGAATGTCCGCCGCCTCGTCAAAGAAGACGGTCGCCTCGTGTGCCAATTCCAACATTCCAAGTCGATCGTTGTCGGCGCCGGTGAACGCGCCACGAACGTGACCAAACAGTTCGCTTTCCACCAGGGACGGACTGAGGCTGGCAAGGTGCACGGGAATCATGGGGCGATCGGCGCGGCGGGAATGTCGATGAATTGCGCGGGCGACCAGTTCCTTGCCGGTCCCGCTCTCACCGGAAATCACCACGGGAA
Source organism: Planctomycetota bacterium (assembly GCA_016872775.1). Taxonomy (GTDB): domain Bacteria; phylum Planctomycetota; class Planctomycetia; order Pirellulales; family Pirellulaceae; genus VGZA01. The sequence goes on along the minus strand of VGZA01000010.1, from coordinate 77,856 downwards.
CTTCGGTGGCCGCGACGATCGCGATTTTTTTGAAGACCTCCTGCATCGCCGGGCTGGCACCCAGGATTTCCTCGGCGGATGCGCCACCGGACGGCCCCTGCGATTCGGCGGCCCCGGGCACGGCTCCTGTGCGGCCGCGACCTGGAGTGCCAGCCGCCGCCGCGGACTCCTCGTCGCCGGCAAGTGCGCGCTGCACCGCCGCGACCACCTGCGCCAAGTCGAACGGCTTGGTCAAATACTCGACGACCCCGCCACGCTGCGCGGCGATGGCTGTCTGCAGATTCCCGAATGCCGTGATCAGCACCATGGGGACCGCGCCCAGTTGTTGACGGAATTTGGGGATTGCCGACAGCCCGTCGATCCCCGGCAGCCGAACATCCAGGATCAACAACTGTGGCTTTCGCGTCTTGACGCGCTCCAGTCCGTCCTCCGCCGAGGACGCCACATCCACACTGTATCCCTCTTCCTCGAGCAGCCGACGCAGGCTCCAGCAGATCGCCTGCTCGTCATCGACGATCAAAACGTGCGCCGATCCACGATTCATACCGGCTCCCTTTCGGCGACGGGTGGTGCCGAATCCGCACGTTCGAAAGGGCTTTGCGACGGAATCGAACTGCCGGGCAAATCAGCCTGCGCCGCCGCCGTCGTCGGCAGCGGCGTCGGCGGCAGCAACAATTCAAAGCAGCATCGCCCATCGCGTCGAAGGAAATGCAGCGTGCCTCCGTGCGCCTCCGCAATCTGCCGGGCGACGACCAACCCCAGTCCAATTCCTTCCGGTTTGCTGGTGGCGAACGGCTCGAACAAGCGCGATTCCATCTCGGCGCTCGGCCCGGGCCCGCTATCGACGACCCGGATCGCCGTTCGGCCACCGGACAGTCCGGCAATCTCCAACCACACGTCGCCGCCGTGCCCGACCGATTCGATCGCATTCATCGCGAGATTGCAGACGGCCTGGCGAAGTTGTGAGGCGTCCAACGGAACGGCAGAAAGGCTCGGATCGATGCTGCGGCTCCAACGCACACCGAGGTGCTGGCACGCCGGTTGGACCAGACGCGTTATCTCGTCGGCCCATTCGCCGAGATTTGTCCGACGCAGTTCCAGCGGCTGCGGTTGACCGGCGGCAAGAAAGCACTTCAGATGCTCCTCGGTTAGTTCCAGCTGCCGCTGTGCCACGTCCAAGCTCTCCTGGTCGATCTGCCGACAGCTGCGACGGTGCAGTTGCAACGCCAGTCCGGCACCCGTCACGCCATTGCGCAAGTGATGCGCCAGTCCGCCACTCAACTTGCCCAGCATCGCCAGGCGTTCGGAGCGCTGGATCGCCTGGTTACGGGCTTCCAGTTCCGACACCAGCCCGTTGACCGATTCGACCAGCCGTCGCACTTCATCGTCGGTCCGTGGGACAGGAAGCGGACGAGGATGCTGCCGAGCGATTCGCGTGACCTGTTCGACGACGGACTGCAGCGGACTGGAAATCCGGTGCGCCAGTCCGATCGAAAACAGTACAACCAGCAACACCGCGATCAGTCCGACGATGAACGGTGGCAGCACGGCGCGGCGCTGCAGTTCGGTCCAGGTCGCCAGCGGGTAAAGCACGTGCAGCCGCAACGGAGGCTCGTGATCGCTGGCGGCGCGTTCGATACGCATCTGGACGTAAGCGGTGCCGTCCAGCGACACCGTCTCGTCTGTTCTTCCGTGTTCCAGCTCGGCGCTCGTAGTCCAGGCCGTCTCCGCGGCGGCACCGACCGTTTGGGCCTGCACCTTGCCGTCCCAATCGGTGACGACGAATTCGGCTCCTGAGAGTCCTTTCGCCTGCTGCAACACGGCTTCCGTCAGCGGGAACCGCGATTCACGCAGTGTGGCACCGATCGCGCGCATCTGCCGCTGGATTCTGCCGGCGGAATCTTCCGCGGCGAAATAGGCGTTGCTGGCCGTCACGGCGACGATCACCAGCAGCATGATGCTCGTGAAGGGCAGCAGAATCTGATTGCGTAGCGGCCAGCGCATCGTGTTCCCGGGTTCTTTTGAACTTGAATTCGCGTTGACGTCGTCTAGATTCGATCATAGGCAGCCACACGTCGGTCAGCAATCGCGGTCCCACTGCCAACGCAGAAACTCCGATTGGCTCAGGTAGACCGCTTCGTGCAATAATTGAATGGCAAAGCCCGCGTCGCTACCCTCACCCAAGAGGGCGATGAACTGCCGCCAACGCGATTCCGGACAAAACCCCTTCACGGAGACCCAGATCACGCGGCCGTGCAGGTCGTACAGATTGCCTTCGAGCTGCCAGTTCGTTCCGTCGTCCATTCCAGTCCAGACGAACGAGCCGTCGGGTTCGGCAAAAAATCGCGGGATCCGCTCAAGGCGTTCGAAAAGCTCCTCAAAACTGCAGGGAAACGGCAGGTTCATTTCGGCCGGCTCCACGGCCAGAATCCTGGCGGGCCGGTCGTGGATCGGTCGCTCCACCCCCTCCACGGCACTCGTCGGCCGGGCATGGATCGCAATTTCGAATTGAGGAGGAATCATACAGCTCGCAAGTGCTCCCTTCGGTGCTCGCTCCGATGCTCTCTCAAGGGACACGCCGGTCATCGGCGATTGTGGCCTTACCTTGGTTCAAATGCCGCGGGACAGGCATCATAATCAAGTCCCATGTTATCACGTCGAACAGCATTATCGTTAGGTGTAGGGTTGATGTCGCTTCCGCGTTGGTTGCCCGCCCAGACGGCGGGCGAACGCAATGTGTCCTGGCTGGCGGAGATCCAGCAGCCTCGACCACCGATCGCGAATCCGCCGGTCGAGAGCAAACCGCTTCCGCCACTGCTGGTCGACGAACACGGTCGCGAAATTCGTACCGTGGCGGAGTGGGAACAGCGCCGTATGCGGCTTTTGGCGCAATGGAGTGATTTTCTGGGCCTGGAAAAGCTGCGGCGCCCCGAGCAGTTGGAGGTGACTGTCCTGGCCGAGGACCACGATGCGGGAGTGTGGCGCCGGCGAATTCGTTATCAGGTCGAGCCAGACTGGTTCAGCGAAGCGTATTGGCTCGAACCGCGGGATCTCGATCGGCGCGCCCCAGCCGCTGTCGTGCTGCACTCCACCGTCGAACATTCCATTCGCCAGCCCGCCGGACTGGCCGCGGACAAGGAACAGGCGTTCGCACTGCAACTGGCCCAACGGGGATTCGTCTGCATTGCCCCGCGAAACTACCTCTGGCCGACGAACGAGCAGCTCAAGGCAAACGAAGAATCGTCCCGCTTCCTCGAGGCGCATCCCGGTTGCAAAGGCATGGCCAGGATGCTGCTCGACGCGCAGATCGCCGTCGACCTGCTCGCGCGCTCCCCACGCGTCGACAGCAAGCGAATCGCCTGTGTCGGACACTCTCTGGGCGCCAAGGAAGTGCTCTACCTGGCCGCGTTCGATCCACGAATTGCGGCCGCGGTGAGCAGCGAAGGCGGAATCGGCAAGTTCTTTTCCAACTGGGAGGATCCCTGGTACCTGGGCGCGACAATCAAAACCGATGAATTTGTCCGCGACCATCACGAGTTGCTGGCGGCCATCGCACCGCGTCCGTTCCTATTGATCGGTGGAGACTCGGCCGACGGCGATCGCAGCTGGCCGTACATTGCCAGCGCGATGCAGGTTTACCAGCTCTACCAGAAAACGCCGCCGATCGGGCTCTACAACCACAAGCAGGGCCACACCGTGCCGCCGGAATGCGGTGAGCGGATTCTGGAATGGATTACAACCTACACGGCCTGATATCGCGGAGGGAATGGGAATGTTTCGAGATCGATTCGGATGGAATGGCCGTTGCCTCGCGAGGGCCGGCGTGGCAGTGGGAATTTGCCTGGCGCTGATTTTTCTGGTGGAGGCGACAACGGCCGACGATTGGCCGGCCTGGCGCGGTCCTCGCGGGGACGGCACCTGCCTGGAAAAAGGATTGCCGACACGCTGGAGCGCCGTGGAGAACGTCGCTTGGAAAGTCCCGTTGCCGGAGCGAGGAAACTCCACCCCGATCATCTGGGGCGAACGGATCTTCGTCACGCAAGCATTGGAACAACAGCATCGCCGAACGCTGATCTGCTTCGATCGCCGCGACGGGCGTCAACTCTGGCAACAAGGGACGGATTGGAAAGAGCCCGATCCCACCCACGGAACCAATCCCTATTGTGCTTCCTCGCCGGTCACCGATGGCGAACGGGTCATCGCCTGGTTCGGTTCCGCGGGACTGTTCTGCTACGATATGCAGGGCAAGGAACTCTGGCGGCGCGAGCTGGGCACACAAAAGCATATCTGGGGCTATGGCGCTTCGCCCGTTCTTCACGATGATCTCTGCTATCTGCATTTCGGACCGGGAGACGGTTCGTTCCTGATCGCCTTGGACAAGAAGACCGGCGCGACGGTCTGGAAGCACGACGAACCGATCAACAGGCAGGGAACCGCCGAGGCGAAGTTCGCCAGCGTCGATTATCACGGTTCCTGGACGACGCCGATCATCCGCGAAGTCGAGGGTCGCCAGGAACTGCTGATCAGCTTTCCGTTTCGCCTCTGCGGACTCGATCCGCGAACCGGCAAAGAGTACTGGACATGCTCGGGCATCAACCCGCTGGTCTATACCTCACCGCTCTTTTCCGACGGCATTATCGTGGGTATGGGCGGCTTCAACGGCATGACGATCGCGCTGCGGGCCGGTGGAAATGGCGACATCACGGCGGATCGCCGCTTGTGGCGGCATCCCAAGACCAAGCAGCGTATCGGCTCCGGCGTGATCCATGAAGGTCATATCTACATTCATAACGACCCGGGAATCGCTGAGTGTTTTAACCTGTCCAGCGGCGAGCTTGTCTGGGAGCAACGTCTGGACGGCGGCACCAACTGGTCGTCGCTGATGCTGGCGAACGGCCTTTGTTATTCGATCACGCAGCGAGGCGACTGTTTTGTCTTCAGAGCCAGTCCGACGTTTGAGCTGGTGGCGAAGAACTCGCTGGGTGAAGCCGAATTGAGTAACGCGTCGGTCGCGCCGAGCAACGGGCAGTTGTTCCTGCGTACCCATCAGCACCTCTGGTGCATCGGCCAACGGACACCCCCTCCATGAACAACGCCAGACGATTCGGGTTCGTCCCGTGGACGGTCCTGTGGGCATCGATCGGTGTTTTCGCGGCTAGAATTGCGGGCGCCGAGGAGTGGCCTCGCCTGCCCGATTCCAACGGCGCGGTCGAAATTCCGGCCCAGGAATGGCCGCTTCAACCCGGCGCGCGCACGGTACGCGTCGGGATCTACTACCCGGATGGAAGCAAAAAAAGCGTCGGTCCCGGCACGGGATTGTTCCTGACGCTGCACAACTGGGGAGGACTCGATCTGGACGGCACCGCCGATCCCAACTATCTCGCGCGTAAATTCAACGTGGTCGCGATCAGCGTGCGCTATCTGCAAAGTGGGAAAAAGGCGTCGATCGACGACCCCGAGCCGTACGATTTCGGCTGGTTGCAGGGACTGGACGCGCTGCGCGCTCTCTGGCTCGTCTTTCACGAACTGGATCAGTCCAAGGTCGCTTTTGCTCGTGACCGAATCTACGCCACGGGCGGATCGGGCGGAGGCAACGTCTCGTTGATGGCCAATAAGCTCGCGCCGCGAACATTCACCTGCATCGTCGACATCTGTGGCATGAAGAAACTCAGTGACGCCCTGGCCTACAACCTGCCCGAGGCACACGGGTTGGATGGTCGCTGGAGCCGCGATCCGGCCAGTCCCAATTTTCTTGCGATCGGCGCGCAGGAAATCCGGTTTGCAGGTCACCCCTCCCACCTGGCGGCGATGAAACGCCTCGGTTCATCCAGCATGATTTTCACGGTGAACGGCGTCGATGACCTGACGTGCCTGGACGATGCGCGGGAGATGATCGCCAACATCAAGAAGTCAGGCCTGCGCGTTTCCCCCGTCTGGGTCACTCCCGAGCAAGTTGATGGAACAATTTTCCGTTCGACCGGCCATGATCTGGGAGACCGGACTCGAATTCCTGAAAAAGTGGCTGGCGAATGGCTGGCGCCCGACGCCGGCGCAGACTATCGACGAACGACCCTTACCGATTTCGAACGGGGCGACGAGATCCGCTATCGGACCCGCGACGGTGTCTACATTATCTCCTACGCCGCCGGATACCCGGTCGGACGCTTCGAGCCGGCTCGTGCCACCCCCGCCTATCCCGATCGCTTTGATTTGTTAACGGTCGATCTGGACGGCGGCGAGGGTGGCGGCCACCGACGGCGGGCTCGTACGGCGGCCGAATGGCAGACTCGTCGCCGGCATATTCAGGCCGCCATGGAATCGGTGATGGGTCCATTTCCGAATCCGGCCAGGCGAGTGGCGCTCGACCTGAAGGTCATCGACGCCGAGGAGCTCGAGTCGGTCGAGCTTCCGGAAGGCATCGAGCGTCGCAAGGTCAGTTACCGCAGCGATGCGACCGGTCGCGTATCGGCCTATCTTTTTCTGCCGCGCACTGCAGTCGGCGCGAAGAGGCCTGCCGTGCTCTGTCTGCAGCAGACCACTACCGAAGGGAAGCGGGAGCCCGCCGGGCTCGCGGGCGATTCCAGCATGCACTACGCGCTGCATCTCGCACATCGAGGTTATGTAACGCTTGCCCCCGACTACCCAGGCTATGGCGAGTCGACATTTGATTTCAGCGAGCGACACGGCTATGCCAGCGGAACGATGAAGGCGATCTGGGACAACGTTCGCGCCGTGGACCTGCTGGAGACACTGCCCGAGGTCGACGCGGACCGGATCGGAGTGATCGGTCATTCCCTGGGCGGCCACAATGCCCTGTTTACAGCCGCATTTGAACCGCGGCTGAAAGTGATTGTATCGAGCTGCGGGTTCACCACCTTCCGCAAGGACGACATGCCGAGCTGGACCGCGGAACCTTACATGCCACGGATTGCGAACGAGTTCGGCAATGACGCGGCCCGCGTGCCGTTTGATTTCCCGGAAATCGTCGCGGCACTCGCCCCTCGACCGTTCCTGGCTTGCGCCGCAACACGCGACGCCGATTTCGACGTATCGGGAGTTCGTGATGTCCTGCAGGCGGCAGCGGCAGTGTATGATCTGATGGGCGTGCCGGAGCAACTGACCGCTCACTATCCCGAAGCGGACCATTCGTTTCCCGAGGACGCTCGACGTCGCGCTTACGCGTGGCTCGACCTCTACCTGAAACAATGACAAACGACAGCGTCGACCTGATGGAAAAGCTACCCGTTGTGCGCGAACTGAATCGGCGGCGCCTGCTGACGTGGGGGGCGGCGGGCGGACTGTCCCTGGGTGGACTCTGGCAGGCGCAGCTTCAGGCCGACCAGCAAGCGATGCGACCGCGGCGGGCGATCCGCAGTTGCATATTTGTCTTTTTTTATGGTGGCCCAAGTCATTTGGACACCTACGATTTGAAGCCTGAGGCGCCCAGTACCGTCCGCGGCGAGTTCCAGTCGATCGCCACTTCGGTGCCCGGTCTGAGAATCGGCGAGCATCTGCCAAGAATGTCCCAGGTGATGCACCACTGCGCCTTGATTCGCAGCATGCATCATTCCAACCGCCTGCACGATTCGGCATCGATTGAAACGCATACCGGCCGGCAGGCCGCGCAAGGTGATCGCGAGGAGTTCGCTCCGATCGAACAGTTTTTTCCTTGCCATGGCGCGACGGTCAGCCATCTGCAGCGGGAGCGAAACCTGGTCGTGCCGCACGCGGCTCTGCCGTTCGTTTTCCACAATGTCGTCGACACCCCGTGCCAGGGCGGCGGATTCCTCGGATCGGCGTTCGACCCGTTCCGAATCACGGTCAACCCCGACAAGCAGAGTTACGCCGTTCAGGAACTGATGTTGCGGGACGACCTGCCCGCCACCCGCATCCAAGGTCGTTCGGAGTTTCTCGACCGGCTGCAAGCGGTCTCCGCGGCGAATCCAAGTTCCAAAGCGAACCTGACGCAATACTATGACAAGGCGCTGCGGCTGTTGAATTCCGAGGAGATTCGTCGGGCGCTCGATCTGAGCCAGGAGCCGGCGGAAGTGCGCGAACGATACGGTGTCTACGGGGTCGAGCCGGCAACCGGCGCCGGGGGCGCGGAGGGCGGGTACGCGCGCCAGATGCGGGGCCAGAATCTGCTGATCGCGCGGCGGTTGGTGGAGATCGGCGTGCCGTTCGTGAACGTTTATGACTTCCGCCAACAGGGCCAGAATTGGGATAGCCACGCCAACAACTTCGCGCAACACAAGCAGTTTCTGTTGCCACCCGCGGATCGCGCGTTGGCGGCGCTCATTCAAGATCTACACGAACGAGGCCTGCTTGATTCGACCCTGGTCGTCGCGACAGGTGAGTTCGGTCGCACACCGAAGATCAATCCCAACGCGGGTCGCGACCATTGGCCGGACTGCTACACCGTACTGCTCGCCGGCGGCGGTGTGCAAGGCGGCGCGATTTACGGCGCCAGTGACGCGATCGGCGCCTACCCGGCACAAGACCCCGCGACTCCCGCCGATCTCGCGGCCACGATCTACTGGCGGTTCGGGTTCGATCCGGCAACCCACATCCACGATCGAACCGATCGCCCCTGGCGAATCGCCAATGGCGAGCCGATCCGACAACTGTTTGCCGCTCAGGGCTGAGCCCTGTTCAGCGCAGATATCCTTGTGGCCAGCCGCGGGACGCCTGAGGCGGAATCGCGTCGGCCGCGTCACTTCCGTCGGCCAGGGAGAAGGCGATTGCCAGCGGGAATCGGCCCGCCGGCGCGCCGCGCGTGAACGGCCCGTCTCCCCAGAACTCGCCCCGTACAACCAGATCCCATCTTCGGATCGTCGCGCCTTCCGCCTCGAATTCGCCAAACATCTCCGCTTCGAATCCACGCTTGCCATCCTCCGTTTCCATCCGCACCGACCCGCGAATCTGGCCCCCTTCCAGCCGCATCGCCAGATGCCGAACTTCCTCGGGGGTCCACATCGGCGGCTCTCCGCGCGTGTTATCGACGAGATGGAATTGCGCGATCCGCCGCTGCAGGGCGTCAGGAATGCTGCCGCGCAGCATCGCTTCATGCTCGGCTTTGGAGATCCAGAGATTGTCGCGCGACAGGGCCGACTGGAAGATGGCCTTGAACGCGTCGTCCGTCGGCTCGTAACCGTCCAATACCTTTGCCCGCACACGAACGACTAATCCTCCCTCGGGCGGACGCGGATTGAACCGGGCGTCGAGCTTGCCCGCTTCCAGCGCTCCCACCGTGGCGCTGGCGGCGGCACTGCGTTTGAATTCAGCGAGCTTCTTGCGCAGCAGGTCGCGCAGCTTCTGGGGGTCGCGATTGTTGTTGAACAGCAGCAGCTCGCCTCCCGCTGTCGCCACGTAGAATCCCTGCGTGGTGTTCTCGAAGTTGTTGCGCGGGCTTTGCCGGGCAATCTGGCGATAAAACTCGCCCTCCGCGTCCTGTTGCCTGCGCTGGTAGGCTTGATCGATCGCCACGGCGATGAACTCGTTCTGAAGCATCCTGACAATATCCTGATCGGCGAAGGTCGACGCACGGTCGAGCACTCCGTTGTTTCAGGTGCAGCCCAGGGGATGACCATCCATCGCCCAGATAAAGATCGGTTTGTGCTGCCGTGCAGCCGCCTGCTGGCCCTCCAGCACCGACAGCCGCCAGGGAATCATCCGCCAGAGCTCGTTCTCGGCCGGCTGCAGCAACTCCCGCAAACGAACAAACTCGTCGCGCGCCAGCGGCTCCGCCGAAGCCGCGGTGCCGCTATGCAACAGGATGGATAACGCGGTCAACAGAAACAACTGGGTGTGAACAGCGGCACGATGCATAGGGATGCTCCGAAGAATCGGTTTGCGGCAATCGATCACGCACGAACGGAGGAAATCACCGCGAGCCATCCTACCGCGTCGCGCGAGTGGAAGGAGCGGTTGTGGACGCCGAACATGTCACATCGTCAGCCCTGTGCGGGGCCGTCGGTGTCTTTCTTGTCCGTGGTGCGCGCGGTGCCGAAATAGCCTCTCCAGGCGAGGTCCAGTACCTTGGCATTCAGCTTCAGCGACTTGCCATGAAACCGGCAAATGTCGCGCGCACGCTCGATTAGGTCCCGAGGTTCACAGGCGCGCAATTCCCGCTGCTGTATCCGGTATCGTTCGAACAACCCGTCCAGCACTTCGCCGGAAACGGTCACGCCATGTTTCTGGGCATAGTCGCGAAAGATGCGCGCGTATTGCTCCGGCGTCGGCGCGTTCAGCAATAACCGATATCCCATCCGGCGGAGGAAGGCCGGATCGGTCACCGCCTCCATACTGAGGTTCGTGGCGATGATCAGCACATGCCGCAGCGGCACCTGGATCTTCTGGCCGGTCACCAAGGTGAAATAGTCGAAATGGTGCTCCATCGGTGTAATGAAACGGTTCAACAACTGGTGTGGCGAGACCCGTTCGCGGCCGAAATCGTCGACCAGGAACAGTCCGCCGTTGGCTTTCAGATGAGGCGGTGCTTCGTAATAGCGCAGCGACGCGCTGTAGACCAGGTCGAGATATTCGAGTGTCAACTCACCCCCGACCACGACCAGCGGTCGGCGGACGCGGATCCATCGCTGGTCGATGTCGGCCAGCCCTTCCAACCCGAACGGGACGCGCTCGTGGACCTGTTCGTCGTAGAACCGGATCACGCTGCCTCGGACCGAGATACAATACGGAATCCAGTAATCGCCCTGCAGCGCGCTGTGGATCTTGCGTCCCAGGCTGCTCTTGCCGTTTCCGGACGGACCGTGGAGAAACAAGCTGCGGCCGGAGGAGACCGCCAGCCCGGCGATCTCGACCGCCCGCGGTGTCAGCACCATATCGGCCAGCGCTGCGCTGACATTTTCGGATGTCACTCGCGGAGTATGCGCGAACTCCCAACGCACCATCGCCGAGTAGGCTTCCAGGCTGACCGGCGCGGGGCCGACGTAGCCACAGACTTCGATGGCCCGTTCGGCATGCCGTCGGCCTCGATCGCTGATCCGATAGACGGCCTGGCCCATGCTGGTCGCCATCGTCTCTTCGATCAGTCCATCCATCGCAAGTTGGTTGACGACTTCGGCGGTTACGGTTGGCGAAACCACCAGTCGCTCGCCCAGCCAGCTGGGCGTAAACCGATTCATGGTGTAGACAAACTTGATCGCCAGGTCGGCCAGGATGCCGTCGTCCAAGCGGGCTTCGGCCATCGATTGTGGTACCCGGGGAAAATACAGATCCCCCAACTGCCCCATCGGCGGCAGATGCGGGTCCTGGACCGGATCGATCTCGGCAGACACTTCCATCGAGAATTCCCAACGCGGGCGTGGCGGATACCGATCCAAGAATACTCTCGTTGCCCGGCAGGAAACAAGCAGGTACTTCGATTCAGTCTGGAGTTAAGACCCGGAAAACCTGCCCGACCGCGATAAAAAAGCGCCAAGCGGATACCCGATTGCGCCGGCGATCACCGCGAGCAGCGCGAAGACGATCCAAAAGTCATAAAATTCAAGCGCGATCTCGTCATTCTGTCTCCAGGCCAGGAATGCATCCATCAGCCACCACAGCGACGTAGACCAGGACGACTTCACAATCGGACCTGCACTGCGCACAGCCGGCTGGCAGCCGGATATCTGCCTCCGCGAGTGACTCCGCGAAACGGTGGATGCGGCGTTCGATCGATGCGCTGGACTCATCGCTCAAATCGTCCAAGGAGAGCCAGGCGATGCCGTCTTTGAGTGAAACTTTGGCGAGGTTCTTGTCGACGAGCTCAGCGACATCCTCGGGCAAGGCAATTTTCGCGGCGTGCTGTGACTGAATCTTGAAGCCAAAAAGCAGTCCGAGTGGCTGCATACTCAGTATCGTCATCGTCACCGGGCTGCCCTGGATCTGCCCAAACGCCTTGTCGGCACCGCCCACATATAGTCCAAGGCGCCCGAGCAATTGGTCAAGCATCGTCTGCGTTGGATGTTGTCCAGACATTGTTGTCGACGGCCATTCCGAATGCTAGTTACTGACTAACGAGGGTTGCTTTCAAGACGACATCAACGCTGTACGAGGCTGTGAAAAGTCGTCAAGGTTCGATATAGGAAGTTCTGTTTCGTTGCTATTTCCTTGCACCAAGGCGGCCCATGTTCGACGCCTTTGACTTGCTTGTACTCGTTTTAGTACCGTCGTCCGTTTCAGCCACAGGCGTATCATTCCCTCCGGTCGAGAAGGAGTTCTCGTGATCATCTGTTCTCTTACCCGGAGCATCTCCTTCTTCACTGAAGTACTGATCAACCTGCAACGTCTCCAAGGTTGTGATGTTCGACATCCTTTTCCGTGTAGAGGATGGCACTTTCAATTCTGTGCCATCGACCTTATTTGATGGTGACGCCATCCGTAGAAAGTCTGAAAACCGCGAGAAAACCCAATCGAGCGAATTGCGAACGGTGATTTCTCCCAGGTGTATATTGGCCGACATTGGGAAACTCGCCTTTCGGCGAGGCTCATTGAGTGCAAAAGCAAGGGCATCGATGCCGAGATCTATTGCCATTAGCCCTTCGTACGGGCCATGGTCTTCACCAATGATTGCCAGCTTCGCCAGCCGCTACATTAGTTTTTCGTCGGATCGCATCCCGCCTGATGCGCGGATGCTGTTCGCAGTGGCATTCGAGGTTCCGTCCGATGACACCAGGCTGCCCGAAACAATTCAATGGACCGACGAAGCGCCGGTTAGCGTTCCGCCGCTGCTGCTGGAGAGTCGTTCATCCAACATAGCCGAGTGAATCCTACGTAGGACGGGTCTCCTGCCCCGTCTCTCGCGCTGGCCCCCTAAAGCTCGTTCTTTTTCGCGACGCCAATTCGCACTTACGGACGAGCCTGGAGGCCCATCCTACGTTGAAACTTCCGTACGGGAATCTTGCTGTTGTATGTTCCCCTGGGAACGCCGTCGGCAGGTGGACGGTCGCAAAAGGGTGCGGCTCCATCTGCCAACAGCGTAGCGCTATGCCCCTTCCGTTCCTTCACCCCCGCCCCCTCTCCCAGAGTACTGGGAGAGGGGCGAACTGGCGCACCTCGAACACTTTGCGATTGACGTTTATGACGACTCCCTCGTCATCCACATTCCTGACATTCATGGACGTGACCTGGACAAACTCATTGACAAGCTGGCAACGTGGAGGATGGACGATCAGCGAAGAGCGGCGGCGCGAACTGAAATGATCGTGCGTTCGCGGTACTTGCCAATGCTCCGATTAACGCTTCATGACCCTGAAGCGCGGCTTTTTCGCCTGGAACGCTGGTGCTTGCGGAGTTCCGTTGATGGATGGTATTTCCTCGCGGGTCCAGCGCCACTAACAACCCTGCTAGCGATGTCTGTGCGGCACCTGGGCAAGGAGTCGTTTTTTGAACTCGGCTAGCGACAAGTCTTAACCGGCCGGTTGAACCGAGGCCTGAGTACCAAAAGCCACAGAGTACACCGACAGCACCGAGCAGGATCGGGCTGCCGGCTCAACTATCTCGCTGTCGCTGGTGCAGGATTCTCCGACGATCGACGAGCCCGGGAGTTCAACTGATCTTTCATCGTCGCTCCGCCCTTCATCACGAATCCGACGTTCTCCAGAGCCCGAACGTCCCGCAGCGGGTCGCCCTCGACCGCGACCAGATCGGCGAACATTCCGGGTGCGATGCGGCCGAGCTGTTTGGAACGACCCAAGAGCTCCGCGGCATCCGACGTGGCCGAGCGGATCGCTTGCGCCGGCGTCAAGCCGTACTGCACCATGTAGGCGAACTGCCTGGCATTGTCACCGTGTGGGTAGACACCCGCATCGGTGCCGAAGGCGATTTTGACGCCCGCCTTGACCGCCCGCGCGAAATTGTCGCGCTGCAGCTGCCCGATCTCCCGCTCCTTGTCGATCGATTCCTGAGGAAGTTTGAACTCGATCGCCTTTCCAAGCAGATAATCGTCGTTGTAAATGTCGGCCACCAGCCAGGCCCCTTGCCGGACCATCATCTGGATCCCTTCCTCGTCAATCAAACTGCCATGTTCGATCGAGTCGACGCCGGCCACGAGCGCATTCTTGATGCCCTGGGCGCCGTGCGCATGGGCCGCCACCTTGCGGCCGGCCGCGTGGGCTTCTTCGACCGCGGCGCGAAGTTCGTCGATCGTGAACTGCGCGGCGCCCGGCGAGTTGCCGCGCGAGAGCACGCCTCCCGTGGCACAGATTTTGATCAGGTCGACCCCATGTTTGATCTGTGCCCGCACCACTTGCCGTACCTGGTCCGGACCGTCCGCGATCTGGAAATCCCGCTCATTGGGAAAAAGCGCGACGCGCACCTGCGGCGCAAAACGATTCAAATCGCCGTGGCCACCCGTCATCGAAATCGCCGGTCCGCTGGCGACGACACGCGGACCGTCAATGAACCCTTCCTCGATCGCCTCGCGCAGATCGACCGCCAGGAACGGCCGCGAGCCCACATCGCGGACCGTCGTGAATCCAGCGTCAAGCGTCTTGCGGGCATGAACCACGGCGGCAAATGCGCCGGAATAGGGCGTGCTCTTGAACCGGTAAATTTCGTCATAGCGGTCCGCTCGGCCCGACAGATGGGTGTGGCAGTCGATCAGCCCTGGCAGCACGGTAGCGCCCGACAGGTCGATCACCTCCACTCCCGCCGCCACTTCCGGCGCAATCGCGAGTTCCGCCACCGGGACCAGTTCCTTGATCCGATCGCCCTCAATCAGGATCGCCACATTCGCCCGATAGTCCTCGCCGCCGCCATCGAACAATCTGCCCGCTTTGATCACCCGCAAACGCGGCGCTTCGTCGGCACGAATGGGACGTGCGGTCCAGTCGATCAAAAGGAAGCAAAGGGCGGATGCGAATGCGAGTGAAACGGCGCGATGCATGGTATGTCTCCTCGAGGGCGATTGTAGCATGAATCGCGACAAATCCCGGAGGGCCGCGAGAAGGGGTTCGCACGGCGATTTCTGCGATCTATCCGCACCTCACTCGATCCCCGACCCCCCTATCCCGTAGTAACCTGCAGCCCATTGTCCAAATTCATCCGGCGCTGGGCGAGCGAGATGGCGCGGACGGTGAGGTGCAGCCAGAGCAGGCTGCCGGCGGAGATGGCGAGCATTGCCAGAAAGGCGGCTTGCGGGAATCCAGTGGCGCGGCCGAGGAAGCCGAACGCCTTCGGCAGCCAGAAGCCGCCGAGTCCTCCGATCAATCCAACCAATCCGCCGACGGCGCCTACATCCCGAGGATAGTAATTGGGAATGTACTTGAAGACGCTCGCCTTGCCGATTCCCATACCGACCGCGACGACGAACAGCAGTGCCGCAAAGCCTCGTGCGTCGATGGCGAGATAGCTGGGGGGAAAGCAAAGTGGAATTGTCGCCAGTGTCATGACAACAAAGACCGCGTAGGTAACGGTGCGGGGGCCATATTTGTCGGACAGCCATCCGCCGAGCGGCCGCAGCAGGCTTGCCGGGAAAATAAAAACGGCGGTCAACAGCGAAGCGGAAACCAGACTGAGCCCGAACGTATTCACATAGTAGTTTGGCAGCCAGGCGGACAGCGCGACATAGGCGCCAAACACCACCACATAGTACAGTCCGAAGCGCCAGACCTGCATGAACTTCAATGGTTCAAGCAGTACCGCCAGGGATCGTTCCTCGGCTGGCCGCGGGTCGCGCCGCGGACAGAGAGCGACGATCGCCAGTGCTGTCAGCAGCAGAAGGACGCTATAGATCAACGGAACGATGCGCCAACCTCCCGGCAACCAACCGCCGAAGAATCCCGCCGGTGGAACCAGCGTGAGTAAACTTGGGGCAAGTACGATCAGCAACTTACTACCTGAAGCGCCCACGTTACCGGCGCCAAAAATCCCCAGAGCCGTGCCCTTGCGCTCCGCGGGGAACCAGGCAGAATTCCAGGCGATACCGACGGAAAAAGAATTCCCCGCCAGACCAAACAGCGCGGCGCAGACTAGGAGTTCGCCAAAGCTGCTGGCGTACGCCAGCCAAACGGTTGGCAATGCGCAGCCGACCAGTAACGCGACCATTACGTTGCGACCGCCGAATCGGTCCGCCCAGATTCCGAAGTTCAATCGCGGCAGCGCCCCCGCCAGGATCGAAACGGCCAGCAGCCATTCGAATCGCGATTCGATCTCAGCCCGCGCAGCCGACTCGCTCAACTGCTCGGCCAAGCCTCCCAGCATTAGTTGCGGGTCAGCCTTGATCTTCAAGCCCAATACTCCCAGCATCAGCCACACGGCGAATAGTACCGTGAATGCAAGCGTGGAAAGCCAAAGTACTCGCGAACGACATTGGTCTTCGTTCTTCAGATCGGCAGGCATATGGAACTCGCAGATTGCAAGGAATTCGTCTGGATTCAACCCGCGCCGCCCGACAAGGGAAGCAGAGCCGTGTCTGTCTCAGCGGGTGCCGCGGGTGCTCGAGTCGCCGGCAGTTGCCGGCTCGAATGGCCCAACGACGCACAGGTAGTGACACAATGCAGTTCGGTCGCCAGCAGGGCGTCCAGTTGTTCGCGAGGTGGCAACAGAACGTAGACTTGATCGGCGACCGTTTTCACCGGAAACACCTTGATCGACATCGGGTCACCCGACAGGCACTCGCCTGTCTGCAACGAAAACGTTTTTTTGTGGAGTGGGCAGGCGACTTTGGGAACTTCGGCCTGGCTGCCGATAATGCCTCGTGAGAGCACAAACGCCCGTTTGTGCGGACACATGTTCTGGGTTGCGTACCATTCACGACGACTACTGAATCGGAACACGGCGATCTGCGTCTTGCCGTACTTGATCGCCGCCCCTCCTTCCTCGGGAAAATCGGATTGCATTCCTACCGCAACCCACTCGGGGCGCGCGTCTTCACGTGGAACAGGCTTGTTGCGGCGTTTTACTCGGTCCGCGGTATGCGCGAAACGCGGCGGATCTTCGAGGCCGCCGGCCTGTTCCTGATCAGCGGTTACTGGATCGGCGAGTTCCGCATCGGGCTTCTCATCGCTCGGCGATATCTGCCAGAGCCGGCCTGCGCCGTCAGGCTCACGCGCGGCAGGGCCTTGCCCATCAACGGGCCAATCCGCGGGACGTGACTGGCCTCGCTCGTCGACAATTTCGATCCCCATCTCCGATTCGTCGGAATTGACGAACTGGCGGAACGCCCGGCGCCGCTCCGGGTCACGGATCACCTCGGTCCATTCGCAGCGATAGGTATCGACCAGGTGCTGGCACTGTCGTTCCAGTTCTTCGCACAACCCGAGTCGGTCGTGAAGGATCACATTGCGGAGATGTTCGATTCCTCCCTGCATGTTTTCCAGCCAGACGCTGGTGCGCGTCAGTCGGTCGGCAGTACGGATGTAGTACATGAGAAAACGATCGATGTACTTGATCGCCGTGGCCTCGTCGAGATCGGCGGCCAGCAGGTCGGCGTGTCGGGGCTTGGATCCCCCATTGCCGCAGACATACAAGTTGTAGCCTTTTTCGGTGGCAATCAGGCCGAAATCTTTGCTCTGGGCTTCTGCGCATTCGCGGATACATCCACTCACCGCAGCCTTGATCTTGTGCGGCGCGCGGATACCGCGATACCGTTTCTCGATGCGAATCGCCAACCCGACGGAATCTTGAACACCGTACCGGCACCAGGTGGAACCGACGCAACTCTTGACGGTACGCAGTGCTTTGCCGTAAGCGTGGCCGCTCTCCATTCCGGCCGCGACAACCTCTTCCCAGATCTCTGGCAATTGCTGCACCTGCGCGCCGAACAGATCGACCCGCTGCCCGCCCGTGATCTTCGTGTAGAGATTGTACTTCTTCGCGATACGGCCCAATGCGATCAATTGATCGGGAGTAATCTCACCTCCGGGAACTCGCGGCACGACCGAGTAGAGTCCGCCACGTTGAATGTTGGCCAGGAATCGGTCGTTCGTATCCTGCAGCGTCTGGTGGGGGGCGTCGAGGATGTTGTCGTTCCAGAGGCTGGCGAGGATCGAGGCCACGGCCGGCTTGCAGATTTCGCAGCCCTGACCTCGTCCGCAAGCGGCGAGCAATGCGTCAAAGGTCTTGATCTGCCGCACCTTCACGATGTCGAACAGTTCCTGACGCGTGTAGGCGAAGTGCTCGCAAAGGTCGGTATTGACCTTCCGCCCGGCGGCGGCTAACGCGGTGTTGAGGATCCCGGTGACCAGCGGAATGCAGCCGCCGCAACCGGTTCCGGCCCGGGTGCATTGTTTGACGTCGGCCACCGTCGTCAACCCGTGATCCTGAATTGCCGCGCAGATCGCGCCCTGGGTCACGTTATTGCAGGAACAGACTTGTGTGTCGGCGCTGAGCGTGGGACGGGCCCGATCGGACGCCGTTGAACCGACGATCAATTCCGCCGGTTCGCATGGCAGCGGGTCTGCGCTCTTCGAGAGCATCAACAGGTTGCCGTAATCGGACGCATCGCCCACCAGGATCCCACCGAGCAACTGCTTGCCGTCCGACCGGAACAGCAGCTTTTTGTAGACTCCCGCAAAGGGATCCTCGAAGGTAAGTGCCCGGGTGCCCTCCGCTTGGGATTCATAGTCACCGAAGCTGGCGACATCGACTCCCATCAATTTGAGCTTCGTCGACATGTCCGCGCCGCCAAATGTGGCCGATCCCGGCTGCACCAAGTTCCTGGCCACGATTTCCGCCATCGTGTAGCCAGGCGCGACCAGGCCGTAGACCATCCCGCGGTGCAGGGCCACTTCACCCATCGCGAAGATGTCAGGGTCCGATGTTCGCAGGTCGGGATCAACGACAACGCCACCGCGTTCACCCAGGTTCAAACCCGACTCCCTGGCCAATTCATCGCGTGGACGAATCCCGGCGGAGATGATCACCATTTCCACATCCAGTTGCTGGCCGTCGTCGAACAGCAAGCCGCGCACGCTGGGATCGCCAAGAACCTCTTTGGTTCCTTTGTTGAGGTGTACCGTTACGCCGAGGTTCTCGATCTTTCGCACCAGGATCTTCGAACCGGCGTCGTCGATCTGGCGCGGCATCAGCCGCGGCGCAAATTCGACCACATGGGTCTGTAAGCCCAGGTCGAATGCCGCTTTGGCGGCTTCCAGGCCGAGCAACCCACCCCCAATCACGGCGGCACGCTTCACGTCCGCGGCGTAGGCGATGATCCGCTCCAGATCCTCGATCGTCCGGTAGACGAACACCCCGCGATTCTGAACGCCCGGAATGCGCGGCACGAATGGATAGGAGCCCGTCGCCAGTACCACAAAGTCGTACGGGACTTTCTGGCCGCGATCCGAAACGACGACTTTCGACGTACGGTCGATGCGCGCAGCCCGGTCCCCGACATGCAGATCGATCCCCTGGTCCCGGTACCAGTCCAGTCGCGCGAGCATCAGCTTTTCCGCGTCGCGATGCGCGAAGAAAGATGTCAAGCCAACCCGATCGTATGCCGCGCGAGGTTCCTCGCAAAACGTGACGATACGGAACCGGCGGTCGACGTCAAATTCGGTTAACTTCTCGCAAAAGCGATGGCCGACCATGCCGTTACCGATGACAACTACCGTCTGCGATTCGGAATTTCTGGATTTCTGTTGCATGATGCGACCGTTGCGACGCTATTCACTGCCGTCCGCGGTTTCCCACGGCAGCACGGTGACGGCGCAGTTCTTGTAGGAAGGTTGGCGTGAATGCGAGTCAAAATGTGCCAGCGTGAGTCGATTGGTCGATTCGTAGTGCATGGGCAGAAAGACCTGCCCGGGCCGCACCGAATACGTTACGAATGCCCTGGCGACCAACTGACCGCGCTGCGATCGAACCACCACGCGCTGGCCAGGCTTGACGCCGATTCGTCGTGCGTCTGTGGGGTTGATTTCGAGATAGATGTCCCGGGGATAAAGTTTCCGCAGCACCGGCGACTTGCCCGTTCGCGTTTGCGTATGCCATTGAGAAGCCGTGCCGCGACCGGTCAAGAGCAGCATCGGGTATTGTTCGCTGGGCCGCTCCGGCATCGGTTGCGGCCGGTCAAACAGGAACCGTGCGCGGCCATCGGCGTGGTAAAAGCGACCATCCTCGAATAGCCTCCTTTGCGGATGATCGTCGCCGCCAGCCGCCGGACGAGGCCATTGAATGCCGCCACGCTCGTCGAGCATCCGGTAGTCAGCGATCCCGGTAAAGTCGCACGGCTGACCGCGCGAGAGCTCCTTGAGCAGCTGGAACACTGCCTCCGGACTGGTCCAGCGACGAAACATCAGACCGCAGCCCCAGGCGTCGGCGAGCAGCCGCAAGATGGAAAAATCGGCAAGCGCCTGGCCTGGCGCCCGCGCCACCTTCTTGATGAGCCCGATCCGACGCTCCGAGTTGATGAACGTGCCCGACTTCTCGCCCCAGCCCGCGGCAGGCAGCAACAGATCGGCGCGCTGCGCTGTTTCCGTCGTCGTGTACATGTCTTGCACGACCAGGAAATCCAGCCGCGAAAGTACGTCGCGGACCATGTGCTGATTGATCCAGGAATGCGCCGGATTCGTGGCAACTACCCACAGCCCTTTGATTTTGTCCCGCAAAATTCCTTCGATGATCTGGTCGTAGGCCCAACTGGGACGATCGGGAATACGGTGAGGGTCGATCTCGAGAATCTCCGCCACGTGGCGCCGATGCCCTTCGTCCTGAAAGTCCCTGCCCCCCAACAAATTGGTCGTATTGGCGAACAACCGCGATCCCATCGCGTTGCATTGCCCGGTAATCGAATTGGCGCCGGTCCCGGGCCGACCAATGTTGCCGGTCATCAGGGCGAGATTGATGATGCTCTGCGCGGTCCTTACTCCCTCGTAACTCTGATTCACACCCATCGTCCACCAGAACGAAACGCGTTGCCCCTCGTGCAGGCAACGCGCAACCCGTTGCAAAGTCGCCGCTTCAATTCCGGTCGCGGCGACGACCCGTTCCAGCGTGAACTCGGCAACGTGGCCGCTAAATTCCTCGAAACCGTTCGTGTGCCCTTCAATGAACTCGCGGTCGATCCAGCCATTCTCGATCAGAATTCGAGCCAACCCGTAAAACAGCACCAGGTCCGATTTCGGCTGCAACGGCAGGTGGATCGTCGCCGACATCGCCGTCTCCGTCTTGCGCGGATCGATCACGATAATCCGCGGCTGATGAGGGTTGCGGCAGATTCGTTGCCAGAGGATCGGGTGCGCGATGCAGAGATTGGAGCCGACGAGCACGATCACGTCCGACTGTTCAAAATCGTCATAGGTGTAAGGCGGCGCATCAAATCCAAACGACTGCTTGTACGCCACTACCGAGGTTGCCATGCACTGCCGCGTATTGCCGTCGCCATGGAGCATCCCCATACCGAATTTTGCCAGACTGCCAAGGAAGGCCAGTTCCTCCGTGGCGATCTGTCCGGTACCGAGAAAGGCCACCGAATCCGGCCCATATTGCCGTTGAATCGCCTGCATGCGAGTGCAGAACGTTTGTAGAGCGGTCGGCCAGTCGAGCTCCTTGCAGCGCCCCTGACGATCGCGCAACAGAGGTGTCGTGGCACGGTCCGTGGCACTCAAGGCGGATAACGCTTCCCAACCTTTCGGGCAGGCCATGCCCAGATTCACTGGATAGTCCACCGTCGGCGAAAGCCCCACGGCCTGGCCATGCTGCAGATGCACCGTTAACGAACATCCGGTCGAACAGTATCCACAGGTGACGGGCGTTGTCGCGTCCGGTAAATGCCGCACGGGCAGTTGCCCGAGGCCAAACCCGCCTGGACGTAACAGCAAGTCTGCGGTCAGGGGACCGTCATGCTGTCGGAACAGCCCCCTGCGACAGCTCGCGTCGGTTGTCGTATCCTCATTCTGATCGATCATGCGGCGGGCGCTCCCGGCATCTTCGGTGCTACCACCGCAGCGAAGAACAGATACCGCTCAAGCAATTCCCCTGTGAAGCTAAGCAGCAACATGCCCCCCACGACTGCCGCGACCAGAAGCGGCGCAGAACTCGCGTTGCTGCTCGACCGGACCACCAGCAGCGCCGGCAGCAGCATGCCGCCGCCTACCCCCGTAATAAACCGCCAACCGGTCGCACGAGCCAGAGGACCGGTCATCAGTAAGGCCGTCCGCCGCATGGGCGTGAAGGTCCTGGCGGCCAGCCACCGGAAGGCGGTTGCCTCGAGCGCCAATTTCGGTGTTACCGCCGCCAACAACACCAGGCTCGGCCAACGTTGGATCGACTGCGCCGTAAGTGCGAAATGTTCCGCTGTCGACAACGACGACAACAGCAGATTCAACAACATCGCCGTCGGGATTCCCAGAACCAGACAGCTCAGCAGGAACTTCAATCCCGTGCAGGCAGGATTCCAAAACGTGCGGCGGGTGCTGGCGTAGATCATTACCGAACAAGCCACCCCCGCTAATCCGCTGACGACGACCGCCACGCCAAGCAGCCGTACGATCATCGACGGTTGCGAATCACTCGCATCCGTCCAGCCACTGAACCAGGTGGCGGCCGCATAGACCGATGCGAGTGCCGCGAACAGCCCAAAAGCCAATACCTCTCGGCTGAGCCAGCTCGTGCGCCAACCTAGGATCGCTCGGTAGGCCAGCCAGGGACGACCAAGGTGAAAAACCGATCCGCATATCCCGATCAAACCGAGGACAAAAGCCGCGATAACTCGCAATATCGACGCCGGCGTTCCCCCGCCGTCCCGGGCTGCGCCCAGCGTCATGGCGAAAATCTGATCGATTGCGAATGCACCAACCGACATCTGCGTCAACACCAACATCAGCACAAGCGGCCAATGCGCGTGCTGCGGTGCTGCGCTGTAGTAGTCAGCGGGTAGAAGGTTCGCCGGCAGGGGTCGGCGCGTTTTGTAGATCGTGGTCGGTAACGTGTAGCCTGGTTCCGGAGCCCCGGGGAGAAACAAATTGGCTTCCGCGTTTTCCGCTGATTCGTGCCGATCGACAATCGTGATCCGGATCGCCTCGTTGGGACACGCTTGCACGCAAGCCGGAGCCTCGCCGACTGCCAAACGTTGGCTGCACATGTCGCATTTGCGGACAATCCCCTTCGCGCGACTGTATTTCGGAACATCATACGGACATTTCAAGATGCAGTACTGACAACCAATACACTGATCGTCGAGATGATGGACAATTCCGGTCAACGGATCCTTTTCGTAGGCGTCCACCGGGCAACCGCTAAGGCAAGCCGGCTCCAGACAATGGTGGCAAGCCGCGGTAACATGCTGAACCACCGGCGTCGACGAACTGCCACCATGCAACATTCCCACCGATCGCCACAATTCGTCCTCTTCCAATCCGTTCAGGTTGTGGCAGGCGACGACACAGGCCTTGCAACCCGAACAACCATCCAGTTCCACTTCGAAGGCATACTGTTGCCCTGCGTTCGGAGCCCCCGCCGGCAGCAGGCGGCGATAGCGCGACTCGGAGGCCGGCGCCGCAATGCCACTCGTCGCCGCTTCCCGATCGTGCCAACGAGAAAAAGACTCGACCGCGGTCGCCTGCTGCTCCCGCAGTAACAGTGACAAAAGCGCGGCCGAATCGTCGGTGCTCCGCACCGGACCAGCCGAATCGAGGATAGGCAACGCAAAGGACATGGGGACCTGAACAACAAGCAAGGACAATCCACGGCACAACGCACGTTGTAGTCGCCGCTCGCTCAACCGCGGTCCGCCAAGTCCGCCAAGTCCGCGAAAATGTGCACTCGATCAAAGCTACGCAAGCGGCATGCCAACCAGCGATGAGCCATCGAGTAGAAAGACTGCTCATGCCCTGAATCGATGCAGGATACGGCTTCTTCGTAGAAATTCTGGCAGCGCCGGCTGGATGCGGCTGCACAGAAACCGGGCAGACGACGCACGAGTAATTGTCAGTGCTAGGAGCGAGAAGGCTGCTCGAAACAAGTTTCGAGTTACTATGGAGCTGCGTAAAGTCGGATGGCGCCTGGCAGCATCGTTACTTGGACGGGGGTTTGGCCGGATTGTTCGCCATCGAGATTCAAGGGGCCGTCGATTTCCGGAATCAGACTGAAGTTGCGAACCTGATGCGACTCCAGGATGCGCGGATCGGTCGGACGCCCATGGATGACATCCAGAAACAGTCGCAGTAATCGCCAACGCGAAGCGCGTCGGACCAGCACCAGATCGATCCGGCCGTCATCCAGTCTCGCTGCGGGCGCCAGCAGCATTCCGCGTCCTGTCGTTCGCGTGTTGCAGCCGATCGCCAGCAGAAGTTCCCTGTCGAACTCGACACCATCCATGCTCAACTTTACTCGGCGTAAACGCGGCGCGACGAGGTGCAGCAGCGTGGCCAGGGTGTAACGAGACGGTCCCAGCCAACGGAGTTTCTCGGCCGTACTGTTGATATCGGAGACCATTCCCCAGCCGACAATGTTACAACAGTAGACCAAGCCTCCAGGCAGTTCCACGCGCGCGATATCGATCGGTATCGTTCGGTCATCAAGAAAAGACGCAACGACCTGCAACGGGTCGAGGCAGCCCAGATGTTCCATTACGGTGTTTCCGGTGCCGCCTGGGAAGACGGCCAGCGGAGGCGAAGGCAGGTGCGATCGTTGCAAGAGTCCGTTGACGACCTCGTGAAGGGTGCCATCCCCGCCAATCAGTCCTACGGCCGTGGACTCGGAGAGGTTTGCGTCGCGAGCGATGCGTTCCGCGTCGCGGGCGGCGGCGGTTTCGACGATTTGCAAGCGGCAACCGGAGCGGCGCAGCGGCCCCTGAATTTCCTCAAGAATCCGGCGACTGCCCCGAGTGCCACTGCGCGGATTCACGATCAACAGCAGTTCTTCTGGACGCATTGCGTCATTTTTTCTTGCCCGCCACCGCTTCAACACGCTGGCGATAGGGGCGATTGCTCTGGTAGAGTTCCAATCTCTGATCGAGCAGCGGGCGGGCATCGCGCGGCGCGGCGCCGATCGCCCGCTGCAGTTCCTCGACGGCCAACTCGTACTGGCCGTCGTTGGCCAGCGCGGCAGCGAGAACGTCTCGACTCTGGTAATCGTCGGCACCGCCCAGTTCGAGCGTTTGCCGGGCGGCGCGAATCGCCATTTCCGCGTCACGGAAACGCGGCTCGGGACACGTTGCCATCAACCAGGCCACGCGCTGATACGCCCTGGAGAGATCTGGCTGCAGCTCGATGGCGCGGCGGAAGTCGGCCGCCGCTCGCTCCCAATTCCCCAACGCCCGATGACACTCGCCACGGTCCACGTACAGTTCCGCGTTCGAGTCATCGGCCTCCAGGCCATTTTCGAAGTCGGCCAGCGCGGAACGGACCTTGCCAAGTTTGAATTTGGACAGGCCACGTTTTTGTAACGCCGAATGCAACGTGTCGTCACGCAGCAGCGCTTCCGAATAGTCGCGAATCGCCGGTTCATATTGGCCCAGATCGAAGCGTAACTCTGCCCGGTTGAACCAGGCGTTGGCATAGTCGGGATTCAAAGAGACGACGCGATCGAAATCGCGAAGCGCCTCCTGCAGCCGGCCGTGCACAGCATAGAACGTGCCGCGATTATGCAACGCCTTCCACTTCGCGGGATCGGCCCGAACCGCAAGCTCGAAATCCGCGATCGCCAACCGGTCCAATCGCTGGGACTCCGCCGCGTTCCCTTCCTCTTGCGCCAGCGTCGCATGCTTCAGGTAAACTTCGCCGCGGCGATTGAGCGCCCAACCAAGCATTTCGCGGAAGTAGTCGTCCTTCGGCAACAGTTCGCTGCCCGACACGGGCGGAGTCAAGGTGTCGACCAGTTCGGTGTAGTCACCGACCGTCTTGGCGTTTTTCGCCATCTCACCGACCGTTTCGCGATCGGGCAACGCCGGCTGCTGCTGCCCCGATTTGGGTGGAGCGGCGCTCGCCGACAAGATCATTCCCACGCCGCACAGCGCCAGCACCAAGCCGTAAATAGCCGCCGAGTCTCGACTGCCTTGCATTGATGAATCCCTCCCTGGATAAGTAACAAGCTATTCGTGCGGCTCCGTCATGCTCCACGGATCAAGCGCCTCGCGGAGAGTGTTCTCCGGGAGGATTCCCTGTTCACGACAAAGGTCGCGGATCGTCTTTCCGGTCTGAAATGCCTCTTTGGCCAGCTTCGCCGCCTTCTCGTAGCCGATCAGCGGATTAAGACTCGTGACCATCGACAGGCTCTGTTCGACGGACGCCTCACAGTTCTGTTCGTTTGCCAGCATCCCCTCGGCACAGAAATCGATAAATGCCTGCGTCACGTTGGCCATCAACTGGATGCTCTCCAGCGTGGCATGCCCCATGACCGGCATCATGATATTCAATTGGAACTGCCCGCCCGTCGCACCGGCGATCGCCACGGTCTGATCGTTGCCTAAGACCCGGGCCGCGACCTGCATCATGCTCTCGCACATTACCGGGTTCACTTTGCCCGGCATGATCGAACTCCCCGGCTGGCGATCCGGCAGCATGACTTCGTAAAAGCCGCAGCGCGGGCCCGACCCGAGCCAGCGGATATTGTTGGCGACGTTGAACAGCGAATTCGCGATCGTGCGCAGGGAACCGTGGCAATCGACCAACCCATCCCGCTGTGCATTGGCCTCGAAATGATTCGCCGCCTCCACAAACGGGATCCCCGTTTCCTGCGCGATGATTTCCGCGACGCGCCGGCCGAACTCGGGGTGCGTATTGATTCCCGAGCCGACAGCGGTGCCGCCCGCCGGCAATTCCAGTACGCTCCGCATCGCCTGCCGGGCGCGTTCCACCGAGAGCTCGATCTGACGCGCAAAGCCACCAAACTCCTGCCCCAATCGCAAGGGCGTCGCATCGGCGAGGTGCGTGCGGCCAATCTTGATAATTCGATCCCATTCCTTCGCCTTCTGGGCCAGGATTTCCTGCAATCTCTGCAGGGCCGGGATCAGGCGCGTCTTGATCTCCACCGCCACCGCCACGTGAATCGACGTCGGAAAAATATCGTTGGTGCTCTGCCCCATATTCACATGGTCGTTGGGATGGATCGGCTTCTCCGCGCTGAAGCGATCCCCCCCCAGCAACTCGATCGCTCGATTGGCAATGACTTCGTTGCAGTTCATGTTGCTCGAAGTGCCGGAACCGGTCTGGAATACGTCGATCGGAAACTGTCCGTCAAGTTTCCTTTCGCAGACTTCCCGGCAAGCCGCCAGTAGCGCGTCGATTTGCTGCGGGGCAAGCCGGGCTTTGCCCGTCCCGCTCAGTTTTCCCAGATCGCGGTTGGCGGAGGCACAAGCGAATTTTACGATCCCCATCGCGTGGATCAGCGCTGCTGGCAACGGCCACCCGGAAATCGGAAAATTCTCGACGGCGCGCTGCGTTTGCGCCCCGTAGTACGCCTTCGCGGGAACTTGGACTTCCCCCATCGAGTCCCGTTCGACCCTAAACTCGCTCATGATACTCCCCGGTGCATTGAACCAACAAGAAATGTAATCGCCCATGATAGCCCGTGGACGGAATCGCTCCAAGACGAAAGGGCCCGGGGAATGACCTTGGGACCGTGTGGGACCCTGGGAGGTTGTAACCGTGGAATCAGGTCGGGCAGCGCCCGCCGTCGCGCCAAAACCGGACGCTCTATCGGAGGGCTCGGTATTCACAGTATGATGTTTTGCCAGCGGGAAAATGACATGTCCGAATCGAGCGCTCGAATTCGACCGAACGATGGCTGCGGCTACCTGATCGGCATTTTTCTGGTCACCTGTCTGCTGTTCATCATGAACGGCATGATGGCGGGTGTGCTGTTTGTGCGGCTGCGGCCCCTGTTGCCCGAATGGGCGAACCGTGCCCGTTATGCGCAGATTTTTATTCTGGCGGTTCCGATCGGATTGATTCTGCTGGAGTGGTTCGTCTGGGACTGGTTTCTTGACCGGTTACGACGACGTCGGGCTCCAACGACGCCCGCGCAAAATGAGTAAACGGGATTCCCGGTCAATTCAGGGAGACTTGCCGGCTTCCTGCTTGAGCTCGATCTTCGCTCCTTTTCGGGCTTTCTGCGCCAGACGCTCAAAGAGCAGCAATTCCATATCCTGCTGAAGCTGTTCGCGGGCATCGAACCAGGTCTTGATTCCCGGTTTGGAATCGGTCCAGCGAATGAGGTGCACGCCGATCGGCGTCACAACCGGTTCGCTGATTGCGCCCTTTTCCAACGCGAAAGCCGCCTTGCCGAACTCCTCCGGCATCGGTTCGTGCCGCCCGATGTAGCCCAAGTCACCTCCGACGCGTGCCGCGGGCCCGGTGGAGTAACGCATGGCCGCTTCGTCGAACGCGATCCGCTGCTGGCGGAGTTCCTCGAGCACCTTCCGAGCGGCCGGCAACTGCTTCTCCAGCGCTTCGGCGTCGCCTGCCTGCACGGGAAAAAGAATCTGTCCGACGCGCAGTCGAGTGCCATCATATTCGCGACGATGATCCTCAAAGTACTTTTCCATGGTCGCGTCGGTGATCCTGCTGGCGAGATATCTGCCCCAGCCCTCTTCCCAAGCCAGTTGCCGGCGCAGTGCCGATCGATCGAGGTGATGGCGAGCCATGAATTTTTCGAGCGACTCATTCGAGCGGGCCAGGCGCTCCGTCAAACGATCGACCGCCAGATCGAGATCCTGATTGCTGACCCACTGTTTTTCGGCGGTGAGTGCCTGGGCGATCAATTGACGATCGATCAGCCGCTGCAGCATTTCTCCACGCAGGGTCGCGGATTGCTCCGGGGTCAGCGTCCGGTTCTTGAGAATCGCCGCCAGTCCCCGTTCGACTTCGGACGCCGCAATCGCCTGGCCGTTGACCGTGGCGACGACCTCCTCGGCGAAGGTCCCGTGCGGCACAGCGACCGCAAACGTCAACAAGGCCCAAAACGGCAACTGGGCTGCCGTGTTTCCCAGATCGTTGGCGCTCATCACGGTAACTCGATGTCCTTTACTTCAAATTCCACCGGCAACTCGATCAGGCTGGCGGCCGTCTTGTAGACGAACTTGTGTCCTTTGAATCCGCCCTTATCGAGCACGAACTTGTACGACAGTCCGACCTCGTTCTCTTTTTGCGAAACCGCTTCCACGCCGGCGTTATCGACTTGAGCTCCGTTGGGATCGAGCAGATAGGCGGGGTTGTCGTAGATCCAGCCACGGTGCGACTCCAGGGCGTTGGAGGCTTCGTCGTAGCGGACCAGCACGCGCACTTCGTAGACGTTCTGGTTGCGCCGGACCTGTTCCATGACCACGGTAACTCCGGCGCGCTTCTGCTCCACGTTGCGCATCTTTTCGAGGTCGGTGAACTCGAAGGTTTCGCTGCGCGACTGCGCCAGGACATTCAATCGTCCCTTGAGGCTGCCGATCCGTTGGGTCGACCGAGGAGGAATTTTCAGCGGCAAGTTGATTTCGGCGGCCGAAACGTTGCCTTCAGCGGCGATCTCGGGTTCGCCGCTGCTTTCATCCGTCTCGAGTTTGGCTCCCGACTCATCGGTCAATTGCAGGTCGCGAAATGGCAGGGAGATCACGATCGGCCGCAGCCGCGGCTCCCAGGCGATGTCGAGCGTCAGCGTCATCGAATCGTTGCCGGAATTCCGCAGGTTGCGGGTAATGTCGAGCTGGATCGGTTCGATCCGGAACTGGCCGGCATAGCGCGCCTTTTGCCGCCGGTCGGCATCCGATTCCTGGCGGGCAACGATCGTCAGCGCCGAGGCCTCGCCGCCATAGTTGTAGATCGTCATGCGCGCTCGATCGAGCAGTTCATCGAGCGCCTGCCAGAAGGTCACGTTGGAAGCCTCCATGGTGACCTTGATCGACGTTGCCTGCTGGTCGAATCGATCGCGGAAATCGACGACCCGATTGCCGGTCTGTTTTTCCAACGACGCTAGCGCCTCTTCGAGTGTCATTTCGCCTTCCAGCGTGACAACGGCGGAGCGCGTCGCCAGCTCCACGGCGGCAGTTTCCAGGATTTTGCGCACGCGTCCCAGGCGGTCTTTGACTTCCGCAGGTGTCCGCGGCGTCACCTGCGGCAAGAGTTCAAGAACCCGCGGACCTAATGCCGTCAGTTCTTTTTCCGCAGCCTCGCGCCGTGCCAACTGCTCGTCATTCAACTGCCGCACCAGCCGCTGCACGGTCGCAGGCAAGTCCTGAGGCGCCGCCGGGGCGGATGTCGAGGAATCGGGTTGTGCGAGCAGTACTGCTCCCGCCAATAACAACGAAGGTATCAAAGCGATCTCCTGATGGCTCGACCGCCGGCCATTGTACGGCTTTTTCCGGGCTCGCACAGCCTCAGTTTTACCGCCCGTATTCTAGGATTGGGTCGGCAGCGGTAGTAACACCACGTGGAGAGTCGGCAAATGCGATCGACGAGCCCTATCCGGTTCCTGCCCCCGCTTTTGCTGGCCGGGGGGCTGGTCAGTTGCATCGGATCGAGTTGTACTGTGGCCCTGTCCGCCGACAACCGATTTACGATTCGCGTCACGGTTCAGGGCGAGACCCTGGAAGGCGCGCCGCTCCACCAGTCCGAAGATCGAACATCGCTGCTAGGACGCGACGGTCGGCTATGGCTGTTCGAGTCCCGATCGGCGACCAGCTTTGCGCGGATTTCCAACGACTTTCGCGCCTATTCGCCGGCGGAACTGCGCGCTCGATTGCTGCGCGAGTTCGGAACGGGATACCAGGTCACCGGTACGGTCCACTACCTGGTCGTCCACCGGGAGAGATTGCCGTCGGAATGGCCCCAGAGGTTTGAAGACCTCTACCGAGGATTCGTGCGCTATTGCACCGCACGCGGCTTGACCCCCCGGGCGCCGGAGTTTCCTCTGGTGGCGATAATTTATGGCTCGCCCGCGGAGTTCCACCAACATGCCGAACAGGAAGCGGTTCGGCTTGGACCGGGAATGATCGGCTATTACTCAAGCCAATCCAACCGCGTGGTGATGTACGAACAACCCGCCTCGAACGGCGATCACTGGAAACGCAACGCCGCGACCATCGTTCACGAGGCAACGCACCAGGCGGCGTTCAACACGGGCCTGCATAGCCGCTGTTCTCCGGCACCCCGCTGGATCGTCGAAGGCCTGGCGACGATGTTCGAATGCCCCGCGGTCTGGGACGCACAACCGAACCGGCCCGTGCGCGAACGGGTCAATGCCGGTCAGCTGGCGGCCTTTCGCGACTATGTCCAGAGCCGTCGCCGAACCGGCACACTGATGCGGCTCGTGACCGAGGATGACTCGTTCCGGGATGACCCGGCCGCCGCCTACTCGGAAGCCTGGGCACTGACGTTCTATCTGGCCGAGACCAGTCCGCGCGCGCTGCAGCAGTACCTGACCAAGACCTCTGCCCCGCCATCTTCCGCCCCGGAGTCCCAGCGCCGCGTCACCGATTTCTTCGCCGCGTTCGGCAGCGATCCGGCGATGCTCGAAGCACGCCTGCTGCGATTCATCGCCGACCTCAAATAGCGGGACTCAGACCTCGGTTTGACCTTTGGGCCAAAGTTTGAGAATCACACTCTCGCTTGCCGTGCCTGGCATCGGATACGAATCGACTTTGCGTAATTCGAGCGACTTCAGCAGCCCTAAATGCCGCGCCTCGCCGCGCTCCTCGACCCATTGCGGTCCCTTGATCATCAACAGCCGGCCGATCGCCGGCCAGTGGCCTTGGAACCACTGACAGATCCGGGCGATCGATCCGACGGCGCGCGCCGTCACCGCGTCAAACGAACGCTCTTCCAGCACCGCTTCCGCCCGCGACGCATCGACCGACACGTCCAACGCCAGATGGCGCACCAGTGCTTCCAGCACTTTCGCTTTCTTGCCCGTCGATTCGCTCAACGATATTTTCAGATCCGGTCGCAGGATGGCGATCAAGATTCCAGGAACGCCGCCGCCCGATCCAACATCCAGAACCCGCTCGCCCTGCCCTAACTGCCGGGCGAGATGCCAGCTGTCGAGCACGTCACGCGACACGAACAACGCGTAGTTCGTGTGCCGCGTGAGATTGATCTTCTGGTTCCAATCCCAGAGCAACTGGCAGTAACGCTCGAAACGCTCCGCGGTTTCCGGCGGAATTTCGAATGGGAGTCGCGCCAATTCCTCGGCAAGGCTCGTGTCGCTCTCACTGGCTTCGTTCAAGTCGAATTGCCCCTGCCTGGAGTTATGATTAGATTAGCGCTGCGGGACAGTTATTTCGCGCGGGAGTGCCGCGTGCAAGGGGACGTCGCCTCCATTCCGCGGGAGTACCATGCAGAATTTCCACAGACGGGCGGCCGGTCGGAACAGGGAGCGTTCCCCGGTTAACGTCTCGCGCCGACAAGCGCTCGGCACGTTCGCAGCGGGACTGCTTGCGACGGGATTCTGGTCGGAGGCGCGGGGGGGATCGTTCCCGTCCGCTAACGACAAGTTGAATCTCGGGGTCATCGGCGTCGCCAATCGGGGCGAAACCAATCTGATCGGCGTCAACCGGGAGAACATCGTCGCACTGTGTGATGTCGACGAGGACTATCTGGGGCAGGCGGCGATGCGGTATCGCGGCGCCCGGCGATTTGCCGATTACCGCCAGCTGCTCGACATGCCGAAACTGGACGCGGTGGTGATCAGTTCGCCCGATCACACCCACGCGCATGCTTCGATTCTCGCGCTGGACCGTGGCTTGCACGTCTATTGTGAAAAGCCTTTGGCCACGACCATGCGCGAAGCGCGCGCGATGGCCGAACGTGCTCGAAACCGCGGGCGCGTCACGCAAACCGGCGCCCAACACCATACGTCGGAAGGGTATCGCCGCGCGGTAAAGCTGATGCGATCGGACCTGCTTGGAGAGGTCCGCGAAATTCATGCCTGGACGAATCGCCCGTTCTGGCCACAAGGCGTCGGCCAGCGACCGGCGGAGGAGCCTGTTCCCGCCGGATTGAACTGGGACCTCTGGCTGGGCCCGGCCGAATGGCGCCCTTATGCAGCAGCCTATCACCCCACGAATTGGCGCGGGTTCTGGGATTTCGGGACCGGCGCGCTCGGCGACCGCGGCCCCCACTTGCTCGACCCGGTCCTGGAAGGCCTGCAGTTGTCGCTCCCCGAAAGGATCGTCGCGGAATCGAGCGGTTCGACAAGGGAATCGCCGCCGGAATGGAGCATCGTGCGATTCGAATTTCCGGCGCGCCAGGGCGGTCCACCCCGCGTATTGACCTGGTACGACGGCGGCAAACAGCCAGCGCTCGAAGTTGCAGGGGCTCGTGACTTTCTAGCAAAAAATGGCGTGGTCGTCGTCGGCGCCAAAGCGCGGTTGTTTCTGCCAGAACTCGGCGGCGATCCACTGGTCCTTGCCGCGGCTAGCGGCAGTTCGCCGGCCGACGTCGCGGCGCTCGAAGGAAAGCTGGGTTCCGCTCCCCCCGGCAGGAATCACTACGAGCAATGGCTCGACGCCTGCAAAGGGCACGGGAAGACGGAATGCGATTTTGAGTACGGTGCGCGACTCACGCAACTCTGCCTGCTCGGTAATATCGCTCTGCGAGCCGGCGAGCCAATCCGCTGGAACGCGCAGGACTTCCGCGTCGAGGGTTCCCAGCGCGCCGCGCCGCTGATCGATCGCGCCTACCGAAAAGGTTGGGAGTTCCTTTAGAAGCGAGAAGGGAGAGGGAGAATGCAAGAACTTTGGGGCCAGATCGCCGATGCCGTGGCACGCATCCGGCAAGTCTGGAACGGCAACGTGAAAGCCGGGATCATTCTGGGCACGGGACTCGGCGGACTCGTCGATCAGATGACGGTCGAAGCGGCAATCGAATACGAGGAGATCCCGCACTTCCCGCGATCG
This sequence comes from Planctomycetota bacterium, assembly GCA_016872775.1. Taxonomy (GTDB): domain Bacteria; phylum Planctomycetota; class Planctomycetia; order Pirellulales; family Pirellulaceae; genus VGZA01. The sequence continues at coordinate 44,090 of VGZA01000010.1, read as the reverse complement.
ACCGCCGTTTCGCACCGCGGACGACTCGTCCTGGGTGCCCTGGCCGGCGTGCCTGTCGCCGCCATGGAAGGGCGCTTTCATGCCTACGAAGGTTATCCCCTGCAGGCGATCACTCTGCCGGTAAGGGTGATGAAAGCGCTCGGCGCCGAACTGCTGGTTGTCTCCAATGCCAGCGGCGGGATGAACCCGTACTATTCGGCCGGCGATATCGTCGTGATCGACGACCATATCAACCTGATGGGCGACAACCCGCTGGTTGGAATTAATGACGATCGCCTGGGGCCCCGCTTCCCCGACATGAGCCAACCGTACGATCGTCGGCTGACCGAACGGGCACTCGAAATCGCGCGGCGCGGCGACATCGTCGCCCATCGCGGAGTGTTTGTGGCGGTGCTGGGTCCAAATCTGGAAACGCGCGCCGAATACCGATTCCTGCGGCTGATCGGCGCGGATATCGTTGGAATGTCGACCGTTCCCGAAGTCATCGTCGCCGCCCACTGCGGCCTGCGAGTTTTAGGACTGTCGATTGTCACCGACATGTGCCTTCCTGATTGCCTCGAACCAGCCAACATCGCCAGGATCATCGCGACCGCGAATGGGGCGGAACCCCATCTGAGAAAAATCGTTACGGGAGTACTCGCGGCCGAATGGCCGCATTGAACGTGGCGCAGTCGCGCCGCGCGGGACCGGGAAATGTCGCTTCATGATCGCCCGCCAGAAACGCCGCGGACACTCCGCTCCGCCGTCGAGTCGATTTGCAACGCCTGGAATTGCCAGCCCCGCGCCGCCATTATTCTGGGAACCGGGCTCGGTGGTTTCGTCGATTCGATGCAGCTGCAAACCTGCATCGACTACCGTTCCCTGCCCGGTTTTCCCCAGGCGACGTCGATCGGACATCGAGGACAATTGGCGTGTGGCCGACTTGCCGATACGCCGATTGTCGCTTTCCAGGGGCGCGTGCATCTCTACGAAGGTTATCGGTTTGCGGAGGTGACGCTGCCCGTTCGGATCGCCTGGGAACTGGGCGCTGAAATGCTGCTGGTGACGAACGCGAGCGGAGGCGTTAATCCCCTGTTGAGCGTCGGCGACATCGTGGCGATCAGCGATCATATCAACCTGATGGGACGCGCCGTCGCGCCCGGCTCAACTGCAATCGAGAAACCCGACCAACCGCCCTTTGAGCCGCTCTGCGAATCGCCCGCCGAACCGTCGTTCGGCGGCCGCCGTTCGTTGGGCTACTGCCCGCGACTGCTGCGCGCAATACTCCAAGCCGGCCGCGCGGCGCGAGCTCCCATCGTGCCAGGAGTCTACGTCGGCATGCTTGGTCCAAACTACGAAACGCGCGCCGAATACCGCATGGCCCGACGTCTCGGCGGCGACGTCGTTGGTATGTCGACCATCCCGGAAGTGCTCGAAGCCAACCGGCTGGGACTGCGCGTGGCTGGCCTTTCCACCGTAACGAATGTGGCTCACCCCGACCGCCTGGATAAGACGAGCGGCGCTGAAGTCGCCCAAGCCGCGGCCGATGCCGCGGCCGACCTTGGACGCACGATCGCGGCGTTCCTCACCAATGCCGGGACAGGGGCCCCGCAGTAATCGGCGCCGCGGCTCCCATCATGCCAGGTTTTGCCGTTACACTTGTAGCTCACGAAAAACCCCCGTTTTCAAACCGAGGTTCGGGCGAAAGGCTTTACCATGAAATTGCACTTTCTTGGTGCGAATCGTCAGGTGACCGGATCAAAATATTGCATCGATTCGATGGGCCAGCAGGTCATGATTGACTGCGGAATGTTTCAGGAACGGCCCTTCGAGGATCGTAACTGGCATGCCTGCCCGATCCCCCAGAACCAGGTCGACGCGCTGCTGCTCACCCACGTCCATATCGACCATAGCGGATTGATCCCCCGCCTGGTGCGCGAGGGATTTCGCGGTCCGATCTACACTACCCGCGCATCGGTGGAACTGGCGGAGGTAGTGCTTCGCGACGCGGCCAAAATCCAAAACGAAGACGCCAATTACAAAGCGCGCCGACATGCCCGCGAAGGTCGTAAATCGGCATACCCCGAACGGGTTCTCTTTACCGACCTGGACGTGACCGAATCGCTGAAACTCTTCCAACCCATCAGCTACGGTCAGCCATTCAAAGTCTTCGACCATCTCCAAGCCTGCTTCTTCGACGCCGGACATATCCTCGGTTCAGCAATGATCCAACTCGATGTCACCGAACAAGGTCGGACCCGACGCATCGTTTTTTCGGGCGACATCGGACAACACGACAAACCCCTGATCCGCGATCCGACCTTTCTGACGTCCGCCGACTACGCCGTGATGGAATCGACCTACGGCGATCGCGAACATCGCAAAAAAGAAGACGTCGAAACGCAACTCGAGAAGATCATCTGCGAAACCGCTCGTCGCGGCGGCAACGTCGTGATCCCGACCTTCGCGGTCGAACGTGCCCAGGAACTGATGTTCTACATCAGCCGACTCGTGAACCGCGCGCGGATCCCCCGACTGAAAGTATTCGTCGATAGCCCCATGGCCGTCGACGTTACCGAAATCTATCGCGGATTGGGCGATTTCTTTGATGAGGAGACACTCGCCATGATGGCCGATAACCGGCCCCCGCTGCGATTCCCCGGACTCACCTTCTGCCGCTCGGTCAATGAATCGCGCGCCATCAACAACTACAGAAAACCATGTATCATCATGGCCAGCTCCGGGATGTGCACCGCCGGTCGCATCAAACACCACCTGCGGCAGAATCTGGGCCGATCGGAATCGACGATCCTGTTCGTCGGCTACCAGGGTCAAGGTACGCTCGGCCGAACGATCCTGGAAGGTAATCCGATCGTGCGCATCCACGGACAAGAATTCAAAGTCCGCGCCCAGATTCAACAGATCTTCGGCTTCTCCGGCCACGCCGACCGATCGGGACTGCTGGAATGGCTCGGAAACATCTCCGGACTGAAGAGACTCTTCCTGACCCATGGCGAGGAGTCCGTCGCACAGCATCTGGCGGCCGAAATCCGCGACCGCTGGAAACTCGATGTCTCCGTGCCGGCGTACCAGGAAGAAGTCGAACTGAGCTGACCTGGCGGAGTGCTTGACGTCCCGGGCTGCTGGGGCAGTATGCCCCAGCCACGTGGGGATGCTTGGCAGAATGCCTCAGCCACGTGGGACTGCTTGGGCAGGGATGCCCCGGCCACGTTGGGCTGTTTTGGGCAGGATGGTGCCAGCCACCCAACCTATGGGAAATGCCGGTATTTGCAACTGGAGAGCCCCTAGTGAATTTTCCGATATTACTCAAGGTGCGAACCGATACTTTACTTAGTTGATTATGTATATTAAGATTAAGCCGATCGTGGTTACCGGGAGGGGGAAATGAGCAGTGTGTTCAGCACGGTCGCCGCGGAAAGCTTGAGTGCTGCGGTTGCTCGGGAGTTCGGGACGGGGTTGAGGACGATGGCATCGGTTCCAGTCGCTGCGGAAAGCGGCAATGAGGGTTCGCTGCAGTGGACCGTCGAGCTCGGGAACGAGCTGGCGGCTGCGAGTGAGGCGTTGGAGACTGCCTCGCCGCAGCGAATTTTGCAATGGGCGGTTCAGCGTTTCCCGAAGCGTTTCACGATGGCGACGGCATTTGGCCCGGAGGGAATGGTGCTGGTTCACTTCCTGGCCGAAATTGCTCCTCAAACACCGATCTTCAATCTCGATACAGGGTATCAATTTCCGGAGACGCTGCAATTGCGTGAGCGGGTCTTGGAGCGGTACGGGATCGCGATCGAGTTGAAGCGTCCGGAGACGACGGTGGCGGAATATGAAGCGTTGCACGGCGGTCCGGTTTATAAGTCGAACCCGGATCGGTGCTGCGCGGACCGCAAGCTTGCGGTGTTGACGCGTGCGGTTGTGGGGATGCAGGCCTGGGCGAGTGCGATTCGGCGCGACCAGAGTCCGGACCGTGCGCGAGCGCCGATTGTGGGTTGGGACAAGAAGTTCGGACTGGTCAAGGTAAGTCCGCTGGCGAACTGGACCAAGGCCGATGTCTGGAAGCTGATTGTCGATCACGACATTCCCTACAATTCATTGCACGATCAAGGGTATCCGAGCATCGGCTGCTGGCCGTGCACGCGGGCGGTGGTCTTTGGCGAGGACGAGCGGGCGGGGCGTTGGAGCGGGTTTGCCAAGACGGAATGCGGGCTGCATTCGATCGAAGCGCAGGCGGGGCAGGCGGACCAGGCGGGCGAATTGAAGTCGTGAATATCTCGGCGCGAACGCAGTATGCATGCCTGGCGGTGCTGGAGTTGGCCCGGCAGTTTAGTGGGGGCCAGCCGGTACCGCTGCGGCAGATTTCCGATCAGCATCAGATACCTACGCCGTTTCTTGTGCAGATTCTCCTGCAGCTCAAGAGCGCGGGAATTGTCGAGAGCGTGCGTGGCGCGGCGGGCGGCTACAGGCTCGTCCGCCATCCGCGGGCGATTACTGTGGGCGAAGTTCTCTCGGTGACGGAAGCGTCCAGCAGTGCGGGAGTGGGAGCGGACGGGACGCGTGCGGCTCAAGTGCTTCAGGCGGTCTGGCGGGAAGCCGACCGGGTCCAGAAGGACTATTTGAGTCGCACGACGATCGCGGCGCTGCTGGAGCAGCTCGAACAGCACGCCGAAGCGATGTATTACATCTAGTATTCAGCGGCCGGTCTTTTCCGAAACGGGGGTTGCCACCTGGACCGCTTTGAAACCGCGGTAGGCGCCGGGACTGGCCTCGAATTTGGTGACGCCGGCGACGGCGACTTCCAGCGGTGCGTGGACGTCTTTGTCGGTGGTGATGATGTCGCCGACGCGAAGGCCGACGAGGTCTTCGGTGGTGATTGTGGTTTCGGCCAGAGTCACGACCATCTCCACCAGGGAGCGGTCCATCCGTTTCGCGATCGCCGCGACCGTTTCTGCGTTGACTCCGGTGCGTCCGTAGCTGGGCCAGCTGTTATTTGTCAGCTTGCTCCCTACGCGTTCAATTGCGTTGAAGGGAATGCAGAGGTTGATCATGCCGCGCACGTCGCCGAGCGCGAGTTCGAAGCTGATCAGGATGATGACTTCGTTGGGCGGTACGATCTGCACGAGCTGCGGGTTACTTTCGACGCGATCTACGGACAGGTTGAGTTGCACCACATTCTCCCAGGCATGTTTCATCTCCGCCAGGAACAGCGACGTGATGCGTGCGACCAGCCGCAGTTCAATTTCGGTCAGGGGTCGGCGCGCGGGAGGCGTCGTGTCCTTTCCGCCGCCCAGCAGCCGATCGATGATCGGGAACAGAATCGACGGATTGATATCGAGAATCAGGTGTCCTTCGAGCGGTTCCGCGCGGACCAGGTTGAAGCAGGTGGGGCTTTCGAGGCTGAAGACAAATTCGCTGTAGGTCAGCTGGTCGACGCTCGTCAGTTTCACTTCGATGATCGACCGCAGCAATGCGGAGAGGGAGGCCCCAAAATTGCGGCTGAAACCGTCGTACAGCGACTGCAAGGCGCGCATCTGGTCTTTGCCGACGCGTTCCGGCCGTTTGAAATCGTAAGGGGAAATTTTTTCGCGACTTCGCGGGCTGCTCTGCGGCATCGCGCCCGCCGTGACCGGCTTGGCAGGCGAGGCGTCCAGCGCGCTGAGCAGACTTTCGACTTCCGCCTGACTCAAGACTTCGTCAGCCATTGCATGGTCCTCCTTGACCTGAACTGCCCCCGACGGAAACCGTTTCGACGGGTTCGTTTTCAACGGTGTCGCGAACGTCGAGGGCGACGCGCGCCGTCGGCTGGCTCAACTCCGTATCTGGCCCTGTCCTCTGCAAACGTATTTGTAACTCGTCAGTTCGCGCAGTCCGCACGGTCCGCGCGCGTGAAATTTATCGGTACTGATTCCGATCTCCGCGCCGAGGCCAAACTCGCCTCCGTCGTGGAAGCGGGTGCTGGCGTTGATCATCACCGCGGCGCTATCGACACCGTCCGCGAACCGGTTGGCGGCCAGTTCATCGCTGGTGACGATGCCATCCGTGTGATGGGAACCGTAGCGATTAATATGTTCGATCGCCTCGTCGATCGTCGCAACCATCTTCAGGCTGACAATCGGGCCGAGAAACTCCTGGTAATAGTCCTGTTCGCTGGCGGGCTGGCCGCCGGCAAACAGTCGCAGGCTTTGCGCATCGGCGCGGATTTCGATTCCTCGCGCCTGCAGTTCGCGTGCGGCTTCGGGAATGAACCGCGATGCGATATCGCGATGGACCAGCAGGGACTCGCAGGCGTTGCAGACACCCATCCGCTGGCACTTCGAATTCACCGCCAATTCCACCGCCATCGACAGGTCGGCCATCCGATCGACGTACAGGTGACAGTTTCCGGTGAAATGTTTGATCACCGGCATCCGCGCCTCCTCGGCGACAGCCCGGATCAGTCCTTCTCCGCCACGGGGAATCGCCAGATCGATCAAGTTGTTGAGCCGCAGGAAGACGCGTACCGCTTGCCGATCGGGAGTGTCCACGAGTTGCACGGCGTGCGCGGGGATGCCGGTCGACGCGGCCGATGCGTGGAGGATGTCCACGATCGCGCGGCTGGAATGCGCCGCTTCCTTACCGCAGCGCAGGATGACCGCGTTGCCGCTCTTGACACAGATGGCCGCCGCGTCCGCGGTGACGTTCGGTCGTGATTCATAGACGAAAAACACCACTCCCAGCGGCACACGTATCTTCTCGATCCTCAGTCCGTTTGGACGGACGATCGACTCGATCCGCTCGCCCACCGGATCCGCAAGTTCGGCGACCGATTCCAGAGCCTGGGCGATCGCTTCGACCCGTGCGGGATTCAACGCCAGCCGGTCGAGCGACGCGGCCGGCAGTCCCTCGTCCTTCGCCTCCTGCAAATCTCGATCGTTCGCTTGCAGGATGCGCCCGCAACCGTCACGCAGTTCCCGCGCGGAATGGCGCAGCCATTCATCTTTTACCGTTCGAGGCAACTGGCTCAACAACGCGGCGGCAGCCCGCGCCAGCTCAGCCGTCGCTCGACAGTACTTGGTCAAAGCATCGCCGTCTGTCGACATCGCAATGGGAAATTACCTCAATATTCTCCAGCCCTTCCACCGGCTTTACAGGCCAATTAGGGCGGCAAAGTATCCTGATTTCGCCCGGGTCGGTCAATGCGGGAATCGACCGTTGGCGGGTACGGCAGGTACGGCGCTGGAGCCGTTTCACCCCTTGCTGGCATCGAACCCGCACTGGCAACGAACCCGCTAGGAACCGACCGGTTTGGTCGGATCAGGGCTGTTCCCGAAGCTCATCAGTCCCAAACCGGTTGCGACCATGATCGTACCCAGGACGATCAGGAACAGCTGGAACCGGTAGCCTTTTACGATGCCGTAGTAGAACTGGTAAAACGGGATCAGGCACAAAAGTCCAGTGACGACGTTGTCGATCATTCCGACGATCACGATCCAGACCAGTCCCAACCCGCCCAAACCGAGCCCGATCCAGGTCATCGCCTGGCCTGACGCGTAAGTTTTGTTGGCCGCCCCTTCCATCATTCGGAAGAGAAAGTAGCCGGTGGCGGCCCCTCCGGCGACGAGCACCAGCATTCCCAGGGTCAGCAGGTACGACATCACCATGCCACCAGCCGTCTCGTTCTTAACCGGCGGTGCTTTTTTCAATTCTTCGACCGCGCGACTGAGAATCGACTCGGCCACCTCGCCGTGTCCCGGATTCTTCGCTTGTTTGCGGACATTCGATGCCACCGCCATACCGGTTTGAATATTCTGCCCGCAACTCACACAGAGGATTCCTCCGGGGGGAATCGGTTCGTTGCATTTCGGACAGCGCACGCCAACGTGCGAGGAAAAGCCTTCCTGGTCCAGCAGGTCGTGGAGTGCTTGGGGGTCGACGAGTGGCGAAGCGGGATTCGCGGCGGGTGCGGCCTGGGGAACCGCGAGTGCGGATTGGCATTTCGGGCATTTGAGCGTCTTGCCGGCCCATTCGTCTTTTGCGGCAAACGCTTGCCCGCAGCGGCACACAACTTTGATCGGCATTTTTCAGGAACTCGTCGGGGTCATCGCGGCTGGCTCGCAACCTGTTTGGCAAGCGGAATCCTATTGTTGCTCGTCGCTTTTGCTTGGGCAAGCGTTCCCTGCTGCCAATATGGCAGCGGCACGCGCGGGCGGGCGTCGATTCCTGCCACCTTGCGCCATCCGCGGGTAGCCTGCGAACTTCCCAATTGCCGCAAACGTTTGCCGACACTGTGTTTGTAACGACGGAATGCGATTTGGCGCGCCACTTGCCTACCTAGGCTGGTCTCACTTGGCCGGGGTGCACATTTGACAGGCGATCCTGGTGCCCGGCGGACGTCGGTGATGCCGATGTTGCGGTGAGAGCCGGCAGGCGTGTTGTACAAGATACTGTTACCAATTACCAATTTGTGGATTTTCGTGCGGAGGGATATCCATGGCAGCAACGGCGACCAAGAAAAAGATCACCACCAATGTGAAGTTGCAACCGCTGGGCGACCGGGTCGTGGTCCAGCGAGAAGAATCGGAGGAGCGAACGGCGGGCGGGATTCTGCTGCCCGATTCGGCGAAAGACAAGCCGGCGCGCGGGACCATCGTTAATGTGGGCAACGGCAGATTGCTGGACGACGGGACGCGTGGCGCTTTGCAGGTCAAGCCAGGCGACCGGGTGATTTTCTCGAGCTATGCGGGCGAGACCTTCAAGGTCGACGACCAGGAACTGCTGCTGATGCGGGAAGACGACATCCTGGCGGTGATTGAAGACTAGGTCGCACGAGACAACTTACGGGCGTGTCACGCCCTCCCAAGTAAACGAGGAGTTTGTTAAGCCATGGCGAAGATTATTGCATTTGATCAGGAAGCCCGCGAAGCGATTCGGCGAGGCGTCTCCAAGCTGGCGAAGGCGGTGAAAGTTACGCTGGGACCCAAAGGTCGCAACGTCATTCTTCAGAAGAGCTTTGGATCTCCGACCGTCACCAAGGACGGGGTGACGGTGGCCAAGGAAATCGACCTGGAAGACGTCTACGAAAATATCGGCGCCCGGATGGTCCGGGAAGTTGCCAGCAAGACCAGTGATGTTGCGGGCGACGGCACGACGACCGCTACGGTTCTGGCGGAGGCGATTTTCAACGAAGGGTTGCGGGCGGTGGTATCGGGTGTGAATCCGGTACAGATGAAACAGGGGATCGAGAAGGCGGTCGCCGACATTTCGGAGAAACTCCAGAAAATGTCGATCAAGGTTCGCGATAAGTCCGAGATGGCGAATGTGGCCTCGATCGCGGCGAACAACGATCGCGAGATCGGCGAGTTGCTGGCGAATGCGATGGACAAAGTCGGTAAGGACGGCGTGATCACCGTCGATGAGAGCAAGAGCCTCAACACCGAAGTCGAATGGGTGGAGGGGATGCAGTTTGATCGAGGGTATCTCTCGCCCTATTTCGTCACCGATGCGAACTCGATGCACTGCGAACTGACCGACGTCTACATTCTGGTGTACGAAAAGAAGATCACCAGCGTGAAGGACCTGGTTCCGCTGCTCGAAGCGGTCGTTCAGCAGAGCAAGCCGCTGCTGATCATTTGCGAAGAGGTGGAAGGCGAAGCGTTGGCGACGCTGGTCATCAACAAGCTTCGAGGCACCTTCAAGTGCTGTGCGGTCAAGGCGCCTGGCTACGGCGATCGTCGCAAGGCGATGCTGGAAGATATTGCGATCCTGACGGGCGGAACCGCGGTATTTGAATCGCTGGGGATCAAGCTGGAATCGATGCCGGTCAGCGATCTGGGACGCGCGAAGCGGATCATTATCGACAAGGACAACTGCACGATCATCGAGGGTGCGGGCAAGAGCAGTGACATCAAGGCTCGAATTGATCAGATTCGACGCGAGATCCAGAACTCGACCAGCGACTACGATCGCGAAAAGCTCGAGGAACGCCTGGCAAAGCTGGCTGGCGGTGTCGCGAAGGTGAACGTTGGCGCGGCGACCGAGAGCGAGATGAAAGAGAAGAAGGCGCGCGTTGAAGACGCGTTGCACGCGACGCGTGCGGCGGCCGAAGAGGGAATTCTGCCGGGAGGCGGTGTGGCGTTGCTGCGGGCGACCGCCGCATTGAAGCCGGGTGACGCACTCAGCCACGACGAACAGGTCGGCTACAACATCGTGCTTCGCGCCTGCCGTTCCCCGCTGACCTGGATCTCCTCCAATGCGGGTCAGGATGGCGGCATCGTCTGCGAACGGGTTCTCGAAGGAAAGGGGGGTAATTACGGGTACAACGCCCTGACCAACACCTACGAGGATCTGGTCAAGGCGGGGGTCATTGATCCGACCAAGGTGACCCGTACCGCTCTGGCCAACGCTGCCAGCGTCGCCACGCTGCTGTTGACCAGCGACGCACTGATCGCGGAAAAGCCCAAGGACGATAAAGGCCAAGGCAAGAAGGGCCACGGCGGCGACCACGACATGTACTAAGCCGCATCGCAGGCTGTACCGTCGACGCAACCGGTCGATTCAGGGCCGCTGGACATAAGTCCGGCGGCCCTTTTTGTTTGCCGGAATCGTCGCGAGGCACTTATAATCAAGGCGGGATCGCATACACGGAAAAACCCTTGTCCCGAGAGAACCTTCTCCTGGGAAAACCTTGTCCGGAAAAACCGGTGCCCGATGAATCGCTTTCCTGCCAATCTAATGTCCAAGCCACCGCGCAGCGCCGCGCAGACTGCCGCCTGGCTGATCGGCCTCGCCGCCGTCTTCGCGCAGGCCACCTCCCGTGCGGATCTGTTTCTTTTGAGTAACGGGGGTCAGGTCGAAGGGGAGCTTGTGAACCGCGACGAGTCGCCGCGCGAAAAGTACGTGATCCGGACCAGCTCCGGCGGCGAGCTGACTTTGGCGCGCAAGCAGGTGGAGCGGCAGGTCGTACGCAAGGAGGCCGAAACGCGCTACGAGGAACTATTGCCTAAGATGCAGTCGACCGCCGAAGATCATCTGAAGATGGCCGAATGGTGCCAGAAGCATGGTCTGGATGCCCAGCGCGAATTTCATATGCAGGAAGTGTTGAAGCTCGACCCCAATAATGTCGCGGCCCGCCATGCTCTTGGATACGCGCTGCGGAACAAGAAATGGGTCACGGTCGAGGACGTGATGCGCAATCAAGGATACGTGCGCCATAAGAATGCCTGGCGGCTCCCACAGGAAATCGAGTTCCTCAACGCGCGCGACAAGTTCAATCAATCCACGCTGGATTGGAAGCGACGAATCAAATTGCTCCGCTCGAAAGTCCTCGAACGAGGCGACGCCAAGGCACTGGAAGAGCTGCGCGGGATCCAGGATCCGATGGCCGGTCCGACGCTCGTCGATCTTCTGGACGATAAGAACGAACCGATCTCGATGAAGCTGCTCTACATCGAACTGCTGTCGAATATTGGTGGAAACAGCGTCATCGCCGCGTTTGTCGATCGTGCGGTGAAAGATGATGATGAACAGGTGCGCGACCGGTGTATGACGCAGCTGGCCAAAGGCGAGAATCGCATCGCCGCGCGGCTGTTCGCGCGCCATCTCGCCAGCGACAACCCGCTGCACGTCAACCGCGCGGGAAGTGCGATTGGCGCGATGGGAATCCACGATCACACCCAGGAGATGATTGCGGCACTGGTGACGAGGCATACGCGCATCACGGGCGGCGATGGGGGCGGCGGCGGAATGGGGATCGGTTTTTCGTCCAACGGCGGACTCAGCGTCGGTGGCAATCGACCGCAGAAAGTGACGCTGGAATCGCAGAACGAGGGCGTCTTGACGGGTCTCAACACACTCTATCCCGGCATTAATTTCCTATTCGACGTCGATCGTTGGAAAGAGTGGTGGGCACAGAAGAATTCTCCACGTGACTACCAGTTGCGCCGCTCGTCGTAGTGCCCGGCATGTTTCACTTCGACAATTGTCTGAAGATCACGGCGGCCCATCTTTCGGTCGACGCGCAGACGGGGCAGCAAATGGGGTTCGTCTCCCATGCGCATGCGGACCACATGGCACCGCACACATTGACGCTCTGCACGTCGGTCACCGCGCGGCTGCTGCGACACCGTTTCGGCAGCCAACTCAGGGTGCGGGAACTTGCCTATGGCGAACCGTTTACGATCGCGGACCATCGCCTCACCGTTTTCCCCGCCGGACATATGCTCGGTTCCGCCATGCTGTATCTGGAATATGCGGGCGAATCGCTGCTCTATACCGGCGACTTTCGGCTTCGTCGGTCGGCCACGGCGGAGCCCGCGGAATTGCCGCAAGCGGACCGGCTGGTCATGGAGACAACCTATGGTGATCCGCGCTATCGATTCCCGCCCCGGGAGCAGGTCGTCGCCGAACTGGTGCATGCCGTCCTCGGCACTTTGAAAGCGGGGCGGGTTCCTGTGATCGAGGCCTATGTGACGGGCAAGGCACAAGAGCTTACCCGTCTGCTCTGGGAGCAGGGGATTCGAACCCAACAGCATCCCGCGATGGCAAGCGTCAGCCGCCTCTATCAGGCCAGCGGTTGCGAACTAGGGCCGTTCAGCGTTTATGAGGGGCAACATCTACCCGGGCACGTCATTCTGCAGCCCCCGTCCGGCCAGCGTCGGGCCCGGCGCTTACCGTTGCCGAGCGGCTGCATTCGGATGGCGGTTACCGGGTGGGCCCTCGATCCGAGGTACCGCTTCCGCCACGGAGTGGACTATGCCTTCCCGCTCACGGACCATGCGGATTACGACGAGCTGATCGAGTGCGTCGAACGGGTCAAGCCGCGTAAAATCTACTGCACGCACGGCCCGGCCGGATTCGCGGAACGGCTCAAGGACATCGGATTCGATGCCCAACCCCTGAAAAGAACTCCGTAGGGCCTGGGTTCTGGGCCCGGTAGGATGGGCCTCCAGGCCCGTCCAGAAGTGCGAATCGACGTCGCGAAAACGATCTCGACTTGGCGGCCGGCGTGCGAGACGGGTCTGGAGACCCGTCCTACGTGAGAAACGGGTCAGGAGACCCGTCCTACGCGGGGCTTCCCCTTGTCATGCCGCGTTCGATTCGTCATGATTGACGGCTTTCCGATCGGCAAAATTCGGGATCCATGTTGTCGGCCAGCCCGCAGGGCTGCAGGCCGCGGGAGCAGTTTCGGTTCATGTCGCGATATACTCGGCCAAAAGCCCGCATTAATCGTCGTTTTGGCGCGTTGCTGTATGAGAGTTCGGGAGCGAAACGGGCTTGGGAGCGTCGCGAGAATCCGCCAGGCATGCACACGCGTGGCAAGAAGCCGTCGAACTATGGCCGGGCTTTGATGGAGAAGCAGAAAATCAAGTTCTATTATGGTCTCGGCGAACGGCAGTTGCGCCGGTACTTCGATATCGCTCTTCGCAGGAAAGGAAACACCGGTCAGACGTTGCTCCTGATGTGCGAACGAAGACTTGACAACGTCATCCGCCGGTCCGGAATGGTGAAGACGCGGCCGCAGGCCCGGCAGGGAATCGTCCATGGGCATTTCCAGGTCAACGGGATCAAGGTCGACAAACCGTCTTATATTCTGCGGGCGGGTGATGTGATTACCGTTCGTCCGCGCGAGAATCTCTTGAATTTCTATCGAGCACTTTGCGCCGACCAGTCTTCGGAACCGATGGAGTGGTTGACGTTCGATCCGGAAACGTTGCGCATTACGGTGCAAGGCAATCCGGGCCCCAGCGATATCAGCTTGCCCGTCGATGCCAACATGGTCGTGGAATTCCTGTCACGTTGAGACGGACGGATGCACAGCCAACTCGCGGTATTAGGCGGCGGACCTAGCGGTTATGCCGCTGCGTTTCTCGCCGCGGATGAAGGGCTCGAAGTCACCCTGGTCGAGGCCGATTCCCAACTCGGCGGTACCTGCCTGCTGCGCGGGTGCATTCCTTCAAAAGCTCTGCTGCACGTGGGACGCGTGCTGAGCGAGGTCAAGGAATTGCAGGCCGATTGGGGCATCGAATTCGGCGCGCCGAAAATCCGGATCGAGGCCATCCGTGAGCGCAAACTGAAGGTGATCGGCACGTTGGCCAACGGGTTGAAGCAACTGGCGAAACGCCGCAATGTTCGCATCGTTCATGCGCGTGGCATTCTTGAGAATTCCCAGACGTTACGTCTGGAGGGCGACGATGCCAGCATTCCGCCCGAGCGGCAACTGACGTTTGGGCACTTAATCCTGGCGACCGGTTCGATGCCCGCCGTGCCTGCCGCATTTCGTATTGATTCTCCGCGGGTGATGGACTCGACTGCCGCCCTGGAGTTGCAGGAACTGCCGGAAAAAATGTTGGTGATCGGTGGCGGCTATATCGGATTGGAACTCGGCAGCGCCTACGCGAATCTGGGCAGTGACGTAAGCGTCGTCGAACTGACGGACGGGTTGCTTCCTGGGGCCGATCGGGATCTGGTTCGTCCTTTGGAGAAGCATCTCAAGAAACTGTTCCGCGAACAGATTTTCTTGAACACCAAGGTCGGCTCGCTGGGGGAGCGGGCTGGAAAAGTCGAAGTGGCTTTCGAGGGCCCCGGCAAGTTCGGCGTGGAGCAGTATGATCGCGTGTTGGTCTCGATCGGCCGGCGGCCGAACAGCGACGGTTGTGGTCTGGAAAACACCAACGTGGAGCGAAACGAACGCGGTTTTGTCGTCGTCGATACCAACCAGCGGACTCGCGACCCCCACATCCTGGCAGTGGGCGATGTCGCGGGGGAGCCGATGCTGGCGCATAAGGCGGTACACCAGGCGCGGGTTGCCGTGGAAGTGATCCTCGGACGCAATGTTCTGTTCGACAAGGCGGCGATTCCCGCTGTCGTGTTCACCGACCCGGAGATTGCCTGGGCAGGATTAACGCAGGACGGCGCCAAACGCGCGGGCCGCGAAGTCTCGGTCGCTGTCTATCCGTGGGCGGCCAGTGGCAGGGCGCAGGCGATTGGCCGCACCGAAGGACTGACGAAATGGGTAATCGATCCTGGCACGCAGAGGATCCTCGGCTGCGGCATTGTGGGACCGGGCGCCGGTGAATTGATCGCCGAAGCGGTTCTGGCGATCGAAATGGGGTGCGAAATCGGGGACGTCGCGGAAACGATTCATCCGCATCCCACGCTCAGCGAGACGCTGATGAACGCGGGAGAGGTCCATTTCGGCACCGCGACCGAAATCTACAAGCCGTTGCGGCGTCCCGCGACGCATTGAGCGGCAATTCCCGTCCCTGGATTTACCGAGGCTGTTGCCCGGCAGCTTGAGCGCTCCCTACTTTCGATCGCGATCGGCGGAAGTTAGGCTAGTTATCCATCCGCCCATCCGCCGAAGATTGCCGTTCGATACCGCTCCGCGAACCGAGGATCGCCATCATGAGTCGCCTCGTAGTCTTGATGTTCTTTGCAGGATCGAGTGCCATGCTGCAGTTTGTTTCCGCGGCCAACCGAGAGGATCCGCCGGCGAGGGTCGCGTCGGTAGAAGGAATTACGGAATTCCGACTGGCAAACGGACTGCGCGTGCTGTTGTTCCCCGATCCCACGCGCCCGCGCGTGACGGTGAACCTGACGGTGTTCGTCGGTTCGCGCCATGAGGGATACGGCGAATCGGGGATGGCCCATTTGCTGGAGCACATGGTATTCAAAGGCACGCCGACATTTCCCCATATTCCCCAGGCGCTGCAGCAGCGGGGCGCCCAATTCAACGGCACGACCTCGGTGGACCGCACCAATTACTTCGAAACGCTGGCGGCATCGGACGAGAATTTGGAATTTGCGCTCCAGCTGGAAGCCGATCGGATGGTGAATTCCTATATCAAACGCGAGGATCTGATTTCCGAAATGACGGTGGTCCGCAACGAGTTTGAGCGCGGCGAAAATTCGCCCGGTTCCGTGCTCTCCAAACGGATCATGTCGGCGGCGTTCGAGTGGCACAACTACGGCAAGACGACGATCGGCAATCGCAGCGACATCGAACGGGTTCCGATTGAAAATCTGCAGGCGTTCTACCGAAAGTATTATCAACCCGATAACGCGATGCTGGTGGTTGCGGGAAAATTTGAATCGACCAAAGCGTTGGAACTGATCCAGAAGTACTTCGGCGCCATTCCTCGACCGGAACGAAAACTCGACAACACTTACACCGAAGAGCCGGAACAGGACGGCGAGCGGGTGGTGACGCTGCGGCGTGTGGGCGATGTCGGGGTCATCGGCGCCGTCTACCACATCCCCGCCGTATCGCATGCCGATTTCCCGGCGCTGCAGGTACTTGGCAACATCCTGACGACGCCGCCGTCCGGCCGCCTGTATCGGGAGTTGGTGGAAACCAAGATCGCTACCAGCGCCGGCGCGTTTGCGCGTGCGATGCACGATCCGGGCATCTTCTCCGTCGATGCCGAGGTGGGCAAAGACAGCTCGATCGAAGCGGTCCGCGATCAACTGCTGTCGCTGGTGGAGAGTATCGGCGCGACAGGGGTCAGTGATGAGGAGGTCGAGCGGGCGAAGCAGCAACTGCTGAAGGCCCGTGAATTGGCCGCCACCAACACCAGCCAGCTGGCGGTTTCGCTCAGCGAATGGGCGGCGCAAGGCGATTGGAGGTTGTATTTCCTGAACCGCGATCAGCTGGAAACGGTCAGCAAAGAGGATGTACGACGGGTGGCTACCCGTTACCTCGTGCGAAACAACCGTACCGTCGGCACCTACATCCCCACCGACGCGCCCCAGCGGGTTCCGATCCCCACGTCACCCGACATCCGCGCGCTGGTCGAAAACTACCAGGGACGCGAGGCGATCACTGCGGGTGAGGAATTCGACTATAGCTATGAGAGTATTGAACGCAACACAGTTTTTCAGACGATCGGCGGCGGGATCAAGCTGGCGATGCTTCCCAAGAAGAACCGCGGCGAGGAAGTGAATGCCACGATTGTTTTGCGCTACGGCGATGAAACGAATCTGCGCGGAGTGAACGAGGCGGCCTCGTTCCTGATGCCACTGATGATGCGTGGCACGCGGCAGATGACCCGTCAACAAGTCCTCGACGAACTGAATCGACTCAAAGCCAACCTCGGGGGCGGCGGAGGTGGTGGTGGACGGCGTGGACGAGGCGGAGGGGGAGGCGGAGGAAGCCTGGGAAGCTTGAGTTTCTCCATCCAGACCAAGCGCGAGAGCCTCCCCGCGGTGCTGAAGATCCTACGCCAGATCCTGCGCGAACCGCTATTGCCGGAGTCCGATTTCGAAGTCATGAAACAGGAACGGCTCGCCAACCTCGAGCAGGCCCGATCCGAGCCAACCATTCTCGGCTCGCGGGCGCTCAGCCGCGAGCTCTCCCCGCATGCTCCCGACGACGTCCGCTACGTGCCGGCCATCGAAGAGGAAATCGCCCGCAATCGAGCGGTCACGATCGAACACGTTCGCCGGCTCTACCGCGATTACCTCGGCGGCCAGCACGGCGAAATTGCCATCGTCGGCGACTTCGATCCGAACGATTGCCTGGCGGTCTTGAGCGAAACGTTCGAGGGCTGGACAGCCCGGCAGCCGTACGCGCGTATCGCGCGGCCGCTGGAGCCTCGCCCAGGGAAGGCGCTTTCGATCAATACACCCGACAAGGCCAACGCCACCTACCTCGCCGGTTGTTTGATGAAAATTCAGGAATCGGATGGCGAGTATCCGGCCATGTCGCTGGCGAACTTCATTTTCGGGGGCGGATCGCTCTCCTCGCGCCTCGGGGATCGAGTTCGGCAGAAGGAAGGTCTTTCCTATTCTGTTTCGTCGTCGTTCGCCGCTTCCCCATTCGAACCGCGCGCCACCTTTACGATCTCGGCAATTTACAACCCGGAAAACCGCGAGCAGGTGGCCCGAGTGATTCGCGAGGAGATCGATCGCATGTTGCAGTCAGGGATCGGTTCCGATGAACTGTTGCGAGCCAAGTCGGGTTATCTGGAACAGCGTCGAGTGGCGCGAGCCAGTGATGCGGCCGTCGTCGGGATGCTCACGGGGATGCTGTACGAAAACCGCGACCTCGGCGCCGAGCGGATGCTGGAGTCGAAGATTGAATCGTTGACAATGGAGCAGGTTGCGGCTGCGTTTCGACGCTATGTGGATCCGCAGCATCTGGTCATCGTTACCGCGGGCGACTTTGGCCGGACTGCGGCGGCGGACGGAACACAATGATATCGCCGGAACCGGCGGACGCGGAATTTCAATCATGCGACTTATTGCCAGGAACCGTGCTGTTCATCTCCGCGTGCGGCCGTCGGCGGGAACCCGAAATCCACGTTCGATCTGGCTGCCTGCGATGGCGTTGTTGTCCGCGGCGATTCTGTCGCCTTCGCCCGGCGCGGAACCCGTTCGTTTCAATCGAGACATCCGGCCGATCCTCGCCGACAGCTGTTTTTCCTGCCATGGCCCCGATCGCAATCAGCGGAAGGCCGACCTACGACTCGACGCCGCTCCTGCGGCCAGTGCTCCCGGTGAGACCCCCGCGGTTGTTCCCGGAGCGCCGGACCGGAGCGAGCTCTGGCACAGGGTGAACAGCGATGATCCCGAACTGCAAATGCCACCGCCAGGCACTCGGAGCCGATTGACTGCCCGCCAGCTGCAGCTCGTTCGCCGCTGGATCGAGGAGGGGGCGGTCTGGGAAGATCACTGGGCTTGGATTCCGCCCAAGCTCCCGACGCCGCCCGCCGTTCAAGACGCCGTCTGGCCTCGCACTCCGATCGATCTGTTTGTGCGCGCGAAACAGGAGCAGGGGGGGCTGCGGCACGCGCCGGCGGCTCCGTTGCCGGCCCTCTTGCGGCGGATTTTCCTCGATTTGACCGGGATCCCGCCCAGCCCGGAGCAACTGGACGCCTGCCTCGCCGATGCCCCCACGGAGGCACTTCCCGACGTCATCGAACGTGCGCTTGATCAGGCGCTGGCATCGCCCCGTTACGGCGAACGCATGGGAATCCGCTGGCTGGATGGGGCGCGCTATGCCGATACCAGCGGCTACCAGAACGACGGGCCGCGCGACATGTGGCGCTGGCGCGATTGGGTCCTCGAAAGTTACAACCGGGACCTGGCGTTCGATCAGTTCACGATCGAGCAGATGGCCGGAGACCTGCTGCCCGAACCAACCTTGCGGCAACGGATCGCGACCGGATTCAATCGCAACCACCGCGGCAATGCGGAAGGCGGAATCATCCCGGAAGAGTTCGCGGCCGAATACGTCGTTGATCGTGTCGATACCACCGCCACCGTATGGCTGGGCCTGACCATCGGCTGTGCCCGCTGCCACGAGCACAAGTTTGACCCGATTTCCCACCGCGAGTTTTATCAGCTGTTCGCGTATTTCAACAATGTGCCGGAACAGGGGCGCGCAATCAAGGAAGGGAATTCTCCGCCCTACATCGTCGCTCCAACCGATCACGAGTTCGCATCGCAGCGCGAATGGCTGCGGCGACTGGATGAGGCGGAATCGCGAGCCGCCGAGGCGGCGCCGTTATTGGCGCTGCGCCAACAGGAATGGGAGGCCCGCCATAAAGCCGGACGGGAACCGTCGGAGCGGCCGATCATCGACGACTGGAATGTCGACGACGGACTGCATTTACGTCTGGACTGCGATCAGCCGGCAGTCATCGCGGCAAGCGGCTGGAAGGCCGAATCGCTGCGCGGCGATTCGCAGGCGGAATGGCGGACGGCCGAGGGCATTTGTGGTAACGCCCTCGCACTGACGGGCGAGACCGTGTTCGTGCTCGCCTCGTCGACAACGCCGTCGGAATCGCCTGCTGCTCGAGCACCTGGCCTGGCGGCGCAGCGGCTGCCGGGCGACTTCGGGTATTTCGATCGATTCAGCATTTCGGTTTGGGTCAACGCGACTGACAATCGCCTCGGCACCGTCGTTTCGAAAATGGCCGATGCTCCTGACGGAGACGGATGGTCGCTTCGCTGGTCGCAAGGCAAGCTTCAGGTGAATTTCGTCAAGCGATGGCTGGACGATGCGTTACGTCTGGAAACGACCGATTCGTTGTCAACCGGAGAGTGGCATCATGTGGGCGTGGTCTATGATGGAACGCGTGTCGCCAACGGTGTGACGATTTACGTGGATGGAATTCCTCGCGAGAAAAAAGTCCTGCTCGACGGGCTGAATCAGTCTTTCGCCAACAAAGAGCCGTTGCGCGTGGGAGGGGGTGGCGGTCCCGATTACGGCATGCGCGGTCAGATCGACGAGATACGCTTGTTCGATCGGAATCTGGACCCGCGCGAAATGGCGATGCTGGCGAACGCCGCGCCGTTAAGTCGAATCGCGGCGACTCCCGCGCCACAGCGAGGCGCTGCGGAGCATGCCAGGCTGACGGAGTATTTCTTGACCCGCATCGCTGCGCCGGATGACGTCGCGCCGTGGCGTCGTCACGTGGCGCTTCGCCGTGAATTCGACGCATTCCAACGTGCCTTGCCGACCGTGATGGTCATGGAAGAAATGCCGGTCCCCCGCGCGACTCACATTCTGCTTCGCGGCGAGTATGACAAGCCGGGCGAGCGTGTTTCTCCGGCGATCCCGGCGATGTTTGGCGGAGCGGCAGGGGAGTTTCCGCCGGACCGGCTGGGGCTCGCACGCTGGCTTGTCCGACCCGACAACCCGTTGACGTCGCGAGTCGCCGTCAATCGCATCTGGCAGATGTTGTTTGGCGCGGGGATCGTACGCACGGTCGAGGATTTCGGGACGCAGGGGGATACGCCGAGCCATCCGGAATTGCTCGACTGGCTTGCGGTCACGTTTGCTCGAACGGGTGGAAACGGATCTGCCGAGGCCGCGGATGGAGAACCGCGCTGGTCGCAGAAATTGCTGCTGCGACGGTTGCTCCTTTCCGCAAGCTATCTCCAATCGTCGGCGATCGACCCGGCCGCACATGGAGCGGATCCGGCCAATCGGCTGCTCAGCCGGGGACCGCGGTTCCGGTTGTCGGCGGAGATGATCCGCGATCAGGCGCTGTCCGTCGCCGACCTGCTCGTCGAATCGATCGGCGGCCGCTCGGTGAAACCGTATCAGCCGGCCGATTTGTGGAAGGAGCTGGCCACCGACAACGAATATCGGACGGACACGGGCGGTGGGTTGTTTCGGCGCGGGATTTACACCTATTGGAAACGCACCGTCGCGCCGCCGAACATGATGACATTTGACGCCGCTGCCCGCGAGACCTGCGTGGTCCGCGAAGTGCGAACCAACACACCGTTGCAGGCTCTGACGTTGTTGAACGAGATCACGTTTGTGGAAGCCGCGCGCAATCTGGCCGCCGCCGTCGTGCGCGAACCGGGCACCTCTCCGGAACACGCGATTGCTCTGGCATTTCGACGCGCCACATGCCGGCAGCCGTCGGCGACGGAATTGCGGACGCTGGTCGATGGCTTCCAGCGGTTCCATCGTCATTTCTCCGGCGATGCCGCCGCGGCCCTGGAACTGGTGAAACTGGGCGAGAGTCCGCTGCCGTCGAAATTTGATCTGCCGGAACTTGCCGCAATGACGGCGACCTGCAATCTGATATTGAATCTGGACGAAGTGATTACGCGCCATTGAACGGGAGACCGGAATGTTCAATCCGCCCGCCTCGCGCCGCGACTTGCTGATGCGGCTTCCCGGTATCGCCGGCCTGGCATGCGCCTGGCTTTTTGGATCGGAACGGGAAGGCCGCGCGGATCGGGAAGCGCAGCTGCCGCTGCCACACTTCGAGCCGACCGCCCGCCGCGTTTTGTACCTCTTTCAGTCCGGCGCGCCTTCGCAGCTCGACCTTTTCGATCCGAAGCCGGGACTCGAGCCTCGACGCGCGACCGAGCTGCCCGACTCGATCCGCCAAGGTCAGCGGCTGACCGGCATGACCTCCAAGCAATCCTCGTTTCCCGTCGCACCCAGTCGCTACGCATTTGCGCGCCACGGCAGTTCGGGAGCCTGGATCAGCGAATTGCTGCCGCATACCGCCAGAATCGCCGATGAACTGTGCTTTGTACGCTCGATGCACACCGAGGCGATCAACCACGATCCGGCCGTGACGTTTTTCCAGACCGGCGCGCAGTTGGCGGGCCGACCCAGTATGGGGTCGTGGCTCTCGTATGGACTCGGCTCGGAAAACCAGAACCTGCCGGCCTTTGTCGCCATGGTATCGATCGGGACAGGCAACCCCAATGATCAGCCGCTTTACGATCGACTTTGGGGCAGCGGCTTTCTGCCCTCCAGGTACCAGGGTGTGAAATTCCGTTCCCAAGGTGATCCGGTCTTGCACCTGTCGAATCCACCGGGCATCGATGGCCGCTTGCGGCGCCTGATGCTCGACGATCTGGTCGCGTTGAATCAACAACGATTCGAGCAGGAACACGACCCCGAAATCGCCACGCGCATCGCGCAATATGAATTGGCGTTTCGCATGCAGTCGTCGGTTCCCGAGCTGACCGATCTGACCGACGAACCGGAGCATGTGTTCGAACTCTATGGGCCCGACTCGCGCAAGCCGGGCAGCTACGCGGCGAATTGCCTGCTGGCTCGCAGGTTGCTCGAACGGGGCGTACGATTCGTGCAGTTGTTCCATCGCGGCTGGGATCAGCATCTGAATCTGCCCAAACAGATCACAGGACAGTGCCTCGATACCGATCAGCCATCCGCCGCCTTGATCCACGATCTGCGCCAGCGCGGACTGCTGGACGATACGCTGGTCGTCTGGGGAGGGGAGTTCGGGCGAACGGTTTACTGCCAGGGCACACTGACGGCCGAAAACTATGGTCGCGATCATCACCCTCGATGTTTCACGATCTGGATGAGCGGCGGCGGCATTCGGCCTGGAATCACGTACGGTGAGACGGACGATTACTCGTACAACATCGTCCGCGATCCGGTACACGTGCATGACCTGCACGCCACGATGCTGCATTGCCTGGGAATCGATCACACCCGGCTGACCTACCGCTATCAGGGCCGAGATTTTCGATTGACCGACGTGCACGGCCGCGTGATCCGCGATCTCCTCAAGTCGTAGGCGGCGGTGACTCGGCGGGAAGACGCGTTTCGCATTTCGGGCAGACGCGGGCGGCGATCGAAAGCACGCGACGGCAATTGGGACAGAGACGCGTCTTGGCCGCTTCGGTCTGTTCAGCCGTAATCCGGCCTTCCATTTCGGCTTGCTGGTCGGCATCCTCCGTACGCGGCAGGAACGCGTAGACGACCAGCGCTAATGGACCAACAATCCCGCCGGCGACCAATCCCAGCAGCGGCGGATAGCCCTTCTTCAGCGCCAACCATGCCGTGACAATCGCGAACACGACCCCGGTCGCTATCGCCGTGGGAAACTCGACAAAGGGTATCATCAGCGCCATGGGGTCATCCGGAAAACCAGTGAATTCGGAGCTCGACCGAAATGTTCGAGGCGACAGTTCTCTGTGCCAATATACGATGCTCCATGCGACCCGACCATGCGTCGGCCGGCAAATCGTATATCGTCGCACCCGGTTTCAGACGTGCTGATCAAAGAGAATCGTGTTTCCATCCGGGTCGACCACCGTGAAACTGGCGGGACCTTGTCGTGTTCTCATCCGCTTCCGTCATCGGCTTCACGCCTTGCGCCTTGAGCTGCCGCTGCGGCTCCGGCGATTTGCAACACGTGGCGACGCGTCCATTTCGATTCATGCATCGGTCGGCTCGGAAAAAAATAACAAGGATAACACTGCCCTGGGCGAACGAGCCCAACAGGGGCTGTATCGTGCAGTGGAACGGTTCGACAATTCAAGTCCCAATCGCCCGGAATCGGAACGGCGATTCGTCCGGCTGGATTGGCACAAGCGAAACGCCCATGAAAATTCCGCCTCTGCACCAGAATCGACAACTGAATTCTGGTTCCAGGCTAGAGCTTGTAGCCCTTTTGTCGAAAGATGTTTCCCGCGATACGGCGTAGATTGCCACCGAAAATCTGGAGTCGTTCGGCATCGCTCAAATCGGCGTCCAGAACCTTCGACAGCTCGGTGGAATACGATCGTGATGGACCATGCCCGCCCCAGACTAACCGACTCGCTCCTATTTCGTTCACGGTAAAATCCACTTGTCCTGAATGCGGATCCGAACCGCTGAACTCGATGAACACGTTCTCGTGCCGGCGCACCGCACGGACGCCGAGTTCCCAGTCTCCTCCGGAGTGACCACATATCAAAGTGACTTTGGGGAATCGCTCGGCCAGTTGCGCCACGTCCATCGGTGTGGATTCACCGCGCAGGTTGTCGCCCCCGGACCGGCGAGGCTGACCACCGATCTTGGACCAGGTGTGAATGTAGATTACGGCATTCAATTCCGCGGCCAGCCGGATGATGACGTCGTTATCGGGATGACTGCAAACCACGCCGCCGGGATTGCCGCCGTAATACTTGATGCCGACACAGGGTCCACGGCGAATCCAGTCTTCGATTTTCTGGCAGCTTTCAATCGGCTGCGAAGGGTCGATCGGGATCAGTCCGGAAACGGTATCCGAGTGTTGTTCCAGGTACTGGCGAATCTGTTGTTTGTCCTCGGCCTTCATTTCGACACCCAACGGATCGCTGGCGGACCCCGCGATGTCGAGCGAGAGCATTCGCTCAATACCGATGCGTTGGACGTAAAACAGATTCTCCTCGTGCTGGCGGATCCCGGCGTTGAAGAATCCGTGGTAGTGCATATCCCAGATGCGCAGCTTGATCAGCTCGTCGCGCGTGGGTAGTCCATACAAAGCCGGGGAAAGTGCGAATTCAACCGGGTCCGGTGCGCTCATTGGTTTGATCCAAGAAACTGTCTGGCGTTGCCGTACATGATCTGCTTGAGCTGTTCGAGACTCAGCGGCGACTCGAACAGCTTCATCACTGCGCTCTGGCATGGAAAAAACGGTGCGTGCGAACCGAAGAGCAGGCGCTGGGAGGGAATCGCGCCCCGATAACTGGGATTAGAGCCAGCGATCAGGCGACCAACTCCGCCATTACCCTCGGTCGCGGCGATATCGAACGCAACGTTGGTATCCCGAACGAGTTCACCAAGACTGTCGCCGATCAGCGGTCCGGCGGAATTGATCAGTTGAACCCGGGCCTGAGGTATCGCCTTCAAGCGGCTCGACAGGGGCGCCAGATTGATCGGCGGAATATTCAGCGCCACATGATGCACGCGCTCGTCTTCCATCCGCAGCGCGATCTGCACGATCATTTTGCGCTGGGTAGCGACCACAAGCAGGTTAGCGAGTTCGGGATGATCCAGGGCATAGCCATGGTAGGCCGGATAGAGTCTCACACCAGGCATTTTGTATTTTTCGTGACATCGTCTCAGGTCTTCTTCCCAGTCCGGCCAGGCGGGATTGACGCTGCCGAAGGGAACCAGCATGCCATGTCCATGTTTCGCACATTCTTCGCTTAGTCGTTGATTCGAGCGATCCAACTGTTTGTTCAGGACGGCATCGAAGCTCCCCGCCCAGGCTTTCTCGATACGATGTTTCTGCAGCCTGGCGATCAGCGACGATGTCTGCGCATGCTTCAGTTTCCGGAACGGCCAGTCGAACAAATGCACATTGGTATCGGTGATACTGGGAGGGTTCTCGACCGGGGCAGCACCCTGACTCGATTCCGCACCCAAGGCTGTCGAATGGATCAGCCTCGCGGTAATCGGCACCGAAATGGGGATCAAAGTCGCCTGGACAAAGCGGCGCCGATCGACGGTGCTGGATTTCGTGTCGCCGAGTGGCATGCGATTTCCCTTGAGTTTCGCGAACCTCTACAATGGACCGCCCGATCGGAAATGAAGTTCCATGGACCAGCATTGTACGCCCAAGAATGAAAGTTGAAATTCGGGATCGCAAATTGCAGTGGCCCGGAATTGCAGAGACCAGGTAATGCAGAGACCAGGGCAAGGAGACTGACGATGAACGCAGTCCGCGCCATCCTGTGGCTGACCGCTTTACTGTTCGGCACCGGTATCGATGCCGAGGAATTACTGCCATGGAAGCCGAATCGCCATCCCACGGATGGCGCGAAGCGGCACGTTCAGGAGATTGTGACGGGACGCGCGGAATATCGCGTCGAGCAGCGTGGTACGATGGACGGCAGTAATTGCCGCTCGCCGCAAGGCGTCTGGACGCCGTTCGAACAGACGTGGGAATCGAATCGCTCCGTACGCATGGAAAATATCGGTGAAACCGAGATCGTCAATCCTTGGCTCTCCAACGGGAAAAACGACTTTCGCAGCATTGCCGCGATCGTAAAGCGGGCGGTGGAACCGGAAATGAGCGACCAGGAAAAGGCGACCTCCCTGTGGTGGCAGCAGATTTAGTATCGATTTCATTTTCAAGGCGACAATAACGAGTTGTTAATCCCAATGATGACGGAATCAAATCCCAGTCTGTATGTTCGTCTCGGCGGTTATGATGCGATTTCGGCAGTCGCGGCGAATCTGTTGCCGCGCTTGATCGCAGATGAGCAGCTGGGGAGATTCTGGCGTCACCGCGGCACCGATGGGATGGAACGCGAGCGCCAGTTGCTCGTCGATTTCCTCTGCTCCGCCTCCGGCGGCCCGCTCTATTATCGTGGCCGCAATATGAAGTTAACCCACCAGGGGATGGGCATCTCCGAGGACGATTGGCAGCGGTTTCTGGCACATGTTTCCGCCACGCTCGCCCATTTCCAACTCGCACCACGCGAAGCGGCCGAGGTGTTCGAATTCGTCGGAAGCCTGCGGCACGAAATTGTGGAATGACCTGTTTCGCGAGCGGACCGTACCGCCTCCGTGACGGTTGGTCAACATAAGTCGATGCACCCTGCCAGCCTATTCAGCCCGATTGCGCCAAACTTGGTTGCCTTCGGCTGTTCTGAACTGGTACGATCAGAGGCGTCAGCGTAGCTCGAAATTTGTTTCGAGCTACATATCATTCTTGAAGGAGAGATCGCATGCCTGCGACCCTACGCCGCCCCGGGACCAAATCAAGGCACCTCGACCGTGTGTCTCCGTCGCTCGCCTTGACCATCGTGACGCCGCCGGTCGTGTTTTGCGACCCAGCCTTCGTTGCGGAAATGCCCGGCTCCAACGGTGTCGTCCTCAAGGTTGGCCATTTTGATGAGGTGCGTGGCGTGACGCACGTCGAAATCTAGTCGGACAGCACCGCCTTGGCAGGCGGTCGGCGCATCGGACCGATGCGCAGGATTGCCGGCACTACCGCCAAGGCCGGCTGGCCGGGGAGAACCTTTTGCGCAAACTCTTGGGGATCAAATAGTCGGATGCAACGCGTTTCGGAACGGTTGGGTTGGATCTTCGCCCTGTATGTCGTGTTCGCTGTGCTTAACCAAGGTGGCCCCCCTGGCATTGCTGACAAGGCGGTGTCGCAAGTTGGCGAGCTGGGATTCACCGAGCACTTGATCGCCGGTAAATACGGCTACACATTTGGGATTGCCGTCGCGGACCTGGACGGCGACGGCGATTTGGACCTCACCAACGTCGATATTGTGGGCAAGAATCCAAGTGCGGCGTCGTTGTTGTGGTTTGAGAATGATGGGCGGGGGAGTTTTCAAAGGCACGTGATCCATGACCGGGAGGATGGCTGGTTCGAGCGGCACGCGATCGGCGATATCAACGGCGACCAACTTCCGGATGTCGCCGTCGTGGACAACCGAAATGGTCGGTTGCTCTGGTTTGCTCATCCCGGCCGAGCAATTACCGCGCGGTGGACTCGCCATGTTATTTCATTGAATTGCCCGCACGCGTACGACGTGGTGCTTTGTGATTTTGATGGCGACGGTGATCTGGATGCGGCCTCGGCGGGCTACGTGAGCAACACGGTCGCCTGGTACGAGAACTTGGGAGACGACGGCTTGGAACGCGAATGGCTGCGGCACGTGATCGACACAACGCTGGTCGAGAACCGCACGATCCGGCTGGGTGACTTCAATCGGGATGGCAGAATCGACCTGCTGGCGGCGTCGGTCGGTGTTTCATTCTCCGCGGCCGGCGAAACGGCAAAGCCCGAGGAACATGGTGGCGGCGTTGTCTGGTTCGAGAATCCCGCCCGGCCGCGTGAGCAGCCGTGGCCGCGACACGTCATCGACGACCGATCCCGCGGGGCGATCCACGGCCATGCGGTCGACTTTGACCGCGACGGGGACCTGGACGTTGTCATGGCATTCGGAATGCGGCCGGAGCATGTCCCGGAACACAGACATGAAATCGTGTGGTACGAAAACCTCGGGCCGCCCGCCGACGCCGCCTGGCACCGACATGTCATTGGGGCGCTTCCTTGCGCATTTGAAACCGTGGCGACCGACCTCGATGGGGATGGTGACCCGGACCTCGCGGCGACAGCCTGGTCGAAGGGGGATCGAGTCGTCTGGTTCGAACGGCCTCGTCATCCCGATCAACCCTGGCCCCTGCATCCGCTCCGGGAAAACTTCTTTGCCGCCAACCAGATCGTCGCGGCGGATCTCGACGGTGACGGCCGTCCCGACCTCATCGCCACTGCCGACGACGGCTCGAGGCGCGTCGCGGGATCGAACGAACTTCGTTGGTGGCGTAACAACGGGGGGCCAAAATAGCGGGATCGCTGCGGCGATCACTGCTTGGACTGCCGTCATGATGGCAGTAACTTGGCCCAGTGGACTCAATGTACGATGTGTCAACATGGTTTGATCGGAGGATCGCTTTCGATGGTTCAGAGAATCCCGACCCGAACGTGGCTGATCGGCCCTCCAGCGGACGCGGAATGGTCGCGACGTCGTTTTCTCGCGACGTCTGCAGGGGTGCTCGCCGGTGCGGGTTTAGTCACGCACGATGTTCAAGCCAACCGGTCGACAAAGCGCCCCAGAGTCGCCGCCATTTTCACGTCCATGACCTATCGGTCGCATGCGCATGTCATCCTGGAGAACTTTCTTGAGCCGTACCTGTTCAACGGCCGGCGAACCGATCCGGGAGTCGAAGTCGTTTCGTTTTACTCCGACCAGTCACCCGGCGGCGACATGGCGCCTGGAGTCAGTCAATCGTACAACATTCCGATTTTCAAGACGATCGACGCCGCGCTGTGCCTTGGGGGTAAAGAACTCGCGGTCGACGCGGTTCTTTCGATCGGCGAGCACGGAAGCTACCAGAGCAACGAGCTGAGTCAGGTCGAATATCCGCGGAAGCGTTTTTTCGACGAGATCGTCGCGACGATGAAGCGATCCCGGCGATTCGTGCCCGTATTTAACGACAAACATCTCTCCTACCGCTGGGACTGGGCGAAGGAAATGTACGACACGGCCCGCGAACTGGAGATCCCTTTCCTGGCCGGTAGTTCCGTACCACTCGCCGAACGTCGACCGCCGCTGGAGTTGCCCGCCGGATCGGAGATCGAGGAAGCCGTGTCGATCCACGGCGGTCCGCTCGAATCGTACGACTTTCACGGGCTTGAGTTACTGCAATCGATGGTCGAATCGCGCAAAGGTGGCGAGACCGGCATTTCCCGCATCGAGTTTCTCCCAGGCAACGAACTGCTGCAAGCCGCCAAAGATGGGCGCTGGTCGATGGCGCTGGCGGTCGCTGCGATGGCGGACGAACTCGGGCGCAAACCCGACACCATACTACGTGTCGACGGCGAACCCGAGGGCGCGCCGCACGCACTGCTGGTGCATTACAAAGACGGGCTCAAGGCGACCGTACTTTGCGTTGGCCAAAGCAGCACGCGCTGGAATTTTGCCTGCCGCTTGAAGGGTGATTCGGAGATTCGATCGACCGCGTTCAACGCCGGTCCTTGGCAGAACCGTTGCCTGTTCAAGGCGCTCTCCCACGCGATCCAGCACCACTTTGTCCAGCGCCGCGCGCCCTATCCGGTCGAGCGGACGTTGTTAGTGACCGGCGCCCTGGAGGCGGCAATGCGGGCGCGGCAGGCGGTGACCAGACAGTGCGACACGCCGCATCTCGAATTCGCGTACGCTCCGAGCGATTTCCACGCCATGCGTGAAATGGGCGCGAGCTGGAAAATTATTACCGAACAGATGCCGCAGCCTGACGGCATCCACAAGCTCGGTAACAACGACGGCTAAGAAAGGCGAAAACGCAGGGTACGGGATGTGCGCACACGTCGACCCGTAATCACAATGCCCCAAACTGAATTGCGAATTCCGCTGCTGCACTTCTTCTATGTCGCGCCGGTTCTGGGCTCGTCGATTGCCTATTTTGGTACGCTCGGATTAGTTCCCGCAGCTTCCAGATCGTTTGTAATTCTGCGTTCAGTAAAAATGATTACTGAGTAATGGAGAATGAAAAATGCAAAATGGGTCGAGCCGCGATTCTTTCTTTTTGCATTTTTCATTCTCCATTACTCATTTCTCTTAACTCTTCACTCGAGAAAAAAGGGGTGCATCGGCGGGTCCAGGGAGACCCGACCTACGACCGGGGTCGGTAGATGCCGTTAGTTTGAACGAACCGTGATGACAACAGCCTTGCGCGCGAATCGCGGAGTGCCCCGTGCATCGCGTTGTCGCGAAAAGTCCGGTAGCGTTGCGCCACGTCTTTCCCGGCCCCCTCAACCCCGGCCCTTCTCCCCCGGACATACCGGTGGAGAAGGGAGGACCGTTGGTTGGGAACAGCGGGCATCGCGCGCAACGCGTTTTCGACAACCGATTTGAAAAGTAATATCAGCCCACCTACGACCGTGTTACGGTCCGGCGCGAAAAGACGGGTCAAGAAAAAATGTGGGTAATACTTGAGTGGAGCTTAAACACACTTCTAGACGGGTCGGAGACCCGTCCTACATGTCCGCGTTGTACTTATCCAGAGCCGTTGATACACTCGCGAGTGACGGCTCGGTTTCACGTGGGAGAGCAACGATGTCCAAGGCGAATCTAGACCGCCGCCTTTTCCTCGGCAGCAGCAGTGTCGCGCTCCACGCATTCGCTCTGCCAAGGACGGGCTCGGCTGCCGCTCCGTCAGCTCGATCACCGCAGGCCGATCAGGCGATTGTCATCCTGTTACAAGGCGGCGCCTCGCATCTCGATATGTGGGATTTGAAGCCCAACGCCCCGGCCGAAGTTCGCGGCGAGTTCCGACCGGTCGCCACGACCGTGCCCGGCGTTTCCATCTGCGAACATTTGCCGCTGCTGGCCTCGCGGGCGCACCGGTACAACGTGCTGCGCAGCGTCTTCCACGCAACGCCCAGCCATGAGGCGGCAATTCACTGGGTATTGACTGGTTACGACTATCCAGGCGCGAACACGACGACTCAAAATCGCAACGATAAGCCGGCGATGGGATCGATCGTGGCCAAAACGTTGGGCGGAAGGAAATCGGGGCTGCCGCCGTACGTTTGTATCCCAGACAAAGGTCAGCTGGGAGACCGTGTTCGATACGCGTCGGCTCACTTTTTGGGGATGGCTTACGATCCGTTCGAATCGGGCATGCCGCCGTCGGATGCGAAGAATCCTTTTCAGATGCCGCCCAACCTGGCGGTGTCGAAGCAGACCGACCTGCGCCGCATCGATGATCGACTCGGCTTGTTACGCGAGCTCGACCAATTGCCGCGGCTGCTCGATTTGACGGGCACCATGGACGGAATGGATCTCTTTCAGCGTCAGGCGATGGAGATGCTCGCAAGCCAGACGACGCGCGAGGCATTTGATTTGTCGCGGGAACCCGTCGAGCTTCGCGAGCGGTATGGCAACACGCGTGTCGGCCAGGAGACGATCCTCGGCCGGCGCCTGTCGGAAGCCGGTGTGCCGTTCACGTTGATCAACTTTTCCATTAACCAGGAATGGGACACGCATACCAACAACTTCAAGACGCTGAAGGAAACTCGTCTGCCCGAATTTGATCGAGCAATTGCGGCATTGCTGGACGATTTGCAGGAACGCGGGCGGCTGGAGTCCACGCTGGTTGCCGTGATCACCGAATTCGGCCGCACGCCCAAGATCAATGCCACCGCAGGACGCGATCACTGGTCCAACGTATTTTCGATCATGCTGGCCGGCGGCGGTCTGACATCCGGGCAATTCCTTGGGACGAGCAACGCGCTGGGTGAAATTCCACAAGATCGGCCGATCCACATCAACGACGTTTTGGCGACGATTTACACGCAGCTCGGAATTGCAACGGATACGGTACACCACGACAACGGCCGCCCCGTACCCGTGTTGTACTCCGGCCAACCGGTGGCCGAACTGCGGATCGGATAGCTCGCGTCTACGGCGGCGCTGGTAGGACGGGCCTCCCGACCCGTCCTACGGCGGTCATGGGGGATGTTTGAGCGAAAAGCAGATCAACGTCCCGTTGCGGTCGCGGCAAAAGAGCTGTTGTCGAGCAATGGCGGGATGCGGCCAGACGTCGTTCGCGGCGAGATTTTCGAGCCGCGCCAGTTCGACGTAACGATCGCGCTGCGTTGCGGCGACGTCGGCGAGTAAGAGCGTTCCCTGTTCGCCCCAGACAATCAATTTCCGATCTCCAGTCACGATGCAGGAGCCGGCGTCTCCGATCCGAGGTCCTTCCCAGTCGACGGATCCCGACTCCCAATCGATCGACCGGACGTTGCGCCAGGCGAGATAAATTTTTCCGTCGTGAATCACCGGAGTGCACGCTTTGGAAGAGACCGGCGATTCCCAGACCTTGACGGCTCCCTGGAGCGTGATCCTGAGCTTGCACATCGACCGATGGTTGTACTCGGACGTGATGAGTACATGCTCGTTGTACACCGCCGGTCCGGCGATATTGTTCGCGAAATCGGTGATCCAGGGATACGTGGCTACGGTCTTGCCTGCATGCGGCCCATCTAATCTTGTGACCAGCAACCCGTCAAAAGTCATGCAGGCGACGCAGGGGACATTCTCCACCTGGATGAACGCCATTGCTCCGGTGTGACCGGCGACACTGGTGGCTTCCGACTTCCAGGCTTCTTGGCCGGTTCTTTTGTCAAAAGCGACGATGGTTCCGGTTGGTCCTCCCACTTCGACAAGCAGCCACTCTCGATAGACGATCGGCGCTGAAGTGTATCCGTAATCGCGGCGGCCGCTGCGCCCGACCCTGGCCCGCTGCGGCATCTGATAGTCGTCGTAGAGGTTGCGTTGCCAGACTTGTTTTCCCTGCGCGTTGCAATTCCAGGCATGCAGATCGCCGTCGGCGCTCAGGGTGTAAAGCAGGTCCGTGTCGGGGTCGAATTCAGGAGTCGACGACGGCCCGGAATAGATCCCTTCGTCGCCCGTGGCGTTCCGTCCATAACGCGGGGTCATGTAAGACTGTTTCCATAGCAGTTCGCCATTTTCGGTCGACAGGCACGAGACGGAATTTTGTCCCTCGTGATACCCCAAAGCATAAACCTTGCGGCCGTAAACGATTGGAGACGATGCGCCTTCTCCGACCTGCGCAGTCCAATCGGGGCTGGAGTTGATCCATCGCTTTCCGTCCCATCCCGAATTTTCGGCGACAATACCATTGCGGTTGGGACCTCTCCAGGCGGGCCAATCACCGGCGCAGGCGACGCCGGTTTCCGGCAAGTTGTCAACCGCCGGCAGAAAAGTCAGCAGCCAGAGTATGAACGACTTCGGGGACATCTGGTAAGATCCTCGTAGAGCGGTCGGGCCGCTTCGAGACGCGTGGTCGAGCCGCGGAGCAACTCGACCGCAAGAACGTGCCGCAAAAAGCGTAAAACGACGCGATCACTGTTGTAGGGATCGTCGGGACCATCCGCAAGCATTTCCGGTCGGGCCCGATGGCAAAGTTGTCTTGGACCGTTGAAGTTTACGTGAGCCTGAGAGTTCGATGCCAGTATGGATGATGAATCACTGTGTCGCGAGGCGAGGAAGCAAGGCGTCGGGTAGCGGTGGCCGCCTATCGCGTCGGAGTCATCGAGATGCGACTGCAATGCGATCAGGAAGCCGCCAACGGATTCCGGGTGGCGGCGCGTCGATTCGGCGAGCTGGCGGACGACTTTCCCGGGAAGAGGCCGCTCTACCTGCAATCGCAGGCGATGAACCACAACAATGGGGGAATGGCACTGGTTGCGCTGGGAAAGCAGGACGAAGCCGCTCAGAGCTGTGCCCGGTCGCTGGAGATACTCGAGCGACTGATCGCCGACGATCCTGGCAACGCGTCACTGCATCGGGATCTCGCCACGTCGCAGGCGAATCTGGCCAGTATCGAACATCCCGAGGGCAATGGGACGGCCGGGCACAATCGCCTTGACTCGGTGCTCGCAACCCAGGAAAAGCTCGTCGAGCAGTTTCCTCAGGTTCCCCAGTATCGTCACGCTCTGGCACTGTACCGCGGAGCGATCGCGCTACTCGAAGTGCTGGTGGAGACCTCTCCCGTTGAAGCAACCTATCGTCAGCACTTCCACGGCGCCTGCATGAACCTGGCCACGATTCTGATGGCAACGAACCGAAAGTCCGAAGCGGAGGAATTCGCGCGAAAGGCCGATCAACTCAAGCTCGATAACTGAGCGATCATTGCGGAAGGATCATTGATGCGCATCGCGGTCGCCGAAATTGCCCAGGAAACCGATTCGTTCAGCCCGTTGACGGCCGACTTGACCGATTTCGAGAACTACGGGATCTACCATGGCGCCGAGCTACTGGAGCGGATGCAAGGCGTGGGACCAATCGGCGGGTTGCTGGAAGTAGCCGCCGAACAGCGGCAGCCGACAGAACTGGTTCCGATTGTGCGAGCATGGGGAGCGGCTGGCGGAACGATCACCGCCGACACGCTCGAGTATCTGACGGAGCAACTGGTTGCGGGGCTTCGCGGCGCCCTGCCGCTCGACGGGCTCTTCCTAGCGATGCATGGCGCGGCCGCGTCCGAGAAAGTCGATGACGTGGAAGGACACATTTTGCGGGCCGTCCGCGACGTCGTCGGGAACAATCTGCCGGTGGTCGTACCGCTGGATCACCATGCCAACGTCACGCAACAGATGGTCGATCTTGCCGACCTGTTGATCGGGCATGAGACCCAACCGCACGATCCACCCGCGACCGGCCGCAAGGCGGCTCGCGCGCTGTTCCGAATGCTGCGCGGCGAAAGTCAACCGACCGTGGCGTGGCGGAAGATTCCGATGATCACGCCCCAGGACCAGTTCCTCACGTCCCACGGACCGATGAAGAAATGGTTCGATCTGGCGCGCGCGATGGAGCGGCGCGAAGGCGTGATTGACGTCTCGCCCTATCCAATGCAACCATGGCTCGATGTGGCCGAAGGAGGCTGGTCCGTGGTCGTGCATACGGAGCAGGACCTCGAATTGGCCCAGTCTCTGGCCGCCGAAATGGCGAACGCCGCATGGCAGTTACGCCATCAGTTCTGGTTGTCCGACCGGATCGCTCCGACGGATGCTGTGAACAATGCGGTGTGCGCGGAACAAGGATTGGTCGTTCTCTCCGATACCGGTGATTCCGTGTACGGTGGTGCGCCGGGCGACAGTACCTGCATCCTCCGCGCGATGCTGGAACAGGATGTTCCCTGCATGGCGCTGGTCCCGCTGGTTGATCCTCAGGCGTTACAGATCGCAAGTTCTGCCGGCGTGGGGGCGGAACTTTCCATCGAGCTCGGTGGCAAGTTCGACACGGTCTTCAACCAGCCAGTCCAAGTTACGGGGCGCGTGGCGGCGATCTCCAATGGGCTCACGGTCGATTTGCACGATCGAGGCATTTGTGATCTGCGGCGCACGGCGTTACTACAGGTCGGGCAGATTCGAATTGTGCTGCTCGACCATCGCAGCTTCGCGATCAATCACCCGATACTCTACACGCATCTCGGCCTGGAGATTGCCGACGCAAAAATGGTCGTGCTGAAGACGGCCAGCAACTTCCAGTTCTTCGCCCCCTGGCGAAAGCAGTTGATTCGAGTCGACTCGCCAGGAACGACGCAGTCCAATCTGCGTGACTTTTCCTGGAAACGCATCCCGCGACCGATCTTTCCGCTCGATGAGCTGCCAGCGTGGGACGCGCGCCAGTAATGCAGGGCGAGTCGAATGCTGCAGGGTGGGTCGAGGTACTCCGAGGCCTGGCGCGGCCTGACGGGCCTCGGAGTCGCTCGACCTACCCTACGAGAATCGTGGGACTCAGGTCATAATATTCAAGCGATGCCGTTGCTTTCCTTGAACAAATTGACCGTTCGCTTCCGAGGCCCGCCGCTTCTGGACGGTGTTTCGTGCCGTATCGAGACCGGTCAGCGGATCGGCCTGCTGGGCCGAAACGGGGCCGGCAAGACGACCTTAATGCGGATTCTGTCGGGCGAAATCACCCCCGATCATGGCGAAGTCGATTTTGCGCCCGGCACGCGTGTCTCCCTGCTGCCGCAGGACGTGCCGCAAGAAATTGTGGGGCGAGTCGCGGATGTGGTTGCCGGCGGTGCGCCAGTGACGACCGAGGAACAGGAGCCCGTCTGGAAGCGGACGCGGCGACAGGAGGAGCTGGTCGCGCTGATGGAGCTTGATACCGACTCGCGATTTGAATTGCTCTCGTCAGGCATGAAACGCCGCGTGTTGCTTGCTCGAGCCCTGGTGTCCGCACCCGACCTGTTGCTGCTGGATGAACCGACCAACCACCTGGATGTCGAAGCGATTGTCTGGCTGGAGGAATTCCTGCTGCGCTGGAACGCGACCTTGATGTTCGTGACCCACGACCGGATGTTTCTCCGCAAGCTGGCGAATCGCATCCTGGAAATCGACCGTGGTCGGCTGTTTGATTGGTCTTGCGACTACGACACGTTTCTGGCCCGCAAAGAGGCCGCGCTGGCGGCCGAAGAGAAACAGAACTCGCTCTTCGACAAACGGTTGGCGGAAGAGGAGGTCTGGATTCGAACGGGGATTAAGGCCCGGCGCACGCGCAACGAAGGTCGCGTGCGAGTGCTGGAGGAGATGCGGCGGATCCGTAGCCAGCGCCGCGAACCGGATTCCAAGGTCCGAATGGCGATTCAAGAGGCGGCGCGAAGCGGCGTGCTGGTGGCCGAAATCGACCGCGTTTCGTTTGGCTATGGCGACTGCCCGATCGTTCGCGACTTCTCCACGACGATCCTGCGTGGCGACAAGGTCGGCATCATCGGCCGCAACGGTGTCGGCAAGACCACTTTGCTTCGGGTCCTGCTCGGGGAGCTGCCGCCACAACAAGGCTCGGTGAGGCTGGGCACCAACCTGCAAATCGCCTATTTCGATCAGCTCCGACAGACGCTCCGCGAAGAGCATTCGGTCCAGGAGAATGTCGGCGAGGGCTACGATACGTTGTCGATCGACGGCCGTTCGCGGCATATCATCGGCTACCTGCGCGATTTTTTGTTCAGTGCCGAGCGGGCGCGCACGCAAGTCAAGTTTCTTTCCGGCGGAGAACGGAACCGCGTGCTGCTTGCCAAACTGTTCGCGAAGCCCGCCAACGTCATTGTGCTGGATGAACCGACGAACGACCTCGATGCGGAAACCGTCGAGTTGCTGGAATCGCTGCTGGTGCAGTTCAGCGGCACGGTGCTCTTGGTCAGCCACGACCGCGAGTTCCTGAATAATGTGGTCACCAGCACGATCGCAATGGACGAGAACGGCGCCAAGGAATACGACGGAGGCTACGACGATTGGTTGCGGCAGCGACCTGGTGGCGTCAACGGCAAAGAAAGCGTCAAGCAGCAGGTGGCCTCGACGGCGCCTAAAACGGCCAACAAGTCGTCTGCGCCCGCGAGCGGCACCAGTGTCGGGAAGCGACGGCGGACGTTCAAGGAACGCCAGGAATATGCGGCGATTCCGGCGACCATCGAACGACTCGAAGCGGAAATCGCTGCGTTACACGCGGAGATGGCTTCGCCCGAATTCTACCAGCAACCGGGCGAAAAAATTGCCTCCGAGCAGGCTCGGCTGAAAGGGCTGGAAACAGACCTGTCCGCAGTCTTTGAACGGTGGGAAGAACTCGAGCAGGTTCCAGAATGATCGGGCTGTGAAGCAATTCCGGCTTCTGCTGCTCCCCTGGGCTGGCATTTTGCGGCCCCTTCGGGGCGAAGACACGTTCGACCCCATCGGACCATTGGCGATGACCCGCGTCTAGACGGCGTGCAGCAATTGGTTGCCTGATGCGGAGGCATTTCGTACAGTAGCGGCTCAAGTACGAGTTGATTGCGTGCCACCGAGAACGAGGCTACCTATGCGCATTGTGGCTGTGGACAGTTTCATTATCGATGTTCCACAAAAGTACCCTGTCGCACCGTATGCTTCGCGGTATGTGGCGACATCGCGGACCGGTGCGATCCTGTTTCGCGTGGAAGTGGATCGGGGGCTGGTCGGTTGGGGGGAGGCGCCCCAGTTGATGGCCTTTCACGACCAGAAGCCGTTTACGGGTCGCGAGGCCGAATCGCTGCGCCCCAAGCTGCTGGGACGGGACGCCACCTGCATTGAAGGACTGTACGCCGATCCGGTCAGTGTCGATCCCTACCTGTGCAGTGCCGTCGAAATGGCCTGCTGGGACCTGCTCGGCCAACTTTGCGGGCAGCCTCTCTACCGGTTGCTGGGCGGCAAGGTTCGCGAGCGGATCGAACTGGCCTGCTGCATGGGCATTCGGCCATTCGATCAATGCGCCGAAATCGCTCGTCAGTACGCCGACGCCGGCTTCACGACGCTGAAGATGAAGGGTGGGCGCGACCCGCAGGAAGATCTGGGCATGGTGCGCGCGATCCGTGAGGCGGTGGGAGACCGGTTGCGCCTGCGGGTGGACCCGAACATGGGCTATTCACCGGAGCAGGCGGAACAGCTCGCGAAAGAGATGGAACGGTACGGACTGGAGTATCTTGAGCAGCCGATGATGTTCGATCGGATCGACGATTCGGCTCGAATTCGTGGCCGTACTTCCACGCCGCTGGGACTGAACGAATCGGTGACGACGCTGCAGAGCGTCCAGGAAATCCTGGCGAAGCAGGCGGCCGATTTCCTGTTGCCCGATACCTACCAATGCGGCGGGATCTGGGCCGTGAAACTGATTGGAGACTGGTCGGCGGCCGCGGGAGTCCGTTGCGTATTTCATTGTGCGCACGATTTCGGATTAAAGACGGCGGCGATGATGCATGTGGTGGCATCCAGTCCAAATTATCCGTTGGCCAACGATTGCACCTACTACGGCTTGGACGACGACATCTTGACCGAACGCATCGCGATCGAGCGGGGTCATATGCGCGTACCGGAAGGTCCGGGCTTGGGCGTGCGAGTGGACCCGGATCGCTTGAAAAAATATTGCGTCGGTCGCTCTCAGCCGGCCCGGTAGTCGGTTCGATCACGTTCTGGGTGCCATCAATCGTGTGCCACACAACACGAGTGGCACACAACACCAGTGGCACATCTGGCGAACATCGTGAATTCTCTATTACCCCAGGCGCAGCCAGTAGGCGCGAAGGTATTCGGACTCCGGGCAATTCGCGGCGGTGGGATGGTCGGCGGCGGCGCCGGATGTTCCGAGAAACTGCAGGGGCCGCGATGCATGGCGCACGCGACCGTCGGGGAGGGTGTACGGACTTCCGGACTGCAAGGAAGCCGACACCAGCAGCTTCTGGAACTCGCTCCAAGTCAATAATCCGGAGCAGCTGCAAGTAAGCAGCAATCCGCCGGGACGCACGAGCTGCATGGCGAGCCTGTTCAGATCGAAGTGCTTTCGCGTGCCCTCTTCCAATTCCAGGCGTCCGTGGATCAGCTTGGGAGGATCGAGCACGATCACGTCGTAACTGCGGCCGTTTCGCAGCATGTCGCGCATGTAGGCGAAGGCGTCCGACTGCGCGAATTGCACGCGCACTTGATTCAGATTGGCGTTTTCCTTGGCCAGCCGCAGCGGTTCCTCGTCGATATCGACCGCGGTTACTTCAGCAGCGCCCAGGCGTTTGGCATGGACGGCGAAACCTCCTGAATAGCAGCAAAGGTCGAGCACCGTTCGGCCGCGACACAGGTCGGCCAACCGTGCCCGATTGTCGCGCTGGTCGCAGAAGAACCCGGTCTTGTGCCCGCCCCGAAAGCGAACACGGTACTTGGTCCCGGCCTCCTCCATCAGCGTTTGAGGCGGGCAGTCCGGCGATGCCGTCGGTTCCGCATCGAAGCCTTCCTGCGCGAGCAGGTGCGGAGAACCGCGCAGGATCCAATGTCGCGTGCCAAGCAATTCCCCAATTTGTTCCAGGATCGGAACCGCCCGGCGGTGCATCGCCAGCGAATAGGCCTCCGCGGAAAGCACATCCGCATAGCGATCGACGACCAGGCCCGACAAGTAGTCGCCCTCGGCATGGATCACGCGATAGGCCGAGGTGACGTCGTCCAACCGCAGCTGGTCGCGACGCAGGGCCACGGCCGACGCTAGCCGCTCGCGCCACCAGCCGGCGTCGGGGGGATCGGCGCCAAAACTCAGCATACGAACGGTCACTTCGGCTTTGGGATTGTAAAAGCCGAATCCGATCGTTGCGGAAGCCGCATCGCGGACGCGCACCAGCGAACCAGGTTCAATGCCGTTGTCCACTCTCTCGATCCGCTTGCGATAAATGATCGGATTCCAGGTGGATGACCTCAGCCAGACACTGGGAATCCGCGACGGCGCTGCGGGAGCGAGATCTTCAATCGTGTTGTAGTCGGTGTGCGAGCGGGTCATTTCGGTCGGTCCAGGTTTGTCGGAGGAAGGCAGCGGCGCGGAAATCAACCGTCGTCGTCCGGGCGATGGCGACGAACGTGGGGGGCGGCGAGGCCATCAACGCAGTCGTGCGGCGACCTGTTCGACCCGGGCCATGACGCGCATGATGTTGCCGCTCATGATTTTGTGGATCTGCGGAGCAGTGTAGCCTTTGTCGAGCAGGCCCTGCGTGATGAACAGGAAGCCAGTGACATCCTCCAGTTGCCTTGGCAAGAGCGTGACGCCGTCGTAGTCGGAGCCGAGGCCTACATGATCGATGCCGGCCGTTTTGGCGATGTGGTCGATATGCGCGATGACGTCGTGAACCGTCCCGGCCTCGATCGGGTTGGCCGTCTCCCATTCCTTCCTCGCCTTGCGAAATTCGTTCGGATCGGGGTATCGGTTCCGCAGGTCGCGAATGACCTGGAACGTGTCTTTGCGGCGCGCTGCCGATTCAGGGACCACAAAACCAGAAAAGAAATTGACCATCACGACCCCACCATTTTTTCGCGTGAGTCGCAGAACGTCGTCGGGAACGTTCCGCGGGTGGTCGGCGATTGCCCGCGCGGAGGAATGCGAGAAGATGATCGGCGCCTGGCTGATGCGCAACGCGGCCCGCATGGTCTCCGCGGAAACGTGGGACAGGTCGACCATCATTCCCAGTCGATTCATCTCCTTGACAACTTCCTCACCGAACGGAGTGAGTCCGCCATGCCGCGCTTCGTCCGTGGCGGCATCGACCCAGCCGAGCGTATCGGAGTGGCTCAAGGTCATATAACGAGCCCCGCGGCGATAGAGCTGCCGAAGGTTCTCGATCGAGTCTTCGATCGAGTGACCGCCCTCGACGCCGATCAGTGAGGCAATTTTTCCGGCTCCGCGAATACGCTCCACGTCGGACACTTCATAGGCCATCTCGAACACGTCGGGGTACCGCATGGCCATCTTTTCCACCAGTTCAATCTGTTCCAGAGTGGTCAGGAACGCTTTGCGTTCCGTGGCCGTCTCCATCGGAACGAAGACGCTCCAGAATTGAGCGCCCACATTGGCCTGCCGCAGCCGCGGGATATCGGTGTTGAAATTGGGTTGGGGCTGGGCAATGTCAACGCGATCGAACGAGGAATCGGCTTCCGAGCGCAGGGCCCAGGGCAGGTCGTTGTGGCCGTCGAATACGAAGCTGCCTCGATGGATCTCCATCGCCCGTTCGCCGACGACGATCGGCGGCGGATCGGCGGCCGGACAATCTGCCTGGTGGGGGGCCAGGTGGAAGGCACAGAGCAACAATGTCGCGCGAGTTGTCAACAGCCAGTTCCATCGTGCCAGCAGCCAGTTCGAGCGCGGGAATTGATCAGGCATGGTTGTGCAGTTCCGAGGGTAAACGGTAACTTGGGGATGCCGTGGGCCGGGCCAAAGCCCGGTATTCCGGGCCGCGCCCGGCCGGATCAACAACCGTAGCGGAACCGAATTCGGGATCACCTGATGAGTGCCATCCTTACCCGCTTGTTTGCTCGTCGTCAAGAACACCGGTCCGTTTGCAAGGCGAATTCGCCCCGCGCGAAAGCGGTCGAAACCGTCGCAAAACGACGCTGCACTGGGGCGGGTCTCGCCGCCTTGGCGTTGGTATGCAGCGGCGTTTTGGCCGAAG
Organism: Planctomycetota bacterium; assembly: GCA_016872775.1. Classification (GTDB taxonomy): domain Bacteria; phylum Planctomycetota; class Planctomycetia; order Pirellulales; family Pirellulaceae; genus VGZA01. The sequence continues at coordinate 1,894 of VGZA01000010.1, read as the reverse complement.
CGCGAGCCGCAACTCCGGCCGAGGATTTTGCGCGCTTCCTGCGGGATGCCTGGGAGTTCGACCTGCGCGAAGATCCGCTGTTCGCCACCAAAGCCGGCGACCACCGCTACAACGACCGGTTGCCGCGCGAGTCGTTGCAGGATCAGCGACGCCGTGCCGCCCAACGGGCCGAATTGCTGAAAACGCTCCGCGCGATCGACCGCTCCCAATTGCCGCGCGACGAACAGACCAACTACGACGTCGCCGATCGCAAATTGAACGACGAACTGGGCGAAGCCCGCTTTCAGGCCTACCTGACTCCGATCACGAATCGGGAGGGTTTCCACATTTCATTCCCCGACCTGCCCAAGGAAGTGCCGCTAAATACGGTCGACGATTACAACAACTACCTGGCTCGACTCCGCGCCTTCCCAGCCTACGTGGACGATCATGTGGAATTGATGCGGGAAGGGATTCGCCAAAAGGCGTTATTGCCGGGAATTGTGCTGGAAGCTTACCGCGATCCGATCGCAACGCACCTTGTCGACGATCCGACAAGCAGCCTGTTCTTTGCCCCCTTCACGCGATTTCCCGCCGCCGTCGACGCGGCCCAGCGACAACGACTGGCACGCGAAGGTCGGGAAGCGATTACGAGCTGTGTCGTACCCGCCTACCGGAAGTTCCTGGAGTTCATGGAACGCGAATATGTTCCGTCCGCTCGCCCCTCGATCGGCGCGTCGGCACTGCCCGAGGGACGCCCATTCTATCAGCATCGCACGCGGTTGTTCACAACGCTGGACGTGACGCCGGAGGAAGTGCACGCCACCGGCCTCAAGGAAGTGGCGCGCATTCGAGCTGAAATGGAAGCGATCGTGAAAAAAGTGAACTTCCAGGGTGACTTCGCGCAGTTCCTGGAATTTCTGCGCAACGACCCGAAGTTCTACGCCAGGTCGCCCGACGAGTTGAAGCAGGCGGTGGCGCTGATCCTGAAGCGAATGGATGGCGAATTGCCTCGATTGTTCAAGACCCTGCCGCGGACCCCGTATGGAATTCGCGAGATTCCGGCCTACATCGCGCCGCGAACGACCAGCGCTTATTACTCGCCGCCGGCCGGAGACGGTTCCCGAGCCGGGTTCTATTTTCTCAATACGTACAACCTCAAGAGTCGCCCGCTGTATGAGATGGAAGCGTTGTCGCTGCACGAAGCAGTGCCTGGACATCACTTGCAGATCGCACTTCAGCAGGAACGCGCCGACCTGCCGAATTTTCGTCGCTTTACAAGTTTCACGGCCTACGTCGAAGGCTGGGCGCTCTATTCCGAGCGATTAGGACTTGAGGTTGATTTCTATCAGGACCCCTACAGTGACTTCGGGCGCCTGGGCTTCGAGATGTGGCGTGCCTGCAGACTGGTAGTCGATACCGGCATGCACTACCTCGACTGGCCCCGCGAGCGGGCAATCGAATTCATGGCCGAAAATACGGCGTTATCCCGTCACAATATCGTGGCGGAGGTCGACCGTTACATTGCCTGGCCCGGGCAGGCACTCGGCTACAAGATGGGAGAAATCAAGATCCGCGAGCTGCGGGCGCGCGCCGAATCGGCGCTGGGGTCGAAATTCGATCTGCGTGAATTTCATGACGTGGTCCTGCGCAGCGGCGCCGTCCCGCTCGATCTGCTCGAACGCAACGTGAACGCGTACATCGGGCAACAATAGGGCGTCGAACAACGACCCAGTGAAGGCCGGAGCGGCGGGAACCGCGGCAGCGATTGCCTTCGGTGCCTTGCGCGAATGCCGCTCAGGATCGGGTGAGTTGCCGCAGACTCGATGCTGGAATGCAAACCTTGAACACCATTTGCAGGTCGCGTTGCTGGCCTTGCTCAACGTGATAATAGACCGATTCGGTACTTCGCACG
>VGZA01000009.1 GCA_016872775.1 Planctomycetota bacterium | reverse complement strand
CTGGACCGTGAGTTGTTCCTGAGCCTGGCGGAAGCTCGCTGGGTCGTCGATTGCTGGCGGCTCGATTACAATCACCGCCGACCACATAGTGCGTTAGACTACCAGACCCCGGCGGAGTTCGCCGCTCCCTTTACCCCAGATCCTCTCATTCAGAGTGGTACATAGATCGGGGGAAGGCCAGCTGGACGAATTTAAATTATGTCGACGTTTAGTGCACGTTTGTTGAATTGACAATTGAATGGTCTGTTTTTCAATGAACCGGCCCTTTCTTGTTGCGAATGCCCCCTCAAAGTTCTGATGCCGATTCCGGAATCTTGGCATCAACGTCTGCACGTTTGGCAGGTCAGGGCTGTGGGTCGGTTATCGCTGGACAACGACACCGTTGGTCCGTCGCGATCAAATTCAGCAGACGAACCGACCGATGATGCTTGGTAGCTATCGTTATGATGCAGAGTCCCTGGCTCTATTTCGCATCGAGTCTCTTCGCGGCAAAGACTCCCGACCCCTTGGCGTCAGCCAAGTAATCCGAGAACAGGTTGTCCCGATGAGACAAAGTGGGGGCGGTTCTGCGCGTCGTGGATGATGGCATGTGGGTCGACGCGGAGCTGATGATAGACCGTCGCCAACAGGTCGTCGGGGCTGAGCGGATCGGAGGTTGGGTAGGCCGCCGATTTGTCCGAGGATCCGTATACGCATCCGCCGCGGACGCCACCTCCCGCCAGAACTGCGCTGTAACAATAAGGCCAATGATCCCGCCCGCCATCCTTGTTGAATTTCGGCGTACGGCCGAACTCGCCCATCATTACCACGAGCGTTGATTCAAGCAAACCGCGATCACTCAAGTCCTCGACGAGACTTGCAAAGGCGGAATCGGTAGGCGGAAGCAACTCGTCCTTGCACCAGCCCAGATGCGGCGGACTCGGTGGTACAGAATGGCTATCGTAACCCTGTCCGCCCTTGCCACGATCGTGCCGGACAAAATTAACCTGGACGAGTCGCACACCCGCCTCGACCATCCGACGCGCGACGAGCGTTGCCTGGCCGAAAACGTGGCGGCCATACCGATCGCGGGTCGCCGACGGCTCCTCGGTGACGTCGAATGCCTTTTGCGTCTGCGTGGACGATATCAGGTCGAGTGCCCGTTGCTTGTGGGAATCGAACGAATGGACGTCGAAACTCTCCAGCGCCGCGCTGCGCTGTTCGTAAGCGGACAACAACAGGCGGCGTTCGTTCAATCGGTTCGTGGCGTTCCTCTCCCGCGCCAGCAACGGGCCCGGATCGTAGTCGGGAAGATTGGGGTCACTGTCGATCAAGTACGGATCGTGCGCCGCACCCAGGAAGCCCGCGTATTGACCGGGACGCGGCACACCCACCGGAGACGTGTATTCCGGGATCATCACAAACGAGGGAATGGAGGTTGTCGCACCGAGCAGATGATTGAGCGTCGAGCCGATGTGGGGACGATCCTGTCGCGACATGCCCGACGCCTGGACAATCGGCCGCTGCAAGGTGCCGCCAGTCATGACCCAATAGCCGCCGCGAATATGATCTCCCTCGGTGTGACTCATCGAGCGCACGATCGTGTACTTGTCCGCCAGTTTCGCCATCCGCGGCATATGTTCGCTGATCTGGACACCGGGGACGGTGGTTGAAATCGGCTGAAACGTGCCACGGATCTCGACGGGAGCGTCCGGTTTCAAATCCCACATGTCGAGCTGCGAAGGGCCGCCAGACAAGTACAGAATTACGACAGACCGCACCGGACTCGAATGGCGCGCGCCGCGCGCCGCTTCGCTCCGCAGCAGCCCCGGCAGTGTCAGGCCACCGAAGGCCACGGAACCGACGCGCAGCAACTCCCGTCGTGTTACTCCATCGCAAAGGCGACTCGCATGACGAACGCGTACGCTCAACATTTTCTGGGCCACCGCGGAGTGTGTCGGACTGTCCTATCGTAGCACAGCGTCAGTGGATCCGACCAATATGCCTGCTATTTCATTGCGAGGATGGTATCGATGGGAGAATGGGTACGGCAACCACGTATTTCACGGAATCCGGCCCGCGCCAGTAGGGACTCGTATTCTCCAAACGTACGTTCCTTGCCTTCCGTACAGGTCAGCATGTTGAGACTTTGCATCTGTGCCCAGCGGGGTCCCAATTTGTCGTCGTTGAGCATTTTTTCGGCGATCAGCAGGGCGCCGCCGGCTGGCAGCTGCTGGTAGACGCGTGCCAACAAGCGGTCGATTTTTTCTTCGCTCCAATCATGCACAATTCGTCCCAGGGCCATCAAGTCTCCGTTTGGAAGAGGGTCGGTGAAGAAGTCGCCGGGTTGAACTTCAATGCGATCGGTCATGCCCGCCAGGCTGACAATTTCGCGGGCCATCGGTACCGCGTCGGGAAGATCAAACACGACGCCGGTCAGTTGCGGCCAACGCTGGCAAGCGGCGATCACCAGATGACCCGTCGCGCCACCCAGATCGACCAGTCGCCGGAATCGACCCAAGTCAAACGCGCTGACCACGTGCGGCGAGCTGATGACGCCGAAGCCGTGCATCCCCATCAAGAACTCGCGCTTCGCGTGTTCGGTCTTGAAGAAGTGGCCGAAGATCGGACCGTCCCAGCCGTAAACCTGTTTCCAGCGGTGAGTGCCCTCCCGCACAGCATCTTCGAGTTGCCCCCACAGTTTCCACATGACCTCGTTGGAGTAGTTGATATATCCAGTCAGGCGTTGCGGACTCGATTCGCAGAGGTAGGTGGCAGCGACGGGTGTGTTGGCGTACTGTCCATTCTGTCGATTCAGCAGTCGCAATCCGACACACGCATCGAGCAATCGCTCCAATGCATCGGGCGAAGCACCGACGGAATCGGCCAACTGACCGGCAGTCTTTGGGCCGTTCGACAACTCATCGAAAACGTGCAATGCCACAGCAGCAAACATCGTCTTGGAACGTCGAAATGCCTCGAGCAGTTCGAGCACCACTGCGGGATCGGTCGCGGAAACATCCTCAGCCATTTGCATCCACCTGACGACATGACCCTTTTTCAGGCCTGCGCAAAAAGATCTCCGGCAATTATCTTCGCAACCTGCTCTGGCGACAACGGACGAACGGCAGTGTCATCCGAGGATAATAGTCAGCGATTTCGTGGACTCGCACCGCCACGGGTGAGTTCCCGTAGCCGGTCCGTTCGCCCCCGTACCGTTGGTAGAGGTCCTCGCCCGACAGGTTGTCGCTGAAGGAGCCTTCGGCGGCGGTGATTTCGCGGTCCTCGAACAGAACCCGCACAGCCGTCCCGGCTTTCAAGCCAGCGACCGCAAATTGGACTTGCTCAAGCTGCCTGGGGTTGGTGCGGTCTTCCTGTTCGCCGAAAACGACGGTTTCGACGCCGTCGGGCGCGATGAGGCGGGTGTCCGCCCACCAGGCGCGTCCTCCGTCGTGGAGGAACGCCACGCCATCGACCAGCTTGCCGCTGCAACCCAGTTGGTCCAGCGAAATCTCCAGATCGCTCCAGGCGCCTGCGGTGGGCAAATTGCCGGCCGCCACCGCAGTTGCCGGGATGTACTCGAGCGAGTGCGCTCCGACTTTGTCTCCCCAACCCAGAAACCCACGTGCGTGGCGAACCATTTGCTCCAGTCGCGGTGAGGTTGTCACGGCCGGCGACTGTTCTCGAGAATAGATGACGGACTGAAGTCGCTGGAGTTCGGCGTGCAGACCGCGCATCGTCGACGTGTCCCCGGGGCCATGGGCGATCTGCCAGCCTCGCGCTCCGCGGATCAACTCCACCAGCACGTGATAACGCCCGCGGGGATTTCACGCCGACTCGGATGTTCGACAGATCGGGCAGCAGCGACCAGATCAGCGGCTTGAAAGTTGAACAATACGGATCCGTTTGCGGCCGGCAAACGGTTTATTCGATGCGGCTTTGGGCGCGCAGAGAGGCTTTTCAATCGGTTTGCGTCGACGGGGTAGCGGCGGAATTGGTAGACTGTTGCTTCCCATAGGACATGTTCGCCTTTGAACTTGGAGCCCGTGATGTATCGATTGTTCGCAGTGTTGTTCGTTGTATACATCCCATTCTCGCAGTCGCTTTCCGGACATGACGATCTCGACGAGCATGCCGACCGGCGCGAGCCGCCCCGGTTCCCACCGGCAATCATTTTGCCCGCCCTCAGCGGCCCCAAACCTTGGTCGGCGAAACCGGTGCTCGACGACCCCGACCGTTTTCAGATCGCGATCGTCACGGATCATACGGGGGGTCATCGACCGGGCGTCTGGATGAAGGCGGTGGAAAGACTCAACCATCTGCGGCCGTCATTCGTCATGTCGGTCGGCGATTTGATCGAAGGTTACAGCGAGGATCCCCAGCGTATCGACGCGGAGTGGCGGGAGTTTCTCGGATTCATCGACAAGATGCAGATGCGGTTTTTCTTCGTCGCCGGCAATCACGACGTCAGTAATCCGAAAATGCATGAAATCTGGCGGAAGCACTTTGGGACCGAATGGTATTCCTTCGATTACAAAGGCGCTCATTTTATCTGCCTCTCTTCGGAGGACACGACCGACCAGATTGGCGCCGAACAGTTGCGCTGGCTGGAGGACGATCTGCGCAAACATGAAACTGCCCGCTGGACGTTGCTTTTTCTGCACAAACCGCTCTGGGTGACCGCGGAGCGTGAACTGGCGGCCGGCAATCCCGATTCCACGAACTGGAAGCGCGTCGAGGCCATGCTGGGAAACCGTCCGCATACCGTTTTCGCCGGGCACGTGCATCATTACGTGCAATTCGATCGCAACGGCATGAAGTACTATCACCTCGCCACGACCGGGGGAAGTTCGCAGCTTCGCGGTCTGGACTACGGGGAATTCGATCATGTCGTCTGGCTCACGATGGAAAAGGATGGGCCCACCGTCGCCAATCTGCTGCTGGACGGAATTGTCTTGCCGGATGCCGTCACCGAGCGAGGCATTGCACGCTTTCGCGATTTCCTGACCAAGACACGCATCGAGATCGCGCCGATTCTTGTCGATGATGATGCGGGAGTGTCCCAGGGGCGGATCGATCTGCGGCTCACCAACCAATTCGACTTGCCCATCGAGGTCAGCGCTCAGATCGCCGGGTTGCCTTTGCGAGGACTCACGGTTTCGCCCGCGGCCTTGACGCTCAAAGCCGCGGCCGGCGAGACGCGGGAAGTGGCTGTCGACATCCAGTTCAGCGAAGTCATTGCTTTCCAGCATCTGGCCGAGACGCTGCTGACGGCCCGCATTCGAGCCGTCGGCGGCGACCGACCATTGACCGCCGAACGCACGATTCCGGTCGTTATCGACAAGCGCTACCCTTGCCCGCCGGCGCCCTCGGCCCTGGTGCTGGATGGCGATCTCGCTGAGTGGGCCAACCTTTCGCTGGCGACGGGCAATACCCCGCTGCTGCTCGGCCCCCGCGAGCAATGGCAGGGACCAACCGATGCCTCGCTTCGATTCAGCACGGCCTTCGACGATCGCCACATCTATGTTGCCGCGGAAATCATCGATGATTCGCTTCGGGCCGGCGACCAGGTTCAAATTCGTTTCGACGTTCGACCGATCGATGCCCGCAAAGCGGATCCCCGGTTGGGTAATGGCACGTACTCCCTGACGATTCCGGCTCCAGTTGCCGCAGACACGAAAGGGTCGCGAACGACGGTCACCGGTAATCCGGCGTCCGCGGCGGCGAATGTCTTTGCGATCCGCACCGATTCCGGCTGGCGATTGGAAGCATCGCTCCCAATCACCGCACTCGTTCAAGCGCAAGGCGACTGGCGAGGCTTCCAAATGACCCCGATTCTGGCCGACGTCGACAACAACAACGAGAAACCGGTGGAACTCGTCTGGCGCGGCACGGCCGACGTCCACAAGCGCAACGTGAATTACGGCCAGTTCGTCCGCAGCCGGGATTAAAGGGTAGCACAGCGTGGCTGCGGCATCCTGCCGCAGCTGCCCGTCGGCGCGGCTAAGTTGTGAGGAGATTCTGAAGGACTTCCCGTAATGTCATCGCTCGATTCGAATCCGGGGGTTGATCCGTTGGTGGAGCGCGGATTTCGACTCGCGCCGGCGGTCATCACCGACCATGATGTCGCGCGTTTGCGAACCGACCTTCAGGCCGTCCTGGAATCGGCGACCGACGGCCCGATTTCACAAGCGGGCAAGACACCGGTCGCGTCGCGGAACATCCGCCAGCTCTGGCCGTCGATCGTTTCCTGGATCGCTGACTCGCCGATTGGCGCTGAGGTGCGCGGCGTCCTGGGATCTTCCTGCGGATTAGTCCGCATTCTGTACTTCGACAAACCGCCAGGCCAGAGCTGGTCGCTTCCCTGGCACAGAGACTTGACGATCGCCGTTCGCGAGCCCCCGACGCGCGACCGCGAGCGATGGAAACCGACGGTCAAGGCCGGTGTGCCCCATGTCGAAGCGCCGAGGCAAGTGCTCCGCGGAATGCTGACGGCGCGACTTCACTTGGATGATGTGACGGCAGAGAACGGGCCGCTGCTGGTCGTGTCCGGTTCGCATCGTGAGTTGGATGCGAGTCCCTGCGCGCGGGAAACCGACACGATCGTCACCATCTATGCCCGCTCGGGGGACGTGTTATATATGCGCCCACTCTTGACCCATTGTTCGCGGGCCACTCACCCGGCGACGATGCGCCACCGGCGGATCCTGCATTTGGAGTTCGCGGAAAGGTGCGTGTTGCCCGACGGCTTAGAATGGTATTCCTTTGATGCTTTGTAGCATTAGACCGGGGCTGGAAGCCCCGGGAACGGTTGGATGGTTCGAAAGAAATGTTGGTGCGGGACCTGGCGTTAGGAAGGTTTGCAAGCAATATCATGGATCGCTTCGAGGACTCGCTGGCAAAGCAACTTGATCTGCACGATCCGTTGGCGCCGTTCCGGAACGAATTCTATGTTCCGTCAGGGACAATCTACCTGGATGGCAATTCCCTGGGCCCGCTTACACGCGCGGGCGAGACGGCCTTGAAGGAAGCGCTGGAAGCATGGCGAGAGAAGGCGATCGGTGGATGGTTGGAAGCGAATCCGCCCTGGTTTGATCTTGCCGAGCACGTCGCCACACTGCTGGCACCACTGATTGGGGCGGACCCGACCGAAGTTATTCTGGCGAATTCGACGACCGTTAACCTGCATCAACTGCTTGCGACATTCTATGAACCCCGCTCGGGACGCGATTGCATTCTGATCGATGAAGTCGCCTTCCCCACCGATCGTTACGCCGTGGACAGCCACTTGCGACTGCGAGGCCAGCCGGTCGATCGCTGCCGCCGACTGGTCCCGAGTCGCGACGGGCGGACTCTATCCGAAACCGATATCATTGGATCGTTGGACGAATCGGTACAGATCGCGATCCTTCCCAGCGTGATCTACACGAGCGGCCAATTGCTGGATCTTCCGGCAGTTGTTTCCGCGGCCCATCGCCACGGCGTGCTTATCGGATTCGATTGTTCCCACAGTGTCGGCGTTGTGCCTCATCAGCTTTCGGAATGGGGCGTCGATTTTGCCTTCTTCTGCACGTACAAATATCTTAACGGTGGCCCCGGTGCGCCCGCGGCGATCTTTGTCCATCGCCGCCACCATGGACGAATGCCAGGCATGGCCGGCTGGTTTGGAAATCAAAAGGAAACGCAATTTCAAATGGATTCCGTTTTCACGCCGGCGCCGGGAGCCCGGGCGTTTCAAATGGGAACGCCCCCGATCCTCAGTATGGCGCCGCTGGTAGGATCGCTTTCGCTGATCCGCGACGCGGGCATGACCGCGATTCGCGCCAAGTCGCAACGGCTTACTTCCCATTTGCGACAGTGGTTGCTCGATCAGAACCATAGCCACGAATTGACGTTTGCCGACCCCGAGGACGCGGAACAACGCGGCGGGCATGTCGCACTGGTGCACCGCGACGCCGGGGCGATTTCTCGAGCCCTGCGCCGCGAAGGAGTGATCGTCGACTTCCGTCCGCCCGATATCGTCCGCCTTGCTCCCGCGCCACTTTACACCTCCTTCGTCGACTGCTGGAACGCGGCGGCGATCGTCGGCCGGTTGCTTCGAGATCATGGCTATCGATCCGAGCTGACCGTTCCGGACCGGATTCCATGAATCGACGGTTGTACGACATATCGCGGCCTGTTTCGGACTCGACGCCCGTTTGGCCCGGCGACCAGCCGTTCTCGTTGCGCTGGACGATGCGCCAGGACCGGGGCGCGACCGTCAACGTCGGACAAGTTACCTCAACATTGCACCTGGGTACGCATGTCGACGCGCCACTGCATTTCGATAGCGACGCTCCAGGCATCGATCAATTGCTGACGGAGGTCTACGTTGGAACGGCACAAGTGGTCAACGTTTCAGGTAAATCCCATATCGGAGTTGACGACCTGAAGCTGCCGGCACACGGGCCGGTTGGGCGCTTGCTTCTGCGGACCGATAGCTAGCTGTATGCCCTGTCGTTTCCGACGTCAATTCCCTGCATCACCGCCGACGTGCCGGCATTTCTGGCTTCGAGGAATATTCGCTTGCTGGGTGTTGATCTCCCTTCCGTCGATCCACCGATCGCGTTCACGCCTGGTTCCGCCCCATTGACGTGTTCCAAGCTTATTGCGAACGTGTATCTGTCGAGCATGGCCGACGGCCGGTGAAGGTAGATCATGACAAAGAGACTGTTGAAATCGCTCACCTGGGATTCGCCACGGTGCTTTTCGCTGCTCGGGCGACGCATTTGGCTGGCGTGGATGCTCGGAATCGCAGCGTGGAGTTTGCTGGATCCGGCGGCCGCGGCGAAGGAACCGGTGCTCGGCTTCAATCGCGACATTCGTCCGATTCTTTCGGACAAGTGCTTCGCCTGCCACGGTTTCGACGCGAAACAGCGCCAGTCGGAGTTGCGGCTGGACGTCGCGGAGGGAGCCTTTGGTGCGGCCGGGAGTGGCGCGGTCGCCGTCAAGCCGGGCGACGTGGACGGCAGCGAGATCTGGCGTCGCATCAATAGCGACGATCCCGGAACGCAGATGCCTCCGCCCGATTCCCATAAGCGGCTGACGGCGCAGGAAAAGGAAACGATCCGCCAGTGGATTCAGCAAGGAGCACGGTATCAGAGGCACTGGGCGTTTGAGCCACCACTGCGTCCCGTCGTCCCCGTTGGGTCGGCTGGATCGGTCATCGATGCTTTGGTGCGCGATCGGCTCGGCGAAGAAGGACTGGAACCTTCGCCCGCGGCCGATCGAGCGACCCTTTTGCGGCGCGTGACGTTTGACTTGACGGGCCTTCCTCCCACGTTGGAGGAGCTGGACGATTATCTCGACGATCCGTCGCCGGATGCTTTTGAAAGACAGGTCGAACGCTTGTTGGCCTCGTCCCGGTACGGCGAGCGGATGGCGGTATTCTGGTTGGATGCGTCGCGGTATGGCGACACGAATGGATATCTGCATGACTTGCTGCGCTCCGGTTGGCCGTGGCGCGATTGGGTGATTTGCGCCTTCAATGACGACCTGCCGTTCGACCAGTTTGTGCTGCGACAGCTGGCGGGTGATTTGATTCCCGCAGCCTCGCCGGAAGATGTGCTGCCGACCGCATTTTGCCGGAATCACCTGATTACCACGGAAGGAGGTACGCTCGCCGCGGAGTATCTCAACGAATATGCGGCCGACCGCGTGCAGACGGTAGCGACCGCATTTCTGGGGTTGAGTTTCAACTGCTGCCGTTGCCACGACCACAAATTCGATCCGCTTACGCAGGAGGACTTCTACAGCCTGCAAGCCTACTTCAATTCCATTACCGAAAAGCACTCGGAGAACGACCAATCCGTGGCTTACCCGCCATGGATCGAAATTGCTTCTCGGCTCCTGCCTGAGGGCGAGAAGGCCAAAGTGATGGTGATGCAGGAAGCGCCGGCGCCGACGCCGACCTTCGTCCTGAAACGAGGACAGTATGATCAAGTCGACAAGGATCGCCCGGTGACCCGCCGTCCGCCGCTGGTTTTAGGGCCGTCTCTTGTGGGGCTTCAAGAGGGCGACGGCCCGGAGAATCGATTGGCACTCGCACGATGGCTCGTATCCCCGCGGAATCCGCTGCTGGCTCGCGTGACCGTGAATCGCTTCTGGCAGCGGATCTTCGGGATCGGTCTCGTGAGAACGGTCGATGATTTCGGAGTTCAGGGCGAGTATCCGAGCCATCCCGAGTTGCTGGATTATCTGGCCTGTGTATTCCGCGATGGCAATGCCGGTGGCGAGGGCAACGCGTGGAGTACGAAGAACCTCCATCGCCGGATCGTGATCAGCGCAACGTATCGCCAGTCGTCCAACGCCCGGGCGGAGCTGGCGGCCAGGGATCCTGAGAATCGGCTGCTCGGTCGTTTTCCGCGGCAGCGGTTGACCGCCGAGGAGATCCGCGATCAAGCGCTCGTCGTCGCCGGATTGTTGTCAACCAGATTGGGCGGTCCACCGGTTCATCCTTATCAGCCGGACGGGCTGTGGGAGGAGCGCGCGAACGAAGGGAGCAACACGAAGGTCTTCCATCGCGGCGAAGGGGAGTCGCTTGTTCGCCGCAGCCTGTATACGTTCTGGAAGCGCACCTGCCCTCCTCCCTTGATGAACGTGTTCGATGCGCCGGATCGCACTTCATGCGCGGTTCGTCGTATGCAGACGAATACTCCGCTGCAAGCCCTCGCGACGCTCAACGCCGAACAGTTCCTGGAGTGCGCCAAGCTGCTGGCTGCCCGAACGTTGCGGGAAACGTCCGCGAATCGCGAACGCCTGGATCGACTGTTCCGCCGCGCGACGGGCCGGTATCCCGATGCCGCCGATCTTCAGGCGCTGGAACAGGGACTCGGCGAACTTGTCGCCCGTTATCGGGCGGCGCCGGACGACGCCCAGTTGCTCCTCAGCCAAGGGATCGTCCCCGTGCCGGCGGATCTCGAAAAGGCCGAACTCGCCGCCTGGATGCTGGTGGCCAACGCGATCCTGAACCTCGATGAATCACTGGTGCGAAACTGAGTCTCCCGTCATCCAAGGCAATCGATCCCAGGTATTTTTATGCAACCGCTGATTGAATATTGGTTCAATTTGAACCGTCGCCAGCTGCTGCGGAGCGCTGCCGCCGGCGGACTTGCGTTTCTTGGAGGTACGGCGCTGCAGCAACTCCTGGCCGCGGACCAGCCCGGTGCGGCGTCGGGTGGACGGCCTGGTCTGCCGGGCCTGCCGCATTTTGCGCCGAAAGCCAGACGCGTTATTTACCTCTACATGGAAGGAGCGCCTTCGCAGCTCGACACATGGGATTATAAACCAAACCTGGCGGAGAAATTTGACGTTGATCTGCCGCCGTCGGTGCGTGGCACACAGCGATTGACCGGCATGACCAGCGGTCAGGCGCGGCTGCCGATCGCGCCCACGATGTTCAATTTCACCCGACACCCGAATGCGGAAAACGGCTTGTGGGTCTCTGATCTGCTGAAGCGAACCGGCGCGATGGCCCACGAGTTGTGTCTGGTTCGCTCGATGACGACGGAACAGATCAATCATGGGCCCGGGATCACGTTCATGCAGACGGGGCATCAGATTCCCGGGCGACCGGCCGTGGGCGCGTGGCTGTCGTATGGGCTTGGGAGTGAGAGTCACGACTTGCCGTCCTTTGTGGTGATGATCAGCCAGGGCCGCGGCCAGATGCAAGCGCTTTTTTCGCACCTCTGGGGCGCGGGGTTCCTGCCGGGGGAGCATCAGGGGGTGCAGTTTCGCGCCGCGAGTGATCCCGTCCTTTTCCTGAACGACCCGCCTGGAATGCGTCGCGACGACCGCCGCAAAGTCCTGGACCTGATCGGCGAACTGAACCGCCGGCAGGCGGATCGAAACGGCGACAGCGAAGTGTTGGCCCGCATCGCGCAATACGAAATGGCCTACCGGCTGCAAGCCAGTGTCCCGGAGTTGACCGACTTCGGGAGCGAGACCGAGGACACGCTTGACCTGTATGGTCCCGACGTGCGAAAGCCCGGTACCTTTGCCTACAACTGTCTCCTGGCGCGCCGGATGGCCGAACGTGGGGTCCGGTTCATTCAGCTTTACCATCGGGGCTGGGATCATCACGGCAGCGTGCCGCGCGATCTGCCGCTGCAATGTGAGGACGTGGACCAGGCCCAGGCCGCCTTGCTGGCCGATTTGCGTCGTCGCGGGCTGCTCGACGAAACGCTGGTAGTCTGGGGGAGCGAGTTCGGGCGGACGGTCTATTGCCAGGGAAATCTCACGCGCATGCAATACGGGCGCGATCACCATCCGCGCTGCTTCAGTGTCTGGCTGGCCGGTGGCGGTATCCAGCGCGGGATCTCGTTCGGGCAGACCGATGAATTCTCTTACAATGTCGCCGAAAACCCCGTCAATGCCCACGACCTGCACGCCACGATGCTGCACTGCCTGGGCATTGACCACCAGCGGTTCACGCACAAGTCGCAAGGTCTTGATTTTCGGCTCTCGGGAGTCGAGCCCGCGCGAGTGCTCCAAGAGATTCTGGCATGAACTGCCGCCGTTTTGCCCTCGCGCGTCCGTCGCTGACCATCGCCCGGAACATTACTGTCGCATGTATTCGAGGAAGCGGAGGGCGTAACGGTCGAGCGTTTCCAGGGAACAGCCATCGCGGAGTGGCGAACACATTTCATACGCGACGGTACCGGTAAAGCCGCCGTCGCGCAGGGCTTTCAGGAATCCTCGATAATCAATGAAGCCTTCGCCCATCGGGACGGCCTGAATGTAATCCTGGTCGCGGCGGTAGTTGACGAGATCGGGTTGATAGTGGAAGCGGGGAACACGCACGTAATCCGCAATCGTCGTATGGACGGTCCACGGGGCGATCGCGCGTGCGGCCGCAATCAGGTCATCCCCTTGCAGCGCGGGGGACCACGCATCGAACGCCGCTTTGCAGGCCGGTTCGTCGACTGCCTGCAGGAACAATTGAAAACCGGCCGAATGCCCCGCGAGATCGTGATGATTCTGCACGGCGATGATGGCGCCGACGTCGCTCGCCCGCTTCGCGCACTCCTTGATCGCAGCCACGGTCAAGTCCCACGCTTTCGAATACGGCAACAGCGGATGTTCGTACCCCGTAAAGACGCGGACAATTTTCCCGCCGAGATCCGCCGCGAGACAACACAAGTCGGTGACATAATGAATCTGCATCTCGCGATGCGGAACCTCGGCATGCTCTGCGTCGGCGGTGAAATTGGTGTAACCGGCGATACAGGCGAGACCGACCCCGTTTGCGCTAAGCGTGTCGCGAAGCCGCTGCCGCGCGCTGGCCGTCATATCGAGTAACGACGCGTGCGGCCGCTTGCCCGCCAACATGATGTCGTTGTAGCCCAGTTTGGCCGCCCGCTGAATGATCTCTTCGAGCGTAAGTTTCGCCTGGCCCCAGGAACCCGAATAGCTGATCGAGTGTAACGCAGTTCGCATGATTCAGATCGTCCGTTTTTTACCCTGTCAAGAATCGGTACAGCGTTCGTATTCTACGGTAAATCGTTGGAGACTTTGTAGCTCGAAACTTGTTTCGAGACTCTGCCCACGTCATCCGGCTACCCTGGGTACATCCGGCACCGATCCGAGTTCCTCGGTCGAGTGCACCGGCCACCGGCACCGACCGACGTCGTCGAGACCGAAACCGAAACGGCGAGGAATCGTGGCGATCAAACCGGCGTTCGTGTGCTGTGCCGGTGGCAGTCTGCCGTGAGCGGCGTTGATTTGCCGAGAAGGCCTACCGACGAGCTGCCACTGGCACCACCAGCCCATGCGGTGCGGTGAAGCCACCGCGACGCAACGGCCCATCCGTTGCGCTCGCCCGCCGACGCGCTGTGTGCGACGGTCCTCCGGGGGTAGCCGGAATACGGCAACCCCCGGCTGCGCGGCAGAAAAACCCCTTCGGGGTAAACTGCGCAATTCACTGATCACCAAACCGCACTACGATCGTATTCGTTTCAACCCACGTATCGTGCGCGATCTCCCGCTCAGGAATCAATGTCAGAACAGTCACAACGTGAAATGCCCGACGTTGTCGCTTGGCTGCCCGCTCGATCGGTTGCGTTTTCGAACACGATCGACGCGATCGTTTTTCTTGACGCCCGGGAAAAGCCGACGATAATAGTGCAAGAAAGGACCTCGTCTTGGTTCCCAACTCGCCTCAATCGAGATGCCGTCGTTCGCGTCGTCTAAGCCTCGAACGGCTTGAATTGCGCCTCAACCTCGCGTTCGCACACTTGCACCACTTCAACGCTCCGGAACTTCGCATTGCCGGAACGGACGGCGACGATCGAATTGAACTGAAGCTCGAATCGCAAGCCGAACTTGTGATTGCGACTCGAAACGACCAAGTCGTCGGTTCATGGCCGCTCAAGCACTGGTCCGCGATTCGCGTCGAGGCGCAGGACGGCGACGATCATATTCATGTCGATCCGCAATTACCCGTACGCATCGACGTCGATGGCGGCAACGGAAACGACACCGTGTTTGGAATTCACCTTGGCCCCACGCGGCAAGTGATGTTTACAGGTGGCGAGCCGGTCGCTTTCAACAACCGCGTTTGCTTCGACGTGGAATGCGTGCGGGTGGCCGATGGCGAATCCGCGGATGCGATCGCTTCTGCCGGCGGCGTGGATGGCTTCGCCATTGCAACACCTGGCTTCCAAGACGGTTTTGACCGGCTGTCGACGAGCCTTTCGACGACGAACCACGACCACCAGTCCGCCCCGGGTGCACCATCATCGACCACTGCGATGCCGATTTCACATTCGCATCAGCAAGCGATTGCCGGGAATCGGGATGGGGGAAATCTCCACCATCCGTCGCCGCTCGAGGCGATGGCAACGGTCAACTCGCCGCGCAACACGCGCCTCGATATGGGTGCGGGTAATGTCGCCTCGACGCAGCTGAAGACATGTTTTGTGAAGAGTACCACGATTGAATCCCGGATCGAGAACAGCCGGGGCGTACTGGCGCAGGAGATTGTACCGGTCAAACCTGGCTGCCAGTGAGCGGCTATGCGAAAGGACCGGGTCCGGTCCGAAGAAACAACGACAGTCGCAAGCCGTTCGGGAGTAATCACGAACCAATCCAGCCGAGTCGCTTTCGATGGCTCGTTGGTGGAGCGTGTTGCCACATCCCGCGAATCGTCCGAAGCGGGTGGAGACGCTGATGGAGGCGCCAGCAGCGAATTGAGCGCGTCATCATTGACGGCGGCCGTGGACGCGGTGCTGGAATCCGAAGCTGGCGACGTCCTGTGGAAGCTGTGTTGTTTTACGCCCGCGATCGCCTCGATTGTTGCCGGAGTTGTGCTGCAGCGCCGCCAGAACAGATTGCGACGATCTGCGGAATTCGACGCGTTCGCTTACGCGTCTTCTTAGTTGGACAGCGTCGGGTCGGCGTAGCTCGAAACTTGTTTCGAGACTTGCCCCGCTCATCCAGCGACCCTGGGTACATCCGGCACTGACGCGAATCTCGAAACAAGTTTCGAGCTACGTCCCGAATCGCTGGCCTGGCTGCATGGGGTAGCCGCGTACAAATTCGGAGATTTCCATGGCGCGTTTGCCGGCGGGCTGGACCGCGTGCAGAGCGAGCAGGCCCTGGCCGGTTCCGACCAGCACTTGATTGGAGGCGACCGAAGCGATGACGCCCGGTGCAACCGATTCGCCAGCGGCGGGTGCGACCGGTGCGACGGGTGCGACGCGCTCCAGGATCAGCCGCACTGGGTTCTGTCCTGGCCGTTCCCAGAACGAGTAGGTAGTTGGCCAGGGCTTGAGCGCTCGGACCTGTCGGTCGATTTCGACCGCAGAGCGCGTCCAGTCGACAAGTCCTTCCGACTTCTGCAAGCGAGGAGCACGGCTGACGAGAGAGGGGTCCTGGGGAGAGCCAAGCGGGGCAACCGCAGCAGGCGATGCGGGCATGTCAGGCGATGCGGCCGGTTGAGCACCTTGGTGAGCTGCGAGCATCTCGATCGATTCCATGACCGCTTCCACTCCCAGCGGCGATAGCCTGGATTCCAGTTCGGGAGCCGTTTCGTGCGCTCCGATGGGAGTCATGCGCGTGGCAAGGATGGGACCGGCGTCCAACACGGGCGACATATGGATGACGGAGATTCCAGTGACCGTTTCTCCGGCCAGGATCGCACGTTGAATCGGCGCGGCGCCTCGGAACTTGGGGAGCAGCGAGCCGTGCAGGTTGATGCCGCCAAGAGGCGCGAGCTGCAGGATCGCCGGCTGGAGGATCTGGCCATAGTCACACACCACGAACAGATCGGGGGACAACTCTTGAATCAACAGCCGCGATTCCTCGCCGTTGATCGATGCCGGATCGTAGACAGGAACGCCCAGCGATTCCGCGGCCAGCCGCATCGGATTGGGTGGTGGAGTCCCTTTGCCGACCGGTGCGGGTCGCGTGACTAATGCCAGAACGCAATGGATGGAGTTCACCAGCCGCTGAAACGTCGGCACCGCGAACGGACCTGTTCCCATCATCAAGAGACGCATGATTTCCTGTGGTCGTCGGCGAACCGATCACCCGTGGTCTACTTGCAGTATTTGCTTTCCCAGTCGGCGAGCCGGTTGGCGATCTCCGCGTCGCTAAGAATGGAGCCGGTCGAACGACGGCTTTCATGACTGATTTCAAACTCGGATAATTCGGCCCGCAGTTCTTTTTGCTTGGCATCCGACAGACGGTCGATAAAGAGAACCCCGTTCAGATGGTCGAATTCATGCTGCACGACGCGGGCCAGCATGCCGGTGGCGTCGATCAGCAGCTCGCGTCCGTCAAGCGTAAAGGCGTTGATCCGGACCGTTTTCGGACGGGCGACGTCTCCGCACAGTCCGGGGAGACTCAGGCAGCCTTCCTCCTGTTGCGCGGAGCCTTTCGCATGCGATATCACCGGGTTGATGAAAACCAATTCTTCGCCTTCGCCCTGTTTGGCTTCCAGGTTGACGATGAACAGGCGCAGAGGAAGGTCGACCTGATTAGCGGCGAGGCCGATCCCCTTGGCTTCGTACATCAATTCGAACATCTTGTCGACGATGGCGCGCAATTCCCGATCGACCCGGCAGATCGGCTTGGAGGTATGTCGCAACGTCGGATGGGGGTAGGTGATGATTTCCAACAGGATGGTCTCCGCTTGCCCGGATTATAGAGGCATGGAGGGCAGCGCACAGGGGAGAGACCGCTGCGTTGACGTGTTTCGCGGCCCGACCTAGAATTGCGCGCATCGAGCGGTGTGGCGGGCTGTGCGGCAGCGGATTTTTTCGTCGGATGGGGGTTCACCCTTTGGAACGGTCGCGGACCGAGACTTCGAGCGGCAGGGCGGTTGTTGCCGACCCGGTGCTGGACGAGATGTTCGAGCCACGCGGTCGAGGTCTATCGTTCACGCTGTCACTGCTGATCCACACCACCGTCTTTGTGCTGCTCGGACTGTTGTGGCACGGCGATACCGGGGGAGCTTTGGAAGAACCCGACCGGGGCGTGGGGATTGCGATGGTTCGTACTGTCGGGAACTCCACCGAGTATTTCTCGGGAGATTCCGGCGCGGCGAGCTCCGTCGCGCCATCGGCCGCGACCGGAGATCGGCTCGAAGCTTTTCCCGGCCAGCAGGCACCCCCGGTCGACCTGGCTGGTGTGCTGCCTCGCGGTGGCGGCGGCAACCCCAACGCCACGGGAAGCGGACTGGAAGGCGCGACGGGACTGCTGGAAGGCGGCAGTTCCACGAACCGGGGTGGAATCGGTCAGGGCCGATCGCAGACCTATGTTTTTGGACTGGCGGGTGTCGGTAACAAATTCGTCTATGTCTTTGATCGTTCCGCCAGCATGGCGGGATACCAAGGGAGGCCACTCAGCGCGGCGAAAAGGGAGATGCGTCGCAGCATCGAGTCGCTGGAGCGATCCAATCAGTTCCAGATTATCTTCTACAACGATCGCACGAGCGTCTTCAATCCGGACCATCCGCGACCACCGCGGCTGTTGTGGGGCGACGATTCGACGAAGTCGTCGGCCGACCGCTATATTCAGTCGATCACCGCGGACGGAGGCACCCGGCACCTCGCCGCGTTGAAACTCGCGCTGGGGATGTCGCCCGATGTGATTTTCTTCCTCACCGACGCCGACGATCCGCAACTGACGACGCAGGAACTGGCCGAGGTTCAGAAATGGAACTATGCGGCGTCGCAGATCCACTCGATTCAATTCGGTGCCGGGCCCGATCCCGGAGGTGATAACTTCCTCAAACGTCTCGCCCGCCAGAACCGCGGCAAGCACACCTACGTCGACGTGACGGCGCTGCCCAGCGACAAGGAGGCGGCGAATGCCGAATCGCGCCGTGATTGATAGCCGGGTCACGCGCGTCGGTTGGCGGCATCGCCCGGCCCGTACTCGGCGGCGCGGGGAGACCGTTCGCGGTTTTGCGGTTGTCGCCATCCACTTGTGCGCCGTCGGGACATCCGCCAGTCTGCTTCCGGCCGCGGATTCGATCGTCGTCCAGCGAGACGGCCAGTCGCGAACAATTCAGGGAGAAATACTCGACTACACCGGCACGGAACTGAAGTGGCGATCCTCGACGGGCCGCGAAGAGACCGTCCCGGCCGCCCAGGTCATCCGTGTGCGGACCGAATGGACAGCCGATCAGATGCAGGGCGACGCGCAATTCGATACGGGGCGTTTCGAGGATGCGGCGGAGCGGTACCGGGCCGCACAAACCGCGGAATCGCGCCTGTGGGTTAAACGCCAGATCGCCGCCCGGCTGGTTGCCTGTTACCGCAATCTGGGGCAGTGGCAGAAGGCGGCCGAGTTGTTTCTGGCGCTGATCCGCAATGATGCCAAGACGCAGTACGTCGATCATATCCCACTTTCCTGGTCCAGCCTGGAACCGGACGTTCGGCTGGCTCAAGCGGCCAACGAATGGGTCAAGGACGACGACGCACCGGCTGGGATGTTGATCGGGAGCAGTCTGTTGCTTTCCCTGGGAGAGCGTGGACCGGCAGTCGCCGCGCTGGAGCGACTCGGAAAGCGCAAGCTGCTCGACCCGCGGATCGCCGCGCTGGCGGACGCGCAGCTCTGGCGAACGCGTCTGGTCGCGTCGACTTCCGCGGATCTCGAGTCGTGGCGGCAGAAGATCGCGCGCATGTCCAGCTCCATTCAGGCCGGACCATGCTATTTGCTGGCACAGGGGCTGGCGCGGCACGAGCAGCGCGAAGAGGCTGCCATGATGTTCCTGCGGGGTCCGTTAACACGGCCCGTGGATCGTGTTTTGGCCTCGGAGGCGTTGTTGGCAGGAGCGGCTCAGTTGGAGACAATGGAGCGTCAGCAGGATGCCGCCGTTGTCTATCGTGAATTGGTGAGCGACTACGGTTTCAGCGATGCCGCGCGGCAGGCCGAGGATCGACTGCGACGCCTCGAAAGTAGCAGATCACCCTAGCGCAAACTGGAATGGCACTCGATAAACAGGGAAGCAGGATGTTCCTCGAACTGATCCGTCGACTGGCAAACGTATCTCGGCCGAGAGCTGTTGGGGCCAGCCCCATCCGCGACGCGAATTGCGGCCGCCTCGCCCCTCGATCCCGGCGCCGTCTGGTGGGGATGCGATTCCTGCTTCGACGAGGCACTCCAGCACTGGCATGCCTGAGCATGGCGAACCTGGCGGCACCATTACTGGCGGTCGATGATGGCGCGGCGCCTGGCGGGAAGCCGGCGGATTCGCTGGTGCAGATTATCTTCTCGGGTGGACCGATCGGGGTCGTAATCATGCTGACGCTTGTCGGCCTGTCGCTGACCGCGGCTTACCTGGTGTTCGAAAACAGTTTCAGTATTCGGCGGCGGATCCTCTTGCCTGAGGGGCTGGCCGAACAGGTGCGCCAGACGATCATGGCGGGCCGGTTTACCGAGGCGGAACAGGCTTGCCGGCAACAGCCGAGTTTTCTGTCGTTCGTGTTGTTGCACGGACTGGCGGAAGCGGAGGGTGGTTGGGCCGCCGTCGAAAAGGCACTGGAAGAGGCACTCGCCGAGCAAACCGCCAGGCTCTTCCGACGGATCGAGTATCTGTCGGTGCTCGCCAACCTAGCGCCGATGCTCGGTCTGCTCGGCACCGTCTTCGGCATGGTGCTCTGCTTTCGACAGGTCGCGAGCACCCAGGGCAACGCGGGGGCGGCTCAGCTCGCGGATGGAATCTACCAGGCGCTGGTGACGACCGTCGCCGGCCTGATCATTGCGATTCCTTCGCTGGCCGCTTTCGCGATCCTGCGAAATCGGGTCGACCAGTATGTCGCGGAGGCGGCGTACCTGGCGCAACACGCCTTCGCATCGCTCAAACGCCGGCAGCGGCCGTCCCCGGCTTTCAAGTCAACAACCGCCGCACCCTCCTCGCCGCCACCGCCGCCGGAGGTGTCGCGCTGATGCGGGTACCCCGGCAGAATCAACGATCCGAGATCGGCATTAACATGACGCCGATGATCGACGTCGTGTTTCAACTGCTGATTTTCTTCCTGGTGTCGAGTCACATCGCCAAGCAGGAGGCGCAGATGCCGTTGCCGCTGCCGATCGCCGATTCCGGTACGGACGACGAGGAATCGCAGCGGCCGCGTGTGACGATCAATCTGCTGCCGGACGACCAGCTGTTAATGGCCGGCAAACCGATCGTAGCCGGTCAGCTTCCCGAACGGCTGAGGGACGTCGTTGGTCGGGAAGGACGGGATGTGGAGATCAGGATTCGCTGCGACCGCCGCGTGGCCTACCGCAACGTCGAACCGATCCTGATGGGATGCGCGCAGGCGGGGATCTGGAACGTTGCCTTCGCCGTTTACCATTCCAAGGATGCGACGCGCTGAACGGAGTGGGAAAAATGCGAGTTCCGTCGATCTATCGCGGTGGACAAAGTAAGATGGAAATTCAGATGACGTCGATGATCGACGTCGTCTTCCTGTTGCTGGTCTACTTCGTCTGGACCGCGGGGTTCATGATCGCGGAGAAGATCCTGCCCAGTAATGTCTCGGCAGCGGCCGGCAGTGCGGCCGCTCCGGATGAGCCGCCGCCGCCAGAAGCCGATTTTGAAAATATCGTCATTCGCGTCCAGTCGGGTGTGGGAGGGGTGAACTGGCAAGTCAACGGCCAGCCGCAGGAGGGCTTGCGGCAGGTTATCGATTTCCTGACGCGTATCGTGCGAATCAAGCCGGATGCGCCCGTGATCCTGCACCCGGATCCCAACGTACCACTAGGAGATGTGATCGACGCCTATGACGCCGCGCGGCGCGCCGGGATCAAGAAAATCCAGTTCGCGGCCAGTGCCGGACCGGCATCAACGCCGGCCACGCCGAACCCCGAATGATGCCGGCGTGTCGAAATAGCGCGTTCCGAAACATCGCGTTTCGAAGCACATCGCGGAAAAGGTTCGTTGCCCGCGCCTTGTCAGACCGGGACTTGCGGGACTTGCGCGACTTGCACCCAGGCCGGCAAGCGATTTAAGGCTTTGAACTCCGCGGGGTTCCGGTTATGTTATCGTAGAGAAGGAATCAGGCGAGGTTCTCATGTATGCCAAAACGCTCCAGCGCCCCGCGCTGGTCCTGAATCGAAACTGGCAGCCCGTCAACGTGGCGACGGTCGCCCGCGCGCTGGTGTTGGTCTGGAACGAGTCGGCTCGGGTCGTCGATCCGGAAGATTACCAGACCTATACCTGGGACGACTGGTCCCGGCTGCGTCCGGCCGAGGGGGAGCGGTTCATTCAGGCGGTTCGGTTCCGACTGCGGGTCCCGGAGGTGATTACCCTTACGGGGTACGAGTCGATGCCGACCGCGTCGGTGGCGTTCAGCCGTCGCAACCTGTTCCGACGCGACCATTACACCTGCCAGTATTGCGGCATCCAGCCTGGCAGTTCGGAATTGACCATCGACCATGTGGTTCCGCGATCTCAGGGAGGCGAATCACGGTGGGACAATTGCGTGTTAGCCTGCGTCGCCTGCAATCTGCGCAAGGCGAATCGCACCCCCATCCAGGCGCGCATGCGGCTGCGCAAGCCTCCCGTGCAGCCGGCCTGGCATCCGCTGTACGCGACGCACGCACCGCGGATCGAAAGCTGGTCGCGATTCGTCAGCGAAGCGTACTGGAACGTGCCGCTCGAACAGTAGTTCAGCTGAGGCAATGGCGTCGCCCGAACGCCATATCGCTGTAAAGGCCGTCGGGGATTTCCAGCGGGTTGGGCATTTCGAATCGCGCCAGCGTGTCGGCGCGCAATTCGATGCCCAGCCCGGGCCGATCGCTCAGATGGAGTTGGCCTTCGCGGATGTCGAGCGGCTCGATCAGTAGCTGCTCGATAAACGGATTCCCGGTCTGGTCGACTTCGACCGTCAATCCGTGCGGATGAGCGGCAACCAGATGCGCGTTGGCGACGATCGTTACGGCGTCGCTCCAGGTGTGCGGCGCGAATCGCAGGTCGTGTTCGGCGGCAAGACGGATTACGCGGAGCGCTTCGCTGATCCCGCCGCAACGGCAGACGTCGGGCTGCACAATATCGACGGCGCCGGCGCGAATCAGTTCGCGAAAACCTTGCAGCCCGAATTCATTCTCGCCGGCCGCGATCGGGACACCGATCGTTCCACGCAGCGCTACGTAGTCGTCGAGGTTTTCCGGTTCGAACGGTTCCTCAAACCAGAACACGTTCTCGCGAGCCAGGAACTCCCCCAGCTCGCGCGCTTCCCGCAACGAATAGCGCATCGATCCGTCGCACATCAGATCGCACTGGCTGGAAATCGCCGTACGGACCGCGCGGACCGCCAGACGATCGAGTTCCTCGCCGCGACCTAATCGCATCTTCATTCTGCGGAAGCCGCGGGAAACGTGCAGGGCTGCCTCCTCGGCGAGTTCCGCCGGTGGCTTCCAGAGCAGTGCGCTGGCATACGCCGGGCAGCGCCCCTGTTCGCCCCCCAACAAACGCCACAAAGGCTGTCCGGCCCGCCGGGCGCGCAGATCCCAGAAGGCGATGTCCAGAGCGCCCAACGCCGAAACAGCCGCGCCTTTGCGCCCATACCAGCGCGTCAGCCGGTACATGCGGTCCCAGAGTGATTCCACGTCGGTCGCATCCTGCCCGATCAGCATCGGGGCCAATTGGTGCCGCACCACCAGATCGACGATGCCTGGATGCGAGTACACCGAACCGATACCAATCTCGCCCCCCTCGGCATGCACCAGCACCAGCGAAGTCAAACGGGCCGTGCATTGGCCTCCGGCATAACGGAACCCGTTCTGATATTCGCTACGCAAATGCACGCATTCGATCTGCTCGATTCGCACGATGCTGCGCCTCCCGCCTGCCTGGATTGCAATCTGTTCCCGGCCTGCGGACTTGCCTGACCGAACCGCATGGCCGACGATCATCATTCGACAGGATTTACCGGGCGGAGACAATCATGTCGGAGTCGATCATGAAGAGGACAATTGCCGTCGGCGGGCTGTTCATCGAATGCAATCATCTCGGCGGCAGGCCGGCCGACATGCAGGCCTTTCTCCGATCCGAATATTTGCGGGGCGCGGACCTCCTGGCCGTCCGCGCGGGAACGGTCGGCGGGATGCTCGATCGCCTGAAGAACTGCGGTCATGCAGTCCGGCCGCTGCTGATGACGTCGGCTTGTCCCAGTGGTGTGATCACGGCCGATTGCTATGCGCGGCTGCGCGGTGAACTTCTGGGCGACCTGGAACGGTCTCTGCCGTGCGACGGCGTCCTCTTGGCGTTGCATGGCGCGGCGGCCGCCGAAGGAATCGACGATGTCGAAGGTGATCTGCTCGCCGCCGTACGCGAGCGAGTCGGCGACGCAACTCCGATTGTCGGGGCGCTTGACCACCATGCTCATGTCACGCGAACGATGGTGGAGTCGGCCGACGGCTTTGTCGCCTGGGATACCTATCCGCATCGCGATGCGTGGGAGACTGGTTGCCGCGCCGCCAGTATGCTCGACGACATCCTCACCGGCGCGCTGCGTCCGACGATGGCGCTGGCGAAAGTGCCGCTGCTGGTGAGCGGCGTCCTGGGCCACACCGACGGGCCGGGGCCTTTCGCGGACGTCATGCGGCATGCCAAACAGCTGGAATGCGACCGGCAGGCCTATTCGGCCAGCGCGTTTCTGGTCCACCCGTACCTCGATGCCGACGACATGGGTGGCGGTGGGCTGGTCATCACCCACGACGATCTTGCCGGGGCCGGCAGACTGGCGCGCGAACTGGCACTGCAATACTGGTCGAAGCGATCGGAATTGGAACCGGATCTGGTGAGCCCGGTCGAGGCGATCGCGCGAGGCCGAGCGATGGCGGCTGGCCCCGTTATCCTGGTGGAAACGGCCGACTGTTGCGGAGGCGGTGCCGCAGGCGATAGCGCCGCTACCCTGCGCTGCCTGCTGGACTCGGGGATCCAACAACCGTCCCTGATTCCGATCGTCGATCCCGCGGCCGCACAAGCCTGCCACGCGGCAGGCATCGGCGCGGAATTGACGTTGAACATCGGGCACAGCATCGACCCCGGCTGGGGGAAACCGGTGAACGTGTCCGGCAAAGTCGTGGCGATCAGCGACGGCACGTTCACCTATCGCGGCGGGATCTGGGAAGGCAGGCAGGGACAGATGGGACCGGCCGCCCGTTTTGATGTGGGATCGATTCAGATCGCTCTGGCCAGCCATCCAACCTACGAATGGTGCGGAGAGCAATTCGAGATTCTGGGAATGCAGCCTCAATCCGCTCGCTTTGTCGTCGCCAAAAATCCGATGAACTACCAACT
This sequence comes from Planctomycetota bacterium, assembly GCA_016872775.1. Lineage (GTDB taxonomy): Bacteria > Planctomycetota > Planctomycetia > Pirellulales > Pirellulaceae > VGZA01. The sequence continues at coordinate 91,442 of VGZA01000009.1, read as the reverse complement.
GGCGTTTGGGGCATACTGTCGAGCGGCATTCATCCTCGACACGCCCGGACCTACCCCCGCAACGTTGCGGCATGTACGGCACCGCCGCTTGCGCCGCCCGTATTTTCCCGCCGATCAGGAAATCCCCGGTCTGCAACCCACCGTCTACACCCACGAATATCACCGTCGTTGACCCGGCAGCTGCAGGTTACAATCCAGCCCAGGAGAAACCGCAATGCCCGCCATGTTCTGCACTGGTCCCCAACGCCGTCGCGAGTTCCTGCGCGCCGGCGCGCTGGCACTTGGAGGCATGACGCTGCCGCGGCTGGCCGCCGCCAGTCCTTCGGGCAAACTCGACAGGAATACCTCCGTTATCGTCTTCTGGATGTGGGGCGGTCCTAGCCAATTGGAGACATTTGATCCGAAACCGGATGCGCCTAGCGAATACCGTGGACCGTTCCGACCGATTGCAACCGCGGTACCGGGGATGAATATCTGCGAGATCTTTCCGAGACTGGCGCAGGTCGCCGACAAGTACTCGATCGTCCGTTCGGTGCACCATGAGATGGCGTCGCACAACGACGGGTCGATCGAGATGTTGACCGGCAAGACCCCGCTGAAGGCCGATCCAACTTCGACCGCATACTCGGACCACCCCGACATCGGCATGGTCGTCAGCCGAATGCGTGGCGCCGGTCCCGGTGGCCTGCCGAACTATGTGGGCGTGCCGCGCAAACCGTTTATGACTCGACCACAGTACCTGGGAGTTGAGCATACGGCGTTCGAGAGCGGCGACCCGTCGGTCGAGAATTTCCAACCGCCGAATCTCAAGCTCAGCGCCGGATTGAACGCCAGCCGGTTGGACGACCGCCGCGCATTGCTGCAGCAGTTCGATCGCTTTCGGCGTCAGGCCGATCGACGCACTGCACGGGACGGGCTGGATCAGTTTCACGGACAGGCGCTCGACCTGTTGAACAGCTCCGAGGTCGCCGAGGCATTCAACATGGAGCGGGAATCGGCCGAACTTCGCGATCGGTACGGGCGAACACTCTGGGGCCAAAGCTGCCTGCTCGCTCGCCGCCTCGCGGAGGCCGGAGTCAGCTTGATCACGATCGACGCCACCGCGCCTCGGCATGGGCTGACCCGTTATTTCAGCTGGGACGACCATGTGATTCCGATGTATGACTGGGACCTGGCGCCGGCGATGCAGTTTCGCGCAGCCGACATGGACCCGGCGATCGCCACGCTGATCGAAGATCTGTACGCGCGAGGGCTGGACCGCCGCGTGCTGCTGATCGCGATGGGGGAATTCGGCCGAACACCGCGCATCTCGCATGCCGCAGGGCTTCAAGGGCGCGACCACTGGCCCCACTCCATGTCGGTGCTCGTCTCCGGGGGCGGCTCGAAAACCGGCCAGGTGATCGGTGCGACAAATTCCAAAGCCGAATACCCCGTCGAACGACCGCTCACGCCGCAGGACCTGCTGGCGACGGTGTATAAGCACCTGGGCATCGATCCGCAGCACGAGTTTCTCGACTTCGCCGGCCGGCCGCAACGGATACTGCACCACGGCCAGCCAATCCCGGAACTGCTTTAGCAGGCCAGTCGCATCCGCGCGTTACCTTCACTCGTCCGCCTGCGCCGTAAAGGTCCCGATCACCGATCCTTTCACGACGGTGAACGAAAGATTGCCCTCGGTTACGCTCACGGAGGGCAGCAGCATGCGATCGATCTCTTCGACGATCACTGCCACCATCTCTTTTGAAGCGTATTGTTTGTCGAGAACAATCAGCGTTCCGGCCACGGTTCCATCGGCCAGATAATGCAGATCCAGAGCGGCATCGTCCCCTGTCCCATCGATATGAATCAGATAACGTTCCGAGGAACTGGTTCGCAACGCTCGAGTGAATTGGACTTTCATTGCAGTGACTTTCCTGGACCATAATGCCGGTCAAAATCGAGCCGAGGATTCCTCGGGCTGCGATCCTTCTTACTTCTTGCCGCTTCCCAGTGTTTTTTGATAACGCAATCCGGTGCCTGGGACACTGACGGAAGTGTACTTACGCCCCTTGGCGTTGACGCCGGCACGGAATCCGGCCAGACCAAAGGAATACGATATTCCCGACTTACTGATGTTGATACGAAAGGGGCCGAGATTTATCGATCTGCGAAATGACCAACCCATGAATACCTCAGCAAGAATCGCAACCCGGAGCACAACCTGGAATCAAGATACGGAAGCGGGAAGACAGCGTCAATTCCTGGCGCGGAACGGATCGGTACCGGGGGATTCGAACTCCATCGCCGAGGCAAGTTGGGGTCAGCGCGAGTTTATCGGTTATCGGTTCCGGGCGACCTCGGAACGGTCCGATTCATTCGATGGCAACAGGCGGGCGTGGTTTTCCCGGTTCCTACCGGCAATCATGCTGAAGTCGGGCACGCGAGGTACCATCGACATGCGGCGGCAGCTGGAATTTTCCATGGCGGATCGATCGCGCTGGAAAGCTCGGATTCTGTTCCTGGCGGTCAGTTCGCTGATGCTGGTCGATACTTTCCCCGCGGAATTGCCGCGCCCACCGCGGTCACAAGGCCGGCTCGCAGAGCTGCTGCAGTGGTTCGGTTTGATCCAAGGGGAATGGACGATGTTCGCGCCGAATCCATCGTCGCGAAACGTGTCACTGTCGGCGGAGATCACGCTTGCCAACGGTGCCGTCGTCAACTGGGAATCGCCGCAATGGTCGGACTATGGCCGCGGTGATCGTTTCCAGATGGCTCGGCAGGTGAATTACTTTGACCGCGTTGGTAATCCGGGCCATGGCGCGGCGCTGGATGATCTGGCCAGCTACCTGGCACGGTGCGCGGAAGGGCGCCCAGAAAAGTACACAGAAGGGCGCTCGCCGGGCGCGATCGGGCTCGGCGTATTTGGACCGGCTGGCGGCGGGATCGATGACGCCCAGCGCGACGATCGTCTTGACGGGAGCACGCCGGGGGCGGAGGAGAAAGTGCTGCCCGAGTACGACAACGACGGCGGTTCGGACGTCGCTGGCCGACTCCAGTCGGTCGTTTCTGTAAAACTTTTTCGACAGACAATGCGGATCCTTCCGCCGGAGGACGGCCAGTTTCTGACCTCGCGAAACATGCAATGGTCGGCCAGCAGCGAGCTGGTTCGCGAATGGGTAGTGGAACCTTGAAACGAGTCGCGATGATGGCAGCAATGGAGCCTCCACCGGGGAAATCAGCCAGCGGCGCATTGCCGACAAGTCTCCGCGCCATGGTCCAGGCGTCGGACCGGTTCCTTTTTCGCTCTTGCGAACCGGACACCGTCGTCCTGTTTCGCATTCTGTTCGGGATCGTGCTCGTGATCTACACCATTTTCTGGATCTGGGATGCTCCCAAATGGTTTTATGAATCGGGGGTCCTGGGCGCCTCAACGGCGATCGAGCTGGGCGGTTTTTCCCGCGCGTCGCTGTTCTTCCATTTCGAACCGACTCCCGCCGCCGTGCAATGCTGCCTGGCTGCAATGCTTCTGCAAGCACTGCTCCTGACTTGCGGGGTCTACTCGCGTTTTCAGGCATTCGGGATTCTGGTCTGGCTGACGACCTTCCAGAACCTCAATCCGCTGATCCTGGACGGCGCGGACAACATTCTCCGCTGGTTCGCGCTGTTTGCGATGCTGATGCCCCTGGATGCGTATTGGTCGCCGATCCGCCACCGCCGGTCGGTGGAGGAGTGGCGCGCGGCGGCCTGGGCACTGCGCCTTGTGCAGCTGCAGATGGTGGTCATCTATCTCTCGACGGTCTGGTGCAAACTGCAGGGGGAAACATGGCGCGATGGCTCGGCCTTGTTCTACGTGATTCAGAGCAGCGATTACATGCAATCCCGGGCACTGCTGGAGTGGCTCGTCCAGTTCCCGATCGGCATACGTCTGGCGACCTGGGGAACCTTGGTCGTGGAAACACTGATACCGATCGGGGTCTGGGTTCGGCCGCTGAGAAAATGGGCCCTGCTGCTCGGTCTGGCATTCCACCTGGGCATCGAATGGTCGATGCACCTGTTCCTTTTCCAGTGGGTAATGCTGCTAGGCCTGTTGAGTTTTGTGCGCGCGGAGGAATGGTTGCCGAGTCGCCGGAGACGGAGCGCCACCGACGCGGACGATTCCGTTCATGGCGACGCGGAGGGCGCCTTCAACCAGGGACGGTAACCGGCTTGGGAAAGCGATCCTGCAGGGCCTGAACATGCATGGCGCCGTCGCGCAGCGCTTCCATGGCGAGCACCGCCGCTTCGGCGGCCTGGATCGTCGTGATGCACGGCACGCCGCACTGCACCGTCGCCGCGCGGATACGTCCTTCGTCGGTCCTTGCTCCTTTGCCGCTGGGCGTATTGATCACCAGGGCCACAACGCCGTCGTTCAGGTAATCGAGCAGGTTGGGGCGTCCCTCCGCGACCTTCTTCACGACCTGCACTTGAACGTCCGCCGATTCCAGACGCCGCGCCGTGCCTTCGGTGGCCAGCAATTGGAAGCCGAGCTTTACCAACCGCCGCGCCAATCCGACCAGCTGCTCCTTGTGCCGCGAGGTAACGCTCAGGAATATCGTCCCTGACTTCGGCAATACAACGCCCGCCGCCAATTGACTCTTCGCGAAGGCGATCGAAAACCGCTCGCTGATCCCCATCACTTCGCCGGTACTGCGCATTTCCGGCCCCAGCACGATATCGACACCGACGAACTTGCGGAACGGGAAGACACTTTCCTTGACGGAGACATGCGACGGCACGGGCTCGCATTCGATCCCCAGATCCCTCAGCTTCTCGCCCGCCATCACCTTGGCGGCGATTTTCGCGACCGGCACTCCTGTCGCCTTTGCGACGAAAGGAACGGTGCGGCTCGCGCGCGGATTCACTTCCAGAACGTAGACATTCAGCCGGCCGTCTTCCTTCTTGACCGCGAACTGTACATTCATCAAGCCAATCACGTTCAGTCTGCGTGCGAGGGACCTGGTTGCTTCGCGGATTTCCTCGATCACCGGAACCGGCAGGCTGTAGGGAGGAATCGCGCAGGCCGAGTCGCCCGAATGCACGCCAGCTTCCTCGATATGCTCCATGATCCCCATCACAACCACGTCGTCACCGTCGCTGACGCAGTCCACATCCACTTCCGTGGCGTCCTCCAGGAACCGATCGATCAGCACCGGCTGACCCTGGGCAACGACGAACGCCTCCGCCACGAACCGTTCGAACTGCGCCTGATCGTAACAGATCTCCATCGCGCGACCACCGAGCACAAAGCTGGGCCGCACCAGCGACGGGAACCCGACCTTCACCGCTTCACCGCGCGCCTGTTCCATGTTGCGTGCGATGCCGTTCGCGGGCTGCTTCAAGTCAAGCCGTTCCAGCAGTTGCTGGAACTTTTCGCGATCCTCGGCCATTTCGATCGTGTCGACGCTGGTCCCGATGATCGGTACGCCGGCGGAGTGCAGCCCGCGCGCCAGGTTCAGCGGCGTCTGGCCGCCGAACTGCACGATCACGCCGTCCGGCGCGGTGCGGTCAAAGATGTTCAGCACATCCTCGGTCGTTAACGGCTCGAAGAACAGCAGGTCGCTGGTATCGTAGTCGGTGCTTACCGTCTCCGGGTTGGAATTGACCATGATCGATTCGATACCCAGCTCGCGCAGCGCGAAGCTGGCATGGCAGCAGCAGTAATCGAATTCGATTCCCTGGCCGATACGATTCGGTCCGCCGCCCAGGATCATGACCCGTCGTGAGCCCGGGCTCTTGGCCGGCGTTTCGTCCTCGTCCTCGTACGTGGAATAGTAATACGGCGTGTAGGCTTCGAATTCGGCGGCGCAGGTATCAACCGACTTGAACGTGGCCACGATTCCACGCCGCTTCCGCTCGTCGCGGACTTCCAGCTCGTCCGTGTTCCAGATCCGCGCCAGCTGGCGATCCGAAAACCCGTATTGCTTGGCGCGGCGCAGCAAGGCGGTGCCGACCTCATCGATCGAAGCCAACGTACGCAGCTGGTCCTCCATCGCCACCAGCTCGCGAAGCTGTTCCAGGAACCAGGGGTCGATGTAACAGATGTTGTGGATGTCGGCGACCGACATGCCGGACTTGATCGCGTAACGGAGGTACCAGAGCCGCTCGTGGTTGGGAACCGCCAGCTTGGCGCGGATATCGTCGAGCGACGGTTGCTGGGGCGTGCCCCACAGGTCCTTGCCGTCACAGCCAAACCCGAAACTGCCGACCTCCAAGCCGCGAATCGCCTTTTGAAACGACTCTTTGAACGTACGCCCGATCGCCATGGTTTCGCCGACACTCTTCATCTGCGTGGTCAGCGTCGCGTCCGCCTCGGGGAACTTTTCGAACGCGAATCGCGGAATCTTCGTGACGACGTAATCGATCGTCGGTTCGAAGCAGGCCGTGGTCTTGCGGGTAATGTCGTTGGGAAGTTCGTGCAGGCGGTAGCCGACGGCGAGCTTGGCGGCGATCTTCGCGATCGGGAATCCGGTCGCCTTCGACGCCAACGCCGACGAACGGCTGACACGCGGATTCATCTCGATCACAATCATGCGACCATTGCGCGGATCGATGGCGAATTGAATATTCGAGCCGCCGGTTTCCACACCGATCTCGCGGATCACCGCCAGGCTGGCGTCGCGCATCCGCTGGTATTCCTTGTCGCTCAGCGTCAGCGCCGGCGCCACCGTGATGGAATCGCCGGTGTGGACGCCCATCGGATCAAAATTCTCAATCGAACAGATGATCACGACATTGTCGTCCATGTCGCGCATCACTTCCATTTCATATTCTTTCCAGCCGATGATCGATTCCTCGATCAACACTTCGGTAATCGGTGACTGGTCGAGCCCACGTCGGACGAGCGTGTCGAATTCCTCGCGGTTGTACGCGATCGCGGAGCCGCTGCCGCCCAGCGTGAAACTGGGGCGGACGACACACGGCAATCCGACCATCTGCAGGACGCGGCGGGCGTCGTCCAGGTTGCGTATCGTTTCGCCGCAGCAGACTTCCAGGCCGATTTTCTCCATCGCCTTCTTGAACTGTTCGCGCTCTTCCGCCTTGGCAATCGCCTGGGCGTTGGCGCCGATCATTTCGACATCGTATTTTTCCAGGACACCGTGCCGCGCAAGATCCATCGCCAGATTCAGGCCGGTCTGTCCTCCGAGCGTCGGCAGCAGCGCGTCGGGCCGCTCCCGCTCGATGACCTTCTCCAGAATCTCCCAGGTTAACGGCTCGATATAAGTCCGATCCGCGGTATTGGGATCGGTCATGATCGTCGCCGGATTCGAATTGACCAGTACGACCTCGTATCCTTCCTCGCGAAGCGCTTTGCAGGCTTGAGTTCCCGAGTAGTCGAATTCGCAGGCCTGACCGATGATAATCGGGCCCGAGCCTATCAGCAGTATCTTGTGAATATCAGTTCGGCGCGGCACGCGGGCTACCTTATCAATACGAGGCCCTTGGGGCTGGGAATAAAATCCTCCGAAGTTAACACGCGGTAGGCTCGAAATTCAAGGGGTAAGCAGGCGTTTGCGAAATAGGGCGGTGCGGAGAATCCCGATCCGGGCGTCGCCGGACGCCCGTGCCGCTCAACCGCCGTACGCGCTGTAGCGGCGCAATCCGCGCCGCCAGGCGAAGCGGCAGAAAACCGCGAAGAAAATCGTCCAGCCGGCCTGGATCGCCAAGGCCCGCGGCAGCGCCTCGACCGGAATTTTCCCCAGAAACACGGCCGCCGGAAAATAGGCCAGGTACTGCAGCGGCGCGCAGTCGACGAGCGTCCGCCATGGTTCGGGCAGCATATCCAGAGGGAACATATGTCCGGACAGGAAAAAACTGAGCAACATGTAGACGAACAACAACGAACTCACTTCGAGGAACCAGAATCCGATCAGCCCCAACGCCGACTCCAGAAAGAACCCCAGCAGGAAGCTCAGCACCAGCGAAACGAGGAACGCCAGGGCGGTCGGAATGCTGTGCGTCGCGGCCTGCGCGGGGAGGTCACTGAAAAAGGAACGGCAGAGAAAAAAGACCAGCGCGAAAGGGCCGATCGCCACCGAATAATAGGCCAGTTTGTGCGCGACGCGCCCCAGCAACAGAAAACCGAGCATGTCGACCGGCTGAATCAGGAACTTCTTGACGTCCCCGTCCCGCACCTGGCGCGCGATGCCCGATGCCAGGCCGGGCATGCTGCTGAACGCGCGGCTGACCATCGTCAACAGGTAGTAGGCCACAAACTGGCGATAGGTATAGTCGGCGATCCGATCACCACCCGTCGCTTCGAAAACGGCGAACCAGAGAAAGATCTGCGTCACGATCGGCAGGAATCGCATCAGCGTGCCGAGCGCGAAGTCGGCCCGGTAGACCAGGCGTTCCTCCAGGCAAATCCGCAGAATCGTCCACCAGGTTTGGATGCGGGCCACGGCCTCATTCATCGCGTCATACGCCTATTCCACCTCATGCACGACTACCAGGTTGTGAGCGGTTGGAATCACTTCCGAGCCGGTGACGAACACCACGCGGTCGCCCGGCGTCAGACAGCCATCGTGTTTGCCCCAGTTGGAAATATGCGTGCGCAGCGCCGGCCCCGCCGCCATCGGGGCGTCGGGTAGCGGCGTGATGCCCCAGAACAGGCACATCTTCCGCAGCGTCTTCTCGGAATCACTCACGCCGATCGTGGGGATGAAATCGCGCTGCTTGGACTTGACCCGCGCCGTCGCGCCGCTGCGCGTCGCGACGACGACCAGCTTCGCGAAAAGCTGGGACGCGATCCGGCCCGCGCCGTACGCAACCGCCGCCGTGATCGGATGAACGCCCGCCAAAGCGGCGACCGGCGGCGGCTGCGTCGGCGCGTCGTGCAGCAAGCGTTCCGTGGCCAACATGATGCGATTCATCATCTCGACCGCCTCGCGGGAGTACTCCCCGATCGCCGTCTCCCCCGAGAGCATGCAGGCGTCCGCTCCGTCCAGGATCGCGTTCGATACGTCCGAGACCTCCGCCCGCGTGGGGCGGCGCGAGTGGTGCATACTGTCGAGCATCTGGGTCGCGACAATCACCGGCTTGAGAAACTTCTGGCAGACGGAAATGATCCGCTTCTGCGCGACGGCCGTCTCGGCGACGTCAATCTCGACCCCCAAGTCACCTCGCGCCACCATCACCGCGTCGCTGGCCGCCACGATGTCGTCCAAGCGGTCCAGGGCCTCGCGCTTCTCGATCTTCGCCACCACCATCGCGCTGGAACTGTGCGACAACAGCAGGTCCTTCAACTCCAGGATCTCGACCGGTGTTCGCACAAAACTGAGGCTGACAAAGTCGATTTCCGCGCGGGCCGCCCAATTCGCATGAACCCAATCGGCCTCGGTCATCGCCGGTACGCTCAACGCCACCCCTGGCAGATTGATCCCCTGCCGGCTGCGAATGACGCCCGCCGCAGTCACGCGACACGTCACGCGATCCGCACTCTTGGCCATTACCTGCATGCCCACCGTCCCGTCGGTGAGCATCACCACATCGCCCGGTTGCAACTCGTCGACCAGCAGCTCGTAATTGCTTGTCAGCTCCCGCGCCGCATTTGACTTGCCGCCGCGAATAAAACAAAATTCCGCTCCCAGCTCGCAATGCTTCGGATCTTCATGCAGTTCTCCCAATCGGATTTTGGGACCGCCAAGATCAACCAGGATGCCCACCGGACGCCCTACGTCCATGCTGACGCGGCGGATGTCTTCCACCACCTGCTGCTGGCTTTCGATCGAACCATGGGCCATGTTCAGGCGAAAAACGTCAACGCCCGCGACGATCAGCCCCGCCAGCTTCTCCGGTGCGCGGCAGGCGGGACCCACTGTGGCCACGATCTTGGTTCGAGCCCGATTGATTCTGATTTCCGTTGGCGACATGATGTCGGCACCCCGCGTTGTTCATGGACCCAAACCGCAACGTTACCTCAGGATGCCGGGATCGCAAAGACCACGCGTCGCCCGAGGTTCTCCCCATGCCGAATTCCAGCCTCAATTCGCCGTCCCGACCCGCCCCGGCCGGCCCTCGGCGCTGGGGGTGCGTGGCGGCGATCGCCGCCCTCGTAACCCTGGGAGTGGTGGCCGGGGCGACGATTCTCAAGATTCGCTCGCACGGCATGCCCCCGCTTGACAGCCGACGCCTGGAGCAAGGCTGGCTGCTATGGAAACAGTCAGGGCCCCAAAGTTACGACATCGAGGTCCAGGTCGCGGGTCGCCAGGGTGCAAGCTACCGGGTGGAAGTCCGACAAGGTGAAATCGCGCGCGCCTTGCGCAATGGTCAACCCCTGAAACAGCCGCGCACGTTGGGTACCTGGAGTGTGCCTGGAATGTTTGAGACGATCGAAATCGATCTCGAGCAGCAGGAGCGAGCTCGCCGCGGAATCGCCGATCGAGCGGTCCCCGGCTTGAGCCTGTTCGCGCAACTGGACGCCCAATTCGGTTTCCCGCGCCGCTACCTGCGGCTCGAACATGCCGGGATGGGTACCAATCCGGAAGTGTCGTGGGAGGTTAGCGAATTCACGGTGAGGTAACTGGGAGGCGATCGACCACGGAGGACAACGAGCGATCCCGGGTCTCTATTCGCCGTTTCTTTGGTTGCTTATTTGCGTTCGTCGGAAGCGATTGCCAGGTTTTCCAACGGCCTGTGCCCTCGCTCGCCCAGGATCTGTTCCGCGGCACGAAAGCGTGACAACACGCCTGGTTGCGGGAACAGACCGCCGCCCATGATCAGCGCGGAGAGTGTCAACACCGCCACCCGTTCCCGCCCCTTCACCCGCAGCGGCAAAAGGGATTGATGGCGCGCACCGGTGAACAGAATCAAGTAAGCCCGAATGATCGCGATTCCGTTGATTGCCGCTGCCGCCACGACCAGGAACGCGATCGGGCGACCCGCTTCCAAGGCTCCGTCGACCAGCAGTTCGCCCGACACGAAACCGACGGTTCCCGGAAAGCCAACACTCGCCAGCCCCGTCAACACGAAAAACGCAGCCAGGATCGGCGAGTTTTCGTAGAGGCCATGGAAACCGACCAACGATTGCCGGCCATAGCGCGCCTCGAGCGATCGGATCGTCAGGCCCAAGCCACCCAGCGAGAAGATCACCGAAAACCAGACGCAGAACGACCCGGTCATGCTCAGCGGAGTGTGCAGATCGATCCCGGCCAGAATCAACGAGGAATGGCTGAGGAACAGGTAGGTGAAGAACCGTCGTACTTCGCGTTGGACCAGAGCCATCCCGGCGGTGTAGATCGCCGTTGCCAGGGCGAATCCCGCCAGCCAGGTCAGAACCGAATCGGGCGCGGAGGGAAGCAGGAGTCGTACGGCCGCCATCGCGCCGGTCACCGGTACGACCGACGTCAACGCCATGCCCATCGACGCCTCCTCAAACAGGTCGGTCAACCAGCTATGGAAAGGCAGCAGTCCCGACCGGATCATAATCGCGATCAGGAGCGGAATCGACCAGGCGAACGGCGATGCCAACGGGTAGAACTCATGGACGATCCACGCGGCGATCAATAACACGACGTAAGCCGCCTGGTAAACCAGATAGATCCGGGCTGGTTTTCCGCGCTGCAACAGGTCGAGCGCCGGCGGGATCGTCGCGGAGATCAGCAACCCGGTGAGCAGCGACCAATCGCGCGACGCAAAGGTCATTAAACAGATCGATTCCGAGATCAGGATGCTGGCGAACGGAAACCGGGCGATTTTTGTGCGCGTGGTGGCCAGCGCCGTCATGAATTGAAACAACGCCACGGCGGGCACGAGTGGCGCCGCTAACTCGTCAATCCGGAACGGCGAACGCGACATGATTTCCGCCCAGCCCGCCGGCCACTCCACCTCCAGTAACGGGCTGCCACGATAGAACTCGAACCAGCAGATCGTCGCCAGTACAAATGTCAGGCCGGTCACGATCTGACAGGCGATCGTCCGGCGATGCGTGGTGACCTGCCCGGCGACGAACAGGGCGCTGAACAACGGCAGGAACAACGTGACTTCCAGCCAGGGAATCGGATGCATGGGATTAACCTCGCTGCGTTCGCCGATCGGCGGTTGGCACGGCCGGTTGCGCGGCGCCGCCGCCACGAGCGTTACCGGTCAGGAGCCGCAGCCAGGCCTGCTCCAGGCGATCGCAGCCGCGGAAAAATCTCAAGAAAGGGTCGCAAATATAGTCGGACAAGAATACGTCGAAGTAGCCGCGCTCCATTCCCAATCGAAACAGCCACCGCCGTACCCCACTCGTTTCCCGCGCGCCGGCGAGCGGCGTGTCGGTTGCCAGCCGGTTTCCCAGCGCGTTTTCCAGGCTGTGGTAGTCCCTGAGCAGGTTCGGAGCGCGAATGAACTGCAATGTCCGCAGGCAAGCGTGGCCCAGCAGATGGACCAGGGCGACATAGCGCAATCCGATACCGACCTCCGCCACGATAATTCCGACTTGTGCCAGCGAGGCGAACGAGAGGGCTGATTTGATATCGGTTTGCACACGCCCCGCCAGCGAAGCGAAGCAGGCTGTTGAGATCCCCAGGATGACGACAATCACCTGCAGCGGCAGGGATGCTTCGAGCAGGGGGCTGACGCGCATCAGGAGAAAAGCGCCCAAGTGGACCGAAAGGGCGCCATAGAAAATCGCACTGGAGGGCGTCGGGCCTTCCATGGCGCGGGGTAACCAGCCGGAAAACGGGATCAATGCCGACTTGCCGGCGGCGGCGATCACCAGCAGGATACCGACCAGGAACGCCGAACTACCGGAGACGGCCGCTTCTCCGTACGGCCAGGAGCCGGAGAGGATCAAACCGCTGAAGTCACCCTCGCCGCGCAGATGATGCAGCACGATCGCCGCCAGCAACAGCGCCGCGTCCGACACTCGATAGATCGCCCAGACACGCAGCCCGTTCCGTACCGGAGCCGGCCGTTCGTGGTAATACGCGACCAGCAGCGCCGATGACAACCCCACCAGTTCCCAGCCCGCGAACAGCGTCTCCACCGTGCCCGCCAGCGTCGTTGTGACGATGCCCAGCAGAAACAGCGCGTACAGCATGAAGAACCGGGTATATCCCGGCTCGCGGTGCATGTAGCTCGAGGCAAACGCTCCGATCGTCCCCACCAGCACATAGGAGAGAATGACGAAAGGAATCGACAGCCGGTCGAAGACCAGTTTGAAGGTAAAGTGATACTCGGGAATCGATACCCAGTGCCCCAGCGAAACCGGGACGTTACGCGATCCCGAGACCAACATGCCGACAAAGACGGCGATCGCCGCCAGCAGACCGACGATCACCACCGACTGACCGGCCCGGTTCACCAAGGTCTCGCTCATCCGGATCCGGAGCAAGGAGGCGGTCCCGAGCACCACCACCAGCAGTGCCGGGGCGGCTGCGACGAGGAGGCCGAGAATGTAGATCAACGCGTCGAATGTCACGGGGTTCTTCCCTATTACTTTCTGTCGTCCGCAGGACGCCGGCCGTCCGAATGCCGGCCGTTGCCGATCTCGGCGAATTCGAGGTGATCGCGCCAGCCGCGGTACCAATCGAGCGACGAAGCGCGGCGAGGCAATTCCCGGGCCGTCGGTCGATAGACTTCAAATCGGCCTTGCCGCAACACCTCGATGCGGTCCGATCGAGGATCGAGCACGGCCAGTTGCGACCATTCGTTGAGGAAAATGCGTCCAATCGCCGGGTTCTTGTCGAGGATCCGGCGCACCGCGTCGACCTCGGCTTCAAGCACATAGATCAAGCGCACCGGATCGTGGATCTCGACCATCTGCAGCGGCAGGCCCGTGCGCAAGTCGCTGGCGGCGCCGTCCATCACACCCAGCAGCGAAGTGATATTATGAGGCAATTTGGTGCCGCAACCCCAGCCCGACGCATCGACGCGCGAGAAGTAATACTCCAGGTTGATCCCCGAGCAGACGGGGACGACCGCGCCCAGAATGCGTGCCAAGATCGCGCCATCGGCGTCATCTTGCGTCGGGTCGTAGGACACGAGGAACGAGCGGCGGTCGAGGAACAGGTCACGCGTGCGCTGCCGGCGCCCCACGATGCACACGGCGTTGGTGGCATGACCGTATTCCGGACGAACCTGCGCCAGATCCTCGGCACGGCCTTCGACGTGCCGCAGGGCCGCCTCGCTAGTCAGTGACAGGGGTGCCGTCTCGAACCGCCGGCAGCGCTCGTGAGCGTTCCATTCACGCGCCTTGTTGAGCGCGTCCCGTGCGCGAATGAACTCAGCTTGATGCGATTCCGGAACGCGGTCGACATCGAAAAAGCTCAGGGCGTCGTCGCAGGTATTGTGATAGCCGCCGACGAAGACCGTCTCGTCCGGAATCGTCAGACCGCGACTGACAAGTTCCCGGCGGATTCGCGAGTCGTTGGCCATCTGGGCGAAGGCGCGTGCGTTTGGCCCACCGCGAGCTCCGCCGCAAGCTCCGCAATCGTGTGCTGACTCGTGCGGATTGTTCAGACTCGTCGATCCGTGGCCGATGATGAATACGAATCGAGCGAAGCGGCGCACAAGTCCGATGTCGCGCAGAAGTCGTTCCAACATCGCTGTCATTTCCTCGACCGTATACCCCAGCGCGCCGTTTTCCGTACCCGGCTCGGGACAGGATCGTTCCAGCTTCAATCGCGTCACCGGTGGCGATTGCAAGTACCGCCCGAACCAGCTGCGGATCCGGCCGGACAGTCTTGGGAACAGGATTCGAGCCACAAGTGGAACCGAGGCGAAGACACCGAAAAATCCGGCGACCATTGCCCCCCGCGCGAAGTTGCGGCTGCCCACGTGGACATGATGGGCGGCCTTTCCCAGCTTCTGACGCGTTTTGGAGCGCTGCTGATGGAGCTGCTCCAGCGAATCGTCGACCTGTTCCGTCACCCAATGTTTCGGTGGAATCACGATCGGACAGAGCGGTACGAAATGCGCATCGGTTGCGCCCCGATAGTACATCGGTACGCCGAAGAACCCGGCGGCACCAAAGGTCTCCACCTCCGGAGCGATCTCCTCCAGATGCCGGCGAAACGACTCCTCGCGTTCGTCAATGCAGGAAATGGTCTGAAACCGCGGAACCGCCGACGCTTCGGCGTTCCTGTCGGCATGCAGCGCAATGGCATCGAGCGTCCGCACGCGAAAACGCAATTCAAATGCCAGATGAAAAATCCGTCGTCGTTCCCGATCGCAGAACTGTTCGACTTCCTGGATCAGCTCGTTCCAGGCCTCTCGATCCAGCGCGAACAGCTCGGGGGGAGTCCAGCCGAGCACCTGAGCCAGCATGAAGATCTGAAATGCGCGGCGGTTCGTATCGAAAGTTTCCGGCTGTGGATACGACGCGCGCAGTCGGCTCCGCAGCCCCGACAGCGGGCCGCGGTGGCCGAGTTGACTGTATGCGATGTGGCGCAGTGCCCAGCGATCGAGCAGCAGTCGCACCGCGACCAGATCGACGAGGCTCCCGGCCGGGATCGGCTTGGCGACGCGGTCGGCCCGCTGTTCGACCTGCCGGTACATGCCACCCCAGCCACGAAGCGAAAGGACTGTCGCCGTGAGAAACGCGTCCCACTCGCTCTCCTCCACGCCCAGATCCGCCAGCGACTCCTGGATCAGTTCCAGTGAGGAAAGCGACTCCTTCTCGATCCGGCGCAGTTCCGACGACAGGCCATTCAGCCAGCGTTGCGGTGGTCCGATGGCGTCGCCGAACAGGCGCACGAACGCCTGAAAGAACCCCCGTTCACGCTCCGGCAGCGGAAACTGGGCGAATCCCTGGTCGAGGAACGCGGCGCAGTAGCGAACCATGAATTCGTTGACCAGCAGATCAGAATCGGCGTCCGTGACCGCGAGTAAGAGGTCGCGGTGCCGCATCGGCGGTGTGGGTGCCATCGGCGCCGGGGCGAAGTGCAGTCCGTCGCAGCAGATATTCCAGAGTAGTTCCAGCGTCAGTTCGTCCCATTTCTCGTCCGACCAGGACTCGAACGACGCCTCCGCGTGGCGTCGCATCAGGTCCCGCAACCAGTCTGGTATATCGACGGAAGACGGCTCGTCGTCGTTGTCTGTTCCGCAACCGCGCAGATCCCGCATGACCCAGCGGCGAGTTTCGCCGGTGATCCGCAACCGATTGGCGGCCGAAGCCTCCGGACGGAGTCGACGCAGCGAGTCGGTTTCCTCGATCAGCCAGCGCATCTCGTCGCTGGACCCCGACCAGACCGGATATTGCAGCATCGCGAATCGCAGTTGAAACCGCTGCGCGAGGCCGGCAACGACGGCGTCGGCTTGTTCTCCCAAGTCTTCGCGCAGCACCTGTTCGAGTTCCGTCGAACGGATCCGGCCCTGCATCAGCGCCTCACGAAACTCCGATTCGGGCAAATACGGTTCATTGCCGAAAAGCTGCGCGCCGCGCTGCAGTGCTTCATCGAAGTGTAGATCCTCGAAAGCATGCAGCGTGTTATGGTGGATGAAAACCGAAATCGGCCCCTGGGCGGGAAGCAGATGCGCGACGTGATCGATTGTCCGTCGCAAACGCTCGAGCACCGCCGAGGGCCCCGAGGATTCCCTCGGATCACTCCGGGCGTCGTCATGCGATTTCAGATCCCGGACTGCGGCCTGTGATTCCATCATTTTGCTTCACGGGGCTGGGGCTGGTTCACCGAACTTCCACAAAACGAACGTGCTTGCTGTCATGTCGATTGGGAAGCGAAACTTGCTTCGTGCAACTGCCCGTTGCCCGACTTCGTTGCATCGGACGCTTCTGCATAGTCGCACTTGTCGAAGTCATCCGCCCGAAGGACCATCACCTTTTCTTCACAGGCAGTGACGGGATAGATGGGCATGACTTGACGATACAGGAAGTCGAGAATGTTTGACGATAATTCGGAGGTCGTTAGAACTTCGATCCGCGTGCAGGACTTGCCATGGAACGGATCGGTGAGAATCTGAGTTCGACCGGTACCCATCACCGGGATCGACGTGTAGCCGGAAACACCCAATTCCGCCAGCTTGCCAATGATCAACGCTTCTGCTTGACCGGCCGCGTAAATCGTCAGCCGGCTCACCGGCTGCAGGCCGCGCTTGATGGCGGACAACGGGTGACTCGACAGTCGTTGATGGCCTTCCAGTCCAACCAGCCGCAAGTGCAGGCCTTTGTCCTCGAAGTCATGCTCGGCCAGATGCAACCGCTCGACCACGCTGTGGTCGACATAACTCGTTTCGTACAGATCAAGCTCCAGGTCTTTTCGCGGATTCAATCCGTATTGCTCCAGCAAGGCCCGTAACTTCAGCCAGTTGCTGAACACAACCGCATTGCGGAGTCGGATGATGTGCGTTCCGTCCGGGAGCTCGGTGGCGTCGTAGTGGATGCGAAGGAAGTCACCCCAGGAAACGCCATTGAAGTAATGGACGACAATTTTCAGGGCGATCCCGGCTCCGATTCCGATCAGTAGATCCGTGGCCAGCGTTACGATGATCGTGGTCATAAAAATCGCCAGCTGCTCGCGACCGATCCGGTACGTGCCGATGAACTCCTTCGGTGACGCCAGCCGGAATCCCGTGTAGACCAGCATCGCGGCCAGTGCCGCCGTGGGGATCAATTTGATCACGGCTGCGGCAAAGGCCACAAAGAGCAGCAGGCAGAGCCCGTGGATCATGTTCGCGACCCGAGTTCTCGCGCCGTTATTGATATTCGCGGAACTGCGGACGATCTCGGCGATCATCGGCAGACCGCCAATGCAGGCAACGGCGGTGTTCGCCATGCCGATCGCCAGCAGATCGCGATTGAAATTTGTCTTCCGGCGCCAGGGGTCGAGCAGGTCGATCGCCTTGGCGGCCAGCAGTGATTCCAGCGACCCGATCAGCGCGAACATGATCACGTACTGGATTCCGGTCGCTGTCGCCAATCCGCGAAAATCGGGAAACGTGATCGATTGCAGCAGCGTTCCCGGGAGGTTCACCAGAAACTGCGGGCCGACCTCGATGACGTGATCGAAATAGCGATACGACGTTCCGGCGGTCGGCAGTCCCATCACCAGCCCCATCGGGATCGTGATCAGTAACACCAGCATTGGCGCAGGGAGCTTGCGCATCGCGGGGATCTTGATCAGCGGCAGTCCGAACAGGATCAGCAGGCTCACGAATCCGATAATCATGATCGCCGGATTCAGATGCATGAAACTATGAGGGAGTTCCCGCAGCAGGGGCAGCGGCTCCTTGGCCTCGGGGGTCACTCCCAGCAGCAGGTGGGACTGCTTGGAGAAAATAATGATTCCGATCGCGGCCAGCATTCCGTGGACTGCGGCGAGCGGGAACAATTCGACGAGTGCACCGGCGCGAAACAGGCCGAGTAGAATCTGCACGACGCCCGATGCGAAGCAGACTCCTAATGCCAATCGATAGCCGCCCAGCGCGGGATCATCGCCGCCGCCGCTTCCCGCCACGCCATCGTATCCGAACTGAACGGCCAGTTCGCGGAATTCGCTGATGCAACCGAGCGCCATTACGATAAGCCCGGCGGCGGGCCCCTTGATCGTCAACTCGGAATTGCTGAACAACGGCACCAGAATTCCACCGAGAATCGCCGCCAAAATCCCGGACATCGGCGGCCATTCACTGGCTGTTGCGATACCGAGACAGAGTGGCAAAGCGATCAGGAAGACCAGGAATCCGGCCGGTAGATCGTAGCGCAGATTTGCCAAGACCCCTTTGCCGATTGCCGGAGCTCCAGCTTTGGGGGGCGACATAGGCGGGCCGTATGCTCGGGGGTAACGCTGGAAAAAACGCCACCTGCCGCGACAGGCGGTCCGAATTGCAATTGATCAGTTACTTATACGACCGTGTTGCCAGGGAGACCATTGGGAAATCGATTACGATTCCTTAAGACGGTTCCCGTGGCGCCGTTGCGGAAGTACGGAATCGCCGAAGTGCGGAAGTCCTGACAACTTATTACGGCCAAGCAGCTTACAAATCTGTTAGTTGTTCCCAAGATAGTCTTCCTGAGTCCGATGAATCCAATAGACTTGAACGACGGCGAATCGCGTTTTGGAGCAAGTTTTCATGGATCTGCTGTTGGTCGAGGACGACGCCGCACTTGGCAAGTCGCTCCGTCAAGGACTCGAAGAATCGGGCCACAACTGTAACTGGGTCCGTGACGGGGGCCGCGGCCTCGATCTGGCGTCGAGCCAGCAGTTTGACGTGGTCATTCTCGACCTGATGCTGCCCGACTTACCGGGGATGGAAATCCTCGGCCGCCTGCGTTCGCAAGGTATTGGAACTCCGATCCTTGTGTTGACGGCAAAAGGTTCGGTCGATGACCGCGTGGCTGGCCTGCATGCCGGCGCCGACGACTACCTGGCGAAGCCCTTCGCGTTTTCCGAACTGACCGCGCGCCTGCAGGCCATCTGCCGGCGATCCCAGAACCGCCCCTCCCAGTTACTGGAAAGCGGACTCCTGAGACTGGACCTGGCAACGCGGCGTGTTACCCGTGACGGCAAGGAAATTGAACTGACGCCGACGGAGTTCAGCATGCTGGAGTTTCTGATGCGGTATTCGGGCCAGGTCGTGACCCGAAAAATGCTCTGCGAACATCTCTGGGAAGCGGATTGGGAAGGTGTGACCAATGTCATCGAGGTCCACATCAACCGTTTGCGTGGTAAAATCGATCGCGGATTCAGCGAGCCGCTGATACAGACAATCCGTGGTCGAGGCTATGTTATTCGCGCGAAATAGGTACTTCACCAAGACCATCCGCTTTCGGCTGGCGGTCTGGAACGCCAGCGTCGTGATTCTGGCGTCGATGGGGACGCTGTTTGTCTTGCGGGAGAGTCTGCGCTTCGCGCTGATGTCGGAACTTGACCAGGTGTTGGTCGAGGATATTCGCGAGCTGGCGCTGTCGCTGGACGCCGGCAGCCGCGCCGACGATCCGCAGGTACTGGAAGCGCTGAATCGCAAAGCGCAGGCGCACGAGCTGCACGGCTGGTTCGTGCGCCTTTCGGATTTCGACGGGAGCGGCGGGAAGTGGTCGAGCAACGGCGCACCGGAACTGTCCGGGCAGATGCGGCTTTCGCGGAATCGATTACCGATCTCCGTCGGAAGCTATCGCGTCGTGCAGGATCGATACGAACGCGGCAGTTTGACGGTGCTGGTCGGATCGTCCCTGACGCCGATCCAGCAGGACATGTCGCTGATCGACCGAAACGCAATGTTGATCTGCCTGGGCCTGGTGATGGTCGCTCCGCTGTGCGGATACTGGCTTGCCGGCCGGGCGACCCATCCCTTCGCCGCGATGATCCATACCACCGCTTTGCTGCGCCCGGCCCAACTGAGCGAACGGCTGCCCGTGCGAGGGACGAGCGACGAACTGGACCAGCTGGCACAGCAGGTCAACAAGCTGCTCGACCGGATCGCCCAATACCTGGAGACCAAACGTGATTTCCTCGCCAACGCGGCCCACGAACTCCGCTCGCCCCTGGCCGCGATTCGCAGCACGGTCGAAGTCGCGCTGAACGAGGATCGAAAGCCGGAGGAATACCAGTCGGTGCTGGAAGGCCTGCTCGACGAAACCGCCAATCTCGCCAATCTGGTGTCGCAATTGCTGCTGCTGGCGGAAACCGAAGCCGACTGTTTGACCGTCGCTGCCGAGTTTGTCGAACTCAACGAACTCGTGTCGCAATCGATCGAAATGTTCGCACCGGTAGCGGAAGACCGCGGCATCCAACTTCGTGCCCACCAATCCGACTCGCTGGTCGTCGAGGGAAGCCGGCTGCACCTTCGCCAGGTCATCATCAATCTGGTCGAAAATGCCATCAAGTTCACGCCGCAAGGCGGAACGATCACGGTCAGTACCGCGCGGCAGGAGGAACATTCACGCGCGGAGCTGCGCGTTACGGATACTGGCAGCGGCATCTCCGCGGATGATCTGCCGCATATCTTCGAGCGGTTCTTCCGTAGTGACCGCTCCCGCCCCCGGCAGGGCGAATCACGTGGCACCGGACTGGGACTCAGCATCTGCGAATCGGTCGTTCAGATGCACGGCGGCACGATCACCGCCACCAGCCAGCCGGGAAAAGGAACCGAAATGACGGTGATGCTGCCACTGGCAACCACGGATGTGCCCGAGCGCAGCATATTGTATGGTAAAGCACTACGGAAGCCGCTCCGCAGCGCAGCCCGCGTCGAATGATCGACTCTCAACCCTCAGGAACTCGTATGCACCGTCCGACCAACCTCCGCCAGTTGCGCGAAAGCGGCTGGGTTTCCCGCAGCGTGAAACAGGAAATCCGAGAGAATTTCCTGCGTACGCTCTCGGCCGGAGAAGAACTTTTCCCGGGAATCATCGGCTACCAGGACACGGTGATCCCGGAGATCAATATTGCCCTGCTGGCCGGACACGACATGCTGTTCCTCGGCGAGAAAGGGCAGGCCAAAAGCCGGCTCATGCGTTCCATCGTCCAGTTCCTGGATGAGGCGATTCCGTACATCGACATTCCGGGCGCGCCGCTCCACGACGATCCCTACCGGCCGATCAGCCGCGTCGGTCGAGAATTCGTCGCCAGCAACGAGGAAGAAAACGTACCGATCGGCTGGTGGCAGCGCGCCGATCGCTACGCGGAACGCCTCGCGCCCGGCACCAAGTTCGCCGACATCATCGGCGAAATTGACCCCGCCAGACTGGTCGGCGGTGTCAGCATGTCGGCGGAGGAGGCTCTGCATTTCGGACTCATCCCCAGGATGCATCGCGGTATCTTCGCCATGAACGAACTCCCGGAACTCGATGAGCTCGTCCAGGTCGGCCTGTTCAATATTCTGGAAGAACGCGACGTGCAGATCCGCGGCTACCCGATCAAATTCGACCTCGACATCGTGCTGCTGTTCTCCGCCAATCCTTCGACGTTCAATCGAAGCGGTAAAGTGATCCCGCAGCTGAAAGACCGCATCGGGTCCGTGATCCATACGCACTATCCCCGCGATCGCGATCTGGGAATTCAGATCATGGAGCAGGAAGCGGCGATCGATGTCACGCGCGACGGTCGCGTCGTCGTTCCCTATTTCATGCGCGAGATCATCGAGCAGGTAACAATCCAGGCGCGCAAGTCCAAGTACATCGACCAGCAGTCGGGCGTCAGCGCCCGCTTCAGCATCGCCAACTACCGCACCCTGGTCGCCAGCGCGCTGCATCGTAGCGTGGTACTCGGTGAATCGCCGGCCGTACCCCGCATCTCCGACATGGCACACCTGCTGTCATCCTCGCTGGGAAAACTGGAGCTCGATCTGATGGGCAGCCACCAGATGTCTGAGCGGCAGGTCCTCGACGCGGTGATCGCCGAGGCGATCAAGGTCGTATTCGATGAGTATGTACAGGAACATGGACTGGCGGAACTGGCCAATCTGTTCGCGCGCGGCGTTAAGATCGAAGTCGGCGATATGCTTCCCTCGACGCATTACGCGCAGCGGCTGCAGCGCGTCCCGCCCGTCTGGGACAAGGCGTTCGAAGTCAATGCGTCCCAGGAACCGGCGATACGGGCATCGTGTGTGGAATTCGTACTGGCCGGACTGCACGCGATGGATAAGATCTCCCGGGCGCAACATCACGGCCGAATCTCGTATGAATTTTAAACGGCGCGTTACTCGAGTATTGTCGACACGAATCGTGCTCGCTACCGTACTGCTCCATGCCGGTCCCAGCGCTGCCGAGGAGCCTGGCCGGGGCCAACCGTCGCCGATCGATTTTCAGCGCGATGTTCGCCCGATCTTCGCCGAATACTGCTTGGCTTGCCACGGTCCCGATGTGCGGGATCGAAAGGCCGAGTTGCGACTCGACAGTCCGGCCGCCCTGCGGCATGCAGATGCCATTCGGCCGGGCAACGCCGCCGGGAGTCAGCTTGTCGCGCGGATCGTGTCGACCGACCCCGAGTTCGTGATGCCCCCTCCGGAATCCGGCAAGAAACCGAGCCAAGCGCAGATCGCGACAATCCGGCGCTGGATTGATGGCGGCGCCGCCTGGCCGCAACATTGGGCGTTTCAGCCGGTCGAGCGCCCGGTGCCCGCTCCCTCTCCAACCGACTCGCTCTGGCCGAAAAACCCGATCGACGTCGTTCTGCTGGAGTCGATGCGCGAAGCAAAGCTGCGCCCTTCGCCGCCCGCCCCC
Source organism: Planctomycetota bacterium (assembly GCA_016872775.1). Classification (GTDB taxonomy): domain Bacteria; phylum Planctomycetota; class Planctomycetia; order Pirellulales; family Pirellulaceae; genus VGZA01. The sequence goes on along the minus strand of VGZA01000009.1, from coordinate 68,326 downwards.
GATGCAGTGCTGCTCCGCCGAGCCGCACTCGATTTGACCGGGCTGCCTCCGGCGGACGACCTGCGGCTGGCTGACGACCGCGAGGCCGATCTCTCCGCCAACGACGATCGCTTCGAGCGAACCATCGATCGCCTGCTTGCTTCGCCCCACTATGGCGAACGAATGGCCGTTCCCTGGCTTGACCTGGCACGCTACGGAGATTCCGACGGCTATCACGACGACACGCCGCGCGTCATCCATCAGTACCGCGACTACGTCATTCGTTCCTTCAATCAAGGCAAACCGTTCGATCAGTTTTCGATCGAGCAACTGGCCGGCGATCTGTTGCCCGAGGCATCGATCGAGCAGCGGATCGGCAGTGCCTTTCACCGGCTGGGGCCCACCAGTTCCGAAGGGGGCGCCGACGCCTCCGAGTACCAGGCGAAGTACGCGGTGGACCGCGTCAACACCACGGCGACGACCTGGCTGGGCGTGACGCTGCAGTGCGCGGAATGCCATGACCACAAATACGATCCGTTTACCACGCGCGAGTACTACCAGCTGTTCGCATTTTTCAACCAGGTTCCCGAAGAGATCCTGTTCCGCGGCAATGACGCGCCGCCGATCCTGGCCACGCCCGACGAAGGACAACTCGTTCGTCGCGAAGAGCTGCACCGGCTGTATCAGGATCTGGCGCGGCAGTTGGACGTTCGCCTGGCGGAACCGAACGCGGAACTTGACGGGAGCCAGGCCGACTGGGAGAGCCAACTGGCCAGCGGTCAATACAACTCGGCCCAACTTTCACCGTGGCAGGCGATCGGGCCTTTCACGGAAGTCGCCGGCAGCCAGCCGTTCGATCATGCCTACCCTCCCGAACGGCAGATCGACCTGGGGATGGAATACGAAGACGGGAAACTCCGCTGGCAACCGAAGCCGGAGTGGGTTGACGGGAAAGCGCATTACCTGGCGGGCGACAAGTGTGCCACCTATTTGTTCCGCACCGTTCGCGTCGATCGCCGCCAGCCGATGACGTTGTACCTAGGCAGCGACGATGGCATTAAGGCCTGGGTTAATGGCAAGCTGGTGCACTCGAATATCCTCGTTCGCGTCGTGGCCCCGAACCAGGATCGTGTGCCGATCGTGTTGCAGCCGGGCGAGAACCAGATCCTGCTCAAGATCGTGAACCTGCAGGGGGGCTACGGATTTTACTTTTCCACGCGCGAAAAGGAAAAAGACGAGCGCATCGAGGAGGCGATGCGACTGGCGCGGATTCCGGATGCGCAACGCACGCCGGAGCAACGCCGAGCGCTGCGCCGACTGTTCCTGTCGCAGTACGACCTGCGCATCGCTGATCTGGCCGCCAGCCTGGCCGAGGTCGAACAGCAGCAGCAGCTGCTGGAACGGTCGATTCCGAAACTGAGGATCATGGGTGAGGTCACGACGCCGCGCCCGACACATCTCCTTGTGCGCGGCGATTACCGCGCGCCGGGCGAGCAGGTCGAGCCCGGCGTACCGGGTGTGCTGGGAACGATCAGCGATGGCGGCCGCGCGAATCGACTGACGCTGGCCCGCTGGCTTGTCGATCGACGCCATCCGCTTACTGCCCGCGTCGCCATGAACCGGCTCTGGCAACAGGTTTTCGGACAGGGCCTGACGCGGACGATGAATGATTTTGGTGTGCGCGGCGAGCCACCATCGCACCCCGAGCTGCTGGACTGGCTTGCCGCGGAATTCATCGAAAGCGGCTGGGACATGAAACGCATCGTGCGCCGGCTGACGCTCAGCAGCGCCTACAGGCAATCCTCGGCGGTATCGCCCGAGGCATTGCAGCGCGATCCCGAAAATCGCTGGCTGGCCCGGGCACCACGATTCCGCCTGCCGGCCGAACTGCTGCGCGATCAGGCACTGGCCGCCAGCGGCCTGTTGGTGCGTCGCGTCGGAGGACCCAGTGTCAAACCGTACCAGCCCGGCGACTTGTGGAGGGAAATGGCCTACGGCGATCAACCCGATCGCGCCTACCAGCAGGACCACGGCGAAAATCTGTACCGTCGCGGATTGTACACCTTCTGGAAACGGTCGATTCATTATCCGATGTTCGCGCTGTTCGACGCACCTAATCGCGAAGTCTGCGTCGCCCAGCGCCCTGTGACCAACACGCCGCTGCAGGCGCTGGTGTTGTTGAACGACCCGACGTTTGTCGAGGCCGCACGCGTGCTCGGGCAGCAGATCCTGCTCGATCATCCCGACGATTTCGAATTGCGGTTGACGGTGGCGACGCGTGCCTTGCTGGGGCGCGACCCCGAGGCGACGGAACGCGGCGTTTTGCGCGACACCTGGACGCGTTTGCTCGACCACTACCGCGCGCACCTCGCCGATGCCATGGCGATCACGCAGGTTGGGGAGTATCCGCGCGTGGCGGGTCTGGAGATCACGGAACTGGCAGCCTGGACCGGCGTCTGCCAGTCGTTGATGAATCTCGACGAGGCCCTGAGCAGAGAATGAAATTCCGGACGCCCGGGCGGAGGAGGAATTTTCGATGAGCATTGCGGAAACGCGCCGCGCTTTCCTGGGGCAGGGCTCGCTGGCGATCGGTGCGATGGCGCTCGATTCGCTGCTGCGTGGTGATTCGGGAATCAACGCGGTTAGGGCGGATGATGTCCGAAATTCAGGGGACGCCGGCGTCCTCTCCACGTCAGGCACCGCCAGCTCCGGTGCCGTGCAGCCACTGCATTTTCCCCCACGCGCCAAGCGGATCATATTCCTGTTCCAATCTGGAGGACCTTCGCAACTCGACCTATTTGATCCGAAACCGAAACTCAACGAACTCTCCGGAATGCCGATGCCCGAGAGCCTCACGCGAGGGCAACGGGTCGCGCAGCTCCAAGGCCAACCGCTGGTTTGCGTGGGGTCGAAGTACCGCTTCCAGCGGCGGGGAAACGCAGGACTCGAGATCTCCGAATTGCTGCCCTGGACGAGCGAGATCCTCGACGAGATTACCGTGATCCGTTCGCTGCAAACCGACGCGATCAACCACGACCCGGCCGTTACGTTCATGCAGACCGGCAGCCCCCAGCCGGGACGGCCGACGATGGGCGCCTGGCTGTCGTACGGGTTGGGGAGCGAAAATCGCAACCTGCCCGCCTTTGTGGTGCTCGTTTCGGGAATCGGCCAGGGTCAGAACCTGCACACGCGGTATTGGGGAAGTGGTTTTCTGCCCAGCGTGCATCAGGGGGTGCAGTTTCGCAACCAGTTCGATCCGATTCTATATCTTTCGAATCCGCCGGGCGTCGACGCCGAGGCTCGCCGAGTCGTACTGGACGGAATGCGGGAACTGAATCAGCGCCGATTCGAACGCACCGGCGATCCCGAAATCGCTGCTCGGATCGAGCAATACGAGATGGCGTACCGGATGCAGATGTCGGTCCCCGAATTGATCGACATTTCCAACGAGCCGGAGTCGGTCCTGGACTGGTACGGCGAGGATGTCCGGCAGTCGGGCTCCTTCGCGCGGAACTGCCTGATCGCGCGTCGGCTCGCGCAGCGCGGCGTGCGGTTCATACAGCTCTACCATCGCGACTGGGATCAGCACAATAATCTGCCCGCGGAACTGGAACGACAATGTCGCCAGTCGGACCGGGGCGGCTACGCGCTGATCAAGGATCTGCGTGCCCACGGATTGCTGGACGACACGATCGTGGTCTGGAGTGGTGAATTCGGGCGAACGCCGATGGCACAGGGATCAAGCAATCGCGACAATTATGGGCGCGATCATCATATGAAAGCGTTCAGCGGCTGGGTGGCGGGAGGCGGATTCGCCGCCGGACGCGTGATCGGAAAAACGGACGATTTCGGCTACGACGTCCTGGAGCAGCCCTGCCACGTTCACGACCTGCATGCCACGATCCTGCGGCTGCTGGGTGTCGACCATCTGCGATTGACGTATCGATTTCAGGGCCGCGACTTCCGTCTTACCGATATTCACGGCCGGCTGCTTTCGGAACTGCTGGCCTGACGAAGCCGGTCAAGAGCACCCAGAGTTGTTTTCCCAGCGGCAGTGGTTGCGCACCGACAACGGCGTGACCGGTCTCGCCGCAGGCGAGAACGATTCCCATCTCGCCGACGCGACCTCCGTAGCGTTAGGCTACGGTGACGAATAAAAGATACAGGCGGTTCCGGGCAAGTTCGCGAGACAGTCGGGTTGCATCGACGAGTTCAGAGGCTCATACTTCCCGGCACTCAGATTTGTACAAAATTTGTACACAAGCCAATGAGACCGTTGGGACTCGAACCCAAGACCTACGGATTAAAAGTCCGTTGCTCTACCAACTGAGCTACGGTCTCACGCGAACCCCTGTTAAGGGGCCACGCGGCCAGTCTCACGTTTGTGCGCCAGAGTGTCAAGGGTACGAGAAATGCGAATCGCCATCGGCCAGATCTGGCAAGAAACGAATACATTTAATCCGTTGGCAACGACTCGCGCTGACTTTGAGGCCTTCGGGATTGTCAGCGGCCCAGGGCTCATCGAGCAGATGCAGCACACGAATGAACTCGGTGGGTTCATTCAGGCGATACGAAAGTGGCCGATCGCCGTTGAGATTCTTGGGATTGCGCGGTTCCCGGCCTGGCCGAGCGGACCTGCCAGCGAATCGACTTTCGATTGGCTCGCCCGCGCGTTCATGGAGCATCTGGAACCGCTGCTGCCGCTGGACGCCGTCTTGTTGGCGCTGCATGGAGCCATGTCGGCGGACGGCCACGCGGACGTCGAGGGTGAAATCCTGGAACGGGTGCGCCAGAAAATTGGACTCTCCATCCCGCTCGTCGCAACGCTCGACCTGCACGCCAACATCACGCAACGCATGGCGCGTAACGCCGATGCCCTGGTGCTTTACCATACCGCGCCGCATATCGACGTATTCGAAACGGGCGTGCGCGGCGCGGAACTGCTCCGCCGCATCCTGCTGGAAAACGCCCAGCCGCGATTGGCCTTCGTCAAAGTGCCCGCCGTATATCCGGTCGAACGGGCCAATACCCAGGCCCCGACAGGGATCAGCCATGAACTCAAAATACGCCTCGAGGAATTGGAGCAACGGCCCGGCGTGCTGACGGCGGGTATCGCCACGGTCCAGCCCTGGCTCGACATTCCGGATCTCGGCTCCGCCACGCTGGTCGTCACCGACGGCCAGGTCGAACTAGCCGATAGTCTGGCCCGTGAACTGGCCGATACTCTCTGGTCGCGCCGCCGCGAATATCTTTCGGATCTGGTGCCGTTGGATCAAGCGGTCGCTCGAGCCCGGCAGCAAACGCATGGTCTGGTGGTGTTGAGCGACCCGGCCGACGCGACGACTTCGGGAGCGCCCGGAGACAGCGTCTGGCTGTTGGAGGAATTGCTCAAATACGACTGGCCTCGCCCCGTGCTGACGACGGTCGTTGCGGCTCCGATCGTGGCGGAGGCGGAACGGCTTGGCATCGACCAGCGGTTCCAGGGAACGATCGGCGGAGTCCGCGACACGCGGTTCGGCAAGTCGATCCCGATCGACGCGCGCGTCGCCGGCCTGTTTGACGCCCGGTTCGTATTGAACGGGCATCTTGGCCGCAATCTGTCCATCGACATGGGACGTTCGGCGGTGCTGGAGATCGGTCCGGTGAAGGTGATCGTGACAGCGCGTTCGGGACCTCACTTCGCACCGGAACTGTTCCAGGCTGCCGGGTTCGATCCCTATGCCGCGTCGGTGGTGGTTGCCAAGAGTCCCTGCGGGTTTCGCGCGGTCTATGAACGGCAGGCGGCGGAGATCATCAGCGTCAGCGCGCCGGGATGTGCTCCCCCCGAATTCTGGCATTACCCCTATTCCCGGATTCCGCGACCGCTTTGGCCCTGGGATGAATTCGAGTGGTATCCCTGAACGTGGCAAGGCCCGGCGCGGCGGAGACGCTGATCACCGCGGTCGATCAACGATTCTGCGGACCCTGATCCAGTCGTCCATGGCGTCGAAGCTGAGGGTTGAGCATCGCCATCAGCGCCACCACCAGCAACGTTCCCACGCCACCGCTGACCGCCGCCACCGTCGGCCCGAACGCTTTGTCGTCCTCCCGGGAAAACAGGTGCGCCACAAAACCGGACTCGAAACTCCCCAGCTCATTGGAAACCGAGATGAACATCCCATTGACGGCCGAGACTCTTCCGCGCATTTCGTCGGGGGTCCAGAGCTGAATCAACGTGTGGCGGATGATCACGCTGACCATGTCAAAAGCGCCGAGCGTCAACAGCATCGCCAGGGAGATGTGAAAGCTGCGCGACAACCCGAAACCGATCGTGGCCACGCCGAAAACCGCCACCGACATCAGCAAGGCCCTACCCGCGCGGCGCAGTGGCGGCAGGCTGGTAAGGACCAGCGACATCAGAATCGCGCCGATACCGGGCGCGGCGCGCAGCCACCCGTAGCCGGTCGGTCCGACGTCGAGGATCTCCGGCGACGAATAGGCCGGGAGCAATGCGGTCGCGCCGCCGAGCAGCACGGCGAACATATCGAGCGTAATCGCGCCAAATACCAGCGGCGTTCGCAGCAGAAAAGCGATACCGGCCAGCAGGGACCGCGCGGTCAACGGCTCCAGCGCCTGGCGCTTCGGTTGGCCGGGAAGACGGGTGAGTGCGAAGAGAAAGAAAATCGCCACCGCGATGGCGATCAGGTACGCCCAGAACGCGCGTGCCCAAAGCAACAAAAATCCGGCCGCCGCCGGTCCGGCGACCAGCGAGAGCTGGAATCCGGTCGAACTCCAGGAAACCGCATTGGCGAACTGATCGCGTGGCACCAGGTGCGGAAGCATCGACGCCTTGGCCGGTTGCTGCATCACCCGCGCAACTCCGTTCGCCAGCACGCAGCTGAAAATCGTCCAGATCGGCGCCTGCGTCAGCGAGATCACCGCCAGTGCGAGCGAAGTCGACAAGAACAGCAGCAGCGACAAACCGACAAACCATCTCCGATCGACGCGATCGACGAGCTGCCCGACCGGAATCGCCAACAGGATCACGGGAATCACTTGCACCAGCCCCAGGTAGGCTTGATGCAGTAACAGTCCGGTCCGTTCGTAGAGCTCCCAGGCGATCACCGCCGCTTGAAAGTTCGTTCCCAACATGAAGATCAAGTTGCCGGCGAAGAACCAGCGAAACGCAGCGACGCGAAACGCCCCCACGGGATCGTGCGTTCCCTCCGGTTCCGATCGATCGTTCTGTTCGGTCATGGCGGCGGCGCCGGTGTGCTACTGGTGCATCAGGACATGCGAGAGGTGATAGAATACCGGCGCGGCAAAGCAGAGCGAATCGACTCGATCGAGCACCCCCGCATGGCCTTGCACCAGCGTGCCGTAGTCGCGTACGCCTCGATCCCGCTTGATCGCCGACATGGTCATCGAGCCCGCAAAACCCATCGCCGCGATCGCCAGCGCCATCAAGGCCGACTCCCAGATCTTGAACGGCGTCACTTTCCAGAGCATCCCGCCGACCAGAGCGGTCGTTAACACGCCGCCCATGAACCCTTCCCAGGTGCGACTGGCGTTGATCGTGGGCGCGATCACGCGCTTGCCAAGCAACCGGCCCCAGGTGTACTGAAACACTTCACTTAATTGCACCAGCAGCACGAAATAGAACAGCAAACCTGAATTCCGCGCCTGGTCCCAGGGGATCCGGCCGCCCTGCTCGTTAACCTCATTCGCCACGGTGAGCTGGGTGGTGAGGATCGCGGGAGCGTGGCTCAGCGCGTAGACGCAGATCAGCAGCCCTGCTTGAATCTTGGCGGAACGTTCCAGAAACCGCTTGGGATCGTCGGAAATCGCGATGCGGGCGAAGACAAACAGCGAGGCGTAAACCGGGATCAGAATCGTGAAGAAGTAGTCGGCACCCAGGCCGACAAGCACAAACTGCAAAGGCGTCACGACCACAAACACCCAGAACAGCGATCGATGGTCCGCTCGGCGCGTCGGTGTCATCGTAATGAACTCGCGCAACGCCCAGAACGACGCCAGTCCAAACATCACGACCGTCGTCACCTTGCCCAGAATGATCCCCATCACCAGGATCGCGAACATCAACCACCAGGCGCGAATCCGCAGGTTGAACGACTTGACGACCGCCGGATTCACGATGGTCTCGGGCTGGCGAGCCAGAAAGAAGCCGATGAGGTTGGCAACGGCCAGCAGACTGATCGTCACTCCTAGCAGCCACATCGTCGGCCGATCCAGGCTGCTGCTGGTCGACGGGGCGAATAACAGGCCCGTCCTGAGGTCTTCGATCCCAAGCGAGTTCATCCAATCCATATCCAACTTCAATCCTCAGGGACGAATCGGTTCCGGGGAGTGGCCGCAGTGGTTCTCGCGGAAACGATCGTCACAGGTCTTTCAGTCGTCGAACGGCGTCCCGAGCACGCTGCAGGAAATGGGCTTTGGATTCTCCCGCGTCCAGCCAGATCGGGGCACCTATCGTAATGCAACTCAAGAGCGGCACTGGTAAAAACTCGCCCCGCGGCAGCACACGGTTCATATTGTCAAGATACACTGGCACGAGTTCCAGGTCAGGCCGCTTTTTGGCGATATAGTACAAACCGCTTTTGAATTCCCCCATTTCGTCGTCCGAACCTCGCCCCCCCTCCGGAAAAACGATAATCGAAAAGTGAGCCCCCATCTCCCGTAACATCAAGTCGACGGGACTCTGGTGCACTTTGATCTCGGTCCGGTCGATGAGGATCGCGTTGAACGTCTTGGAAATGTACCTGCGCAGCGGACCTTTGTCCCAATAGTCTTTCGCGGCGACGGGTCGCGTCAGTTCGCGCACTTCCTTCGGCAACGACGACCACAGCACCAGCGCATCGAGGTGGCTGGTATGGTTGGCGAAGTAGACGCGCTGGCAGGTATCCGGCTGGCACTCGATCCACCGCACCGAAGCGCCGCTGATTAGTTTGGCGGCGAACGCGAGTACGGAAATGGTGAGATTCATGGGCCAAATGGGTCGGGAGCGGGGGGTTAGCGAGCGACGCGGGGGATGCGCCCTCAAAGGGAAACTGTAAGTGCCAGGCGCGATTGGTCAATAGACCTCGATCTTCAAACGGGGGACGCCGCCGGCTTTCGATCGTCGATACCCGCGAAAAACCGCCGGGATCAGCCGGGAGTACCCGTGGGGAGCCCGCCCGAATTCCGGCGGTTTTCCCGCCCCCACGGTCGCGGCGCGTCGCACTTCGAGTCGTAAATCGACTCCAGCAGATGTTGATATCCCTGAATCATGTTGCGCAGCGACGCATGGCTCTCGACGAACTGCCGCGCCGCCACCAGCCAGTGGATCTCCGCGGCCGCTGGTCGACCGTCGATCTCCAGCCAATACAGTCGCACACCGTCGCACGGCCGATCTGTTGCCGATGATCCTGTTGGCGATTTTTGTCGTCAGCACTTTTACTCACGCCTGGCAGATCGACCGGCAGCAACCGGTCTCCAAACTCATTTTCCTCTGGCGGATGCCCTCGGCCTTGTATTGGATTGCGCGACACGCCGATCGTCTGGGCGTCCGGGTCGCGATCGGCGTCGGCGGGCTGTTTGTTTTTTTCGGGCCGCATTCCCAGGGCTCCGCGATGGTTTCGGCGAATGGGGGTCGAATGGTGCTGGCGCTGGTTCCAGGAGCCGCGCCGACTCTGCCGACGCTATCTGATCGGCAACCCCTTGTTCCTGGCACGACTGCTGCTTGTGCGTCTGGGCCAGGCATCGCCGGGGACTACCGAATCGCCCGAACCAAAAAGATGTTGCTTGTCTTCGGACAAACCGACACGTTAAAATTGCGGCATGCAGCATCGTGCCCGTTCCAACGAGATGCGCCGATTGCCCGGCGCCGAGCTTCGAAATGCCGCTCGATTCCAACGGGACGGCGTTGCCCTGCCTTCGCAACCGCTTGCCGCGGGTGCAGGTTCCCCTCCGGGAATTGTCGCGCCGGGCGAACGTCTGCCAGCCGCCGGTCGGAATGTCCCGGGTGCGGACGAATTCTGGCTGGCGGGCGACGTTGTGATGTGCGCTTGCCCCGATTGTCGGAGTCCGATGTCGGTACGACTCTGGCTGATGCTCGCCGATTGCTGGCGCTGTGGTGCTAGCATTGAACTGACCGAAATGCAGGAAGCCGCGATCCAATCGCTGATGGCCACAACCCAGGATCGTCGCACGTCGGACCGGAATCGGCAAACGGCGGCGAAGCCGGCTGCAGCCAATCCAGCGCCGGCTCCGAATCCGCGGGATGCGACGCCGGCCGCGGCAAGAGTGCCGGCCGCTCCCGCGACTCGCCCGACGCCGGCCGCGCGTTCACTGCCCCCAGCGAATCCGGCTCGAACCGATTTCGAGCGATTCGATCCCGTGGTCTCCCCTCAGAATTCGCTTGTTGCGTCCGGGATCCCCATGCCGGTCCAAGGTGAAACGCGCGCCCGCCATCCCGGCCGATCGCGTCGCCGTAACGCCGCCGTTCAGATCCTGGCCAACACGCCTGCCTGGCTGATAAGTCTGGTGTTGCACCTGCTGCTGGTGCTCGCCCTGGCGATGATCACTTTCGACGAGCGGCATTCGTCGGTCGGCATCACGCTTTCATCGTATGTGGGCAAAATCCGGGAAGCGGGCGAACTGAATGCGGAGGTCGATGCGGACGACGAACTTTCGCACGTGCAGCTGCGACCGGACAACATCGATCTCAAGGACAAGAAATTCCGCGAGACGCTGCTGGCCGCCGACCAGCTCGCACGGGAATTGCGGATTGACCCGGAAAGCACGCAGTACGACCTCCCCGATCCCAGCAAGGTCAAAGAATGGGCAGCGTCGAATGACCCGATCCGCCGCAGTCTGGCGGTGCGAGACCCGCGTTTTCGCGTGCAGGTCGGAAAACACGAAGGGGCGACAACGTTGACCGAGGCGGCCGTGGCGCGCGCATTGCGATGGCTCGCCAAGGAACAGTTTGGCGACGGGCATTGGGAGTCGACCGACAAATCGTGGAGCACCGTGGAGACCTCCATGGCACTCTTGCCGTTTCTGGGCGCGGGCCAGACGCCCTACGCCGGCCATTACAAGGACAACGTCGCGAAAGGGCTGCGCTGGTTAATTGCCCAGCAGAAGCCGGACGGTGATTTGCGAGGCGCCACGGGAGAACGGCCCGGCATGTACGGGCACGGTATCGCCGCGATTGTGCTGTGCGATGCGTACGGATTGACCGGCGACGAATTGCTGCATGCGCCGGCGCAAAAGGCGCTCGACTTCATCGTCACCGCCCAGTCCAAGGACGGCGGCTGGCGCTACCATCCCGGTCAACCGGGCGACACCAGTGTCGTGGGCTGGCAATTGATGGCTCTGCAAAGTGGAAGGATGGCCGGATTGAAGGTGCCCGACGAAACGTTGGGATTTGCCAGCCACTTTCTTGACCGCGTTTCGCACGACGGCGGAGCCCGTTACGCCTACCAGCCCGGCAATAACGCCACCCCGACGATGACTGCGGAGGGTCTGCTCTGCAGGATGTACCTGGGTGTTCGCAAAGACGATGCAAGCCTCGTCCGAGGCGTGCTCTGGTTGTCGCAGGATCACTTGCCGCGTGCGTCGGAACCGAACGTTTACTATTGGTATTACGCCACCCAGGTATTCCATCATTTCGGTGACGCACCGTGGCAGACATGGAATGCGAAGATCCGCGACGCGCTGGTCGGGACCCAGGTCGAGACCGGTCCCAACGCGGGGAGCTGGGATCCGCAGCCCGATCCCTGGGGCCGTACCGGCGGCCGAATTTTTCAGACGGCACTGTCGGCCTGCACGTTGGAAGTCTATTACCGGCACGCGCCGATCTACCGGCAGATCAAGCTCGACTGACGCATTCAGTCGATGCGCCGGAACTGGCCGAAGTTGGCGGCCGCCAGCCGCTGCATGAACAGTTCCAGACCACGCGCATCGTCGCCGCCGCCGAACAGACCGATCGAATTGATCGTCAGCCGCCGCAAATGGTTTTGCCGAGCGATCGCCTCTACGATCTGTTCGGGATTCACGATCGTCCCCATGCTGGGCGCGCCGTCCGAGAGAAAATAGAGCGCCTCGACATCGTCGTGCAGCGCCATTGCCGACACCAGCGCGTCGTAGGTCATCGTACGGCCTTGCGGTTGCTGCGTGGCGACGAACTCAGCTGCCGCCTCCTTCCAGCGCGGGATGGCCGGGGCAAGTGACTCGTGCCAGACGCTAACTGTGCTGTTAAAGACCACGATATTGAAGAACGTCGACTCGGGTAGTTGACCGATCGCCCGGATCAATTCCCGCTTGGCGACCTCGATCCGCGGCTCCGATCGGCCGATCGCCATGCTCTTGGAGGTGTCCAGCACAAACACCAGCCGATCGGCATAAACCGGGAGACCATAATACGATGGCGTCGCTCCGACCGCGCGTAACGATGCATATTCGACCTTCACCGGAAACTCAAATGCATCGCGCCGCGTGCTCCACCATTCGCTCCACGCCCGAGCATCGGTCCCCGCCTCATTGCCCGTCAGCCGCTGCAGATTCGCCGCGATCACCGCACGCAACTCGCCTTGCGCCGTCGCCAGCTGCTCGATCAGAAAAGTAACCGATTCACTCGACGGCACGCTGCCGGCCAGGCAACAGACCGTCCGGCGATATCCGTAATGGTTTCGAAAGCAGGCGTGGCGGCTGAGCATCGGCAAGAGCTGCACCAGGCGGGGATCCTTTTTTTCCACCAGGTCATCCATGCCGCCCAACATTCCGGCCAGCCAGATCGGCTTCGCCTGCTCGTTCAGTTGCTCGTCGATGGCAAACAGAGCGTCGTACATCGGCGGCAACGGCGCGCGGCTCGCCGATCGAATCAACCGAACCGTATAATCGGACGAGCGACGCTTTGAGTTGCGGAATTCGGCCTCGATCCGTTCCCTCAACTCGGGAAGGAACCTCTGCTCCACGGCGTCGGCAGGCATCCCGTCCCGCATCCGGTCGAGCGCGTCCAGGCTGGCCCTGACCACCTCCAGCGTTTTGTCATGCAAGCCTTGCTGCAGCACAATCTGCATCGATTCCGCGTCGGTGTTACTGGCCAGACTCTCGATTGCACGACGCCGGGTCCGCGCGGCGGGACTCCGCAATTCAAGCTGCACCTTTTTGCGCGTGGCGTCATCCAGTGTCTGGGCAGCCACTTCGTCGTCCGCCTTGGTGCAGCGGACGTCATCGATCGCGAAAAATCCACCCCCCACAATAACGATAACGGTGGCTAACAGCCGGAGCGTCCAGGTGGTGTCGGTCATGGTGGCGACTCCAGATTTCGGCAACCCCGCGTGCGGAGCGAGCAACCCTTCCCCCGTTGGCAATACCATGACTATATCTGCTCCCGCGGGAACTGGCAGCGGAACCGTTTTTTTTCTTGACCGAGCGGCATGAATTAAGCATTCTGTAGAGACGTGGAATTTGTTGGTCTGCCGATCCACGACCCTGCGCGGGTCTTGGACGTTGAGGGGTTCTATCGATGAAATCTGAACGTATGAGCCGTGGCTTATTGGCGATCGTTGTTTTGGCCGCGACGTGTATTTCCGCGGCGTTCTCCGGCGATGATGAAGCCGTCGAACGACGAATTGTGGAACACCTGGACGCGGGTGAGTTTCCCGCAGCCCATGCGCTGGCGCAGCAACTGGGGCCGAACATGCGGGACATCGCCATGTTGCGCATGGCCCGGGCCCAACGCAACTCCGGGGCGAACCTGGGGTGGGCCAACACCGTCAACGGCATGGCCGGAAACGGCTTCGGATCGGGACTTGGAGCCGTCCCACAACTGTTTGCCGGGCAGGCAAATGGATTCGCCGGACAATCGCCCGATTTCGGAACGCCAGCGCCGCTGGCGGGTGGAGCTTCCGCAGCGGACTTCACCAGCCTGATGGACTTGATCAAGAAAACGACCGGTACACCCAAACCGGGCTGGGTGGACGACGGAGGTGTCGGTACCGTCGAACAGTTCCCAGCGGGAGTGTTCGTGGACGCGGCCGGCGAGCTGCGGCGAACGACTTTTGTCGATCAAGGCAGCCGCAACAGCCGAAATCTGATGCGTGCCACCAGCGGCAACCGCGACGTCCGAAACTACTCCGAACTGCGCAAAGTTTCCTTGCCGCGACTGGAGCGAGAATTGCGTCTGCGGCGTCTACTGGGCCAGCCTGCTGATGATATCATGCGCAACCTGGCCGGCCTCACGCGAATCAAGTACCTGCTGGTCTACCCCGATTCCCAGGACATCGTGATCGCCGGCCCTGCTTCCGAGTGGCTGCCGGATTCCGAAGGCCGACTCGTCGGTGCGCATGATCAACGACCCACTCTGCAACTCGACGACTTGATCGTTCTGCTTCGCAACGCTTGCGTGCAGGAAGGCGCGTTTGGATGTTCCATCGAACCTCGCGAAGAGAATCTCGCGCAACTCCAATCGTTCCTGGCAAATTCCAGCGGCAGTCTGAAGCCCGGTCAGCGCGACGCTTGGGTCGAAAAGCTGCGCAGCCTGGCCGGTACGCAGGACATCCGTATTTTCGGAATCGATCCGCGAACCCGCGTCGCTCACCTGATCGTCGAAGCCGACTATCGCATGAAGCTGGTCGGAATGGGCCTGGAGGATGGCACCCTTGGAGTGAAGAGTTACCTGGCATCCCTGGAACTGGACAAGAACGGCAAGCTGCCGCCGATGGACGTCCTGCGCTGGTGGTTTACGCTGAATCTTGACTCCATCAAAGTCTCCAGCGAACACGACGTTTTCGAACTGCAGGGCAAGACCGTGAAAGTGCTCAGCGAAAATCAGCTCTTGTCCGAGCAGGGCAAACGGCAGGCGACGGGCAAATCCGAGGAGAATAACGCTCAGTTCGCCGCCAGCTTTACCGCACATTACGACGCGATGGCCCGCAAGTATCCGGTGTACGCCGACCTGCAGAACGTGTTCGATATGGCCGCGGTCGCCGCGTTGATCCATTCGCAGGACCTGCAGTCCCAGGCAAATTGGCAATTCAGCTACCTGCTCAATGGCGAAAGTTGCCCGGTCGCGCTCGGCCCGGCTCCCACCGTGGTTGACTCGATCGTCAATCACCGCGTCATTGGTGGGACGCAGGTCGTGGCCGGCGTGAGCGGCGGCGTCTCCGTCAACGCGAGGAAGGCAGTCGACTCCGCCAAAATGAAAGTCGACACCTACGACGTCCTGAAAGCCGAACGCAACGGCAACTTGCCTCGCAACCTGCACGAAAACGCCTGGTGGTGGGACTAACGGGTCAAGAGGGGAACGGGGAACGAAGAACGGGTTACGGGTGGCCCACGTTACGCCACCCGTAACCCGTTCTTCGTTCCCCGTAACCCGAACCCGCGCCCCACGCTAGAATACGCCTTGCTTCCATCGGCTGTAATACAAGGCGATTAGAATGCGCGACACGTTTCTTGGACGGGCGGTGATCTGCGGGCTGGTGCTGGTGCTGGTGTTGTTGTACCCGGCGGTCGGTTTGTGGGCGGGCCCGCCCGTGTCGCCGACGGACCCTTTGGAGCCGGCGGAACAAGCGAAGCAGTTCAAGTTGCCACCGGGATTCGCGATTCAGCTGGTGGCCAGCGAGCCGCAGATCCAGAAGCCGATGAACCTGGCGTTTGACGCACGCGGCCGGTTATGGGTGACACATTCGACGGAGTACCCGTTTGCCGCAAAAGAGGGCGTGGAACCTCGTGACGGCGTCACCGTGCTGGAGGGCATCGGACTGGACGGGCGCGCGGCGAAGGCGACACG
The DNA here is from genome assembly GCA_016872775.1 of Planctomycetota bacterium. GTDB lineage: Bacteria > Planctomycetota > Planctomycetia > Pirellulales > Pirellulaceae > VGZA01. The sequence goes on along the minus strand of VGZA01000009.1, from coordinate 52,572 downwards.
ATTTGCCGATCGACTGAACATTCCGATCGGGGTTCTGCCGTTGGGCGATGGCCATGAAGCGATCGTCTGGTCGATTCCGTACATCTGGAAACTGACCGATCGAGATCGAGACGGAGTGGCCGACGAGCGTGAAATTCTGTACGGCCCATTTGACTTCGTGGATACGCACGGCAACCAGAACGCTTTCCGGATGGGGCTGGACGGCTGGGTCTACGCCTGCCACGGGTTCCGCAACAACTCGCAGATTCGACTGCAGGGCAAAGGCAATGTCGTCCTGACGTTGAATTCGGGAAACACGTACCGGTTTCGTCCGGACGGATCGGCTATTGAGCAGGTCTCCTGGGGACAGGTCAATCCGTTCGGATCGTGCTTTGATCCTTGGGGGAACTTTTACACGGCCGATTGTCATTCGAAGCCGCTGACGATGGTACTGCGAGGCGGTGTTTACGAGAGTTTCGGCAAGCCGCACGACGGCCTGGGGTTCGCGCCGATTGCGACGCGGCACGATCACGGATCGACGGGAATCGCCGGCGTTGCCTACTATTCTGCCGAGCAATTCCCCGCCGGGTACCGCGATTGCCTGTACGTGGGGAATGTGATCACAAACGTCATTCACCGGGACGCGCCGAAATGGTCGGGTTCGACGCCGTGGGTCGAACAGCCGGACGATTTTGTGAGCTGCGAGGATTGGTGGTTCCACCCCGTCGATCTGCAGATCGGTCCGGACGGGGCGATGTACATCGCCGATTTCTACAACTGCATCATCGGGCATTATGAAGTCGATTTGCAGCATCCGCGGCGGGATCGCCATCGCGGCAGAATCTGGCGCGTCGTCTGGCAGCAGGGCGCCAACCCGGTCGACGCGCTGCCCGACCTGGCGGCCGCCGATCGCGATGAGCTTGTTCGGCGGCTCGACGACGCGAATTTCACGATCCGTTGTCAGGCTACGCAGGAGCTGATTCGTCGGTTTGGCGGCGATTCCGTGAAAGCGGTTGAGGGCGTCCTTACGCCGAGACAGCGGGCCCACGCGGTCTGGATTCGACAGCGGCACGACCGACTGAAACTCGACGATCCGTCCGGTCGTTCGACGGAGCGTCTGGATCGATTGCACTTTGTTCGGGCCTGGTCCGAGAACGGCGACTGGAATTCGGAACAGCGGGCGCACTTTCGTGGGATGCTCACCGACCCCGATCCGATGGTGTGCCGGGCGGTGGTCGAAGCGCTGGGACGTCACCCGGACCTGGAAAATGTCGCGCCGCTGCTGGCCGCCTGGTCGCGCACCTCCGAGGGTGATCAGCAGTTGGTGCACGCGATCAAGATTGCACTGCGCAATCAGCTTCGCGACCTGCCCGACTTACAGCCGTTATTGACGAGGAATAGATCGACCGCCGATCTCGCGCGTCTGGCTGCCATCAACCTGGCGGTGTCCAAGGAGTCTTCCGCGAACCTGGCATTCGAATTTGCGCGTCATCCGTCGCTTGATCCCGACCTGATTGCCCGCTGCCTGTTGCATACGGCCCGCTTTGTCGGCGAGTCGAAACTGGAATCGGTGGCCGAGTTTGCCAGAGCCAGGTACGCCAATGACCTGCCGCGGCAGGTAGCGCTCTTCCAGTCGTTGTTCGACGGTCTCGCGCAGCGTGGATTGCGACTACAGCCTGACTCGCAGGCAGGCCGCTGGGGGCAAGCGTTGGCGACCCGGCTGCTCGACTTGTCGCAGCGAGCAGCCATGGGATGGAGCAACCACCCGTTGGACGTCACGGCGACGAATGCTGTCCCCAGTCCTTGGGGCGTCCGGACGCGCACCACGACCGACGGCGAAGGCATCAGCGTATTTGACAGCATTGCCAACGGCGAGCAACTGACAGGTGTGCTGCGGTCAGCGCCGTTTGAGATTCCCGCGCACCTTTCGTTCTGGATGTGCGGTCACAACGGACTACCTGGAACCGATCCCGCTCCGCTCAATCATATCCGGCTGCGGCTGGTCGCGGACGACGGCGCGTTGGGCGCAGTGATCGCGCGCGAACTGCCTCCGCGTAACGACGTGGCCCGCGAGTATCAATGGAAACTCGACCGTTGGAAAGGCCAGCGAGGTGTGATCGAGATCGTCGATGGCGACAACGGTTCCGCGTACGCCTGGATCGGGGTTGGGCGGTTCGCTCCCTCGATCGTGTCCGGCCCGGAAGAAGGAGTCGGCAGCGCGAGTGCGCCGTTGATCCTTGCGATTCGCACCGCCGAGCAACTGAAACTTTCCGCGCTCCTGCCGTCGATTGCGGCGATCGGCGGGGATCGGACCGGCGAGCCGGCGTTGCGCACCGCTGCCATCTCCACGGCGATGGCGCTGCATCGCGAGACGTCGGCGCCACTTTGCCTTGCGATTGTGGGCAACGTCGACGAACCGCTGCCGCTCCGCACTGCCGCGGCGCTGCTGCTCGGACCGGTCGACAGCGACGCATCGCGCGCCGGGTTGGTCGCCGCCTTGCCCGGTGCGCCGCCTCGCTTGGAGCAAGCCGTGGCCCTGGCACTCGCATCGTCCTCCTCCGGCGCGGAGGTGCTGTTGCGCGCGATCGAAGCCGGCAAGGCCACGCCACGCCTGTTGCAGGATTCGACGGTCGCCGAACGACTTAACAACGCCAGCATTCCGGAACGCGAACAGCGCATCCAGGCCATCACTTCGCAACTTCCGCCAGCCGACGATGCGATCCGCCGCCTGGTCGCTCAGCGCACGAACGCCTACCCCCGCGCCCAAACGAATGTCGAGTCCGGTGCGGCGCTCTTCAAAAAGCACTGCGTTGCCTGCCATAAACTGGGCAGCGAAGGCGCGAAAATCGGTCCGCAGTTGGACGGGATCGGGCAGCGCGGTTACGAACGACTCCTAGAAGATCTGCTCGACCCGACCCGCCACCTCGATGCGGCCTTTCGAGCAACGGTCATCAGCACCAGTAACGGGCTCGTCGTCACCGGCCTCAAACTGCGCGAGGAGGGGCAGATCATCGTCCTGGCCGACAACCAGGGCAAGGAAGTGCGTATCCCCGCCGCCGACATCGAAGAGGCTCGGCTCAGTTCGATCTCGCCCATGCCGTCAAATTTCGGCGAACTGATTGCCGAACCCGAACTGTTCCACCTGATCGCCTTCCTGCTGCGCCAACAAGCCCCGTAGCTCGAAACTTACGTAGCTCGAAACTTGTTTCGAGTTGTACCACCTCGTACCCCGCCGGTGCTCGCCGCATGCTCTCGAAACAAGTTTCGAGCTACATCGAGCTACGACATGTACTCCCAAACGGTACGATATGCCTGCGATTGTTCAAAGTGAGCCAGCAGGCGCTGGTAGAACTCATGCGAACCGATTGTGGCGCTGTCGCCGATGACGATCAGTTTTCTCCTTGCGCGAGTCAACGCGACATTCATGCGCCGCGTATCCGCCAGGAAGCCGATCTCACAATCGCTATTGGACCGCACCAGCGACACGATGACCGCTTCTTTTTCCCGACCTTGAAACCCGTCGACGGTGTCGATTTCGAGGTCGGGCCAGACCGACGAGAACTGTTCGCGCAGGAGGCGCGCCTGCGCCGCATACGGCGTGATCACCGCAATATCGGCGGACGGCAAACCCGACTCACAAAGCCGTTCGACCTGTTTCGCCACCAGCGCCGCCTCCTGCGGATTGCGGCGGCTCTCACCTTCCGGCTCGAGTTCCTCGTCGTAGCTTGCTCCCGCCGAATCGATGAACTCCAGCGGTGCCTGGGTCAGTTCGTTCGATTCGACTCCCGGGACCATCGATAATAGATGGCCGCGCACCGACGCGTCTGCTGTCAAACCACCGTCGTAGAATTCGTCGGACGAGAACCGCATGATCTGCTCGTGCATGCGGTACTGAATGTCGAGCCGTCGATGGCAATCCGCATGGGGCAGCATGATCAGGCGTTCCAGCATGCTCAATCCGAACCCTTCCCGTTCGGCTTCCCGCGAGACAACCGTTGGCGGAAGCTGGCAATGATCGCCCGCCAGGATCACGCGTCGGGATCGCAGCAGCGGGATCCAGCAGCCGGGCTCCGTCGATTGGCACGCTTCGTCGATCACCGCCAGGTCGAACGCGCGCTGTCCGAGGATCTCACTGTCGATCGCGGTCGTCGTGCTGCAGACGATGTCGGCCGAGTCGAGTAGATGCTTGACGACCTGGGCTTCCAGGCGTCGCGCGTCCTGGATCAAATCGCGCGCCTCTTCGCGCATCTGCTGGCGCGAGCCCGGTTGGGGCTTTCCGCGCGTCCATTTGCCGGCCTTATCGCGCAGCGAATGGGCCTCGCGGACCAGTTTGCGAGCCAGTTGGAGATCGGGATGGGCATCGACCAGCAGATCCAGCGTGTGCTCGCGCAACTCGGGCAGGACGCGGGCGGGGTGGCCGATGCGCACGGCGCGCTCTCCCACGCGCACCAGCCGCTCGAGCATATTGTCTACCGCCAGGTTGCTCGGAGCACAGGCCAGCACTTTCTCGCCGCGCCGCACCGCTTGCCGGATCAATTCGACCACCGTGGTCGTCTTGCCCGTGCCCGGCGGGCCATGAATGATCGCGTAGTCCTCGGCCGTCAACGCCAGCCTGATCGCTTCCTGCTGGGAGTCGTTAAGATTTGCGTCGAGCCAGTGAATGACTTGGCCGCCGCCGCCCACGCTCTCGACCTCGCCGCCGCCCACGCCCTCGCCGCCCTCTCCGTCGCGGCCGCCGCCCACGTCGCCGCCGCTGGTGATGTGGGCATTTTCGCTGGTGACTCGTCGCGGCGCGGGCCGGAATCGCGGCGGCACGTTGCCCAGCAACACTTCGCGAAACTGGGCCAACCGGTCCGCGGAGGCGATGCGGGCGCGTTCCAGCGCGTTGCGCTGTCTCGTGCGCGCCACTTCGTCGTGCGCCAGCGCCAGGCGGAACACGGGCCGTTCGCTTTCGGGGTCCGGCCAGCTGTCCAGAGCGATCTGCAGGCAGGACGGTTGACGCTGACAGACGATCCCGCGCCAGCCGGAGTGTTTATCGCGATCCTCTTCGAGCAGCAGCACGGGCGAACCGACGTTCAGTCGCGTCCAGGGCAGACTGCGCCCGTTTTTCTTCGCCAGCGTCAACAGCGCGCGGCCGCCCAGCCCCGCGGTCTCGTCCTGGACGACCAGCCCCACCAGCGTCTGACCGGTCGACTCGTCGCCCCGCCGCGCTTCCTGTGCCGCCCGCCGCGCCTCCTCGGCGGACTCCAGTTCCAGCAAGCGCGCCAGGCGCGCGAACGGATCCTCGCCGCGCCCGACTCCACCAGCCCAGATGACGCTGGCACGGACATGTCCGGTCCCTACCAAGGCGCCGTCCAAGGCCTTGACGAGTCGCGTTTCCCAGCCCGCGGGTACCTCGACCGTCGCTGCTCGACCCTTTATCTCGATCGCGCCGATCTTATCCCTGGCGATCTCCCCCACCTGCTCCAACAACCGCACGACCGTGCCGCGCGTCGTTTGCGGCGGAAGAGCATCGATTTGGATCAACGGCATCGCTGGGCAGACTCCGGTTTCCAACCTAGTATAGTGGTTCCAGCGAGGTGGCAAAGATGCATATTGATCGAATCGACCTGTTCCATGTCGCGATGCCTCTGATCTATCCCTGGCGCACTGCCTATGGCGAAGACGCATCGATTCAATCGGTGCTCTGCCGGATGGTCAGCGGATCCATTGACGCCTGGGGTGAAGCGTCGCCGCTCGCCGCGCCCTGCTACAGTCCCGAATGGGCTGGCGGCGTGTTCGCAACCTGTAGAGACTGGCTCTGCCCCGCCGTCGTCGGGCAGCGGATCGAGTCGGGGGCCGCGCTCCAGGAACGGCTCGCGTTATTTAAAGGCAATCCGTTCGCCAAGGCCGTTCTCGATACCGCCTGGTGGGCGTTGGAGTCCAAACGCGCGAATCGTCCCTTGCACCAGCTGCTCGGCGCCCAACGAGACATCGTTCCCGTCGGTGCCGACTTCGGCGTCATGGACCGGATCGACGATCTGCTCGCTGCTGTCGACAAGGCCGTGGAACAAAAATTTCCGCGCGTCAAACTGAAATTCCGTCCTGGCTGGGACCTGCCGATGCTTCGCGCCGTGCGCGACCGCCACCCGCAATTGACGATCCATATCGACTGCAACAGTGGTTATCGATTACTCGATCTCCCAATGTTTCAGGCGATCGATGAGTTGCAATTGGCGATGATCGAGCAGCCGCTTGCGCACGATGATCTGGTCGATCATGCGCAGCTGCAGAATCGGATTCGAACCCCGGTCTGCCTTGACGAGAGCGTCTCCGATCCGCGGCATGCCGAACTCGCATTGCGACTGGGCAGCTGCCGCATCATGAATATCAAGCCAGGCCGCGTCGGAGGATTAACCAACGCGGTGCGCATTCACGACCTTTGCCGCGCCGCGCGGATTCCCTGCTGGGTAGGCGGAATGCTGGAGAGCGCCGCGGGAGCGGCTCACTGCGTCGCACTGGCAATGCTCGACAACTTCTCCTACCCCGGCGACATTTTCCCCAGCTCGCGCTTCTACCACCAGGACCTCGCCGCCCCCTCGATCACACTCACCCAACTCGAGGACGGTACCCCCGCCGCACAGGCACCCCTGCAACTCCCCGAACCGATCCCCGCCGAACTAGATAAACGGCTCGTCCAAAAGTTCACGGTGGAATGAGGAACGGGTTACGGTGAACGGGTGCAAGATGCCCCAGCCACGGTGGCTCCTGTTCCCCGTAACCCGTTCACCGTAACCCGCTTCACTTCTCAGCGATCCGCAGGTAGCAATTCCTCGTGGGGTTCTCCAGCAGGTCGACCTTTCCACTGGGCCAGTGGATTTCGACGCGCAGGTCGTCGCTGCGCGTCCAGAACCGATAACGGGGATCGTGACTGCAGAGATAGCTGCCCCCCGTGGTAATTGGCAGGACGCGTCGACGTTCCCCTTCGATCACCACGATGCGGCCGCCGACGGGTGGAATGCGATTGGCTGATTTCAAATCCAATCCGACCCAGTCCGCGTCGACTTTGGTCTCGTTCCGCAGCAGCACCACGGGCCGCAGCAGATGTGTGACAGAAATGTCCACGTCGCCGTCGTTGTCAAAGTCGGCGGACGCGGCGCCTCGACCGAGCGACTTTTCGGCGAAGTACTCGCCAGCGTATTCCGAGATATCGTCGAACTTTCCGTCCCCGGCGTTGCGAATCATCTGTGGTGTCAGTTCCCAGGGGATCTGCGTCGGTCCAAGCACATGTCCGTTGGCGAGGAACAGGTCGATGCTGCCGTCGCCGTCATAATCGAACGGAATCGTGCCGAAGCCGGTATTCTTCTTGCTGTGCATGATCACGCGCGAGCGTTTGCTGTCGTCGACGAATGCCAGCTTGCCCAGGTTGTGGTAGAGCGTGTTCTTCATGTTGTAAAAATGCGTCAGATACAGGTCGGGCAATCCGTCGCCGTCGAAATCGGCACACGACACGCCCATGCTCGCTTCGTTGTAACCCATGTCGGAGACAGCGCACCCGGCCAATGTGGCGATATCAAAATAGGGTCGGTCGCGGCTGGCGGTACGGGTGTTCGGGTTGTCGGTCATGGCGAACAGGAAGTTCGGTTTCATATCGTTCGCGACATAGACCTCGGGGCGCAGATCGTCATCGAAATCGGCGATCACGATGCCCAGTCCATTGCCATTGTCCGCCGCCATTCCGAACTCGTCGAGCTTATCCACAAACGTACCGTCGCCCTGGTTGATATACAGGCAATCCGGCACCGAGTCATAGTCCCCCGGTCCGCAATATCCTTTCAGGTTGCCATAGTTGCAGACCTTGCGATTCAGGAAGTTGACCTCCATGTAGGTCACCACGTACAGGTCGAGCAGTCCGTCGTAATTGGCGTCGAACCAGGCGCAGCTCGAACTCCACTTAGGTGCCCCCGTCATCGCCGACTGCGTTACCTCTTCAAACGTGCCGTCGCCGTTGTTCCGGTAGAGCGCATTGGTGCCGTAGTTCGCGACAAAAATATCCGGGAATCCATCCGCGTCGAAATCACCGACGGCGCAGCCTTGCCCGTAGCCATGATCGACAAACCGCGCCAGCGCGGTAATGTCTTGAAATCTCTTGCCATCCAGGTTCATGAACAGTCGATCGACATTTTCCTTTTGCTCCGATTCGACCAGGTCGCCCTCGCTGGAGCTGCGCAGTTCGCAGCCGTTGGTTAAATAGACGTCGATATCGCCGTCGAGGTCAAAATCGAGCCAACCCGAACCACCGCCCATCACTTCCGGCAGAAAGTACCGCTCGGGAACGGCATCGGAAAAAAACGTGAAATCGATCCCCAATGCCTTGGCCTGATTAGCCAAGGCGGGGATCACCGCCGGTGACGGGACGCGCGTGGTCTTCGTGGCCGCCCGTTTCGCGGTTGCCGCACGCACATCGGCCGTGGGGCCGGATTCGGTATCAATGCTCGACGCCGCTGGACGCCCGGTTCCGACCTGTCCAGTGGTATCCGGGCCCCGCACGGGACTGCTGCCCGTGGTCGATCCGGTTGCGCCCGCTTGCGAGCCGGCCGGGTCCGACAGACTTCGGGGGGAACCGTCGCAGCCGTAACCAGCCACGACCGTCGCTAAGATGGCGGCACCCAGCCACGGCATGGTATGGCGCTGGCGGATGCTGGCACGGTTTGGATTGCTCATGAACGTTTCGGTCGGGAGTGGATAATGGCCGGTCCCTGAGGATCGCGCGGTTCAAAGACCTTATACGATTCCCCAGCCCGAAGGTTCTCGAGCCTGGTGCGATTTCCGTCGGGCCAGATGATCTCCCCGCTCAACGGAGATTCGTCAACGTCGACTCCTATGATGATTCGCCGATCGTGGGCTGACAAGTAGCTGCCCCCACCCCGAATCTCGAATTGTACGGAGCGGCGCGGCAGTCGCGCTTCAAAACGGGCTCCGATCGCGTCCCGCGACGACCGCGTACCAACCAGATGAAGCCGAATCGACAGTGCGCCGTCACCCTTGATCCCGATGGCGTTGTTCCGCAAGACCGCCGGCAGACCGTCAAAATGATTGATGACGATCTCGGAGTCCCCGTCGTTGTCCAGGTCCACGGTGGCCAGCCCGCGACCGATGCGTGCGTTGTTGAAAAACGTGCCGCCGCGCAGCGCCAGGGAATGAAATTCTCCTTCCGCGTTCTTGAACAACAGTGGAACCTGCGCCGCAATGTCACTGTTGTCCATCGTCCGCCGGAAGTCGTTCCCTCCATTCGTCACGACGACGTCGCTGCGTCCGTCCAAGTCGAAATCAACCGTGGCGCAACCCCATCCGATCAATGCCGTGGAACTCGATTCGACCATTCGCGCTGCGGGATGCCGTTCGAATCCGCCTTCCGCCGTCCGGCGCAACAGCATCGCCGTCGAATTCCAGCCAGGGCTGCCGAAAACTCCGAATTCACAGGCGTCGATCCCATGCGCGATCGCGTCGCTGCCACTGCGCGGGGACGGGCTGGAATTCAATTTGCCCTCGCCGCCGCCGCCCTCGCCGCCGCCGTTCGGCGATGGACCGCCCGCCGACCTGTCGTCCGACGTCGGTGCCCAAGGGTGTATTTCGAACGTCAGGTCGCCCCGGTTGCGGCGAATCGAAAGTGGGCCGCCTTCCTGCGCCACGACGAAGTCGATCAAGTGGTCACCGTCGAGATCCGTTGCCACAACACTCATCGACCGGCCCGGGTGCGCTGCCAGCCCGCTCGATGCAGAAAGGTCCTCGAACCGGCCATCACCCAGGTTCCGGTAGAAGCGATCCGTCTCCGGTTCCAGGGCAGTGTCGCTGGCCAGCGGTTCGTTCCGCATCCGCGCTGCATCCAGAGCGGCGCGGTGCGATAGATGCGTTTCCCATGTCCATCGCGCGAAGTTGCAGACGTAGAGATCGAGCAGGCCGTCGCCATCGACGTCGGCGAATGCGACGCTGGTGCTCCATGCATCGTCTCGAATGCCGGGCTCCGATCGCTCGGCCAGAAACGTACCGTCTCCCTGATTACGGTAGAGTCCGTCCGCGCCCAGCGATGCGATATACAAGTCGGGAAAGCCATCGTTGTCGAAATCGCCGACCGCCAGCCCTGTGGTGTAGCCCCGCTGATCGATGCGCAGGTATCGAGTCACATCGATAAACTGCCATTTGTCGGAATTGCGATAGAGTCGATTGACGGGCAGGGAACGGTGCGGATCGGTTGGGAACGTCGTGCCGGTGCCGAAGTAGAGATCGTACCGCCCGTCCCTGTCAAAATCCCAAGCCGCCACGCCGCTGCCCGTAAACGCCGGTAAGGGCTGTTCGGGCTGGCTGCCCGAAAAATGTTTGAAGTCCACGCCGGAGGACATCGCCATGTCGCGGAACCAGACTGCGCGTTCGGTGATCGCGCCCTCATTCACGACGGCCGGAGTCATCTTCATGGTCATCGAGGCCACGGTCAGTATGTTTCGGCCGCGTCCCTGGGAATCGTTGACGCTCGCTCCGCCACCGCTGGCGTTGTGAGTGCGATCCCCTGCGTCGTCGTCCGGCCTCTTCGCTGCGGCCGCTTTCCGGTATTCGGCAATTCCGGCCGCCAGCTGCTCGCGAAACATCGCCCAGCCAAGGACGATAAACGAGACCCCACCGACGATGAAAAACGCGATTCGATTCCGTTGCATAACCGCTCAGATTAGGAGATGGGATGCGAAAACGCCAGCGAATGCTCCCCGTCTGCCTACTTGGTGCTGCGCCATTTGTAAATCGGCAAATGGCGGTAATATACCTCGAGCATATAAACACACATGCAGGTCTCGTACAACCGTCCCGCATAGGTCTGCCCCCAGCGATCGCCGTCGGGACTCCAACTGCCCGACTCGGGCCCCGTTTTCTCCTGCTTTTTCGGTACCACTTCCCGCATCACCTTGTTCCATTGCTTCCAGTAATCGCCTTCCATGTGGTGCGTGACCTGCGTCGCGTAATACCAGTAATAGGCATTCTTGTCGCCATCAAAGTCGATCGGATTCTGCAGGATATATTCGACACCGTCCACCAGCCGCGGATCGTTCCTCGCCCAGTTCAGATATTGCCGGCAAAGCAGCGCCTCGGCGGTCATTACCACCGTCGGACCTCGCTCCTCGCGGCGGTACGAATAGCGGGTCCCGTTGTCCGACGCGACGCTGTCGAGGTATTCGGAAATGCGGTCCAACGTGGGACTCGGCACTTCCAGCCCCGCCATCATCGCGCTCTGCAATGCCATCACGAACCAGCCGGTCACCGACAAATCGGCATCCTCGCCAGGCGTATACCGCCAGCCACCTTGCCGCGACTGGATCCGCACCGCGTAGTCGACGGCCAGCTGCGCCTGTTTTTTGTATTGGGGATCCTTGGTCATCCCATAGAGTTCACAAAGAGCGATCGTGCACTGCGCCTGGGAATAGAGTCGATGATTGTAAACCCCTTCGCTGGCGAACGCTCCATCGCGGTCCTGCAAATCAAGCAGCGCGGTCCAGGCCCGCTCGACCTCCTTGCGGTACGCGCCTTCCTTGTGCGTGTGCCCCGCGCCCTGGAACGCCAGCAATGCCATCGCCGTCGCCGCCGGCCGATTCTCGCCCGTCGCACCGTCGCGATACGGGCCCGTCAAACTCCAAAATCCGTCGCGACGCTGGTTCCGCTTCAGCCATTCCAGCGCGAGCCGCACCGATTCTTCGGTGGTGGCCGTCCCACCATACTTGGCGAGCAACGCCTCCTTCGAGCCCTTCTGGCGCCCGTCGAGCGCCATGCCGATCGTCGGCGCTTCGATGTCGGTTACCGCCGTGGTCGCATCGCTGAGCGGTGTCAACATGGACGGTGCCGCCAACGGATCCTCGGCCGCAATGTTGTCGACCGCCAGCACCGATTCCTGCACGTCGGTCAGTTCCAATAAACCCGAATGCAAGTCGGGATCTTCCAGCTGAATGCCGAGCTCTTCCGCATACGTTACTTCCAACAATCCCTTCTGCTTGAAATTGCTATGCAGCACCACCAGCCCCAGCACAACCAATGCGACCATGTGCACGACCAGGCTGACCAGCCAGGGCGGCGCCGATCGTATCAGACGCTTTTCCGCCAGTTCGGCTTCCTCTTCCTCGGATAATTGCTCGCGCCGAAGCGGCACCGGTTGCGTGGAAGCAGGATGCGGCGTTGCGGCATTCGAGCCTTGAACAACAACCGGCATCATCGGCGAACGGCTCGCGGCTGCGGCGCCGGGCGCGCCCGGCGGCGACGGTTGCACAAGTATCGGTCGAACCGGACCCGGTGTCGGGACGGCGGTGGCAGGTGCGGCGGATGGAGATACCGCCGCGGCGGGCACCACCCTGACCGGCTGCAAGCTGCGCGACGGCGCCCCAGCCGGCAAACCGGCCGATGCGTTCGGCGGAACCCCTTGCATCGGAACGGGTACCGGAACCGGAACGGGGCGAACCGGAGCGGGCGGTAACGCGCCAGGCTGCGCGGGAACATACTGCACCGGCACCGGCCGTACCGCGATCGGCTGGACAGGCATCGGCTGGACAGGCATCGGCTGGACGGGCATCGGCTGGACGGGCATCGGCTGGACAGGTTGCAGCGGATGCAAAGGTACTGGTTGCACGGCGATCGGTCGCGCCAGACCTTGCGCTCCAGGATTGCTGGGGACGGCCGTCGGAATGTTGGGAGCCAACGGCGCGGAGGGAGCCGGGGGCATGGGCGGAGCTGGCGCGGAATTCGCCGTGGGGTAGGGCGGCATCACGGGAGGCGGTGGAGGCGCATTTGCTGGCGCGCGCGATCCGTTACCCGGTGAATTCGGGGTCGACATAGGCGATTTCCGAGAAGCGACTTCTGGCCTTAGGTCAGTCTACCAGCCCCGATATGTGGCGGCAAGCAAGAAGTACCGAGCCACCCAAGGGTTAGGTAACAGGCGAACCGATTATTCGGCGCGACCGGAACCAAGAACTCCCGGCCGGCGTCCGACCGTCCAGTCGCACCCATCCGTTCCACAACTTCCCACCCACGCCAAGCGCAAGCAATCGACCACGATTCCAACAGCGGACCCCAGCGCGACACCGACTTCGCCAGCCTGTGTCCCCTCGACGCGAACGTACAATCGAGTACAATCACTCCACCAACACGACGCGGGGTGGAGCAGCCCGGTAGCTCGCGAGGCTCATAACCTCGAGGTCGCAGGTTCAAATCCTGTCCCCGCAATTCCCGGTGGTCGCGTCAAATCGCAACCACTCGCAAACCCCGGCAAAACCGGGGTTTTTTCGTGCGCGTCTCTGATCGGTTGCGGCTCGCTGCGAGTCATTGCGTGCGCCTGCTGCGCCGCTTCCACTCCGAAGTTGACTTCGGCTACGCCTCAGCCAACTTCTCCGTTCCAGCAGCACAGCGATCCCTTTACCCCAGATCCTCGCATTCAGAGTGGTGCATAGATCGGGGGAAGGCCAAATTCGCCGGAAATCGGTTTAGCGTTCAATGCTTGGCTTTCGGAGCGAGCCACTTCGGTAACAGTCCATCCGTCAGGAGCAAAGTTTCTAGTGCCGCCCACATGGTATCGATGAGTTTTGATAGTTTTCGCTGCCCATCAAGCACAGAACTTGTATTCGCGGTGCCAGGCGAGGTCGTAGGATCAAAAAAATTCCGCCGAGGGCCAAGATCGTTGACACTCCGGCCTTAGCAAGCGATTCGGGGCATGTTTTCGGGCGAACCGCGTCCCGAGCGAGCAGACGGGGCATTCTGAAAATGGCCGCTGTTCGCGATTGGCGCACACCTTCACTGCCGCGGGGACATCGTCGACGCCGCCCAAGAGCTCTGGACCATGCGAGACCGACGAAGTCGATATTAGACAACTCGACTCACACACCCGCCCAACCACCAGTTCGGCAACAACGACTACCTGAGCCACTTCACGAAAGTGGCTCTCTTCTCAACCGCGATTGACACACTTACACATCCATTCGGTGTCTGGTGCCCGCGATAAATTCGGAAAGCTCCTTCCTGATCAACGCATCCCTCGTTTGCACAGCTGTCTTGATATCTGATAACGTCGCTCCATCTGGCGAGGTCAGTGTTTCTGACAGCGAGAGAGCCGCCTCCCACACATCACGCTGAACTTTTCCTTCCTTGAACTCATGAACCTGTTGCAGAAATGTCCACATGGGCTCATCACTCTTCGAGATGTTGAATGACTTTTCCAGAAGCGAACAATTGCCAAGTAGATTGATAAATGCGATTGCTTCGAACTTAGATTCGAAGTCGTCTGGTGCGACGAGCGCCTTTTCTTCGTCAGTCCCAACAAAGCTGGTCAACTTTGTCGCAATCTCTTTATCAACCAATCGTCCCCACCTAGCATCGGCTACCGTGTGATCTACTTCCAGTTTGCTCGTACGCTTTCTCCCAGTGCGCATCGGAACTGATGAATGCCTCCACCTTGCTTCGTCGAGCCGATGCCAAACCCATAACAACGGGTAATATACATGCACGCGTTTCCTATCTCGGACCACGGTGTTGTTGATTTGCTCGGTGGCCTTGACTGACACTCGCCCCATCAACTGATCGATCCCCTCGTCCACTGTGTCAAACAAGTTGCTGGCGGTACATTTCATCAGCTTCGCATGAATGTCATTCAGATCTGTTGCGAAGTTTTGGAAATTCAGCACTGCTGCGTCACCCCATACATTGGCCCATTGAGAACCAAACACCCAACGATCCAGGAACTGGGCGGCAGCAGCATTCAGCTTCTTCTCAAAGCTGTCTCGCTCAACTACCGCAAGGCCAACAGAAAGTGCCTCGAGGCGGTCAAAGACCAGCCGATACCAAGTCAAGAAGACAATGAACGCGTTAAAAGAGCCCTGACTCTCTAGCAAATCTCGCTCTTTTATGATGTCAGCGCCCCGCTCAAGCCTTGGCCTCAATCGATTCCATGCGGAGGCCACTGTGGTAGCCATTGACCGAACAATTTCGCCCTTCAGCAAGTCTTTGGAATCCAACAGACTTCCGTGGCGGTGTTCAACGGCCCAGATAAATGAAATCAATCGCACAATTTCGTCAGTTTCCAAATGAAACCCACGATCCCCAAGAGCTGATTTAAGCTCTTCTAGACATTGGCCAGCCGTCTTCCCATCGGTCGCCGTCCGAACCCAACCAACCTTCAGCCAGGCGAGCGTGATTTCCTCTCTCGTTAAGGTTCGACCCGCTGTATTGAGGCGAGTGAATATATTGACGATGGCATCGCTGTAGTCGTCCTTGCTCCATTGCGGCGTCAACTCAAAGGACTCGATTTGTAGTGCGTGAACAAACCCGTTGATTTTCACGTTTTCGACGACCTTCATGAACTCCGCGAGTGGATCAAGTAGGTTAGGTAGGTCAGCATCGCCCACACGATGTTCCTTTAGCACGGGCTCGAGCAACTTCTTGTACTCGCGCTCCGAAAGATCTTTCTGGACGAGGTCCCAGAAGCGTGACAGCCGAATGAATCGTCCAGGGTTGGCCTTGGCCGTCAGCAATGGGTAAACATAATTGACTGGTCGCAAGTCTGAAGATTGGCCGGAAACCCCGTCGAGAATTGCCCAATCAAGAATCTTGCCAGCCTCAATCTTTCTGACGGTATCATGCTTCGCGCTCAGTTCCACAGTGAACTTCTGCAGATCGATACAGAGTGACGCCTTCGACCAATGGTTGCTTGGTCTCACTCGACGGTCCTGTAAATCGAGCGCCCAATCAGCGTCGTAGAGCTGAAAACCCCACTGATCGCCGCCCAGTGCAAGGATCAAACTCTGTACGCGTTGCTGCCCGTCGAGAACCATGTGGTAAGTCGCAGGCTGCCCGAGCGCAGAAGCGGTTGTACCCTGGTCATTACCCGTTCGGTCAATCACTTGCCAAAACGGTCGATGGGGAATCCCCTCATTTTCCTGGAAGCAGTCAGGCTTTACCTCCCACAGCAAGAGCGACCCAAAAGGCCAGCCGCGAAATAGCGAATCAATGAGCATGGTGACCTGGTGAGGAGTCCACACATAGGGGCGTTGCAGGTCCGGAATGACGTAAGTGGCATTGACCGTTGCCCTCTTTATGACCTCGGCGAGAGGCTCCCGCTTTGAATCGTATTTAATGCTCATAGGTGCCCTCGAGAAACTACCATCGCCACAACTGCCACGGTGTAGTGTCACCACCCGAGGCGAACAAGTGTGAGAGTGCTCCCAAAAACTCTGGCCAGGTCGTATTCACGGCTATTCATCGGAGTTACTCGATCGAGACATATTGTCTTGAATAGTCTGAGCCGAAACGGGTGGCCAGTCACAACGGACCGTCACTAAGGCCTAGCTGAGACTTTGCAACCTCCTGCGAAACCCTCTCCAATCAGCGCGTAATCTGACCCGTAACCTGTCCAACAGTTTCTCTCGCGTCGTTTTTGGCACAGATTCGAGTTCCGCGGCAGTTCGCTGAGCGACGCTTTTGGGCCAATACTCTAACGTACGCGTCCAATCGGAGGCGATGATCTCAAGTTGAATTGCTAAAGCGAGATTCTCAAACTCGGCGAGTTCCTCCCTTCGCTTGGCCGACTGCTGACGCCTTAGTTCGCAGCGAAACTGGTGTTGCCGCTGCCGTTCTTCCGCTCGCTGCAATCGTGCCGCTACTGCTCGCCGCTGTGCTTCATCCAAGAGCCGCCGCCGAATCAACTGCTGGCCGTGGTAATGGTCCGTTTGCTCATAGACCCATTGATCAAAAGAACTATGACGAGTCGTCCCAAATGGCGAGTAGCGATTGCTCGTATGCGCAACAACCCAATCGGCAGCTTCGCGCGCAACAGCACCGTCGGCTACGCGATACAGGTACCGAAATACCCAGATGGAAGCCGCCACCGAACCGCCGCACCACTTGAGTCGACACTCAGCTCGCGTGAGGCCACGAAGGACACTCCCAATATCCTGAGGCGGCATTCCAGAGAGTACCATTTCCCATTCGCTCCAATGGCGACAGTTAATCTCGCCGCAATCACGAATGCTTTGATACAGCTCATCAAGCGACGAGTCGTCGATCGAGCTGCTACCGATCATCATAAGCGTCGACAGTGTTTCTGCATCGATCATTTCGTCAATCGCATTGGAAGAGTATCGACAGATGACTTGGGCTGCCAAAGAGTTTGTCCATTCCTCAAATTGCACCAGGTTCTTGTATGGGGAGGGCCGACGTTGTCGTATGGATAAGATACTGCCTGCGGGTGGCCCTCGCTATGCGCGCCTACCGACCTCGACGGCAACGAGGCCCTCAGCAACAGCATCGACGTGGGACACAGTCACTGTCTCGCCTGTCGAAAGGCCGATCTCGACGCGTGCAGCCCGGCAGCGGGCAACCTGGATCGGGAGTGGCCTTCCCCCGATCTATGTACCACTCTGAATGAGAGGATCTGGGGTAACGGGAGCGGCGAACTCCGCCGGGGTCTGGTAGTCTAACGCACTATGTGGTCGGCGGTGATTGTAATCGAGCCGCCAGCAGCAGAACTGCCCAGTTTTGTTCTGTTCGGATGAAAAGCCCCACGATTGTAGTTCATACTAAAACGTGGGAGGCAGATTTCAATTTATTCGCAAGGAGAAACTCTGTGTCTGGCACAGTAACTTTTTCACCACCAGATTTACTGCAGAAAGCTTTACTCGGGTTTGCTATGGCTTGTCTACCAGCAATATCTCAAATTGCCCGGGGAGGAGAGCCAGTCGATATTGCTGACCGCAATCAAATATTTATTGACGGTCGCTATATAGAAAAGGGCAAGAGCGTCCGCATTGTCGTGCAACGTCCCCGCAAGACGGGCGAGCGCAACCTCGTCAGCGGGATCTACCGCGCTGTTCCGGAGCACCCGCTGGAGTTGCGGGACGGTCCGGACCTATGGGTTTATGCTCAGATCCTGGAAAACGACGGCACGTTCAGAGGATTCGGCTTTGTTTCCGAGGACGGCATCAAGTGGCAAGTCGCGACGGAGGCTCTCCTGGAGGCGGGCAACTTCGCCTATGGTCTCCGCACCGGCTCTGGCACAGTCTTTACCGACCCCAGGGCTCCTGCTTCCCAGCGCTACAAGATCGTAAGCGGGCTGCCGGATGAGGTGCTCGCCTCGGCCGATGGTCGCGAGTGGCAAGTGATCCACAAAGGTGTCTTCCCTGGCGAGTTCTCCTTTCCGCGTGGAATGGACAGCCAGAACGTGGCGTTCTATGAGGAGAGCCTCGACAAGTACGTAGCGTTCGTGCGGGTCAACAAGTGGGTGAAGCCGCCTCCGCGGCACGAGGCGTACTTCGCCAAATCTCTGTTTCACCAGGGCCACAATCACCTGCGGTGCGTCGGTCGGCTGACATCGGACGACCTCCGCCGGTTCGAGGATCCCCAAATCGTGCTTGCCCCGGACGAACAGGACCCGACCATGGACGGTGTGCCCGTCGCAGACTTCTACATGCCTCAGGTGTTGCGGTATCCCCATGCGCAGGACGCCTACGTGATGTTCCCGAACCGGTACCTCCATTATCAGGACTGGTTCATTGCCGACGACCTGAGCGGCTTCCACACCGGCAGAGGCACTGACGTGCTGAACGTCGGCCCGATCGACATCGGCTTCGCCGCAAGCCGCGATGGGATTCAATGGGAGCAGTTTGACCGCGAGCCGCTGATTCCGCTTGGACTCACCGGCGAGTTCGACGACCGCGGCCTTTATCCGGTGCGCGGTCTGGTCGTCCACGGCGACGAAATGTGGCTCTACTACCTGGGAGCGCCCGAGCATTACCTGCCCGAGGACGGGCACGAGTTCCGCATCGTGATGTCCCGGGTCGTGTTTCGGCGAGACGGTTTCACCGCGGTCGAAGCCGAATACTCAGGCGGAGAATTTACCACACCGGTTTTGCGTTTCTCCGGCAACGCCCTGAATCTCAACATCGAAACATCAGCGCTGGGCCTTGCCCGTGTCGAGATCCAGGACGATACCGGGAAGCCGATTCCCGGGTTCTCATTGGACGAATGCGATCGTATTCATACCGCAAACTCGGTAAACCGAATTGTGAAATGGCGTAAAGGTACGACCGACATTTCCAGTTTGGCCGGTCAGCCGGTGCGTTTCAGGTTTGAATTGAAATTCGGTGCCAAACTCTACGCTTTCCGTACTGCAGCCTCCAGTGGATGATGAGACGCTGGCCAAATTTCAAAGGCAAGGTATCTGTAAACTCGTCCACAAATCGATCACAAGTTTTGACGAACAGTCGGTCGTCCACAGGACCAATTGAATCTTCGCCGGGGTGCTTTGTCGAATGCGGCAGTGAACATGACCGCCAACGCATCGACCATGGCAGGCGTTGCGGGCAGCGCGTGCGGAGGCGGCTGCCGCGGCCGACCAGGATCGGGCACTGGTCGCCGAGAGGGAGGCGCAAGCAGAACGAGACCGGGCGATCCTGGAAAAGGAGCGGGCGGATGCGAACTTCGCGCTGTCGCACACCAAGATCACTTTCGCGCAGGCGGCGTGACACCCTCGAGCAACCTGTTCTTGACGGCGGCGAGCGTGGTGCTTGCCAGATCTCGAAACACCAAGGAGACACGCATCGTTTCGTTGCTGGGCGCGACGCCCGCGGGGCTCGGCCAAGTTTGCGATCGTGTTCGTCGAAGACGGCCAATTCGCGGAATAGGTTGCCCCATGGAAGCAGCTGAAGAAACTGTCGTCGTTCATTCGTCTTTTCCTGGTCCCCAATTCGACGTTCCATCGGTCCCTGGATTGCATTGCGCGGCCCAGGTTACCAATACTGTGGGCTCTTGAAGTTCGAGTCACAGGAGCAACTGGAGCATGAGCGACCAGGGGAACGGCAGCAAGTCGATGCGTGCGGGGACCGAGGCGGAGATTCGCGTTTCGAGCCGCGATGTGCGTCAGGACATTCCATTTTTTACCGGGACGTTGCGGTTTCGACTGGAAAAGATCTTTCCCGCCGATCATCCCCGTGTCGCGGTGCTGGCCGGGCATGGCGTCCGTTTGCGACTCGAGACGGGCGCCGCGGAGCCACCGGGAACGTTGCGCATCTTGACGGAGGAACCCGCGGCATTTGCCGCGGGCGCCACCGTACTCACGGCTCCCAACGGGATGCGTATCGAGATCGAGATGCTCGATCCCCCGTTGCGGATCCCGGACACGGAGCACGCGTTTGTGGTGCGACGACTGCGCGATCAGGATCCTTGGGTGATCGGCCGCGCGGGAATGCTCTACCGCGACCTGATCCCGTCGCGTTTGGGCGGCACGATCATTGCCAGTCACATCCGCATTCCCAACGGCGGGCCCGTTCCCGACATGGTGCACTTTCACTCCGTCGGCTTTCAGTTGATCTACTGCTATCAAGGATGGGTCGATCTGGTCTACGAGGATCAGGGCCCTGAGTTTCGACTGCTTGCCGGCGACTGCGTCATTCAGCCGCCCGAAATTCGTCACCGTGTCCTGTTCGCCTCGGACAACATCGAGGTGATCGAGATTGCGGTGCCGGCGGAGCATGTCACGACGATCGACCACGACATGACGTTGCCCAATGGGACCCTGCGTCCACAACGCCGATTTCATGGACAACGATTTGTTCACCACAAGCTGGCCGACGCCGTTTGGAGTCCTTTCCGCATTCCGGGATTTACCCATCGTGACACCGGCATCCGCGAGGGCACCGATGGCGTGGCGAATGTGCAGGTGGCGAGATTCCAGTCGGGCGATCCACCCGCGACCCGCCATACAGGAGACATTCTTTTTAATTTCGTGCTGCAGGGCGCGATGACCCTTCAGGGCGAACAGCAGCCAGACGTCGACGTTTCGCAGGGTGACGCTTTCGTGATCCCGCCAGGCATGTCGACCCGATATGCCCATTGCAGCGCCGACCTGGAATTACTCGAAGTTACGCTGCCCGGCCTGTTTGAAACGTCGGTCGACAATTCTTAAAACGGGCCGCCCCGATTCCTCTTGGCGGCTATTCGTACTCCAGGATCGGTTGATTGACCGCCAATGTTTCGCCGATCGTCGCGAAGATCTTGCCGACTTTGCCGCTCCGCTCGGCCAACAGCACATTCTCCATCTTCATCGCCTCGATCACCGCCAGCTGCTGGCCCGGCTTGGTTTCATCGCCCGCGGCCACATGCAGATGGGAGAGCAATCCTGGCATCGGCGATAGGAGGAACCTGGAGTTGTCGGGCGGTGCCTTGGCCGGCATGCAGGCGAGCAGTTCGGCAGCGCGGGCCGTCAGCACCATCACGTCGACCTGCGATCCCCAATGTAACAGCCGATAGTGCATGTTGTGACGCTCGACCTGCATGCAGACGTCCGTGCCGTTAACCGTTCCACGCAAGATCGGCTGACCAAACTGCCAGGACGTTACGACGGAATGGGACTTGCCCTCATAAAGCACTTCCTGCCGCGCTCCGTCGCAGCGCACGCTGACCGGGTAGAGGGTTCCATTCAGCAGTACGACCCAATCCTGCGGCACGCGTCTTTCGTATCCCGGGAGCTGGCCGCTGATCGCCGCGGCACGGTTCATATACCGTCGGTGAATGGCGGCGGCGACGACGACGAGCAGCACGGGATCGTCGTGGACGGTGTCGCCCGGATGGAAACCGTGCGGATATTCTTCGGCGATCAGTCCCGTAGACAGGTTGCCCGCGCGGAAGCGCGGGTGGTTGACCAGGGCGGCGAGGAAGCTGATGTTGTGCGCGACGCCGCGGATATGGAATTCATTCAGCGCATCGCGCATGGATCCGATTGCTTCGTCGCGCGAACCGCCGTAGCCGATGACCTTGGCGAGCATCGGATCGTAGTGCATCGAGACTTCGCCACCTTCGTAGACGCCACTGTCGACGCGTACGGCGGAGTTCGACCGCGGCGGCACGTAGCGGATCAGCCGCCCGATCGACGGCAGAAAGTTGCGGAACGGGTCTTCGGCGTAGACGCGTGCTTCCATGGCCCAGCCGCGCATGCGGACGTCGGCCTGTCGGATCGGCAACTTTTCCCCGGCGGCGACGCGGATCATCAGTTCGACCAGATCCAATCCGCAGACCATTTCGGTCACCGGATGTTCGACCTGCAACCGGGTGTTCATTTCCAGGAAATAGAAATTGCGATGGGGATCGACGACAAATTCGACCGTACCGGCCGATTCGTACTTCACCGCCCGCGCCAAGGCGACCGCCTGTTCCCCCATTGCTCGCCGCGTGGCGTCGTCGAGCAGGGGCGAGGGGGATTCCTCGAGGACCTTCTGGTGTCGGCGCTGCATGGAGCATTCGCGTTCCCCCAGATGGATCAAGTTACCATGCTGATCGCCGAGCACCTGGATCTCGATATGGCGGGGTCGCTCGATGTATTTCTCGATGAAAACGCGTCCGTCGCCGAAACTGGATCGCGCTTCGCTGCTGGCGCGGACGAAGCCTTCGCGGCATTCGTCGTCATTGCAGGCGATCCGCATGCCTTTCCCGCCGCCACCGGCGCTGGCTTTGAGCATCACCGGGTATCCGATCTCACGTGCGATCCGCTGCGCTTCCTCGGGGTCGTTGATCACCTCGGCGTAGCCTGGCACGGTGCTGACGCCGGCGTCGCGCGCGATCCGCTTCGAGGTAATCTTGTCGCCCATCATGGCGATGGCGTGGGCGGAGGGCCCGATGAACGTGAGTCCGGCCTCGCGCAAGCGCGCGGCGAACGTGGTATTTTCGGAGAGAAAACCGTAGCCGGGATGCACGGCATCCGCGCCGGTTGCGCGGCAGGCGTCCAGAATGTTGTCGATCGCCAGGTAGCTCTGCTGCGACGGCGGCGGCCCGACGCAGACCGACTCGTCGGCCATTTCCACGTGCAGCGCGCCGCGATCCGCCTGCGAGTAGATCGCAACGGACGGGATCCCCATGCGGCGCGCCGTCCGCATGATGCGGCAGGCGATTTCGCCCCGGTTGGCGATCAGAATCTTCTTGAACATGGATTGCTACAGGGGGATGTTTCCGTGCTTGCGCCACGGATTGGTTAGTTCCTTGCCGCGGAGCATCGCCAGCGAGCGGCAGATTCGTTGGCGCGTCTGTCGAGGCGCGATCACGTCGTCGATATAGCCACGTTTTCCGGCGATAAATGGATTGGCGAACTTGCGGCGGTATTCCTCCGTCAGCTCGGCGATCCGCGCGGAATCGTCGAGTTCCTTGCGGAAGATCACTTCCACCGCTCCTTTCGGTCCCATCACCGCGATCTCGGCGGTCGGCCAGGCAAGATTGACGTCGCCGCGCAGATGCTTGGACGCCATCACGTCGTACGCGCCGCCGTACGCCTTGCGCGTGATCACCGTGACTTTGGGAACCGTCGCTTCCGCGTAGGCATACAGCAGCTTGGCGCCATGTTTGATAATGCCGCCCAATTCCTGCGCCGTGCCCGGCATGAACCCCGGGACATCCACGAAAGTGACGATCGGGATCTGAAAGCAATCGCAGAAGCGGACGAAGCGGGCCGCCTTGATCGAGGATTTGATGTCCAGGCATCCCGCCAGCACCAGCGGCTGGTTCGCGACGATCCCGACCGGATGCCCCTCCATCCGCGCGAAGCCGACCACGATATTCTTGGCGTTTTCCGGTTGAATCTCAAAGAAGTCGGTGTCATCCACGACCTTGAGAATCAACTCGCGAACGTCGTACGGCTTGTTCGGATTCTCCGGCACAACGGTGTCGAGCGACGGTTCTTCACGATCCGCGCTGTCGGGCGAGGGGCGGAAAGGGGGCGGCACGCGGTTGTTGGCCGGCAGGTAATTAATGAACCGCCGCAACATCATCAGTGCCTCAACATCGTTCTCGAACGCCCGATCGGCCACGCCCGACTTCGTCGAGTGGGTGATGGCGCCGCCCAACTCCTCGTGCGTGACCGATTCGTGCGTGACCGTCTTGACCACGTCGGGGCCGGTGACGTACATGTACGAGCTGTCTTTGACCATGAAAATGAAGTCGGTAATCGCCGGCGAGTAGACAGCACCTCCCGCACAGGGTCCCATGATCATCGAGATCTGCGGGATGACCCCCGAAGCCAGCACGTTCAACTGGAACACGTCGGCGTAACCGCCCAGGGATGCGACTCCCTCCTGAATCCGCGCGCCGCCGGAATCGTTGAGTCCGATCAAGGGGGCGCCGACCTTCAGGGCCTGCTTCATGATCTTGCAGATTTTTTCGGCGTGCGCTTCGGAGAGCGAGCCGCCCAGGACCGTGAAGTCCTGGCTGAAGACGAACACCACTCGCCCGTTCACCGTGCCGTATCCCGTGACGACGCCATCCCCGGGAATACTCTGTTCCGCCATCCCGAAATCGACGCATCGATGCTCGACGAACATATCCCATTCCTCGAAACTGCCGGGGTCGAGCAGCAGTTCGAGCCGTTCGCGGGCCGTGAGCTTTCCTTTGGCATGTTGAGCGTCGATGCGCCGTGGGCCGCCTCCCAGCTGCGCGGCCCGTCTTTTTTCCTCGAGCTGACGTACAATTTCCTGCATGGCACCGCCGATTTTTGTGGTTAGGTTCCGACCTTCGTCACCAGTTCCACCCACTTGTTCATGCCGTCCTGGAATTCCTTCACTTGGGCCTCGGAAACTTCCCAGATGCAATCCAACGTCTTGCGGCAGAGCTGTTCCGACCGCTTTTTTTGCGGAACTCTTGGGGATCCTTAGCCTCGGCGAATCGCAACGATTCGTCAAGGGATTCCAGGGCGCCCGGACAGTACCCAGGAAAACGCACCGGTCGCGCGCGGCGATCTACCGGGACAAAAAAGCGGGAAACTCAACAAAGTCGGCCGCGACGGAATCGCGGCGGTCAACTTAAACTTTCCGCTTCCCAACCTTGGCGATAGGCCCGCTTGATAAACGGGTCGGCTTGGGGAACTCCGCGAGCCTGCAGTGCCTTGGTGTCCCATTCGATTTTCTTGCCGGTACGGTAGGCGACGTTTCCCAGCAGTACGGTTTCGGTAAGCGGCCCCGAGTACGAAAAGGGGCAGGAGGCTTTTTCTTTGCCGAGGATCGCGTTCGTCCATTGCAGGTAGTGGTTATTGTCCTGCAGGTCTGGGAACTTGTGTGCGGCGAACTGTTCGCGCGGAAACAGCTCCGGCATTTCGGGAAATCCGACGAACAGATTCCCTTTTTCGCCGATGAACAGTACGCCGTTCAACGAACCTTTCCAATCGGCGGGGGCTTTGAAAATCTCGCGCGGAGGTTGTTTGCCGGATTCGTACCAATGCAAACGTAGCCGTTCTGTGGTGTACCTGGTGCCAGGAAACTCCCAATGGACGATACACCATTGGGGCCCGCTATCGGGATGCGGGGGTGGTCCTTCGGCGGTGATGACCGAGGGCGCATGGAGGTCGAGTGCCTGGACAACCGGATCGAGAATATGGCAGCCCATATCGCCGAGCGCGCCGGTACCGAAATCCCACCAGCCGCGCCAGTGGAACGGGTGATACAGCGCTTGCACGTAAGGTCGAACCGGCGCGACGCCCAGCCATTGGTCCCATTCCAGGTTGGCGGGAACAGGGTCGGTTTTGTCGGGCCGGGTAAGTCCCTGTCGCCAATAGTTTCCGGGCCGATCGGTCCAGGTGTGTACTTCACTGACTTTGCCGATCACGCCGTCCTGCACCGTCTTCACCGCGATCTTCAATCGCGCCGTGGCGTGGTGCTGGATTCCCATCTGCGTCACGACTCCTTTCATGGCGGCAGCTTCACTCAACTTGCGAGCCTCGTAAACCGAATGGGTCAGCGGCTTCTGCGTATAGACATGTTTTCCCAATCGGATGGCGGCCATGGAGGCCGGCGCGTGGGTATGGTCGGGAGTGGAGACGGTGACGGCATCGATATCTTTCTGTTCGAGCAGTTTGCGCCAATCGGTGTATTTCCGGGCGTTCGGAAAACGGGCGGCGGCCTTATCAAGCCGATCTTTGTCGACGTCACAGATGGCCACGACGGCATTGCCAGTTGACGTCTCGAGCATGTCCGATTCGCCTTTTCCCCCGACGCCGATGCAGGCGATCTGAACTTTATCGGCGGCGGCGAGAACGGGTCGAGCCGCGGTTCCGATGAAGGGCGCGACACTGCAGGCGGCCGCGCGATGCAGGAAGGTGCGACGATTGTGCGACATGGCGGTATCTCTCCATCGGAAAACAGGGGTTAATTCCCGAAACAATAGAGCCAATGCTCGGTGCGCAGGTAGATCCGGCCGTCGACCAGCGCCGGCGTCGCATAGACCGGGTCGTTAAAGTCGGCGCTTGCCAGCACCTGCCAGGCGCCTTGGGCGCTGACGACGGTCAGCTTCCCTTTCTCGTTCAGCAGGTAGATTTTCTTGTCGCCGGTCACCGGCGAGCTGTAGTATTCGTCGGTGGCCGGCAGCCGGCCTTGCTTGACGATTTTTCCCGAGCGGGCATCGATGCTGGCGAAGATGCCTCCGTCGCGCACGACGAAGAGATGGTCGTTTTCCCAAAGCGGCGAGGCGCAGAACGGAACCTGCTTTTCCTGACGCCAGATGACATGGCTCTCGGACGCGTCTCCCGCCGCGCCGGGGCGGATCGCCAGCACGACGTTCTGCGACTTGTCGAACAGGCCGCGGAAGAACTCGTACTCCTCGCGGCTGAGCTTGTTATCGTTATCGCGATCGACCTGGGAGAAACGCTGCTTGATCGCGCCCCCGTCCAACTCGTCCTCGGAGATCATCCCATCGTTGTCCTTGTCGACCTGTCCGATAATCGACTCGAACGCGTCGACTCGGATCCGATCGCCGGCCTCGCCGCCGGCGGACCAGCCGGCGACATAGAGATTTCCATCGAGTCCCACCACCGGCGTGGCGCAGACGGTCCGCGACAGTCCGCTGACCGTCCAGGCTTCGTTGCCGGTCGCCAGTTCGTACCCGATGACCCGCAACGTTCCTGCGATGACAATTTGCGTGCGACCGCCGTTGTCCCACAGCACCGGCGTGCTGAAGTTTCGCGGGAATTCGCTGCGGTCCGTGCGCCAGACCTGCTTGCCTGTGCGTTTGTCGAATGCGGCGAGGAAAGAACCGGTGTCGTGATCCTGATTAAGAATCACGAAATCCCCGGCGATAATCGGTGAGGAAGCCGCGCCGAAATCGTTATTGAACGGGCCCATCGGCACTTTCCATAGCGGGATGCCATTGTTGTCGTATGCAAAGAGGCCGGCGGAACCGAAAAACGACACGACCATGTCTCCGTCCGAAGCGGGCGTCGACTGGGCGTAACTTCCGATGGAATGGATTTCCTCGAGCTTTTCATGCGGCGCTTCGGCCTCCCAGGCCGGTCGGCCTTTCGAGCGATCCAGGGCGAACGTCAACAGCTGACCGTCGCGGACCCCGGTCAGGAAAATGCGCCGTTCGGTGACGACGGGCGACGAATGGCCCGCAGGGACGGCCACGCGCCAGATGACCGATGAATTCGGCCCGATGTCGGCGGGGAATTGTCGAGCTCCCTGGGCGCGTCCACTGCCGTTGATGCCGCGAAATTGCAGCCATTCCGTGGCCGAAACCGGGGTCGCCAGCGACCAACAGGCAAGGAACAGACCGAGGAGATAAACGCGTCGGAAACGGACATGCATGGCACAGCGCCTCGTGGGATGCGTCGAATCAGGCGGGAATCTTCGTCGTGGCCAGGGCAATCATTCTAACGGTACCGGCCCGTCGCTGTCGCCCGGTCGCGGCAATTTATGCCACGATTTTTGGTCATTGCGACGCACCTGTGGCCAGCGTACATTTGAGGAAGGATCGTCGAAACCTCCGCGGGGGGCAAGGCTGGCGGTGACCATGTCAGGCAAACACGAAACGCACCGATATTGGTATGCCGGCCTGCTCGTCTCAGGATCGTTGCACCTTGGGCTCGTGCTGGGACTGGCGACCTGCTCCCTCTTCGCGTGGCCTTGGTTCGTCGCGATCCCGTCGACTTCGTCGGCGCAACCGCTGACGTTTGTTTCGGCCCCGGCCGAAGAGTCCCGGCAGGCGGCGGTCGCCCCACCCGCTGAAAACGCCGACCCGTCGATGCCTGAGTACCTGCGGCAGAAATTGCGGGACGCGGTCGACGAATCCCAGGCCGAGGACGACAACGCGAAACTCGAAAAACTGCGGAAACTCTCGAGCAGACTCGATCGTGTCGCAAGCAGCGATTCGGTCGACAATCTTTCGCTCCAGTTACGGCAGTGGTTTGGCACCGAAGAAAGGGCCGACCGTCCGGTCGAATCGCCCGCGGGAAGCGAATTCGATTACCGGACCGCCCAGTTGCACGATGTTCGCCGCATCGAGGCCGAAGACGGCTCGTGGACGTATCGATCCGTCCTCGTCGACGCCCAGGGACGCGCGGTGGAAGTATCGATGGACGCCGAGCAAGGAAGTCGACTCTATCAGACATTTCAGCTGATCAAGTCCAACCCGCTGCTCGAACGCGTCTATCGGCAGTTCATCATGGGCTTTCTCGATCAGTGGATGCGCGAGGCGGAAGTCGACGGATCGACCGAGGTCCGACCCGTCGAATCGAAGGTGGAGGCCAAACAAGAGTCGGGCAGCGAATGACGATCCAGGAGGGGCAGGAATGACCGATCGGGAGAACTCGGCGGCCGGCAGCCCGAACAAAAGCGAATTGCAAGATGGTCTGCAGGCGTTGCGCAGCCTCCTGGTGCGAAACTGGTTTCAGGATCGATTCGGCGCACCGACCGACGCGCAACAGCTTGGTTGGCCGTCGATTGCCGCGGGTCGCAATACGCTGATCGCCGCGCCGACCGGCTCCGGCAAGACGCTCGCCGCGTTCCTGGTCTGCATCGACCAGTTGGTTCGCGCCTGGCGTTCCAACGACTTGCCGGAATCGACGCAGGTCGTCTACGTTTCGCCGCTCAAAGCGCTCAGCAACGACATCGAAAAAAACTTAAACGGCCCGTTGTTGGAACTGGCGGAACGCTGTCGCAGCGAGGGACTTGGCGAACTTCCGATCCGTGTCGCGGTTCGCACGGGAGACACGCCGACGGCCAGTCGCCAGAAGATGCGCAAACAGCCGCCGCATATCCTGGTCACGACGCCGGAGTCCCTCTATTTGATGCTGACGTCGGCCAAGAGCCGCGAGCACTTGCGGACGGTGCGCACGGTCATCGTCGACGAGATTCATGCCCTGGCGCGGGACAAGCGCGGTTCGCACCTGGCATTGACGCTGGAGCGGCTTGAACATCTTTGCGCTCGACCGCTGACTCGAATTGGACTTTCGGCGACGCAGCGCCCGATCGAGGACCTTGCCTGGTTCCTGGTCGGTGACCGGCCGAGTGTCGAGTCATCCGCGGCTGCTGCCGCGCCTGCTCCCGCCGCGCCTGCTCCCGACTGCACGATCATCGACGTGGGCCACATTCGCGCGCTCGATCTGGGAATCGAGGTTCCGCCCAGCGAGTTGGGCGCGGTCTGTTCGCGCGAGCAGTGGGAGGAGATCTATGCCCGGCTGGTGGAACGCATTGGGGAGCACCGTTCCACGCTGATTTTCGTCAACACGCGGCGGATGTCGGAGCGGATCGCGCACCAGTTGCGCGGTTTGCTGGGAGACGAAGCGGTCGCCAGCCACCACGGCAGTTTGTCGCGGGAGCTGAGGCTGTCGGCGGAGCAGCGGCTCAAACAGGGAAAACTGAAGGCGATCGTGGCGACGGCCTCGTTGGAAATGGGGATCGATATCGGATTCATCGACCTGGTGTGCCAGATCGGGTCTCCGCGATCGATCGCGGCGTTCCTGCAGCGCGTGGGCCGGGCCGGCCACTCGATCGGCGCAACCCCCAAGGGACGGCTGTTTCCCTTGACGCGCGACGAGTTGCTCGAATCGATGGCGTTGCTGCGCGCGGTTCGCAACGGACTGCTCGACCGCATCGAGATCCCTCGCAAGCCGCTCGATATCCTCGCGCAGCAGATTGTCGCGGCGGTCGCATGCGACGACTGGAATGAGCCGGCGCTGCGGGAACTGATCCGTCGCGCCTGGCCGTATCGCGATCTGACCGACGGTGAATTCGACGAAATCGTCGAGATGTTGAGCCGCGGCCTGACGCCGACGGTCCGCCGCGGCGCGTACCTGCACCGCGACCGGATCCACGGAAAAGTCCGCGCGAGGAAAGGCGCCCGGCTGGCCGCGATCATGTCCGGCGGAGCAATCCCCGAGCAAGCCGAATTCCGCGTGGTCACCGAAAACGACCGGACGCTGGTCGGGACGGTGGAAGAGGATTTTGCGATCGACAGCTCGGCGGGCGACATCTTTGTGCTGGGAAATACTTCGTGGCAGATTCGGCATGTCCGCGGAGGCGAGGTGGTCGTACGGGACGCGGAGGGTGCTCCACCTTCCATTCCGTTCTGGTTTGGCGAGGGGCCGGGTCGCACGCCCGAACTGTCGGCGGAGGTTTCCCGGCTAAGGCAGGAGATCGCCGAAGAGTTCCCGTTGCCAGGCGCCGCGGCACTCCAGGCAACGGAACAACAGCCTTCCCGGCCGGCGTTGGATTCCGCCCCGCGCGCTGACATCGAACGACTCTGTCAGAGATGCGGTGTCAGCCAGTTCGCCGCCTTGCAGGCGATCCGCTACGTCCAGGCGCAAGTCGCTTCGGTCGGACTCGTGCCGACGAAAAGCCAGATCGTCTTTGAACGATTCTTCGACGAATCGGGCGGCATGCAGCTTGTCATCCACGCTCCGCTCGGGTCCCGCATCAATCGGGCCTGGGGGTTGGCGTTGCGCAAACGGTTCTGCCGCAGTTTTGATTTCGAACTGCAGGCGGCTGCCACCGACAATGGGATCGTGCTGTCGCTGTCGCCGCAGCACAGCTTCCCGATCGAACAGTTGTTCAAGATGCTGGGCCCGCACAATGCCGAGCACCTGTTGCGGCAGGCGATCCTGGCGGTGCCGATGTTCCAGGTACGTTGGCGCTGGAACGTCACCCGCGCGCTTGCCGTTCTGCGGAACCAGTCCGGGCAGCGCGTCCCGTTCCATCTGCAGCGGTTCCGCGCCGACGACCTGCTGGCCGCGACTTTTCCGGAAACGGTCGGCTGCCTGGAGAACCACCACGGCGATGTCGAAATTCCCGACCATCCGCTGGTCCGCCAGACGGTGCTCGACTGCCTGCGGGAAGCGATGGATACGCCGCGATGGCTGGA
This sequence comes from Planctomycetota bacterium, assembly GCA_016872775.1. GTDB lineage: Bacteria > Planctomycetota > Planctomycetia > Pirellulales > Pirellulaceae > VGZA01. Next base: position 21,441 of record VGZA01000009.1, on the reverse strand, counting down.
CGTGCTGACACAGATTCGCGACGGCGCGATCGCGTTGGTTCCGTGTGAGACGCGCGAGCCGTCTCCGTTCAGCCACGAGCTGCTGAATGCCAGCCCGTACGCCTTCCTGGACGGGGCCGGGCTGGACGAGCGCAGGACGCGGGCGGTGAAGATCCGCCGATCGCTTTCGATCGAAGATGCCGGCGACCTGACGCAGCTGAGTCCCGAGGCGATTCGGCAGGTGAGTGACGATGCCTGGCCGACGGTCCGCGATCCGGAGGAGCTGCACGATGCGCTGTTGCAGATGGTGCAGCTTCGCAGCGACGAGATCGCGCCGTGGCGGCAATGGTTGGCGCCGCTGATCGCGTCCGGCCGTGTCGCCCGGTTTCAGATGGCGAGCGAATACTGGACGGCGGCCGAGCATCTGCCGATGCTGCGGGTGGTCTTTCCCGCGGCGCAATTCGAGCACGTCGTAGCGGTCGCGGGCACGGACGAGCGAGAATGGGAGCAATCGGCGGGCTGGACGGAAATCGTGCGGGGCCGGATGCCTTGTTCGGGACCGGTAACGGCCGACGAGCTGGCAGGCAAACTTGGATTGGAATCGAACCAGGTGTCGGCCGCGCTGGAGGCGCTGGAGGCGCAAGGCGTGGTGATGCGCGGGCGGTACTCTCCCGATCGCCGTGCGGAGAATATTCTCGAATGGTGCGATCGCCGATTGCTGGCCCGCATCCATCGGCTGACGATGGACGGCCTGCGCCGCCGCATCCAGCCGGTTTCGGTCAAGGACTACCTGCGGTTTCTCACGCACCATCATCAGCTGACGAAGGTGGAGCGTACCGGCCCGCTGGGTGTGCGCGCCGCCGTCGAGCAACTGCAGGGGTTCGACGTGCCGGCCGGGGCCTGGGAGTTTCCGTTGCTGCAGTCGCGCGTTCTCGACTACGATCCCGACTGGCTCGATCAACTGTTCCTCTCCGGGGAACTCGTCTGGGGCCGCTTTCTACCTCCGGTGCGGTCGGCGGAATCGGCGCCGAGCCGAGCTCCGTTGACCCGCGCCATGTCGTTGGCCATGGGACGCCGGGAAGATCTCGACTGGCTGCTGCCGGCCCCGCGCGAGGACCTGTCCGGGCATTGCCGGGCCAACGCTCGACAGGTGCTCGACGCCCTGCAGCAGCGCGGCGCGTTGTTCCTGGGCGAACTCCGCGCGATCACCGAACTGCTGCCCGCGCACCTGGAGGAAGCGCTGCGCGAACTGGCGGCGCTGGGGCTGATTACTGCGGACGGATTCGCCGCGGTGCGCTCCCTGATCGGCACGCCCCTTCCCCTGCGTCGTTCGACAAGGCAACGGCCGGCGGCCCAGCGGCGGTTAGGCCAGACGACCGTGGCTGTCGGCAGGTGGTCCCGCTTTCCATCGATCGAATTCTCCAGGCGGATCCGGCGGGAAGGCGCGGATCACGAACGGTATGTCACGCGCTGGTGCTGGCAGCTTATTCGGCGATACGGAGTGGTGTTTCGCGATCTGCTGGCCAGGGAGTCGGCGGCGCCCGCCTGGGGTGAACTGACCCGAGTCTTCCGAAGGCTCGAAACACGCGGCGAACTTCGCGGCGGTCGATTTGTCGCCGGTGTCGGTGGCGAGCAATACGCCGAGGAATCGACGGTGACAAAACTGCGGGAGGTCCGCGAGGGGTCGGAGGACGATCCCTGGGTGGTCATCTCCGCGGCCGATCCGCTCAACCTGCGCGGAATCGTCGACGCGCATTCGCGCGTTCCCGCCATTCAACGTCACTCGATCGTCATCCAGAACGGAGAATATGTCGCGGTGAGCCGCCGACGGGAAATCGAGTTCCTGCGGCAAGTCGACGCGCCTCTGGCCCAGGAAATGCGCCGCGCGATGCTGCTGGGAATCCGGCACGCGCTGTGCGAAACCGCGGACACGCCGTCGGTCGACTCCGATGCGGCCTTGCGCGATCCCCACGCGTACCGCTGGCAGACCTTCCGGGGAACACGCATCGGTTCATGAATCAGGCCGTCCGATTTGCCTCGACCGACCAATTCGCGTATCTTCAGCGAACTACCAGACCAATCACAGGGAGACAATCATGACGCGAACGGTGCGACTTGCCTGGATCCATGGACAACTCGTGATCGCCATCGCGGTCGCCACGGCGGGACCGTGGCTCGCGCCGGGTGCGCGTGCGGAAGAGGAAGTGACGTTGGCGAATGTCCGCGAACCGGCCGCGAACCGGGCCGACGAACCGCTGGCAAAGCAGTTTTCGATGCGCGATGCCGTTCAATTTCTCGATACCGCGGCGCTCGACTGGCAGAAGCAGCGGCAGTGTCTTACCTGCCACACCAACTTCGCATACCTCTATGCGCGACCCGCCGCCGGCGAGGGCGGCTCCGCGCATGCGACCGTCCGGAGCTTTGCCGAGGAACTGGTGCGGGATCGCTGGCCCGTCAAAGGCCCGCGCTGGGATGCGGAAGTCGTGGCGACCGCCGCAGCACTGGCTTTCAACGATGTCGCGACAACCGGCGAATTGCATCCGCTGACCCGCACGGCGCTGGACAAGGTCTGGACATTGCAGCGCGACGACGGCGGCTGGAACTGGCGCAAATGCGATTGGCCACCGATGGAATCGGATGACCATTACGGAGCGACCTTGGCGCTGATTGCCGCCGGCGTGGCACCCGCAAGTTATGCCGAAACCGCCGCGGCGAAATCGGGGATCGCCAAGGCGCGGACCTACCTCCGCGCCAATCCACCGCCGGGAGTTCATCATCAGGCGATGCTGCTGTGGGCGTCGGCGTACGTCGAGGAACTGGTCTCGGCGGAGGAGCGCAAGGCAACCGTCGACAAGCTCTGGGAACTGCAACGACCCGACGGCGGCTGGAACCTCGCCAGCCTCGGACACTGGAGTCGCCACGACGGCAGTGCGCAGGACCAGAATTCGAGCGATGGATATGCGACCGGTTTCCTGACCTACGTTTTGCGCGTCAGCGGTATTCCCGCGGACGACCCCCGACTGAAAAAATCGGTCGCCTGGCTGAAATCGAATCAGCGGGAAAGCGGACGCTGGTTCACGCGGTCCCTGTTCAAGGACACCAAGCACTTCATTTCGCATGCCGGAACCGCATTTGCCGTGATGGCGATTTCAGCCGAAACGACCGATCCTGTCGGCAAACGACGCGCCGTGTCGCGGTAATCGTCGAGGTAATTGTCCCTGTCCGCCGGCCGGCTCGATCCCTCCGCGGCTGCCTTGCGTAGAGAGCAATGTCGAGCGATATCCAGGGAGTTTTGCCTGATGAGTGGAGGATTGGGTCCGTTCCGAAAACTTGGTTGCCTGTGGACGATTGCGCTGTGGACGATTGCGCTCGCCTGCTCCGGCTGCTCGAATTCGACCGACTCGGCGGGAGTGCCGGCGCAAAAGGGGGCGGAGAAGCCGCAGACTCAGGAGACGGGGAGCGACGGCGGTCGACCCGACCCGACGCGATTGATGGTGATCGACGACCCCGCGCTGGCGGAGACGATTCGCCAGCAATGGTCGGCCCGCGCGGATGCCGAACTGCGGGTGGAAGCGGCGGACTGGCAACCGCTGCGCGACGCAACCCGACTGGACGCCGACGCGGTGATCTTTCCGGTTCGGTTGCTCGGCGACCTGGCCGATCGCGGACTGATCATGCCGCTGCCCTCGTCGGTGCTGGATGACCCGGCGCTGGCCTGGCGCGAGCTGTTCGATTTGATCCGATTGCGCGAAGTCGACTGGGGGGCGCGGACCTATGCGATTCCATTCGGCTCCGCGCCTTGGGTACTCTGTTACCGCGCGGACGTTCTGAAGGCCGCCGGACTCGAGCCGCCAGCGACCTGGGGCGAGTACCTGGAGATGCTGCCTAAGCTCGCATCACGCGCACTTTCCGGCGAGCCGGCCGGTTCAGGCGATGCGCCCTGGCATGCCGTGCTGGAACCGCTGGGCGACACCGATATCGTCGATCTGTTTCTCGCGCATGCCGCGGCGGGAGCGCGCCACCGCAGCCAGCATTCGACATTGTTCGACTACCGCACGATGCAACCGCTGATCGATACTCCACCGTTCGTTGAAGCGCTGACGCGGATGGCGAAGGTGGCCGAGGTCTCCCCCGCAAGTCTGCAGATGGATCAGCTCGCCGTGGTGCGCGCGGTCATCGATGGTGAGGCCGCGATGGCGGTAACGCGGGTTACGCACGCGGGAACGGAGCGAATCGAGGCTTCCGAAACGCGGCCGATCCGGTTCGCCGAACTGCCCGGCAGCAATCGGGCCTACAGTTTTTTCGATCGCCGTTGGGAAACAAAGCGAGTCGACGAGTCGACGCGGGCCACCCTGGTGGGCGCGGCGGGGCAGGTTGGAGCGCTGGTGCGCGGTTCCCGCCGCGGTGCCACCGCGCTGAACACGCTGCGGCTGTTGTCCGGGGGCGAATGGAGCGCTCGGGTCACGCCCGCCAGTCGATTGACCGCGCCGTTCCGCGTGACCCAGCAGGCCCAAGCCGACGCCTGGCTCCCGGGCGGACTTGGTCCCGCCACCACGCGTTCCTATTACGAAACCGTGGAAGCTTCGTTCCATCGTTCGGCCTATTTCCTTTACCCGCGCCTCTCCGGCCACGAAGACTACCTGGCGGTGTTGCGGGAAAAGATTCTCGCCCATCTGCGGGGCGAAATGAGTGCCGAGGCGGCGCTGAATCAGGTCGCGGAGCGTTGGGCGGCAATCACCGACGAGCGGGGGCTCGACTCGCAACGCAAATCGTATCGGCGATCGCTGGGTCTTGAGGTTCGGGATCAGGTTGAGTAGCCTTGAGGTCGCGGCGGGGGTTGCCCCGCCGACCGCGGGTTGATTCCCCCAGGTTGATTTCGTGTTTGTTCCAAGGAGCCAAGCCATGTCGCACCGTTCACGCCGTGAATTCCTGGAAGAATCGATGCTGGCTACCGCGGCCGCCGTGGCGGCCCACGCGGCGCCGAACGTTTTCGCCGACGAAGACAAGCCAGGTAAAGGCCCCAGCGAAACCCTGGGCGTCGCCGTCATGGGGGTCAACGGACGAGGCAACAGCCATATCTCGGCGTTCGCCGGACGAGGCGATACCGAAATCCTCTATGTCTGCGACGTCGATCGCGACATCGGCGGCAAGCGGGCCGAGGAAGTCGGCAAACGGCAAGACGGCCACGTGCCCAAGTTCGAAGAGGATATCCGCAAAGTCCTCGAAGATCCCCGCGTCGACATCGTCACCATCGCGACGCCTAACCACTGGCACGCTTTGGGCGCGATCTGGGCAATCCAGGCCGGCAAGGATGTTTACGTCGAGAAGCCGGTGAGCCACAACGTCAGCGAGGGACGGCGGATCGTCGAGGCCGCTCGTAAACACAAGCGAATCTGTCAGACCGGAACCCAGTCGCGCTCCAATCCCGGAATGATCGCCGCCATGGAATATATCCACGCGGGAAAAATCGGAGAGGTCAAACTGGCGCGGGGACTCTGCTACAAACCGAGAGGATCGATTGGCCCCAAAGGCGTCTACGAAGTTCCCGCCAATATCAACTACGACCTGTGGTGTGGCCCGGCGCCGATGGGCCCGGTGACCCGACCGAGATTCCATTACGACTGGCACTGGCAATGGGATTTCGGTAACGGAGATCTGGGCAACCAGGGTATCCATCAAATGGACCTCTGCCGATGGGCGCTCGGCGCGAAAACACTCAGCAATGCCGTGGTCAGCTACGGCGGGCGCTTCGGCTACGAGGACGCCGGCGAGACCGCCAACACGCAAGTGGCGGTCCAGGACTACGGAAGCCGGTCGCTCGTTTTCGAAGTCCGCGGACTCAAGACGCCGCGTTACAAAGGGGCCAGCGTCGGGATCATCGTCGAAGGCACGGACGGCTACGTCGTCATCGGCAGCTATGAATCGGGCGTGGCGTTCGACAAGGAGGGCAAGGAGGTCGCCACGTTCAAGGGCGGCGGAGACAACCTGCACTTCGCCAATTTTCTCAAAGCGGTGCGCAGCCGCAATGCGTCGGATCTGACCGCGGATATCGAGGAAGGCCATCTCTCCAGCGCGTTGTGCCATCTGGCGAACATCTCCTACCGCTTAGGCACGGATCTGCCGGCCCAGGAGCTTGCTCCGCAGCTGGCAACGTTCAAGCAGACCGACGACTACCAGGATACGCTGCAGCGAACGTTGGCTCACCTGAACGAAAACGAGGTGAAAGTCGAGGGGCTCAAGGTGCGCATGGGTGCGGTGCTGGCACTGAACGTCGCGGAAGAGACGTTCCAGAATAACCCGGCCGCCAACGCGATGCTCACGCGCAACTACCGCAGCCCGTACGTCGTTCCCGGCGCGTCCCAGGTATGATTCGGAATCGCGCGGAATGACGGAAGGCGGCCCGCCCAGCCTGGAGATCCTCTACGAGCGGGGACCGTGCCTGGTCGTGGCCAAGCCTCCCGGCGTGCTTACCCAGGCCCCGCCAGGTATCGACAGTATCGAAGCGCGCGTGCGTCGCTTCCTGCAGATTCGGGAAGGCAAACAGCATCATCTTTATCTTGGCATGCCCCACCGACTCGACCGGCCGGTGTCGGGAGCGCTGGTGATCGCGCGGCACGTGCGGGCCGCGCAGCGCATTGCTGAACAGTTTGAACAGCGCCGCGTCGAGAAACGCTATTGGGCGCTGGTCGAAGGCGAGCTGCCTCCGTCCGATTGCCGTGGAACCTGGTCCGACTTCATGCGGAAACTACCGGATGAAGCTCGATCGGAGATCGTCGCCGCCGACCATCCCGAAGCGCGGCAGGCGATCCTGCACTGGGAATCGCGAGCGACCGACGGTTCCATCTCCTGGCTGGAAATTCAACTTGAAACCGGCCGCACCCACCAGATTCGTCTGCAGGCAATGCACCACGGCCATGCCGTACTGGGCGATGAACTGTACGGCGCTCGATCGCGATTCGGCCCGCCGGCCGCCGATCCGCGCCAGCGCTGGATCGCTTTGCACGCGCGGCGCTTGAGCTTTGACGATCCAATGACCAGGGAGCGAGTCGCTATCGAGGCGCCGTTATCGTCCGCTTGGTCCGACTACGTGAAGAGTGAAGAGTGAAAGAAGAACGGGACGCCCCGAAGGGGGCCGATGGCCACTCCCCCACCCGTGGCACATAGTGGGAGCACGGGCTCGGAGTACCTCCCCCGTGGCACCCTGGGCATCTCCGCCCCCGTAACCCGTTCCCCGTTCATTCAACGGCGAGCAGGAATGCCATCAGGTCGGCCATGGCCTGGGGGTCGATCTGTTTTTCAAGGCCTTCGGGCATCAGGGAGAGTCCGGTGTTTTTGAGTTGTTCGATGTCGATGCGGAGCACGGTATCGGTAGCGTTGTCGCCTCGTTTCAGGGTAACGCTGTTGGCTGTTTCGGCGGCGATCATTCCGCTCAGCGTACGTCCGTCCTGGGTGACCAGCGAGTAATTCAGGTATTGCGGATTCACTTCGCGGTTAGGATCGAGCACGTTGAGCAGGATATTTTCCGCGCCGCGATTGCGCATCGTCGCCAGGTTGGGGCCGGTAGGGTAGCCGACGCCGCCGAGTTGGTGGCAGGGCGCGCAGACTTTGCGGAAGATCTCTTTGCCATGTTCGGCGTTGCCTTGCTGCTGGAGCACTCCGCGGTAGGCATCGAGGACTTCGGCGCGTCGGCCGAGCTGAGCCTGACCGATCAATCGTTCGGCCTGGCGGCGGATGCGGTCATCGGCATGTCCGGTCAGCAGCCGAAAGCGGGTAGGGTCGAGGTCGTTGACGCTGAGCTGCCCGGCGGCGACGGCGTCGAGCATCGCGGCGGTCCAATTCGGGCGGGAGAACAACAGGTCGCCGGCGGCGGATCGGATGCGAGGGCTCAGGGAGTTCCACTCCGTAAGCATCAGGTCCGCGACCTCGCGTTCGCTGAAGCGGGCGAGCGTCGCGAGTGCGGCGGATTGCAGTTCGACCGGCTGCGTCGGCGCCAGCAGCTGCAGCAGGGTCGGCTGCAGGGCGGGGAACCGACCTAGTCGCAGCAATTGGGCCGCCGCCACACGCTCGTCAAGGCTGGCCTCCGCGCGCAATGCGGTGGCGCTCGCTTCGGCGACCAGTTCGGCGGTCAACGATTCGGCTTTGCCTCCCGTGGCGGCGGCGATCTGTTTTCCGAGCTTGCTGTCGGGCGGCGCGGCGAGCGCCTGCAGGATTTTCTGCAGGAACGCCTGGTTCGTCTCGGTCGTAATCCGCAGCAGTTCCAGCAGCGCCGCGACGTCGTCGGCCCGTTGCTGCTTGCCGATCTGCGCCGCCAGCTGCTGTAGGAAGGACTGGCCGGCGGTCGATTCGCGGAACGCCTTGTCGGCGGCGAGCTCGATCAGCAGCGCGCCGCTACCTTCGACGAGCGAACTGCGCGCGGCGAACGGGATCCAGGCATCGTCGGCATCGTGGCGCACGACACGTGCCAGAGCCTGGGTTCGAATCGGCGTGTTATCGAGCTCTCCCAGGCTGAACGCTAGCTGGTAGCGCACGCGCGGATCCGGATCGTCCGCCATCGCCGGCAACCGATCGCGAACTCGCGCGTCGTCCAGCAACGATTCGGCGCAGCGCAATGCATGTTCGCGGACGCGCGGGTCGCGGTCGTTCAGTGCTTCCAGGAGCGTCTCGGGGCGCAGCGCCTGCAGCCCGCGTAAAGCGTAAAGCGCGTGCATCCGCGCCAGGGCGGAGGTCGATTCGCTGGCGAGTTGTTCCAGATCGCGAACGGTCCGCCGGTCCTGCCGCGCGTAAATCAACCGCGCGGCCGTGTCCCGCGTCCAGCCGTTTTCGCTGGCCAGCGCCGCGACCAGTTCGGGACTCGTCGACTCCTCCAGCGCCGGCCGCGACCGGCGCGCCGCGCCTTCGGCGACGATTCGGTAAATTCGGCCACGATCACGTCCACTAGTCAGGTCGAGGTGCTTCTTGATCACGGGATGCAGGCTGGCGGGATGTTCGATGACTTCCCGGTACATGTCCGCGACGTACAGCCCGCCGTCGGGCCCGTTGGCGAACTGCACCGGTCGAAACCAGATATCCTCCGAACTCACATATTCCGACTTCTCATCGATGCGATGGGCTGTCATCGCCACGCCTTGCGGCCTTAGCACTTTGCGATGAATCAGATTACCGCCAACGTCGCCGACAATCGCATAACCGCGGCAGGCTTCGGGCCAGGCGTCGCCACGGTAAATGGTGATCCCGGTGGCACTGGTGAAGTATCCCGCGGCGCGTCCACCGCCCTCGACCGGGCCCGGAATTACCCCTTTGACCCGCAGCCGCGTGCGGACCAGTCGCCATGGCTCGACCGGACTGGTTCGGAACACATCGGCCTGCGGTCCCTCGACCGCGATGCTCAGCCGGGACGGGGGCGGGGCCAGGAATGGATTGCGCGCCACATACCGGTCGTCGAACATCACCAGTTGGATGTGATCGCTGTTGTGGCAGACGAACTTGTTGCCCCAGTCGTCGAATGACATTCCGTGTTGCGCGCCGCCACTGGTCGCGGCGATTTCCAGCGTTCGCGGATCGATCGCGAAATCGCGTCCGCGCAACACAAGCGGTGGATTGTTCTGCTCCTGAAACGCGGGATGATCGGGACCTTTGACGATCTGGGCCCCGCTGCTGCTGGTCGCGCCGTGGATGCGGTTGTCGAGCCCCCACTGGAACGAATTCACCAGCCCTTGTACGTTGCTCCGTTCAAAGCCGGAGAACAGCAGCTTGCGCTGATCGGCGGCGCCGTCGCCGTCGGTATCCTTGAAATACAAGACATAGGGCGCGGCGGCCACAAACAGTCCGCCATCGTAACAGGTCAGGGCCGTCGGCCAGGAGAGTTTGTCGACAAACACCGTCGACCGATCGAAGACGCCATCCCGATCGGTGTCCTCCAGCCGCCGAATGCGGCCGAGGTTCGCCTTGTCGTCCTCCGAATAATCGAGCATTTCCACGACATACAGGCGATTCCGTTCGTCAAACGCCAGCGCGATCGGATCGGTCACCAGCGGCTCGGCAGCCACGAGCTCGATCCGAAAACCGGGCTGGACATGGAATAACCGCTGGGCTTCGGCCGGTGATTTGGGGGGGATCCGGGGCAACTCCCCCTTGTAGTCCTGGTCGACAGAATCGTCGATCGCTTGCGCGCGGGCGGCCGTCGGTGTGATCGCCAGTGTCAAGCACAGCGACAGGAACAGCCCCAGGAAGAATCGTCGCACCCGGGGGCAATCATCGGAGGGCAGCGGATTGGGCCGCCGTGAAACTGGCAACATGACGGGTAGGTTCTCGGCGGGTTGGTATGAGGTTGGCATGCCGCGATTATTTCTGATCGCGGGAGCGTATGCTACCATACTGCGCCGGGGGGATTGGATCATGCAATATGCAATCTGCAATGAGACGTTTGTTGACTGGCCCTTCGATCGCGCCTTCGCGGTCGCGCGGGAGTGTGGGTATACCGGCATCGAATTCGCTCCTTTCACGATGGGTCCCGATGCGACCTCGATTTCAGCGGCTCGTCGCGGCGAGGTTCGCGCACAGCTCGCATCTGCCGGACTGGAAGCGGTCGGTCTGCATTGGTTGCTGGCTCGTACCCAAGGCTATTACCTGACGTCGCCCGACGCGGCGGTTCGTGGCCGGACGAGCGCCTATTTAGGGGAACTGGCTCGGCTGTGCGCCGAGCTCGGCGGCAAGATCATGGTGCTCGGATCGCCCCAGCAACGCAATTTGCTGCCGGGCGTAACCCATGCCGCGGGGATGGATTACGCCGCGGACGTCCTTCGCGGCGTCTGTCCCACCCTGGAGAAGCTGGGTGTGACCATTGCTGTCGAACCACTCGGCCCGCAGGAGGGTGACTTCCTGCAGACGGCGGCGGCGGGGGTGGAACTGGTCGGAAAAGTCAGTTCACCCCAGGTCCGCCTGCACCTTGATGTCAAGGCGATGTCGAGTGAGCCGTTTGCGGTGGCCGACACGATTCGACGGTTTGCGCCCTGGATGGTCCATTTCCACTCCAACGACCCGAATCGACGGGGACCGGGCATGGGGGAAATGGACTTTGTGCCGATTTTCCAGGCGCTGAACGACGTTGGGTATGCCGGCTGGGTTTCCGTCGAAGTCTTCGAATACGAATATCCCACGGGCCTGGAAGGACTTGCCGCCGACAGCATTAGCTACATGCGGCGGTGCAATGCGGCCCTTGGACGGGAACTACCTAAGTGATACACTACGAACGATTTATCGTTCCCGGAAGATCCGGATAACTCCCTGACCGGTCGGAGCAGTGCATGGCGAACAAAGAGGAAGCATTTGTCGTGAACGGCACGGTGACGCAAGCACTGGCGAATACGCGGTTTCGCGTACAACTGGAAACGGGGGGTGAAGTGATGGCGCACGTGGCGGGACGAATGCGAAAGAACTTCATCCGCATTGTACCTGGCGACAAAGTGCAGGTGGAGCTTTCCCCCTACGATCTGTCGAAAGGCCGGATCGTCTTTCGTGAACGCTAGATCCGGCAACGTGCCGGGCTCGTGTCGGCCGGGGGGCCGCGCCGCCGGCCCTTTTCCGGGAATTTTGGCGAAATGAATGGCGGCACGCCGCTGCCCGAAAACTTCTGCGGGCATGGCAAGGTATCAGTCGTGTCGGAGCGTTTCCGTTCGAGGTTAATTGGCTTGTCTCATTGAACCGTTCTGTTTTCCATAGGGAGTGAAGCTGTGAGAGCGATTATGAACCGGCTGCGTGTCGCGGCCTTTTGTGCCGTGGTCTTACTGGTTCCGGCGGCGGGTATCCGGGCCCAGGATCGATCCAAGGCTGCCCTGGTCGTGGCGATCAACAATCTGAATGAGGTCTTCAATGATGTCTCCGCCGTGGCGCAATGGGCGGGGGCGGCCGATCAGATTGGCTTTCCGCTGATGATGGGCCGCGCCGCTGTTTCCAAGGTCGATCAGACCAAACCTCTCGGCGGCTTTGTAAGCCTCGATCAGGGCGAACCGAAGTTGTTGGTGTTTCTCCCCGTGGAGGACCTGAAGGGGTTGTTCGCGCAACAGAAGGAACTGATCGGCAGTCCCAAGGAACTGGGCGGCGGCAAGTACGAATTTCGTGCCAACGAGCAGTCGATTTACGTCAAGGAGGGAAAGGGCTGGGCCTACCTTTCGAATGACATCGGCTCCCTGGCGAATACCCCCGACAATCCCGCGGAAACGCTGGCCGCTCTGACCCGGCAGTACGACGTTGCCGTGCAACTCAATGTGCAGAACATCCCCGCCGAACTGCGGAACGTCGCGCGGACGCAGATCAAGAGCCTGTTAGCGATCGCCCCCCTTGGCGCTGGCGATGCCGCGCTTCAGGAGCAGATGCGCGCGAACGTTGAAAAGCAGCTCGATACGATGTTCGACGACGTCGATAGCGTCACGGTCGGCCTTGCGATCGACGCCAAGGCTCAGAATATCGCGATGGAGTTCGGCATGACTGCCCGGGACGGAAGCGCCCTGGCGAAACAGATGGCGCAGGGCAAGGACGCGAAGTCGGAATTCTCTGGATTGGCGACCGACGCGGCCGCCATTTCCATGCATTTGATCACCACGTTGGCCGCCGACGACATCGAACAGGCTCTAGGCAATTTCAAGGCGCTGCGCGAGCAGGCGATGCAAGAAATCGACAACGGCGGGCGCATTCCCGATCAGGCTGCCCGGGATACAGTCAAGGGTGCACTGACATCGATCATGGATGCGGTCGAAGCGACGATCAAGGGTGGCAAGCTCGATTTGGGTAGTTCGATCGTGCTGGAGGACGACGAATTCCAAATGGTGATCGGCGGCCTGCTTGTCGACGGCACCAAGCTGGAGAACGGTATCAAGAAGCTTGTCGAACTGACCAAGAATGCGCCCGGCGCGCCGCAGATCCAGTTGAACGCCGGCACGCATAAGGGCGTGAACTTTCATGTGATCGACGTGCCGCTGGACGGAGTCAGCAACGACGTTCAGGATATTTTCGGCGAGTCGGTGGAGATTACGCTGGGCATCGGCGCGAACCGGATGTTCCTGGCGGTTGGTGACGACGGGATCGGACTGATCAAGGCCAGCATGCAGAACGCGGAATCCGGCAAGGGCAAGTCGGCGCTTCCGATGGTCGTGCAGGTGGCGATGACACCGATCATGAAGTTTGCGGCGGCGATCAGCGAAGATCCGAATATGGAGCGGGTTGCAAAATCCCTGGCGCAATCCGACGGGAAGGACCATATCCGCGTGACGAGCCGCACCATTCCGCGCGGTAGCGTCGGCCGGTTGGAAGTGGAAACAGGCGTGCTGAAAGCGATCGGCGCCGCCGCCGCCGCCGGTGGCGGTGGCGGTGGTGGCGGTGGTGCTCGCAACCGCGCGGGAGGATTCTAACCGCCGCTCGACGGCTTCCCATTACGAAACTCTCTTCGCCGTCCCTCGATCCATGCGAGGGACGGCGTTTTTTGTCGAAGTCCGGTCGCCGTTCGACTGCTACAATGCCACTATGCGTCACCTGCTTGAGCTGACCCAGAACGAACTGCGACAGTGGTTGAAGGACCAGGGGATTCCCGCCTACCGCGCGGCGCAGATTCGGAAATGGATTTTTACCAACCGGGCCGATTCGTGGGAGTCGATGAGCGATCTGCCGCGGGAGCTCCGCGAACGGCTGGCGGGCGAGTTCCCGGTCTGGGTCGCGCGCCAGATCACGCATCGACACGCGCTTGACGGGACCGAAAAACTGCTGCTGGAAGTGCCGGGCGGCGGCCGAATCGAATGCGTCCTGCTGCGCGAAGCTCATCGTCGCTCAATCTGCATCTCCAGCCAGGTCGGCTGCGCGATGGGCTGCGTCTTCTGCGCCAGTGGACTCGACGGCGTCGAGCGAAACCTCACCACGGGTGAAATCCTCGAACAGATCCTCCGGCTGCAGCGTCTCCTGCCGGCGGACGAACGTTTGAGCCATATCGTCGTCATGGGGATGGGGGAACCGTTGGCGAACCTGGACGCGGTACTCGCGGCGCTGGAAGTCGCCAGCCGGGACGACGGCCTGGCGATCAGTGCGCGCCGAATCACAATTTCCACCGTCGGTCTTCCCGCGGCGATTGATCGCCTGGCCACGGAATGCCCCAAGTACCATCTGGCGGTTTCCCTGCACGCGCCTAACGACGCGCTCCGTAACGAGATCGTGCCCGTCAATCGCCGCATCGGTCTGTCCGAGATCATCGCGGCTGCCGATCGCTATTTCGTCGCTTCCGGGCGGCGGTTGACCTTCGAATATGTGCTGCTGGGAGAGATCAACGATCAGCCCGAACATGCGCGTCAGCTGGCAGCCTTGCTGCGGGGACGGACGGCGATGCTGAACGTGATTCCCTACAATCCGGTGGCGGGCTTGCCGTATCAGACTCCGACGTTAGCATGCCAGCAGCGATTTCGTGAAATCCTGGAGCGCGGATCGATCAACGTACAGTTCCGCGTGCGCAAGGGGGACGAAATCGATGCCGCTTGCGGCCAGTTGCGGCGATCGATGCCAGGCGGCGCCCCGCTGGTTTCCTTGACCGATGCAACCGTCAGCGACCCGGCAGCCGGGAAGTAACTTTTCGACGGCCCAGGTGTTAGAATAATGCCCGCCGCGGTCCGAATTCCCTACCGCAGGTCGGGAGCCGTCCGTCGCGGTTCCGACTACCAAGCATTCCGAGGCATGATTGTCCGTCACCGTTCCTGCCGCTGTCCCCTACGAGACATCCGACCCGGATGTCCGCCTGATGCTGCAGGTACGGGACGACAATGCCGCGGCCTTCGAAGAGCTGGTTCTCCGCTACCAGAGTCGATTACTCACGGTCCTGGAACATCTCGTCAACGATCCGGAACTGGCCGAAGATCTGGCGCAGGAAACGTTCCTTCGCGTCTATCGGGCACGGAAGTCGTACAGCCCGAATGCCAAATTCGTGACCTGGTTATTTACGATCGCCACCAATCTTGCCAGTAACGCCCGTCGTCAGAAGTCACGTCGCAAGGAAATCGTGCTTGCCTCGTCAGGTCAGGAACAGTCGACCGGGATTGATCTGGCGAGTCTGGCCTTGGCCGCCAGCGGCCTGATGCCGACGCGCCAGATCGACAAGACCGAATTGGCGCAAGTCGTGCGGGCCGCGATGGACGCACTCACGGACCAGCAACGAACCGCCCTGCTGCTGTCGCGGTTCGAGGAAATGAGCTACGTGGATATCGCCCAATCGATGGGGATGTCGGTTCAAGCGATCAAGTCGCTGCTGTGGCGAGCCCGCGAGAGCCTTCGCGTGATCCTCGAACCGTACATGCAGGAAGGCCAGCATCCGCAGGGAGGATCGGCATCATGACGATCCCTTCAAAACCAACCCGCGAACCACCCAACGAACGCGCTACCCCGCCTGGTTTCGACTCGGCGGACGAGGAAAACCTGGTCGCATACCTCGATGGAGAACTCGATTACGAGACCTCCCAGAGCATCGAACGGCGTCTGGCTCGCGATGTCGATTACCGGCAACGCCTGCAACAACTGCAGCGCGCCTGGGACCTGATGGATGCGCTGCCACGCGTGCATGCCGGGCAGTCGTTCGCCAAGACTACGATGGAACTCGTCGCGATCAAGGCCGAACAGGATGTCGATTCCGTCGCGGCGCGATCGCGCAGGAGATCGATGCGACTCTGGATCGCCGGAGTCGTCACCACCGTGGCGGCCACCGTCGGCAGCTTTGAGCTGGTGCGATTGATCGTCACCGCGCCCGATCGCCAGCTGCTGAACGATCTGCCGATCATCGAGCGCGTCACGCTCTACCAGATGCTCGACAGCCCCAACCAGGAACCGACCGAAGCCGTGGAGTTCTTGAAACTGCTGGCACGGGAAAACCTGTTTCATGAGGACGCGCCCGATGAACAGTAACCTATGGATCGTCGCTTGGGCGGTCACAGTCGGAATGCTGCCGGGAGATCGCGGTACATTGGGGGAGCGCCGTCAGCAGCTGGAAGCGCTCAGTCCCAGCCAGACCGCTCGCCTGCTGGAACAGAAACAGACGTTCTACGCACTTTCGCCGCCCACCCAGGAACGTATTCGCGCCATGCACGAAACGATCCAGCTCAATGCCAAGGCCGAGCAGCTCGATCGCGTCCTGCGCGATTACTGCAACTGGCTGGGATCGTTGCCCCAAGACCAACAGCAGGAAGTCAAACAACTGCCTCCCCAGCAGCGCTTGGAAAAAGTCAAGGAAATCGTGAAGCAGCAGGAGTCGCGGCATAAACCCGAAGATGTATTGACCGCGATACGATGGCTGGACGAGTTCATTACCGCGCACGCCGCCACCATCACCGAACCGTTGCTCGAATCCCCCTCGCGGATTCCCGAAACGTGGCGGGCTCGAATCGAACAGGCCAAGGACGCCAATCGTAATTTCCTGCTCTACTTCATCCACCTGCGCCAGGCCAGCACCAAGATCGTTCCCGATACCGCCGACTATGAACGGTTGTTCGAAGAACTGACACCCAGCGGGGCTCGCGAACTGCGCCGCGATCCGAACGACGGCGATCGACTGGCACGACTGATGCGATGGATTTTCCAGCAAACAGCAAAGATGCCCGATCAGATTACCGACGACGAAGCTCGATTCTATTCCGAACTTCCCAAGGATGAACAGGAAAAGCTCGGCAATCCACGTACCAATCAATTCCGCCGAAGACTGCGCGAACTCTACATGAACCAGCAGCTGCGCAGAGGATTCACCCGGCCACTCGGAACCGATCGTGCGGAATGAGGGGAACGGGGGAACGGGTTACTGGGGCGGTGATGCCCAGGGTGCCACGGGTGAGGGAGTAGCCATCGGCCCCCTTCGGGGCGTCCCGCTCTTCTTTCACCCTTCACCCTTCTTAGTTGGCCGGTACTTGTTTCAGCAGTTCGGCTGGGCGAGCCGGTATGCCGCCGCGGATCACCAGTTCGATCCGGCGTGTGTTGCGGATATCGGCCAAGGGATCGGCGTCGAGCAACACCAGATCGGCGAGTTTCCCGGGTGCGATCGACCCCAGGTGGTCCTGTTGGCGCAGTGCCATGGCGTTGTGCAGTGTCGCCGCGCGAATGGCTTCCGCCGGACTCAAACCCGATTCCACCAGCATTTCCAGTTCCTGGTGCAGCGAGAAACCTGGCGTGCATTGCGGTTCGGGCGTGTCGGTGCCTGCCAGCAGCAGCACGCCGGCGCGCGACATTCGCCCGACCAGTTCCTGGAACTTGCCGAACTCGCGGCGCCGATCTTCCAGCGGTCCGCCTTGCGGACAACCGGTGCGAGTCAGATAGATCGGCCAGAATTCGCGCAGGCGGCGCGGCGCCAATTGGTTGTCCGGATGTTCCCGAACGGAAGGTACGTCCGGCAGCAGGATCATGTTGCGGAATACGGCCAGCGTCGGATCGACAAATACTTTGCGGCGGGCCAGTTCCTCGACCAGCGAACGACAGAGCGGATTCTCCAGATCGACGCGACCGCGAATCCCCGGCTCCCGCGCCACCTCGGGCGGAATCACGTAGTTGAAAACCGACCAGATATGTTCCAGGCAGTCGATGCCGTCGGCGACTGCGTCTTGAGCGGAATAGGCGCCGAGGTGGGCGGTTACCAGCATTCCTCGGCGGTGCCCCTCCTCAATGATCGACTTGCCGATCGGGCGACTGGTACCGGCATAAATTTTCAGTGTCGATACCTGCCAGCGGCTGAGGTCGTCGAGCAACGGCGGGACCTGGGATGGATCGGTCAGCCCTTTGCCAATGTCGCGATGGATCGGCGGATCGGCATCCAGGAGGGGGCTGCAGGTAAATACCCGCGGGCTGATCGCGGGTTGCCGTTCGGCGACCCGCGCCACCAGGGTCGCCGCGACAATCTCGTCACCCGTGCTGCGAACGGAGGTCACGCCGGCCGCCAGAAACAGCGGCAGCAGCTCGTCGCCGGTCAGGTTGGCAAAATCACTGATGTGGACCAGGTGCACATGGGCATCGATCAAGCCAGGAATCACGAACCTGGTTCGGCCATCGATCCGCATCGCTGTCGCTGGAATATCGATCGCCTGACCGGCTTCGCACACCGACACGATCCGTTCGCCACGGATCAGGATCGTTCGCCGCGACAGCATGCGATTCGATTCCGGATCGAACATCGAACAGTCGGTGATTACCAGTTCCCGATCGCTGGCGGCGGCGGCGGCGCATCCCTTGTGCAGCAGACTGAAGCCGACGAGCAACAGCAGCAATATCCGTAACGTCGATGCAGCGCGCGGTGGCGGTGTCTCCATGGTGGTACCACCTCGTGCGAAGAAAAAGGAAACGCAGCGCCAGTCGGAAATAATGGGGCGCCTCAAAACAGAAAAAGGGTAGGACTCGATTTCTCGACCCTTCCCTTGACGGTTCGTCATCGCGGCTGGTCCCGAACTATTTGTCTTCGGCGACTTTCCATTCGTATTCGACGTTGCCCTTCTTCTTGCTCTTGTTGTCGCATTCCGTGTATAGGTGACTTTAATCTCTTCGAAGTTCAACGACATCGATTCGGTCGGTTTATCCTCGCTGCCGCCGCTGACCGAGTACGAACTGACCATCACGTCTTTCAGCTCGTAAGCGTAATAGGTAACTCGCCCGGAATCGGTGTAGCTGGCGGTCGTAGGAATTTCGACCTTGGGAAACACCCTGCCTTTGGCCAACGCCTCGGCGAGCTTGGGACTGGACTTGTCGAGCAACTTCGAGATCTGGATGTCCTCAAATTGAGTGTCACCACGACGGCGAGCAGTACTTGTCGCGCCACCACCGATTTTGTGAATCACCTGACCGAAACTCAATAAATCATTCCAAGCCTTGTGATCCTTGTCCTGAGCTTCCCCATCGACCCCATCAAACTTGATGTAAGCAGCCATTGCTTTCTCCTGACCTGAAAAAGGTACTATTCCGACCGTTGTTTGATCGACACCAGGGTTGATTTCTTCCGATGCTGTTGACGGTCGGATGCGTCCGACAGTAAAGTTTTCGCGAAGTAACGCCAGCAGTAGCGTCTTTTCCAAAAAAATCTGGAGTTTGGGTCCTTTCGGGGCATTTTAGGGGCAATTCAGCGGATTTCGTAGGCAAATTTCCCATCGGCGGCGACCGCAATCCGAATAAAACTGATCGGTTTTCCATCGGCGATTCGGGAAAGGAACTCCGCGGACAGTTCGGGGAGCAGGCTCCCGTTGAGAATATGATCCACATTGCGTGCGCCGGTGTCGACCTCCGTACACCGGTCGGCGAGATTGGCGCGCGAAGTTCGTATCCGCTGCGCGATCGCTTTCAGCGCGTGTGTCTGGCCAATGATCGCCTCTTCCATATGGTCTTTGAGCTTCAGAATCGTGCGAACCTGGTCAGCGACCATCCGTTTGAATGGGATACCGGTCCAGGCGGAAACCGTTCCCGCGACGGCCTGTGCGTCGACGCAGACATGCACCAGATCGGGACTAAGTGAAATGTTCCGCGCTCGGGAGCACCCAGACTACCCTCACCCGTGGCACACATGCGGCCGCCGCTGAGGGTACTGCCGATCAAACCGGACATGGTGTATTCCACCGTGTGCCACGGGTATAGTCCCGAGCCGTCCCGTAGCCTGCTCGAAGCCCAAGGTTCCCGAACGGGTTAGCGCGGTTCCAGCGATTTGCCGGAGCGCTGATTTGCCGAAGCCGCGAGCCATTTCTTCCAGCCGGTCGGCTGCGTCCAGGCTTGCCGCTTTTGGCCCTCGTAGACAGGGCGATCTGGCGGCTGGCTGCTGGTGATCAATGCCCGTACATACAGCTCGTCACCTGACAATCCGTAGCTCGCCTCCAGTCCCTCGACCCGCGCCAGTACTTGTCCGATCTCCCGGGAGTATTGCCGTGTGACAGCCAATTCTTTGCCGGCATCATCCACGAGCGGCTGGCTGGCCAGATTGACCCCGCGCCGCGTTCCGATGAACTCCGTCACAAATGTCGCTCCTTCCCGCGGGCGAATTTTGATCGACAGCCGCCCCGCCGACTCATCGACCGTCAGTTCTTCCAATTCCACACCACTGGAGGCATAGAAATCGCCGGCATGGATTGCCTCAATCAACCGTGTCCCGGTTAATTGCGGAGCGCGGACCATAATCCAGCCGCGTCCGGTAATCGCGCCTCGCTCCGCGAAGTAGTTGTGGCTGTCGTCGGTTGCCAGGCCGTAGAGCGGAGGGAGATTCGCGCCTGCGATCCGCAAGGTGTTGGCGATGTCCCAAACGCGGTCCATCGAAGCGTGGCGCGAATCGCCCAGCTGATTGACGCTGGGATGTCCGTTGTAAATCTCGAAGAACCGCTCTTCCACCACCGCCGCCATGTCTTCGGCGGTCACTGCGTATCCGAAGTTCGGATGATTCAGGTGCCCGAGTACCGGACGGCCAAGTGTCGCGCCGTGCTCGGCGATCGCCCGCAAATTGTTGCTCATGACCTCGCGGACGCTCTTGCCGCCCCGCGGCCGAATCAGATCGTCGATGTGGGTGGCATTGATATGGATCGGCAGGTTCTCAAAACTATCGGTGACTTCCTCGCCCTGAAGCAGGATAAACTGGCCGGGCCGCTCCACTAGTCCGCGGAATTCGCGCAGCGTTTTCAATCGCACTTCGAGCTTCCCGTCGACCTCCCGCGTCTCGATCCAGTCCGGGCCGAACCGCTGTCGGCATCGCTCGATTGCTCCCTCCGCGCCCCGCTTGATCAAGGTCGCTTCGTTCACCCACTTTGAGCCCGTACTGAGGATGTTATGGTCCGACAACGCCAGGAACTGGTACCCGTTGCGCGCGTACCAGTCGCAGATCATCTCGGGAAAATCATCGCCGTCGCTCCAGAGCGAGTGTGTGTGCAGATTGCCGCGGTACCAGCGTGGCGCATCGCCCGGTGATTCTTCGCCGGCCAGGCGAATCTGCCCCAGAAACAGCGCCAGAACGAGCATCGCCCCACAGCGTGGCCAGCGCGGCCGATGAGGATGCCCACAACGAAACAACGCGGTTTGCATCGGTAATTTCCTCGCGCCTGAAACAACCCAGTGAATCGACGCCCACGGCGGCTGAACCCGAACTCGCTCGATTCTGACCCGCCACACCGCAAATCACAACCCCCGGCGAACTCCTCGAGGATTCAACCCGGCGGACATTCCAGTCCAAGTGGCGAACGGTTCAAATCTTGTCGCCCCGACTATTCTCGTTTTTGAGCCGTTCGGCGAGTCCGTCGAACGGCTTTCTCTTCGTGGTGACTAGAGTTACGTCGCTCAAAGCGCGGTTCAAACAAACCAGATCGAGGATTTCGCGTTTTTGGGTAATGTTTGAACCGAGCCACAAATCCGCGACGTTTTGGCTCCAATCGAAGAGCCGCAAACCCAACTCGGCGTCCACCGGTTCGATGCCGTTGAGATGCTCGATCGTCTCTTCCGCCTTGGCCG
>VGZA01000008.1 GCA_016872775.1 Planctomycetota bacterium | reverse complement strand
AGCGACGGAAGCGCCGTACCTGCCGGTCGCGGATCCCGGGCAACGCGCGTTCGACGCCGTCGTAACTCGTGGCTGGTGCTGTAGGCAGGGCGTCGCGCGGCAGAGCCGACGAGGTCGGTGGTGGTGAGTGTGGTGAGTGTGGTGGCGGTGGTGGGTGTGGTGCCGACGGAATTGCTGGATCACGACGGGTGCTTGCCATCAGCGCCAGCAGCGCGAACTCCACGTCGTCATCGTCAAGGCCGATCTGGCGAGCCAACATCGTCAGCTTCAATCGACCGGCCGCCGTCAACCCGCGTTCCGCCGCCAAGATCGGAGCCGCCATCTCCATCAGTGAGCGAATCCGCCGTGGCCGATCCCGCACTGGTTCCGATTCGGACTTTGGAGGCAACTCGGACATCACGCGGCCCCGATCCAATGAACAGTCTTTGATCCACGAGTAAACCGATTTTGGCTGGCGACAAGGCCGTTTCAGTATAGCAGTGCCGTGGAACCGATGCCAGAAAACAGCGTTGCGGACCTTTGCTGCGGAACGGCAAATTGACCCGGCCTCGTTCTTCTCGGTCAGAGTTCAGCGACGTTGAAAGAGAACGGAGAAATCCAATGATCGGTGCCATCGCGGGAGACATCGTTGGTTCCGTACACGAAGGGCAGGAAACGAAGACGAAGGAATTTCCTTTGTTTGATGAATATTCGCGATTCACGGACGATCCGGTGTTGACGGTAGCGGTTGCGTCGTGCCTGCTGCGAGGTATGGAATACGTCGAAGCCTTTCATGAGTACTTTCACGCGTACCCGCAAGCCGGTTTTGGCGAGAGTTTCATTCGCGGGGCGCAGGCGACTGCCGTCGCCATACTCCTGGCACGCATGGGTTATCAAAAACAGGATATGCGAGACGATCTTGAGCGACGGTTCGGTTACCGATTGACGGACCAAATGGAGTCGATTCGCGCCGACTACGGCTTCGATGTTTCCTGCCAAGGCTCGGTGCCGCAATCGAGCATCGCGTTCCTGGAATCGGAAGACTACGAGGACGCCGTCCGAAATGCGATCTCGTTGGGTGGCGACGCCGATACGATGGCTTGCATTGCGGGTGGCATCGCCGAGACATTTTATGGAGGTGTACCGGATTCGATTCAGGAACGAGCCCTCGCGATGCTCGATGCGCCGCTTCGGGAGGTCGTTGAGGAGTTCCGCGAGCGGTTCGAAAATCGTCGCCTGGCTCGCTAGGTGCCTGCTGCTCTCGACGACAGACTTGGAGCTCTCGACGACAGACTTGGAGCAATTGGAACTGCAAGCGGCGTTCGATTTCCTGGAATCGGGGGCGCCAGATTGCGTCACCCCAGCCGCGCAAAGACCGCTCTGAACTGGCGAAACGCATCGCCGCAAGCGGAGACGTCTGATTTGATTCCATTGATTCCAGACACCCAACTTTCGTGATCGTCTTCCAATTCCAGACACCCAAACATTTTTGAACAATCTGCCGTGGCAGCTTTACCCGTCGTATCGAGTCGCTCGATCGACTCACGGAACTGTCGCAACAGAAGGACCGATCGAGACTGTCACGCACGACTGATGAACGACCGACACATTGGTCCGCGTGACGGAACTGCAATCGCAGGACGAACGGTAACGTACAACACTTGACCAGCTAACTCACGGAGGCGAACCTCAGCGAGCATGGCAACGCAGTGGAGAGGCCGTCAGCGGTTCGGCTGCGGCGGAGCTTCGAAGGGGCGAGAGTAACCTTGGCCGGCATTACTGGGACGCGATGTTTGTGAAGCAGACCATGCGCGCTGCCGATTGAATGAGCTTCCGTCGAGCCAGTTACGGTGATTCGCAGCCGCCGTGGACCTTCGACCCAACTCCGACCGTCAGGTGAAGACCTCCCTGCTGGCTCGGATGCCTTGAATCCAACGTCGGTTGTTTCGTCGCATGGGCTCGGCCATCTTATCGGGGTGCCCAATGGCCCGGTGAAACAAGCGTTCAAGTTTGTCGATGACCAGGCACCATTGCTTTGGCGCAATCCCCGTTTTCATGAGAAACTCAGAAACCGTCTCCGGAGGCGGCGCTGGTGGTTTCGACGACGGGGCGTCGGACCGTTTGGCGAGAAACTGTTCAGCGGTCCAAAGTACGACCGCCAGATATTGCTGCCGGGGAATTGCCAGATAGACCGAATCCGATGGTCGACTCCGTCGCCCAAACTGCAGCCGTTCATGCATTTTGAATGTGGGCGTTGGCTTTGGGCTCGGTGGACGGCCTCGCCGCAACGAGCGACGAGCCGTGGCAGCGGTTGCCGTGGCAGAGGGCGGTTCTGCTGATTCGGTGGAGTCAGAAGCTGCAACCGTTGCCAGATCGGGAGATGTCGTCGTAGTTGCAGTGGAAACGGACAGGACAGCATCCGTGGGAATGGTTGCAGCCGATGCCTCAGAAGCGGGTGAGGAGTTTGTCGAGGAATCGATGGCGTTGCCAACGACTTGAACCGTGGCGCCCTGGGAGTTTTCCCGGAGCGGTTCGGAATCATCGCATTGTGCGGTTTGGGTATCCTGTGACTCCGCGGTACTCGGCTGTGGCGGGGATGCGAGTTCCGCCGTGGCGGATGGTATATCGGTCGAGCGCAAACGGATCGTCGCCGGTTGCGGCATCGTCGGCCCCACGTCACCGATCGGAGCCAGGTAACAATCCGCAATAAGCTGTTCGGCGTCGCCTGATTCCAACGAAAATCCGTGTGTTCCGTCCGTTTGGAATGCCTCGACCGCCTCCTTGACCTGCTCCTGCCGCCAGGCTCTCAGTCGATCCCGGATCGCCGAATTGTCACATGCCTCGAGTGAGCCGGCCATCCCCGCCTTGATCTGGTTCAAGTCGACGTAGATGTTGGTGCAGAGATTGCCGGCGTCGTCCAGCACCTCCCGGCTGCCGAAGCGCTGTTCGTAAAAATGCCCACGGCACTCCATTTCTGCGTTCGCCATCCGCGCGATCGGTTCCTTCCACCGCGCCATGAACCAGGACAAACTGGCCAGGTTTTCACGCAGCTTGGGGATTTTTGCCTGGTCGGCCAGTAACTCTTGAAGTTCCTGATCGGTCGGCGTGCGGGTCCACTTGCCATCGCGCCAGTTGGGCCAGGCCAGCTTCCAGCGCCAGGCGACTTCCTCGTCGCTCCACTTGGCGGAAATGTCGGGCCGCGTGCGGGCGATCAGGTGCTGATGATTCGAGAGCACACTGTAATTTCCCACGTCGACTGCGAAGACGCTGGCCAGGTATTTCAGCAGCAAACTGATCCACTCGCGGCGATAACTGAAGTCGGTCTGAGTCCGCGGGTCGAATCCGCTCAAGAACGCCTTCTGCACGCAACGCGACCAGGTGTGGTAGATGCCGACTACACCTTCCCGAACGATATCCTTCCGCGCGTGCCCGGGCATCGATGGCTCCTTGAAGCAGTACCGACAGGACGGGCGTACCCCGGTTCGCGGCAACGACCGCTCCGTGATCGCGACTGGACTCGGCGATCTTTGACACCTCCGTCCTCATATATTCAACGTACGTGGGCAGCCAAAACCGACACGCAATGAAAAGAATTTTCCAAAAAAGTTCGAGTGTCTGCGAGTTGTATTCGCGAGTTGTAAAAAGTTTGGGTGTCTTCGAAATGACCTTCGAAATGACCGTCAGGGACTTTCCAGTTGAAACGGCAGGAGTTGATTCGAACCCGCTTCAATTCGGCAGTGGAGTCCAGAGGTGGCGGGATGCGCGTAACGGTCGGGGAGCAGATTGGCGCCGCTGCGAACGAATTCGTCCCCTTCCTGAACCAGTTCACGAAATTCGACCGTGACTCCATATTCGCCTGCGGGCGCGCCATCTCCCGGGTCGCGCGTCGTCAGTCGAAATGCTCCGCCGGCATCGGTGCGGGCGGTCAAACGACGCAGTTCCGGTCTGGATTGCGCGTCGACGGGATGGAAGACGACGGAGGCGTCGGCCAGGGGTTGTCCATTGAGCAGGACCTTGCCCGTGACGGGATGAATTTTCGGTTCCCCGGCCCCACATCCAGTCAAGCCGGCCAAGATTACGCAACTGACCGCAGCGTTGAGAGGAATTGAAGCGCCAAGGAGAAGGCGTGCTCGACTGCTCCGAACCGACACGAATCTAGAACTCCTCGAGCGATGATTCGGAGCCCATCTTGGTGACGAGGTCGGTCAACAGGCGAAGTCGCGCCGACTCGGCGATGAAGCGAACCGAACCGTCGGCAAAGCCGAAATTCGCGCCCAGGGGATGAAAGCTGTAAAACAGGTGCCCATACTCATTCGAATTGTTGATGCGCATCGGACCGGGAATTGTGCCGTTCCCACACCATTCCACGCGTGTCCCTATCTCATAGGGATTATCGTTGGTTGCCCAGGCACCACCACGAGCCCGCGCACAGTTGGCGTGCGACTTGTCGGCCAGGGCTGGCTTCATCTTGCGGCCTCGCCAGACATCTTCCCTGCCAGCGCACTCTCCCAACAGGATCGTATTCGAGGTGCCATCGAGAATGTGCGCCAGTCGGTTCACTTCGGGAAACTTACGCAGGGCGCCGGTCAGATCGGCCGTCGCCGGATACTGCTCGCCGACAGGTAATTCGTTGTTGATCGCGATATTGACTCCCTCGGTCACAAAATAGTCGCCGCAGGCTCCGACTTTGTTCTGCTCCGGCGGTGTCTCGGCCTTATTCTGCAACCGGAACGGATTAGGTGTCGATGGACAAATGAAGACACTCAAGTGTTTCTGGGATGTCGCCGAGTTCGGGATGGGGAACGACGGTGAACCGCTCGACGTGCTTCGCCACCAGTTCTGCGTGAGATTGAAGTTCGCAGGCGCGATCATGTTGGACTGTTCGAGATATGGCAGCAAATCAGGCGCCCAACTGCGCTGGGGCAGCGAATCACGCTTGGAATACGGGAGGATCCCTTGTGCCGTTTCATGCAACTGCATTGCCAGCGCGAGTTGCTTGAGATTGTTGACGCAGGCCGTTCTACGGGCCGATTCGCGTGCTGCCTGGACCGCCGGCAGCAGCAGCGAAACCAGAATTCCCAGGATGCCGATCACAACCAACAATTCCACCAGCGTGAAACCGCGGTCGAACTGCCTTGCTCGGGTCTGCTTTTTCATGACGGAATTTCCTGACGGGATGTCATGGGTCTCCCGCCGACGATTCGACACGATTGTTGATACGATTTTCGACACGGTTGTTGTCTTGCGGGTTTCTGTTTTGCGGGCAGCGGTCCGGCTGCTGCATACTCTGGCTTGTCCTCCGGTTCGGCTGCGGGAGTGCAGGTTTCATGCCAAGCTTTAGAACCTGCGGCAAAGTTCGGTGTGCCGCATTGGGTAAGTGGCTCGCCGACAATTTGCCTGGGAACTTCTCCCGCGATTCGCCAGGCGAAAATTCCACCGCGCCTGGCGAAATATTCGTCGATCCCCGCAAGTCAAACCTGACATCGGGGGCATGTGTCCACGTGCGATTGGATATCCGAGGACGATTGGGTTCTGGCTGCCGTTCCATTCATCCTCCGTCGTCGCATGGCGCGACGCACGGCCCGCTTTCCGCTGGAGCGATTCGCAATGCGATCTCGCCGGGAAAGCGGTGCTTGCCGTCTTTGGATGATGGTTCAAGGTCGATCCAGGTGGCCGGGTCGGACACGACCAGTTCGATGCGATTATGGGGGCGCAGCAGCGAACCGATCACGATCGATCGCGGCTCGCTGCCGACCGGACCCAGTTCAGTGTCGTTCAGTCGAATCTGTCCGGCATGCTGTCGTAGTCTGACCAGTAATTCGATACGGTCTTGGTCCGTGATTCCACTCGGGGCATTGAACGTCCGACAGAGGACCGATTTTCGCTCCCCCTGCGGAACGGCATCGTTGTCGGCCGTTGCCGCACCGCCACCCTCGTCTTGGACGATCCTCACGGTGTGGGTCCAGACTTGATGCAAGCGAATGAGATGTGGGGCGTTCACGCGATGGTTCCTGGATTAACGGTTTTGATGCCCGTGGACCGGGTCGTTGCGCCGCCGGAAGGCACCGGCGGTCGTTCTTCCCTGGCGTTCCTTGCAAAACAAGTTACGTTATAGATATCCCGGCGCGGAGGTCCAATCGGTTTGCAGCCGATTTGTTCACCTGTTGGATGTGACAAAGCAGCAGCAACAGAACGGCGCGGCAAGTCCCTAGCTCTCGGATGCCAACAGCATGAAAATTGCAATGATCGGAACTGGTTACGTTGGACTCGTCACCGGCACCTGTTTTGCCGATACGGGCAACGATGTCACTTGCGTGGATAATAATCAGGCGAAAATCGAGGGCCTGCTGCGAGGGGTGGTACCGATTTACGAGCCGGGATTGTCGGAATTAGTGTTGCGCAACGCCGCGGCCGGTCGACTCAAGTTCACGACCGATCTGCCCGGCGCGGTGCGGTCAGCGCGCATCGTCTATATTGCCGTCGGGACTCCATCGTCGGAATCGGGCGCCGCCGATCTGAGTGCGCTCTGGGCGGTTGTGGACGCAGTGATTCCGCACCTGAATCCCCAGTCGATCATCGTCGTGAAGAGCACTGTGCCTGTAGGTACGAATCGAGGGATCTTTGAGCGGATCCGGAAGGCGACGGGCCGTGATGCCGACGTGGCAAGCAACCCCGAGTTTCTCAAGGAGGGGGCGGCGATCAATGACTTCATGTTTCCCGACCGGGTCGTGGTGGGTGTCCGTCGGGAAGAAGTGGCGGAGGTGTTACAGGAACTCTATGCTCCGTTTTTGCGCACGGACAAGCCGTTTTTGGTCATGTCACCGGAGAGTGCGGAGCTGACGAAATACGTCGCTAATGCGCTGCTGTCGACGAAGATCAGCTTTATCAACGAGATGGCCAACCTTTGCGAGGGCCTGCACGGCGACATCAACGACGTTCGACGCGGGATCGGCCACGATCGAAGGATCGGATTCGCGTTTCTCTTTCCCGGCGTGGGATATGGCGGCAGCTGCTTTCCCAAAGATGTGCGAGCCTTGGCGACGATGGCCCGGGAACACCAGCTGATGCCGCGCATCCTGGAGGCGGTCGATTCGGTGAACAACGAACAGAAGAAAGTACTGATCCGGAAAATCGAAGAGCATTTCCACGGCGATCTTGCGGGCAAGACCATCGGCGTCTGGGGGCTCGCTTTCAAGCCGCGAACGGATGATATCCGTGAGGCGCCGGCCCTGGTGCTGATCGATCGGCTGTTGGCGCTGGGCGCCCGCGTGCAGGTGTTCGATCCCGAGGCGATGGAGAATGTGCGGCGCGAGTATGGCGATCGACTGAGTTACGCCGCGAAGCCGTTGTCAGCCGCCCAGGACGCGGATGCTCTGGCGATCAACACGGAATGGGGCGACTTCCGCAACCCCGACTTCGCGGAACTGAAAGCCTGCATGCGCCGGCCGCTGGTTTTCGACGGCCGGAATCTATATGAACCGGCCGCAATGCGCGATGCGGGATTCACGTATTACTCGATTGGCCGCACTACGGTTCGGCCGTAGGCTGCGGCTGGAAGCCACAGGCACGATTCGGCTGCCGACCGGTCTGCGGCAGGTATCAAGTGTCGGTTCAACCGAAGAGTTCGACGATTGGCCGTCCGCTGCGAATAATCGGTGTCGGGCGGCCGGCGAGGTCGGGAATCGCAGCCGTCTGAAAATCGATTCGCAGATGCCGATAGAGCGTCGCCAGAAAATCCTCGGGACCCACACGGCGTTCGATCACGTCTTCGCCCCGAGGGTCGGTCGCTCCGACCACTTGCGCCGCTCGAATGCCCCCGCCGGCGAACAACATCGACCCTGCACGTGGCCAGTGGTCGCGACCTGGCTGCACGGTTCCGGCTTCCCCGGATGCCACACCTCCGCCGCTGCTCGCCACATACGAGATGCGCGGCGTGCGGCCGAATTCGCCGGTCACCACGACCATCACTCGATCCGCCAACCCCCGCTCATGAATATCGTCGATCAATGCCGATATTGCTTGATCAAAAAACGGGGCTCGAAATCGATTCGCATCAAAGACGTGATGATTGACCGCATGGTCGTCCCAGTTCTGCACGCGACCGCAGAGCGGGCCATCAAACTCCGTGGTAACGATCTCGACGCCCGCTTCCACCAACCGTCGAGCCATCAGGCATTGCTGGCCCCAGGAATGCAATCCGTAGCGCTGTCGGACCGCATCTGGCTCGCGCGACAGGTCGAATGCCTCCGCTCCGGCCGCGCTGGTAAGCAGATTCATCGCCTGAGCTTCAAATCGGTCAGCGGCATCCATCCATCCAGAGCGGTCAATCTCCCGGCGTGTCTTGTCGAGGGAACGCCGCAGGTCGACGCGCGCCGAGAGCCGATTCCGTAGTGCTTCGTCCTTCAAGCCAATATTGGGAACCTCAAACGTCGGCGAACTCGGATCGCCAAAAACCTTGAACGGTTCATACGTCGGGCCAAGATACGACGGGCCCGCGATCGTGAAATTGTCGTAACGATCGACCGGGTTCACTGCCACATAATTCGGGATGGTTCGACGGGGATCCGCACGAAGATAGTGTGCAACCGTCATCCAATCCGGGTAGTGAGGTACCAGTTTGTCCTGGGCGTCCGGATCACCGGAAAGCACCTGCAGCGAACCGGCCGGGTGCCCGCCACCGGTATGCGCCAGCGATCGGACCAGTGCATATTTGTCCGCAATGCGGGACAAACGAGGCAGTAGTTCGCCGACAAAGATCCCTGGGACATTCGTTTCAATCGCGTCGAACGGTCCGCGAAATTCGGCTGGTGCCTCCGGTTTCGGATCAAAAGTTTCCAGATGACTGGCGCCGCCCCGCAGCCAGACCAGAATTATCGCCGTCGCCTGCGCGGTGCTGCCCCCGCGCGCAGTCGTTCCCGCGCGAAGCCGCGATAAATCGGCGGCGGCCAAGGAGGTGAACCCGCCCAGTCCCAACCGCAGGAACTCTCGCCGCGGACGGAGCGAAGTACGTTTTCGTCCGCCGGTATCGTTTGGACCTGCAACCATATCGAGTCCCCGTGTCCGCAGTAGAATCACTTGAGATTTCCATAATCCCATACGGGCGTTCGACCGGCAAGATTTGTTGCCGCGCGCGGAAGATTCAGCGCCGATCATCTCGCGTCATGCGTTAGACTGGGTAAACTCAAGACTCTGGACGCGGCATCTTGCGGCTCGTGTGCCGAAGAAATCGATTTCAAAGACGAGTCAGTTTTTCGCAACCATCAGACAAAGTCGAGGTAGCAATGGGGCGCGTGCGGAACGTAATCTGGCTGATGCTGGCAGGAGTGGTAGTGCTGGATCCGCAAGCGCGGATCGTTTCCGCACAAACGAAACCGCGCGCAGCCGAATTGGCAGCGACGGATTGGCCCTGGTGGCGTGGTCCGTCATTCGACGGGATTGCGGTGGCGAATCCGTCTCCGCCGTTGCGTTGGGACGATGCCACCAACCTGATCTGGAAGACGCCGCTGGTGGGGCGCGGACACGGTTCGGCGATCGTTGTCGGGGAGCAAGTATTGTTGGCGGTTGCCGATGTCGATCACGATCAATTGTCTTTGCTGT
This sequence comes from Planctomycetota bacterium, assembly GCA_016872775.1. Taxonomy (GTDB): domain Bacteria; phylum Planctomycetota; class Planctomycetia; order Pirellulales; family Pirellulaceae; genus VGZA01. Next base: position 107,348 of record VGZA01000008.1, on the reverse strand, counting down.
GCCTCGATCGCGCGTCGGGAAAACCGATCTGGAATACCCCGGTTCATTCCGGCAAGATCGATACCAAGGGTAACGAGAAGAGTTCGATGGCATCGATGACTCCCGCCTGCGATGGCGAGCGGGTGTTCGTCAATTTTTTGTTTCGGGGCGCGGTGCATACCTCGGCCATCGACCGGCAGGGGAAGCTGTTGTGGCAGACGAAGATCTGCGACTTTGTCGTTCATCAGGGGTTCGCATCGTCGCCCGCGGTCGTCGGGCCACTGGTGCTGGTCTCGGCGGACAACAAGGCGGGAGGACTCCTGGCGGGACTTGATCGAGGATCGGGGGAAATCATCTGGAGTCGTGCACGCCCCAAACTCCCGAATTACACGTCGCCGATACCGTTATCGGTTGCCGGCAAGAAGCAATTGTTGCTGACCGGCTGCGATCTGGTCACAAGCCTTGATCCGCTCACCGGGCAACTGCTCTGGGAGACGGCCGGAGCGACCACCGAATGCGTGACATCGGTCGTGACGGATGGCAGGCTGGTGTTCACGAGCGGAGGTTATCCCAAGAACCACGTTTCGGCGATCAAGGCGGACGGTTCGGGGGAACTGGTCTGGGAGAACAATAATCGCGTCTACGTTCCGTCGATGCTTGTCAAGGATGGATATCTCTACGCGGTGATGGATGCGGGAGTCGCAATCTGCCTGGAATGTGCGACCGGCAAAGAGGTCTGGAAAGGGAGGTTAGGCGGCACCTTCAGTTCATCGCCGGTGCTGGTTGGCGACGTGATTCACGCGACGAACGAGGCGGGGCACACCTTTTTATTCCGGGCGACTTCGGATTCGTTTCAACTAGTCGCCGAGAATCAATTGGGGAGCGAGTGTTTCGCGACGCCGACGATTTGTGCGGGACGAATTTACACGCGCGTCGCGTATCAGGAAGCGGCGCAGGGGGAATCCGGCGGGCGGCGCGAGTACTTGATCTGTATTGGTCAGCCGCGATAGCGGGTGGAACTATTCGGGGAACAGCGTCGTCGACAGGTACCGTTCGCCGATATCGGGCAGAACGACAACGATCAGTTTGCCGGCGTTCTCTGGCCGCCGGGCGACCTGGATGGCGGCCCATGCCGCGGCGCCGCTGGAGATGCCGCATAAGAGCCCTTCGGTTTTCGCCAGGCGTCGGGCGGTTTCGGCGGCATCATCGTCCCGAACCTGCACCACTTCGTCGACGATATCGACGTTCAGGTTATCGGGGATAAAGCCGGCGCCGATTCCCTGGATGGTGTGCCGACCGGGTTGAAGCGGTTGACCGGTCTTGCGTTGCGTGATCACCGGACTATTCGCCGGTTCGACGGCGATGCTGCGAAACGAAGGCTTGCGCGACTTGATCACCTCGGAGACGCCCGTGATCGTGCCGCCCGTGCCGACTCCGCCGACAAAGATATCGACCTTGCCGTCCGTATCTTTCCAGATTTCTTCCGCGGTTGTTCGACGGTGCACTTCCGGATTAGCCGGGTTTTTGAATTGTTGCGGCATGAAGTAGTTTGCGTTGGACTTGGCCAACTCCTCAGCGCGTCGCACGGCTCCAGGCATTCCCTCGGCGGCGGGAGTCAGGACCAATTCGGCTCCCAGCGCCTTGAGCAGCCTTCGGCGTTCGACCGAAAAACTCTCCGGCATCGTCACCATCAGCCGGTAACCGCGCGCGGCGCAGACATAAGCCAATCCGATTCCCGTGTTGCCGCTCGTCGGCTCAATAATCACCGTATCGTTCTTGATCTTGCCCGCCTTTTCCGCCTCTTCGATCATCGCGCGCCCAATCCGGTCCTTGACGCTCCACAGCGGATTCATGTTTTCGACCTTGGCGATTACCTGGGCGACGCAGCCCTCCGTGACGCGCCGCAGGCGCACCAGGGGGGTATGGCCAATGCACTGCGTGATGTCATCGTTGATCGGCGTACGGTGTGGGAGCGACATGATGCGACCTCCGTGGATATTGGGTTCGTTGGATCCAGCCTGGCGCGAGCCGAGTATATCAGTTGCGGGGAAAACAGGTCAACGTGCTCGAGCGCGCCATCATTTGAGCGATTTGCTTGCTCCCTAGGAAATGGCCGGTAGATTGAACCAAGGCAGGCGCGGTTCCGTGTCCTGCCAGATTGTGTTCGTATATGCCAGGTCGTCACGGCCCCTTTTCCAAACGCCGTGGGATGACTTGGGTGGGAAAGCATCAGCAGAATCTCCACGGGAATGCCCGACGACGGTCTGCGCCGATGTCCGCGCTGAATGGCGCGCGCAACGATCGCGAATCGGCAGAGGTATTGTCATTCCCGGAGCGCGCCGACGCCGTTGGCGGATTCTTGAAAAAACATGGTGCGAAACACCGTTTCGGGTTGTTGTGCGCTCCCCGGGACGGCGGCCCGGTTTCTCGTGGAAGCCGGGTTTTTTTGTTGGTACATCGGCTGGGCGATTGCCGTACAATACTGGCATCCCAACCCGCACCAGGAGTCTGCTGTGAAAAAGGAACCGCGGCCGATCGGCGGCATCATTCATACGTATCAGAAATACGATCCACAGAATTTTCCCAGTCCCACGCAGCCGCCACCCGATATGGTGTCGTCGGCGTTTGAGCACCTGCTGATGTATGGAGGCAGGCGCCGGCTGACGGAAGAGGAACTCGCCCGCGCGATCCGCTTGCGTCCTGACCAGATTGCCGGACTGGGGCCCAGTCTCGACGCCTTACTGGCGATCCTGCTGGAGCGTAAACGCAAGATTCTGGCCACCTATGAAACAGAGACCGTGCTGGAAAAGGCGGTTCGTCATTTCCGGGCGGCCGCTTCCGGCATCCAGATTCCGGACCGGTATCGGGCTCCTTTCGAGCGAGCGGTGCGTCAGGAGCAGATTCTGGACCTGGAACGCCTTTGGTATGCGCTGGATCGTGAAGGTGATCGCGAAGGAGCGACGGCAGCACGGAAACTGGTGCCGCTGATGGAAATCATGGGGCACAAATACCTGATCTCGGAAATGGCCGCGAAGTACGAATTCCACGGTCATACCGCGCTGACCGTCCTCGAGGCGCTGGCGCTGAAAGAGGAGTTGGAGAAAATCGACCGCTTGATTGAACAACTCCGACAGGCTCAGGAGACCGCGCAGATCGCCGTGATCGATATGGAAGCGTTGGCCGAATATACGGAGCCTGGCGATCTGGAGCAACTGAACGAGTTCCAGAAAACCCTCCAGAAACTGATCCGCGATCTGGCCGAACAGCAAGGGCTGGAAACGGGCGACGATGGTCGGATTCAGCTCACGCCGCGTGCCTATCGATTGTTTCAAGGGCGTCTACTGGAACGGATTTTCAGCGAACTGCAGGAGTCGCGGACGGGCCGTCACAGCGGGCCCGTTACCGGCGAGGGGGCTGTTGAACTGCAGGCGACGAAGCCGTACGAATTCGGCGACTCGCTGGCGCATATCGATCTTCCGCAATCGTTATTGAATGCGCTGCTGCGCCGCGACGGGGGCGAGCGGTTGCGATTGACGCCCGAGGATATCGTGGTCCATCGTACGCGCAATAACCCGAAATGTGCCACGGTGGTGATCATGGATATGAGCGGCTCGATGCGCTACGACGGCCAGTATGTGAACGTCAAACGGATGGCGCTGGCGCTGGATGGATTGATCCGGCGCGAGTATCCCGGCGACTTCCTGCGATTTTTCGAAATGTACAGCTTCGCCAAGCCGTGTCCACCCGGAGAGATCGTCAATTGCATTCCGAAACCAGTGACGTTGTACGAACCGATCGTGCGTCTGAAAGTCGACATGAGCCGCCCGGAGGTCAGCGAGTTCCAGATTCCGCCTCATTTCACGAACATGCAACATGCGTTGAGAATGGCCCGCCAGTCGCTCGCGACCCAGGATACGCCCAATCGCCAGGTGCTGCTGATTACGGATGGCCTGCCGACCGCACATTTCGAGGACCAGACGTTATATATGCTGTATCCGCCGGACATCCGCACCGAGCAGGCGACGATGCGCGAGGCGCTGCAATGCCAGCGGGACGGAATCACGATCAATATGTTTCTGGTTCCAAGCTGGTCGCAGTCCGAAGAGGATATCCGTTTCGCCTACCGTATTGCCGAAACAACCCGGGGGCGGGTTTTCTTTACCGCGGGGAACGAATTGGAACGGTTTGTGGTCTGGGACTACGTGAAACGCAAGCGGGAGATTCTGGCCTGACATCGGTCCGGCGGCATTTCCAGCCGCGCTTGAATCATCGGGCGCGGCTGCGTGCTATGATGTTCAACGATGAAATCCTCGGTAGTAGCGCTGACGTTCGTGATATTGCTCGCGGCCTTCGCGTTCGCGCTCGACGAGCTTACGAGGTCCGAAAACGTCGCCGCTGAAGTCGGCTATATCCTGGTAGTGATCGCCTCCCTGAAGCTGCCTCGCCGCTCGCATACGCTGGCCGCGGCCCTGATCTGCACCATACTGAATCTGGTCTCGGCCGGATTGGCCGTTTCCACGACGGAGGATTGGCAGCCGGAATACAATCGACTGTTTGTGCTGGTCGCTATCTGGACGCTGGCACTGCTGGGCTGGGATCATCGCGGCCTGCAACGGATGCTGGATATCGCGCGCGTTGAATCGCATCGCAAGGTGGACGAGGTGCAGGCGCAGGTCGAACGCCGGGAGCGGATCGAACGGGCGCTGGAGTCCTCCGAAGCGATGTATGTCTCGCTGGTGGAGAATCTAGGGGTCCATGTGCTGCGCAAGGACCTGGACGGCCGATTCACGTTTGTCAGCCGGTCGTTCTGCGAACTGCTCGGCCGGCAGATCTCGGATGTTCTGGGACGGACCGACTTCGACCTGTTTCCGGAAGAGATGGCGCGCAAATATCGCGACGACGATCGCAGGATTTTGGCGCGCGGCGAGGTCTTCCAGGCGGTGGAAGTCCATCCGCGACCGACCGGCGGCAAGATGTACGTCGAGGTCCACAAGTCGCCGATCCTCGATCCCGACGGCAACGTCGCGGGCGTCCAGGGGATCTTCTGGGACGTCAGCGATCGCGAGGAAGCGGCGATCGCGCTGCGCGAGAACGAAGCGCGGCGGCGGGCCATTTTCGAAACCGCGATGGACTGCATCATTTTCGCGGACATCCAGGGTCGGATCGTGGAGGTGAACCGCGCCGCCGAACGTACGTTCGGTTACCCGCGCGATGACCTGATTGGCCAGCCGATGTTCGATCTGTTCCTGCCTGTGGCAACGCGCGAGCGGTACCGGGAATCGCTGCTGCGGTTCGTTCTGGACGAAACCAGCGGTGGCAATACCGGACAGCGCATCGAACTCGACATGGTGCGACATAATCAGGATACGTTCATCGCCGAGTTGGCGATTCAGCCGATCCCGTTGCAGGGCTCCGGCGGCTACGCCGCCTTTATCCGCGACATTACCCGCCGCAAGCAGTCCGAGGCGGCATTGCGTCAGGCCAAGGAGGCCGCGGAAGCGGCCAATCTCGCGAAAAGCAACTTCCTGGCGAACATGAGCCACGAAATTCGCACGCCGATGAATGCCATTATCGGCATGATCGACCTCGTTATGGAAACTTCCCTCGCCGCGACCCATCGCGATTACCTCGCGATGGTGCAGGAGTCGACCGCTTCGCTATTGACCGTGATTAATGACATCCTCGATTTCTCGAAAGTCGAGGCGGGAAAACTGGACCTGGAGTTGATCGAATTCGACGTCCGCGACCGGATCGGCGATGCGATGAAATCACTCGCGTTCCGCGCTCACGGCAAGGGATTGCAACTGCTGTATTTCGTCGATCCGACCGTTCCGGTTCGACTGATTGGTGATTCCCATCGTTTGCGCCAAGTCGTGATCAATCTGGTCGGCAACGCGATCAAGTTCACGCAACAGGGTGAAATCGTGATGCGTGTTCTGGTCGACGCAATTCGCGACGGTGAAGTGGATTTACATTTCTCGGTCAGCGACACCGGCATCGGAATTCCCGCCGAGAAGTTGGGGACCGTTTTCGAGGCGTTCGAACAGGCCGATTCCAGTACGACCCGCAGATTTGGCGGAACCGGATTGGGTCTGTCGATCTCCCGTCGGCTCGTGCAGTTGATGGCCGGGCGGATCTGGGTCGAAAGCCAACCCGGTCATGGCTCGACGTTTTCCTTCACCGTCTGTTTGCAATCGCCGGCCGATCCGCCCGTCGGAGAATCGAGCCCGCCGGAGCTGGAAGGGGTGGGCGTATTGATCGTCGATGGGAACCTGACGTCGCGGGAAATCCTCGCCGCTTATTACCGGGACTGGCGGATGGCGCCGGTCGCGACCGAGTCACTGCGCGAGTGCCTGTCGCGGCTGCGCGAAGAGTCGGACGCGTTCCCGTCGATCGCGCTGGTATTGGTTGACTCGCGGATTGCGCCACCAAATGAAGGACCGCAGCTGCGTCAACTGGTGGAACTGGCCAGGAAGCGCGGCGCAGGGATCGTCCTCATGACTTCGGGGGAACATTCCGCCGATGTTTCCCGAGTGCGGGAGTTAAGCGCTGCCGCCCAGCTGATGAAACCTGTCAAGCCCGCCGAACTGCTCGATGCGACCCTGCAGGTCTTGGGAAATGAACGGCGCCCCGCCGCCACGGAAACGCTTGCGCCGCTCCTTCCCGCCGTGCGTCCGTTGAACATCCTGTTTGCGGAAGATAATCAGTTCAACCAGCGTCTTGGGCTGGGAATTCTCCGAAAACAAGGCCACGCGGTTCAGGTGGCCAACCACGGCGGAGAGGCCTTGCAGGCGCTCGATCAGACGGCGTTCGACCTGCTCCTGCTCGATGTGCAGATGCCCGAAGTCGATGGCTTCGAAGTGGTGGCCAGGATCCGCGAAGCGGAACGGGGGACGGACCGCCACTTGCCGATCATCGCGATGACGGCCCACGCGATGCAAGGGGATCGAGAGCGGTGCCTCGAGGCGGGGATGGACGAATACCTCGCCAAGCCGATTCTTGCCCGGGAGCTCTACGACAAGATCGCCATGCTGTCGAACCGTGCGGACATCGAAATGAAATAGCGATTTCCGATCGAGGCGACTGGCGGCAAGTATCCAACAAAATCAGCAGGGAAGCGCCTGCTGATGCAGTCGGGCGATCGCGGCGAGTGCCGACCAGCCCGCGGATTCGGCGTGTGTGATCAGGCCACGGAAAATGCCGCGGAAATCGTCCATCTCCTGTAGGCCCATGTCCCATCCCGCATTGTAGTAGCACGCATAAGCCCGCGCGTGGTTTCCCTGGACCGCCGCGGCGTCGGCGAGGTTCAACCAATAGTCTCGAATCCGATTTCGTAGTGTTGCATTGTCATTCGCCAGATAGATGGAAAGATAAGCATCGCCGCGGTGCGGAGTCGGAATCTCCTTGCGCAGTTCATTCAGCCGCGCCGCGGAGAACTTGCCGAAACCGTCGGCGAACCAGTGCGTGCGAAAGCGGATCGTATTGTCGGAAAAAACGGACGGTCGCAGTCCACCCAGATACCGCGATACCGCCAACTGTATGTCACCGCGCCGTTCCGCGGCCCAGCCCGCGATATCGTACGCCCAACCGAGGTCCTGACGCCACGAAAGCAATCGCAGCGCGTGCCGCTCCGCCGCCTGCCAATCCTGCGCAAAGAGTTCGTCCTCCGCGACACGCGAGAATTTCGCCAATCGGTCGCGCATCGGAACCGGGATCAGTCGAGTATCAAACAGCCAGCTTACCGCGTCGGGTTCCCATGCTATCGCCAGTTTGCCTGCCGTCGCCGGTACCAGGACCGCCCGTAACTCGGCGTCGAGCGCTCGCAACAGCAGATCATGTTCGGTGGCGGCAACGGCGATTCCGTCGCGCTGCAGCGCGAGCAGTGGGTCGCTATCTCGACGCTGGTCCCGATGCCAGAATCGATCGACGTTCTTCCCGTTTCTTGCCAACCAGTCGGCGGACCATTCCGCCCAGGCGTGAGGCGGGTTGGAACCGCCTTCGTCAACCTGAAACTCGTGGCGCCGCCAATAGAGCACCTCCGCAGCCGCATCAAATAGCAACGCTTCGGGCCAGTCACGACCGTAGGGCAGCCAATCTCCACCCACGTGTGACCAGAGCACGATTTCCGCGACATTTCCCAATGTATCGAATCGCGAGCAGAGCCAATCCCCATAGTCATTCGTCGCCAGCGGCAGGGTATCCGGGAGCATGAAACCGGCCCACAGCGTGCCCTCCTCGGGACGAACGATTTGCGCTGTGGACAGCGCTTGCGAGAATTCGGCGCCCCCGCCGCGCGTCCAGACGCGTTCATCGAGCCAGGTCCGCAGCGCCGGCGTCAGGCTCACACCCAGGGCATCGACAAGCTGTTGGGACTCGGGATGAAACATCGGTAACACCAGGCGCCGACTCGATCACCGCGGGAAGCCGCGGCAGGCAAGGACTGCGAATTCAATGCGCCGGCGACGCGGAAAGGCCGCCCATCGCCAGCGAATGCACCTTGGGGAGGTTGCCCCGATCATCCCAGGGAAGGTCCCGTGGCGGACAGAGTATCTGCAGGTCGGAGCGCCCCTGCGCTTCCTGCCAATACGCCGCGGAACACTCGACTTCCCGAACATCCAGTGTGTTATGAATCCACATCAGTCGAGCATTCGGCGGATCGGTCAGTCCGATCGTGGGCAAAGCGGCATCGAGAATCTCCCGGTCACTCGGATAGTCCAGCGGTAACATTGCCGCCGTGGGATGGCCGCCCGTCAGGCAATTGATCCGCGTCGCCACAGGATCCATGGCGCGCAGTACTTCCAAGCGACAGAATTCGGCGATTCCTAATCCGGTGGCATTGCCATGGGTCTCGTGCGTCAAACCGCGCACCGCGATCCGTTTGATCTTGGGGAACTCGTCCTCGCGCGCCGCATGGTCGTTGTATTTGCGGCCAATAACGTTGGTATCCATACCAGTGCCACTGATGTTCTTTCCGATTTCGTCGATGAAGAGTATGTCGGCGCGCGGGAAGGGCAGTTTGGGCAGCCACTGGCGCGCCAACAACAGCAGAGCTCTTTCGCGCTCCTCGAACTGCTCGGGTGCCACCGCTTCGATCCGCGCCGTTTCGTCGTAACCGTTTTCCACAATCGCCACTCCCGCGACAATCCGGCAGCGGGCCAGCACTTCCCGGGCGACGCTGCGCAGAATCTGACCGAAATTGAAATCCTGGATCGCGCGATGGTAGATCTTCGCCCCGTTATGTTTACCCAGGCCGATCAACATCATCTTCATCAGGCCGCTTTCGATCTCCCCCACGAACCCCGTATGCGGTTTGACCCGACCACAAACGACCACGTGGTCGGCGCCAAAAGCATGATGGTCAAAATGGACCGGAAACCCCTCGGCCGCCTGGCAGACGACCACGGTCTCCATGCTGGAACGGATCGGACAGCCGCAGTATTCCTCGGTCACACCATACGACTCGATTACCTTCCGCTGCCCTTCCGCAGTCCCCCCGCCATGGCTGCCCATCGCCGGCACGATGAACGGCTGCGCACCGATTCCTTTCAAATGCTGGACGACCGCCCGGATGATCCGCTGGATGTTGGCAATGCCGCGACTGCCGCAGGAAATGGCGACTGTTTCGGCCGGTCGGATGCGTTCTTCAAGCTTGAGCTTGCGCAGTTGCAGGTCGGTCTCCTGTCCCGGATCATCGACGCGCGGAGCCTCGAATTGCTGTAAAACTCGAAAAATCCTGGGGTAGTCCGCCATGCCGTCGCCACTCCAAATGCGTGGTTCTCTGCCGAGTTCCCATTCCGATCGGATCGCTGGGACCATTATGGCAAGCGACGCGTCGACGCGACATGGCCATTGCTTCGGATTTTGCCGGTCGGCTCAGGTCCACGGTAACCCGGACCAGGAAGGACCCGCCGAATCGACGAAAAACGCCCAAGGAATTCCTCTCCGGAGGACTCGACGTTCCCACAGGAATCCAGTAGTTTATGGAGTTCCGTGAGTCGGACAGCGGGTCCGAACCGAGTGGAACAGGAATTACGATTGAGTCCTTCGCGGGATTCCCCAGACAGTGAGTAGGACGATGTACGCAATTATTGCCGAAGACGGGCGCCAGTATCGGGTGGAAGAGGGACAGGAAATCGTCGTCAATTTCCGCGAGGAATCGGCCGGTTCAACCATCACGTTTGACCGAGTGCTGGTCTGCTCCGGCAACGGCAATATCCGCGTCGGAACTCCGATTGTCGATGGTGCAACCGTGCAGGCCGAAGTGCTGGGACCCGAACAGGGCGAAAAACTCACGGTTCAGAAATTCCGTCGCCGTAAGAACTACCGCCGTCGCACCGGCCATCGGCAACTCTATACCCGCATCAAGATCTCCAAAATCTCAGGCTGATGCGGCTCATTTTGTAAGTGCCAACTCTCGTCCCGGAACGGCGGTCGCGCTCGCTTTTGCGCTCACGTTTCGGCCATGCATCGCCCCTAACAGGGGTAAACACCTGTCCTGAAACAGAACCGTGATTTGTAGGACGGACATCTTGTCCGTCTGAGAAGGTCCAGTTGGACAAGATGTCCGTCCCGCCGTTTTGATTCCGGACAAGCCGGGCGTGGCCTGCCGGGAGCAATTGAGCGGGTTTTCGCCTGGAAAACAGCTGGTTTCTTGGTCGTAACGACGTTCTGGCCGCAACGCCGGAAACCCCAAGCTGTTGCCGGCAATGACTTTGCGCGGCAGGTCTAGTTGCCGGAAGAAGGATCAGGTGGGAAGAGGACAATTTGTAAGCCGTTATCCGGCAAGCACCTGTGACATTTTTTGAAAAAAACGTTGACGATCCGATCTGTCTGGGTACACTCGTGCCCCTGCCTAAATGTTGTGGTTAGTTGCAATGCTTCCACAATATATGGTGTTTCCTGGGGCGGGTCCCCAAGGGATGGAGGTTATCTGGAATGGAATCGTCCTTTTCTTTCCAACGGCGGGGAATTTCTTATTCGCAGAGGGTTTTCATCCCGACGATTGTAGTGTAATTTTGTATAGATGCCACCGGTCACGGATGGCAGCCACACGTAGAAGGAACTCCGCAGATGGCGACGGTCAAAACCGAGCGTACCAATTCGTCTCGATCCCGAGCAAACTCAAAATCGATGGTCCGCCCGATATCTTCTCCGAATCCGGCCCAGCGAACCCCGGAACACCGACTTCCGAAGCAGCGCATGTTGATCCGCCCGACGTTTTGTCCGACGGAGGTGAAAGATCCATTCGACACGGTTGGCTGGGAATTGCGTTCGGCGGCGATCAAAGACGAGAGTGGCAAGCCACTTTTCGAACAACGGGACTGCGAGATTCCGGCGACCTGGACGCAACTGGCGACCAACGTGGTGGTAAGCAAGTACTTTTATGGCGAGAACGGGACGGGCGAGCGCGAGAAGAGTGTTCGGCAGGTCATTCATCGCGTCACGCGTACGATTGCGGACTGGGGCCTGGCCGATGGTTATTTCGCGTCGGCGGAGGACGCGGAGACGTACTACCGCGACTTGACGTGGCTCTGCCTTCACCAGTGTGGCGCGTTCAATTCACCGGTCTGGTTCAACGTCGGCTTGTACCCGATGTATGGCGTCACCGGCGCCCGCTGCAACTGGCGTTGGAATCCGGAGACCAGCGCCGTGGAGCAACCTGAGAATCCCTACGAGTTTCCGCAGGGGTCGGCATGCTTCATTCAGAGTGTCGACGACAACATGGAAGATATCATGCGGCTTGCGACGAGCGAGGCGATGTTATTCAAGTTCGGATCGGGTACCGGAACCGATCTTTCCACGATTCGATCGCATCGCGAGAAATTGTCCGGCGGCGGACGTCCCTCGGGCCCGCTGTCGTTCATGCGGGTCTACGATCAGATTGCTGCGGTCGTGAAGTCGGGCGGCAAGACGCGTCGTGCCGCGAAGATGCAGTCGATCAAGGTCTGGCATCCGGACATTCTTGAGTTCATTGAATGCAAGTGGAAGGAAGAGCGCAAGGCGCACGTGTTGATCGAGAAGGGGGGCTACGAAGCCAACTTCAACGGCGAAGCCTACAGTTCGATTCTGTTCCAGAACGCCAATTTGTCGGTGCGGGTTACCGACGAGTTCATGAACACGGTGGAGCAGGGCGGGGTGTGGCATACCCGCTGGGTAACCGATCCGTCGCGGGAGGGACCGTCGTACGAGGCGAAATGGCTGTTGAACAGGATGGCGGAATGCGCCTGGCAGTGCGGCGACCCCGGCGTGCAGTATGACACCACGATCAATCGCTGGCATACCTGCCCGAACTCTGGGCGGATCAACGCCAGCAATCCTTGTTCGGAATACATGTTTCTGGACAACACCGCCTGCAACTTGGCAAGCATCAATTTGATGAAGTTCCGCCGCGATGACGGCACGTTTGATGTCGAGAGATTTACGAGCGCGTGCCGCTTGTTCCTGATTGCGCAGGAGATCCTGGTCGATCACGCCAGTTATCCAACCGAAGAAATCGCGCACAACAGCCATCTTTTCCGACCGCTGGGGCTGGGTTACTCCAATCTGGGGAGCCTGATTATGGCCAGCGGCTTGCCGTACGATTCCCCGGCGGCCTACGGCGTATGTGGCGCGATCACTGCGATCCTGCACGGTGCGGCAAACCGAACCAGCGCGGAACTGGCGGGAGTGGTGGGTCCATTCGAGGGTTACGCGATCAACCGAGAACCGTTCCTGCGGGTGATGCAAATGCACCGCGATGCCGTGGAAAAAATCGACGACGCTGTGCCACGCTACCTGAAAGACGCGGCACGGGCGATCTGGGATCAGGTTCTGTCGGATGGGCGAAAGCTGGGCTTCCGCAACGCCCAGGCGACGGTGCTGGCGCCGACAGGAACGATCAGTTTCATGATGGATTGCGATACCACGGGCATCGAACCCGACATTGCCTTGGTCAAGTACAAGCAACTGGCCGGCGGTGGCATGCTCAAAATCGTCAATCAAACGGTGCCGCTGGCGTTGCGCACGTTGGGTTACGACGACCCGTCGATCCTGGCGATTACGCGGCATGTTGATCAGAACGACACGATCGAAGGAGCGCCCCATCTCAGGGACGAGCACCTTGCGGTCTTCGATTGTGCGTTCAAGCCGGCCAACGGAATCCGCAGCATCCATTGGCGCGCTCACGTCAAGATGATGGCGGCTGCCCAGCCGTTTCTTTCCGGAGCGATTTCCAAGACCGTCAATATGCCGTCGGACGTCAAGCCGTCCGACGTGGCGGAGGCTTATTCGTGGGGCTGGAAGCTCGGCCTGAAAGCTTTGGCGATCTATCGCGACGGGTCGAAGCAGAGTCAGCCGCTGAACACCAAAAGTGACGAAGGCAAGGCCGACGCGGACGGTCGAGGCGGTAAACCGGTCCCGAAGCCGCGCCGCGAACGGTTGCCCGATACCCGGCAATCGATTACCCATAAGTTCAATGTCGGTGGACATGAAGGATACATCAACGTCGGCCTCTATCCGGACGGACGACCTGGTGAACTGTTCATCACCATGGCCAAGGAAGGCAGCACGGTCGGCGGGTTGATGGATGCCTTTGGCACGGCGATCTCCATGAGCCTGCAATACGGCGTGCCGGTGGAAGTGCTCGTTAATAAGTTCTCGCATACCCGGTTCGAGCCGATGGGACATACGACAAACCCGGACATTCGCGTCGCCAAGAGCGTTGTCGATTACATTTTCCGCTGGCTCGGCATTACCTTCATGCCCGGCTACCGCGAGGCAAACAGTGGCACGTTGAAGAATGCCGGGGAATCCAAAGCGGAGTCGAATGGAAATTCCGAGCCGGCTGGTTCAACGTCGAGCGGTAGTGGCGCGCATGCGGAGTTACCCGGCACATCGCCGCGGACTGGCGAGAATCCGATCGCAGCCCGCGAGACCACCAAGGTGGAATTGTCGCCACCCGATCGAGCGGCCCTTGATCGAGCTGGCGTCGCCATGCATATCGATGAAAATGGCGGACCGATTTCCAACCGATCCGATCAGTTCGCCCGATTCCAGTCCGACGCACCAAGTTGCGATAACTGTGGCGCAATTACCGTGCGGAATGGAAATTGTTACCTTTGCCATAATTGTGGTAACAGCATGGGTTGCTCGTAAGGATTTTGGGTACGGATTCCCCGAGCAACCACTGTTTCCCGCCCTGGAGGCGCCGGCATTCATTCGAGTGCCGGCGCCCCACTTTTTTATGGGGCCATCGTGTAGGTGGCATGGGCAACGTCCGAAGGTCGACGAGTCGTCGCGAACGCGTGGCGGATTCAAATCCAACGCACGGGAGAACGAAGGGCTACCGATCGTCGACGTTGCTGACGTAGAACTTCAACAGGCGGAGGCACGGCCCCGCAGTTCAACCGCGGCGCAAGTGGAACAGCCAGGCAACTCCGCAGGAAACCGATCAACAGGATTGAACCAGTTCCGGTGCTTGGGTCATTTCCGCGCCGGCGACGTCGGTCGGTTTGACCGTCATCCGCGGTTGGCGGCAGAGCCATGCCACGGTGTAGAGTCCCGCGACAATCAGCAGCAGGGCCTTTGTCCCGGTGAAAAATGTGACCGATTGCAGGATGCCTCCGGTCAGTGAGCCGAACAAGTTGGCTCCGAGTGCGAGATCTTTGTCGCGCACCTGGGAGAAGGAACGGATGAAGACGATCCCGCTGAACAACATCGGCAGGCAGGTCAGCAGACCGACGACAATCACCTTGCTGACGAACGGCAGGAATGCAAAGCGGGCGATGTCGAGCCCATAAAGCCCGAGGCAGCTGGCCGCCAGCGCGACGTAGGCCCAGTTGGTCGAGATTGAGGGGAACCGAGCGACCAGATAATTCGCCGCCAGGACCATCGTCAGAATCGCGCCGATAATCACCGCGTTGACCCACCAGGTGCTGCCGAGAACGACACAGGCCTTGCTGATGTTCTGTACCTCCAGCAACATGAACGCGGCGCCGAGAAAGAAGAAGTGCCATTGGGACTTCTGCCAGCGGGCCGTGAGATGCACTGCGTCCAGTCGCCAAAGGCCGGCCAGAGCCAGTACGACGAGCATGCCTGCCAACAGGAAATACAGACTGGGGATCCCGCGTGATTCCAAGTAGATGTATGGCCAGTCATCCGTGGCCACCTCCACATCGGGGTTATGGCGTATCGGATGGAGATCGATGGACAAGTCGGCGGGATCACCCAATCGCGGCTGGAGTTCGGCAATCGCCGCGGCATCAAAGGCGGATGGCATTGCGTTGGGCGCTGCCTTCCAGTCGGCGATCAAACGGACCAATTCCGGGTTCTTCTGCAGCTGGCTGCGGATCGCAGTCAGATCGCCTGTCAGGAACATCCGCCCGCCCCAGCCGTAACTGGACTGGGGAATGGTGAATTCCAGAGGGGTTTGCTGAAAGACCTCGGTGAGTACTTTGTGAATGCGGTCGCCGATGAATGACTTCTGGACCTCGAAACTGAG
Organism: Planctomycetota bacterium; assembly: GCA_016872775.1. GTDB lineage: Bacteria > Planctomycetota > Planctomycetia > Pirellulales > Pirellulaceae > VGZA01. The sequence goes on along the minus strand of VGZA01000008.1, from coordinate 91,891 downwards.
TGCCAGCACGCCATGTTCGGCCAGCAGCGATCGTGCTTGAGTGAGGCTCTCCCGGGTATAGACGTAGTGGTCCAGCCTGGTGTTGGTCATGGCACTCGTGGTATGCGAGTCAAGCAGGCCGAACAGCACGACGTCAAATTTCTCGCGGCAGTTCGCCATGAACGATCGTGCGTCGTCCTTGACGATCGTGACTTTTGGCGAAGCATACGGTTGTTCCGGATGATAACGCTGGCCCATCGACAGAATAACGGGGTCGATTTCGACGGCGACAATCTGTTGCACGCCGTTGCGCAGTCCGCCGGCGACGTCGTTGCCGGATCCCGCGCCGACGATCAACGCTTTTCGTGGTTGAGGATGGACGAGATAGGGAATGTCGTATTGGCTGAAGCCGGCCATCGCCAGTTCGAAGAATTCAGGATGACTGCTGACGTTGGCCGGGCTGAGATCGATCATGCCTTGATACCCGGCGTTATTGACATTGACGAGGTACTTGCCGATCTGCCGGAATTTTACGTCTTCGGCGAGGTCGCCATTCACTTCGCGCAGCGTCAGTTTCTGGTAGGGCGACCAGAGCGTCTCCAGCGCCAGCGGATCGTGTCCAGCGATCCAGCCAAAGGCGGTCGTGGCGACGATCAACGACCATTCGATCGCGCGCAGCTTGAAAAATCCGCCGACGAGCGTCACGTAAAGCAGTCCGACAACCAGGCACCAGCTCCAAGGGGAAAGTTCAGCGACGCTCATTGCCACAAACAGCAGGATTCCGACCAGACTCCCCAGCACATTGATCGTATAAGCGCGGATGACATGGGGGTGTTGATTCATCCAGCGGCCGAGCGCGCGGCCCACCGGCACAAACATGCTCCAGAGCAGCGCCATCAGAATAAACGACAACAGCAAGCCCAGCAGCACCTGACCCACCATACCGGCGAACGACACCGCCGCCCGTTGCTGCCAGATCGTCAGGTCGCTGAGCGATCCAAGCAGGAAAGTGATCGAACTCAGGCCGTGACGAGTCAGCGGCATCGCCAGCATGACGACCAGCAGCGCAACGCTCCACAAGAACCCCACCAGTTCGAACTTCTTGCGCGCCGTCAAACAGCCCATGCCCAGCCCCAGAAAACAGACGACCAGGACCGTGTTTTGCAGGTACGCGAAGATGCGGATCTCCGTGCTTACCCAGCGGATCATCATCAGTTCGAGGAACAGGCCGAGGACACTGATCCAGAACAGGGACCATTCCAGATTGTGTACCGATTTTGCGGGCCGGGAATGGTCGATTAATTGCTGGGGGGAGTGCGTACGGGAGTCTGGGGTGTGCGACATGGCGGGGGCTCCAGGTGAGCGATCCAGTTGAGCGGTGGGAAATCGGGCGATGCCGATTCTGCTCATCAGTTCCTACGTCACCCGGACCGGATGTCAATGTGCGACACCGGGGTGGGAATGCGGCAAGCCCGAACGATTGGAAAAATCGCTACCGTCTGTCAGCTTGTGGAAGGAGGGGGCGTTCCATGCCCGTCAGCGATGTACCGCGAGCGCTGCTCCGCGTAGGCTCCCGCATCGGGTAACGGATCGGTGGACGAACAGACCTGCGACTGATCGAATAATCTCTGCAGGAATGGCCGGCACCAGCCGCAGCCGGTGCCGACGCCGAAGCAATGGCTGAGTTCCCCGGCGCGTTTGGGCTTTTCGATACGCAGGAAGTTGACGACTTTGCGTTTGGTAACATGAAAACAAAGGCAAAGTTCGTCATCAAGCTCCATGACCGCTCAATCCCACCACCAGGAACTGGATTCCATTTCTTGCGGTTGGGGCGAACGCGAGTGCCGTTCGTGAAGTTGAACCGCCTGGTCGGTTCGGATTCTGTCGGGCGCGACAAAGGTGCGCGGCTGCACGGAAACGCCTCCGCTCACACCCGCCACGACATGTTTGCCTCGAATCACGCGATGGTTGACCACCGAGAGCACTTCCTTGGGCGCCGGCCCCAGCGCAACCGGGCAGGCTTCCAGGTTGCGGAAATGGCTCATCTGCCAACCGACTTGCCCGGGCAGATCCTGGCTCTGCAACAGGGCGCAGACCAGGGACAGGTCGAATACGTTTTGCAACTCGGCGTAAATCGGGTATTTCTCCGCCAGTGCGGCGAAATGGCGGGTAAAGCTCTCCGCGAACCGCGTGTTCAGCTCGTCCGATTGGCCGGTCGCGATCCGCTTGCCCTGCGCGGCGAGCAACTGATTTTCGCTGAGGACTTGGACCCCACTGCCGACCCAGGCGAACGCGTCGTGGGATTCGGTCGATTGCACGGCATCGTAATTCATCGTGAACCACCATCGCAGTACGCTCATCGGCGGAACCTGCCCCTGCGCATCGACCTCGATCGTATCGAGATAACTCTTCACGCCGGGCGTTCCTTCTTCCAGCCCCATGCCCACCAGTTTCATACGGTAATCGGCTTCCACGAGAATCTGAGCGACGCGGGTGCGCGGATCGATTCCAAAGACCCGAATGTCCTGCACGCCGGCCAGATCGCGCAAATTGCTGACCCATTTGTCGCGTTCGCCAGGTTTCAAAGGTCGATTTTGTCCACGCAGGTATTCCTGGAGTCGTTCGAGGTTGTGAGGGCGTGGATCGATCGAACAGCCTGTCGATTCGGCGGAACCGAACGCGTGTCGCAGCAGGACGATCAGATCATCGAGTTGCAGGACCGGGCGGCCGTTGGCAGCGCTGACAATTCGCCCTTCCCCGTCCTGGTGCCAGTTCGCGGCGGGACCCGCCAGGACGATTTCACCGGAGTCCGGATAGACCATCAGGTATTCGACTTTGTTCAAGCCTGCCAGCAAACGCATCGCTTCGTCGGGCTCCTGACCTAACGCGCGGCGGATCTGCAATTCCCGCTCGAGTTTTGTCAGCGAGACTTTGCGGAATTCCGATTCACGGCGAATGTCGCGGTTTCCCGATTCGGCACGAGCGGAGGCATGCCGTGCGTTAAAATATTTTCCGCTGCCGGCCTTGAGCTTCCCTAACGAACCTTGGGTATCGATCAGGACGCCGCCCGGGAACTTCTCGACGGTTCCGACGCCACCATCATCGATCCAGCCTGGTTTGGGAGTCCCTGTGGTCTTTTTGATCAGATCGATCAATGACGTGAAGTCGGCGGCCGCTGCGCCGCCGCGGGTGGAACCCGTGGCGGCGGGCGCCGACGCCGAATTCTGCGTGTTCAATCGCGCCGAGGAACCCGATCCGATTTTCGCCGGGGTATCGCTCAAGCTGCCGTACCGCAACTGTTCGTCGCGGATGCCACGCACGGTTTCCGCCCAGCCCGCTCGTGCGCCGGTGCGCGCCTGGGCTAGGGCCAGTTCGGCGAGTGCCCGGTCGCGCTCGCGGGGTGGAAGTTGGTCGGCAAGGGACTTCGCCGCGGGAAATTCGCCAGCCTGCAAATGTTCCCGAATCGTATCCAGTGGTTCCACGGCAGCCACAACGCCGACGGCCAATCCGAGCAAAATAATGGCGACGCTCAACGGCGCGCAACACCAACGAGTCAACGACATACTGCAACCCTTCCCGCGTAGACTTGGCGCTCTATGGAACAGGATCCGCCGGAACGGCGGAATTCCTATAGAGTGATCGAATTCCTTGTGCAGGTCAAGGAAAAACAGATAGGGGAGCCCAACTTGGGCGTGAAACAGTCTAGGACCGGTTCTGGCTTATGAACCGGCTGGCATTACCTGCTTGACCAAATGCCGTCATGCGGTCGATGCAGACTTTTTTCATCGCGTCGCGGGCTGGCTTCAAATAGTCGCGGGGATCGAATTTCTCCGGGCTTTCCCAGAGCACGCGTCGGATGGCCGCCGTAATCGCCATCCGGTTGTCGGTATCGACATTGATTTTGCGTACGCCGTGACGGATTCCGCGCTGGATTTCCTCGACGGGAACGCCAAATGTCTGTGGCATCTTTCCGCCATATTTGTTGATCATGTCCTGCAGGTCCTGGGGTACCGAGGAACTGCCGTGCATTACCAGGTGGCAGTTTGGCAGTCGGCGATGGATTTCCTCGATGCGGCCCATGGCAAGCACTTCACCGTCGGGTTTCCGGCTGAACTTGTACGCTCCGTGGCTGGTGCCGATCGCCACCGCCAAAGCGTCGACGCCCGTTTTGGCGACGAAATCAGCCGCCTCGCCTGGGTCGGTCAGCAACTGATCGCGGCTCAGTTTGCCTTCCGCCCCGTGTCCGTCCTCCTGTTCGCCATGCCCGTGCTCCAGCGACCCCAGGCACCCCAGTTCGCCTTCGACCGAGACACCGCGCGCGTGCGCCAGTTTCACGACCTCGGCCGTTACCCGCACGTTGTACTCGAAATCGGCGGGAGTCTTGCCATCTTCCTTCAGGGAGCCATCCATCATCACCGAAGTGAAGCCGTTTTCGATGGCGCTCAAGCAAGTCGCCACGCTGTTGCCGTGATCCTGGTGCATCACGACCGGGATCTGCGGGTAGAGTTCCGCGGCCGCCAACATCAGGTGGCGGAGGTAGTTGTCCTGGCTATAGCTTCGAGCGCCTCGAGAGGCCTGAATTATGACGGGGGAATCGGTCTCTTTGGCGGCCTCCATGATCGATTGAATTTGTTCCATGTTGTTGACGTTGAATGCGGCAACTCCATAACCGTTGCTCGCGGCATGATCGAGCAGACGGCGCATCGGTACGAGGGGCATTGTGCGTTCTCCTGGGGGCGGCGCGGCGCTCGGGGCTGGAAAGTGTGGATAGCTCCATTAAACCGATCCCTGCTGCTGCTCGCAATGGCCGGGATTATGTGCGACGTTTCCGTTCGTGTCCGCGTTTGCGCCGCGCGCGAGCTATCGCAATTCGTCTTCCGGGAGTTCTTCGTCGGTCAGAGGGCTCGGCGCGAAAAGATCATCGGCCTGCGTCTGGGCAAGGCGAATTAACAAAACGCGTTGCATGCGAATTTCCCCGGCGGGGTCGGCGAAAAACGAACGGCCCAGGCCTTTCCAGTCGGCGGAGCATGTCACGAGCAACGTCTCGCCTGGCGCAAGGACCGGATCGAATCGAAGTTCGTTGAAAATTGTCCGTTCGCGTCCCGTATCAATACGGAAGGTTCCGTCGGCTGGTTGTCCCAGCCAGCGAGTTCGTGGTTCGCCATGTTCAATTTCCGGTACGAGTTCCAACCGGACGTGGCCATCGCCCCGAGGATACGATCGCAGCGACAGCAGGCATTGTGCCATGGAAAGCGTTTTACCGGTCACGCGTCCCGCTTCGGGCATTAAGGTAACCAATTCGTCCCGTATTTCGGAGGTGATCAACTTGCCGCGTCTGCCGGTTCGATTCTGGAGGCGCTGTTGGCTCACCACCGGCCCCCGCGGTCGTTCAGGATCTTGATCTCCGATGCGACTGGATATCTGCCCCTCGGCCAACGCATCGCGCAGCGACGCCGGTAGTTCTCCGGACAAGATTCCACCGCGAAAGCCATTGCCCGCTAGTTTCTGGCGAATTTCCAAGGAAAGAAACTGCTCGTCAACTCCCCTCCAGAACTGCTCGTCGATCTGTTCATATGGCACACGAAGGCTGGCAATTTCGACAACGACCGTGTCGGGCGACATGGCGGGACGAGGAAGTGTCGGCGGTACGGATTCTTGACGCCAGCGACTGCAGCCGCAGACCGCGATTCCCGCGGCGACGACGGCGCATAGGATTGTCCGTCGGGACGGAATTGCGGAGTTCGGACCGGCGGGCGCGCAGGAGGGGCTCATGGCGCGGGAAAATAGACCGGCAAGCGACTTGCGTCAATGCGGATTTTGTGGGTCCGTTTGGGGTCAAAATTCCGCGTTGTGGCGGTTGACACCCATTCCGCCGATTCGTAAACTCGTCGATTCCCCATGCGCGAAAGATCACGCTTGAAGGCAAGACGACAGCGAAGGACAAGCCTTCTGGGAATGGGAGAAACCGCGGCCAAAAAAAGCTGCGGACGGAAGATGCAACCGCACTGCGGCAACCGAACTATGGCAAATTGACGCTGGGTTTTGAGGAGACGGATTCGTGGCGGGACAACCGAGTGAAGTAATACGCATACGCATGGAAGCCTATGACCATGCAATCCTCGATCAGAGCGCCTTGGAAATTGTCGACACGGCGAAGCGGACGCACTCCGAAGTGCATGGTCCGATTCCCCTGCCGACGCGGGTTGAACGGTACACGGTTCTGGCGGGTCCCAACATCGACAAAAAAGCGAGGCAGCAGTTCGAGATTCGAACACACAAGCGGCTGATTGATATCATTCAGGCAACGGCAAAGACGATCGAGGCTTTGAATAAACTGAGTTTACCCGCGGGAGTTGATATTAAGATCAAAGCGTCCACCCGGTAATTCTCGGTTTTTGAGACGGTCATTGTTTTCGTGGAATTCCTATGCAACGGATGCTGGACAGGTAATCCGGGAAGTTGATTCCCGTGGTCCTGTCGGCGACGGACCTCAAGAGAGTTTTCAGCTATGGCCAAAGGAATACTCGGCCGCAAGGTCGGGATGACGCAATTATTTGACGAGAGCGGCAAGGCATTGTCGGTCACCGTTATCCAAGCGGGTCCTTGTCATGTGTTGCAGATTCGAACTCCGGAGCGGGATGGATATTCCGCGGTGCAGGTCGGCTTTCTTGACAAGCCACGCCGATTGGCTCGCCGGAGCGAACGGGGACACGTCGCAAAACTGAACAGTAAACGCGTGAAGAATCGATCGGCGGCCGGTGTCGAATTGCCGCCGAAAGCGGACTGCGAACCGCAGCGATTTGTCCGCGAGTTCCGCGGTTCGGCCGAAGGCTTCACGGTCGGCCAGAAGATCACGGTCGCCGATCTGGCGGATGTTAAGGCGGTCGATATCGCGGGAATTACCAAGGGACGCGGTTATTCGGGGGCGATGAAACGCCATAATTTCTCCGGCCAGCGGGCTTCTCACGGCGTTAAGAAAGTCCACCGTCACATGGGTGGAACGGGAGCTCTGGCGGCATGGCGCGGTGGTGGGCGACCCAAAAAGGGGAAATGCATGCCCGGCCAATATGGTAACTCGCGCGTTACCGTCAGAAACCTGCGCGTTGCCCGGATCGACGCGGAAAACAACCTGCTGATGGTGCTTGGTGCGGTTCCTGGTCCCGCCGGCGGCATGTTGATCATCCAGCAAACGAACAAGGTTGGTTAGGAGTTTGGGAAAATGGCAAGTTTGCCGGTCTATAACCGTTCGGGCCAGGAAGTCAGCCGTTACGAGATTGACCCGAAGGAGTTGGCGCCGCGGATCAACAAGCAACTGCTGCATGATGCGGTGGTGATGTATCAGTCGAATCAGCGACAAGGTACGTTTCGCACCAAGGCGCGCGGCGAGGTGGCGGGTTCCACCAAGAAAATGTACCGTCAGAAGGGCACAGGTAACGCGCGAGCCGGATCGCGTCGTTCCGGCGTGCGGCGTGGTGGCGGACATATTTTCGCCAAGCGGCCGCGGGATTTTTCGTATCGGCTTCCGCGCAAGGCGCTGCAGACCGCCACGCGGATGGCGATCGCTTCCAAGATCCGAGACGACCAGGTGGTCGTGATCGACGAATTGGATTTCGCGCAGCCGAAAACGCGCGAAATGAACGCGATTCTCAAGGCGTTGAAGTTGCTGGGGCGGACGACGCTGATCGCGACCGCGTCGGCCAAGGGCAATGTGTTCAAAAGTGGCCGCAACATTGCGGGAGTGAACGTCCTGCCGGTCGCAGAACTGAACGCCTACAGCGTGCTTCACCCTCATCGGATGTTGGTTACGCGTGCGGCGCTGGACGCGATTCGGGCTCGAAACGCCGCCCAAGCGGCGCGCGAAGAGTGACTCCTCGAGTCGACCGCAGCGCGATTCCGATGCGAAACCGCGGGGCGGGGATAGAAATAGCGAAGTTGGAAGGAATGAGACATGAACGGGAAGGCAACGGGAAAAACGAAAGCGTCCGGCGAAAGGACGATCAAATTGCTGCCGCACCAGGTCGTCGTCCGTCCACTCGTGACGGAAAAGGGGACACACCGTTCGGATCGGCTGAACCAGTACGCTTTTGAAATCAATCCTTTGGCCGACAAGAACGACGTTCGCGCGGCGATCGAGGCGTTGTTTGAAGTCACCGTAGTCAAGGTGCGAACCCAGAATCGTAAAGGAAAACCGCGTCGGCACCGGTTTCGCGACGGACACACCAAAGCTTGGAAAAAAGCGATTGTGACTCTCGGCGCCGGTTACCGAATCGATTTCTTCTAATCAGGGAACAACCAGGAAGCTTGTAGACGGGACGCCACCAATATGGGAATTCGAACCTATCGACCGACATCCGCGGGAAGGCGAGGAGCCAGTGTCAGTGACTTCGCCGATTTGACCGCGGGTGCCAAGCCCGAGAAGGCATTGTTGCGACCGTTACGTAAAAAGGGCGGACGCAACAATCAAGGATATATCACGGCAAGGCATCGGGGAGGCGGGCACAAGAAGCGCTATCGCGTCATTGATTTTAAGCGCGACAAAGATGGTGTCCCTTCCACGGTCGCTTCGATTCAGTATGATCCGAACCGCAATGCCCGCATCGCTCTTCTGCACTACGTCGACGGTGAAAAGCGGTATGTTCTGGCCCCTGAAGGAATGAAGGTCGGCGATCGGATTGAAAATGGAGCCGATGCGCCGCCGAGCGTCGGTAATTGCCTGCCGCTGAAGAACATTCCGGTCGGCATGTCAATTCACGCGATCGAAATGCTGCCGGGGACGGGTGCCGCGTTATGCCGCAGTGCCGGGACCGGCGCCGTACTGATGGCTCGAGAAGGCCCATGGGCACAGATTACGTTACCCAGTGGCGAAATCCGGCGCATTCCAGCCACCTGCCGGGCAACGATTGGAAAAGTCGGCAATGCCGATCACATGAATGTCGTTTTGGGCAAAGCGGGTCGGAAGCGGTGGATGGGGATTCGTCCCCACGTGCGCGGGACCGCGATGAACCCGATCGACCATCCTCACGGTGGAGGTGAAGGTCGGACCAAGGGTGGTCGGCACCCGGTCAGTCCGACGGGAAAGCTTGCCAAGGGCGGGTCGACTCGGAAGCGCCGCAAGCCATCCAATCAGGCGATCGTGCGGCGTCGCCGGTCGCGTCGATATGGTCAATTGAAATTACGTTAACGCATGCTAAGTGTCGTTGGTCGGGTCTCCCGGTCTGACGGTTCAGAAACCTGAGTTTGGAAGCAGCATATGGGTCGTTCTTCGAAAAAAGGTCCGTTTGTGGACTTTAAGCTGTACAAGAAAGTCAAGGCGCAACTGGATGCGGGCGGCGCTAAGACTCCGATCAAGACCTGGGCACGAGCTTGCACGATCGTGCCGGAATTTGTCGGATTCAACTTTGAAGTCCACAACGGCAAGCAGTTTTTGAAGATCTTTGTGACCGAAGACATGGTCGGGCATCGGTTGGGCGAATTCGCTCCCACGCGGACCTTCCGTGGCCATAGCGGTCGCAAGGCCGCGGCTTCGGGTCCGCCTTCGGCCCCGCCTGCTGGAAAGTCCTGAATCGCGGTTGGATCATTTGCAAGGAAACGACAGACATGGCCTTTCAAGCTTCCTATCGATACGCTCGGATCAGTCCACGGAAAGTGCGGCATCTGGCGACGTTGGTCCGCGGCAAGTTTGCCGAAGATGCACTCGAAATCCTGCGGGCCTATCCCCATCGCGGCGCTCGCATGTTGGAAAAAGTGATCAAAAGCGCTCTGGGCAACGCCCAGGACCCCGACCAGAACAAAGGGAAGACTACCCGCGTCGACGACCTGGTGGTCACCGACATCCGCGTCGATGGCGGACCGATGTTCAAACGTATCCGGCCTCGCGCCCGCGGAATGGCCTTCATGATCAAACGACGCATGTCACACCTTTCCGTGACTTTGACCGACATCGCAGAGCCGTAAGGCGGTAAAAGCAGACCCGTTCCCAGTTCCAGGTAAAAACACTATGGGCCAGAAAGTTCATCCCGTTGGCTTCCGCACCGGCATCATGATCGGCTGGAAGAGTCGCTGGTATGCCAACAAGCAGGAATTCGCGAACCTGTTGATCGAAGATCAAAAGGTCCGGGACTTCATCAAGAAGCACCCGACGAAGACCCAGTACCGCAGCGCCGGGATCGACCGCATCGAGATTGAGCGGACGCGGGATGAGGTCAAGGTGATCCTGTTCGTGGCGCGACCGGGCTTGATCATCGGCAAGAAGGGGCAGGAGGTCGAACTGCTCCAGGAAGAGCTGCAGAACCTGATTGGCCGGCGCGTGAATCTGAAGATCGAGGAAATCTCGCGGCCGGAACTGCAGGCGCAGCTGGTCGCCGAGGAAATTTCGATGCAGTTGGCGAAGCGCGCCAGCTTTCGTCGCACGATGAAAAAGGCGATGGAACTCTCGATGGACGCCGGAGCCAAAGGGATCAAGGTACAGCTCGCGGGTCGGTTGGGCGGCGCCGAAATGGCCCGACGCGAAAAGGCGATCTTGGGTTCGATTCCTTTGAGCACGTTGCGGGCAAAGATCGACTACGGATTTGCCGAGGCGTCGACCGCTCAGGGGAACATTGGCGTCCAGGTCTGGATCAATCAAGGTATGCACGAAGGAGACGTAACCGATGGCGCTAATGCCGAAGCGGGTCAAGCACAGAAAAAACCAAAGAGGACGTATAAAAGGTAGCGCGACGCGCGGCAATCGGGTCGTCTTTGGCGATTACGGTTTGCAGGCGGTTGAAGGCGGCTGGATCAAGGCCAACACGATTGAGGCCGGTCGTATTGCTGCGCAGCAGTATATCCGAGGCGAGGGCCGTTTGTACGTGCGGATGTTTCCCCACAAATCGATTACGGCACGCCCCTTGGAGACCCGGATGGGTAAAGGGAAAGGCGAGCCGGCACATTGGGTGGCGGTCATCAAGCCGGGATCGGTGTTGTATGAACTGGGCGGTGTCACGGAAGACCAGGCCAAAGTCTGTATGGCGAGACTCGCGCACAAGATGCCGCTGCGGGTTCGGTTTGTAAAACGGCGCATGACTTGACTGCGGCAACAGTATCTAGGGCATCCAACGGGCAGGACTTGAACGCGGAGGATCGCAGGCGATGAAGGCCGGTGAATTGAGGGAAATGAGCGACGATCAGTTGCAGGCGACCCTGAAGGACGCCACGGAAAACTTGTTTCGACTGCGGATCAAGTCGCAAACGGAGCGGTTGAATACCCCCAGCGAGATTCGCCGCAATCGCCGGCTTTTGGCCCGGATCCTGACGATCCAGCACGAGCGGGCGTTGATGGCGGCACAAGGCGGGAGTTGATTCCGGCGGCGGGCAATCGAACACGACACAAATCAGATCGGAATGCGAGTATGCCTAAACGAGTAGTAGTGGGTGTGGTCAAGAGTGACAAGACGGCCAAGACGCGGCGCGTGGAGATTCCCCGCTTGGTCAAGCATCCGAAGTACGGCAAGATCATCCGTCGCCGCACGGTTTGTTATGTACATGACGAGAACAACCTGTCTTCGACCGGGGATCTGGTTGAGATCGTCGAGTGCCGACCGATTTCCCGAACGAAGCGCTGGCAACTGGTTAAAGTGGTGACCAAGGGCCGCGCCGTGGACGTGGCGGCGTCGCGGGCCGCCCACGCCATTGATCAGAGCGAACCTTTGGGCGGAGTCTAGGCGGGTCGAGTAGGGTTTTCAGTGACACCGGCAACGGTCGGCAAGGAATGAGCAGCGATGATTCAGCAAGAAACTCGATTGACAGTCGCCGATAACACGGGCGCGAAGGAAGTGATGTGCATCAAGGTATTGGGCGGGTCGAAACGCCGCTATGCCGGGTTGGGAGACATCATTGTCTGTAGCGTCAAGAGTGTGGTCTCGGGCGGCGAAATCAAGAAGAAGGCAGTCGTCAAGGCAGTCGTGGTGCGCTGCAAACAGCCCACGCGCCGCGAAGATGGCAGCTATATCAAATTCGACAGCAACGCGGTCGTCCTGATCGACAACGACAACAACCCGCGCGGCACGCGTATTTTCGGCGCCGTGGCGCGCGAACTGCGTGACCGTAATTTCATGAAAATCGTAAGTCTGGCGAGCGAGGTGGTGTGATGCATATCAGGACGAACGACGTTGTCGCGGTGCGGACAGGCAAGGACCGCGGGCAGCGCGGCAAGGTACTGGGGATCGATCGAGCGGCTGGCAAAGTGCTGGTGGAAGGCGTGAACCGCGTCTACAAGCATGTTCGTCGCAGCCAGAAAAATCCTCAAGGCGGCCGGCTCTCCAAGGAGATGCCGATCCAGCTTTCGAATGTGATGCTCGTCTGCACCCAGTGCGGCAAGGGAACGCGTACTGGCGCTCGACAGGCGGCGGGTGGAGCCAAGGAGCGTTACTGCAAGAAGTGCGGGGCGGGACTGGGCGAGATTGCGCCGGCTCGAAAATCCAAGCCCGTGATGGGATGACGGACAGACGGGCTCGGTGGTACGGGCCGTTGTCGTCATGCTGGAAAGAATATTGTTGAAAGTCGGTTGACGAAAGTGGGATTATGAAACCCAGATTACAAGAAAAATTTGAAAAGGAAATCCTGCCAGCGTTGGCCAAGAAACTTGGCCGATCGAATCCGAATTCACTGCCGAGGCTGAAGAAGATCGTCGTGAACATGGGCGTCGGCGCGGCCACGCAGGACAAGAAGTTTCTGGAGACGTCGGTCGAGGCGATGGGGTTGATTACCGGACAGAAGCCGGTGGTGACGATCGCCCGGCAGGCGATCGCCGGTTTCAAGCTTCGCGAAGGAATGCAGATTGGCTGCAAGGTGACTTTGCGACGGCAGCGGATGTATGAGTTCCTCGATCGGCTGATCGCCCTGGCGTTGCCTCGCGTGCGCGATTTCCGCGGCGTGAGCCGTACCGCGTTCGACGGACGCGGCAATTACAGTCTGGGGCTCGCTGAACAGCTTGTCTTTCCGGAACTGAACCCCGACAAGTTCACGCGCGTTCAGGGAATGAACATCTGTTTCGTGACCACGGCTCAGTCCGACGACGAAGGTCGCGAACTGCTGCGTGCACTGGGAATTCCATTTCAGATCGACGAAAAATCAAAAGACGCTGCCTAGGGGTGGTGCCTTTGCGTTGGTCGACCCGCGGGGAAGCGGCGGCCAGGAACAGTTTGACATAAGGATTATGCGAAGTGGCAAGCAAATCGAAACGTGCCAAAGCCGCCCAGCCGCCGAAGTTTTCGACCCGCCTGCGCCGGCGTTGCCGCAGTTGCGGCCGACCGCGCGCCGTCTATCGGAAATTCGGTATCTGCCGGATCTGCTTCCGAAAGTCGGCGGATCAAGGACTGATCCCCGGTGTGCGGAAGGCCAGTTGGTAGCCGCGGGAGAATACCCGCAGGCGGAAAGACGCGATCGGATCCGAACCTAAGAGAGTACGACCAAGAACAACGATCGTGGAATCCTTCCGGCGATATCCACGCGTTCACCCGAATTGAATTGTAAGGCAAGGTAAGAGGTAACCAATCGACCATGTTGACCGACCCAATCGCCGACATGTTGACGCGCATTCGCAATGCTGTCGCCATTGAACGTCCGCACGTGGATATTCCTGTCTCGAAGGTCAAACGGGGCCTGGCGGATGTCCTGAAACGCGAAGGGTATATCTGGGATTGGAAGGAAGTCGATGGGAAGCCGTCGGCCCAGCTGCGGCTGGAACTGAAATACGGTCCCAGCGGGGAGCGGCTGATCCAGAGAATCCGCCGTGTCAGCTGCCCGGGGCGCCGCGTCTATCGACAATCCAAAGATCTGCGGCCGGTCCTCAACGGTCTGGGGATCGTGATTCTCAGCACGAGTCGTGGAGTGATCAGCGATCGAGAAGCCCGCCAGCGCAATCTGGGTGGCGAAGTTTTGTGTGAGGTTTGGTAGTTTGGTTCGGTCCGTTGCCGCGGACCTCGATTTCAGGAATGCAGGTATGTCTCGAATTGGTAAGAAGCCGGTAGCGGTTTTGGACGGTGTCAAGGTCGCGGTCCAGGGGCGGTCCGTTTCGGTCGAAGGGCCCCAGGGAAAACTCGCCTGGGAACATCGGCCCGAAGTCAGCGTGGCCTACGACGAAAAAGCGCGCCAGGTGATCGTGACCAGGAATTCCGACGAACGTCAGGCACGCGCCCTGCACGGATTGACCCGCTCGTTGATCCAGAACATGGTCGACGGGGTGAAAAAAGGTTACGAAAAACGACTGGAAATCATCGGGGTCGGCTACGTTGCTTCGATTCAGGGGAAAGTCCTGTCGCTACGGGTCGGCTATGCCAACGAAGTCAAGAAGCCGATTCCGGAGGGTTTGAAAGTCACCTGCCCCGACCAGACGCATGTGGTAATCCAAGGGTGCGACAAGCAGATGGTCGGCCAGTTTGCCGCCGAGGTTCGTGCGGTGCGTAAGCCGGAGCCGTACAAAGGGAAGGGTGTCCGGTACCAGGGCGAATACGTCAAGATCAAACCGGGTAAGGCGGCCCAGTAGTATCGATCGGGCCGTGCCGCGGTTGATTTGGGCAACCCAGGGTTGGGGAAACCGAACAGGGAGAATTGAATCGTGAGTTTTCGCAAAGTCCTGAACGCGCGGCGGCAGCGTCGTCAATATCGGGTCCGCAATAAATTGCGATCGCATGCCGTACGACCGCGGCTGGCGATTTTCCGCAGCCACAAGCATATTTCCTGCCAGTTGATTGATGACGAAAAAGGGCTGACTCTGGTCTCCGCCAGTACGCTCGACGCCAACCTCCGCGATCAGATCGCCTACGGGGGAAATCGGGCGGCTGCGGCAATTGTGGGCAAGGCGATATCCGAACGTGCCAAGGCGGCAGGGATTGAGGAAGTCTGTTTCGATCGTGGACATTTCCGCTATCATGGGCGCATTGCGGCTTTGGCCGACGCGGCTCGGGAAGGCGGATTGAAGTTTTGACCCGTGGGATCGGAAGTGCCTAATTCGCGGAGTGCCGCCAGGCGACTCCAGGAGAAGATGACGAGTGTCGACCGACAGTAATCGAAGCGATTTTGTTGAACGCGTCGTGAAGATCAAGCGTTGCGCCGCGGTAGTCAAAGGTGGACGTCGATTCAGTTTTGCCGCCATGGTGGTCGTCGGCGACGGCCGCGGCAAGGTCGGCTGGGGATATGGCAAGGCCAACGAAGTTCCGCCGAGTGTGGAGAAGGCGGCGAAGCAGGGTGACCGTCGGAAAATCTCCGTGCCGATCGAGCACGAGACCATTCCGCACCGTGTTGTCGGTCGCTGTGGTTCGGCGAAGGTCATGCTGATGCCGGCGAGCGAAGGCACGGGCATCAAGGCGGGTGCGGCGGTGCGAGCGGTCTGCGAAGCGGCTGGGATCAAGAACATACTGACCAAGAGTCAGGGCAGCACCAATCCGGTTCTGCTGGTCAAGGCCGCTATCGATGCGCTGACCCAGTTGAGAACTCGACAAGATGTGGAACGTTTGAGAGGAATTTCGCTGTCATGAAACTTAACGACGTCCATCAAGGCATTGTTGGCCACAAAAAGCTGATGCGGGTCGGTCGGGGGCCGGGGTCCGGCAAGGGAAAAACCGCCGGTCGCGGTGGCAAGGGACAGACAGCGCGCGCCGGCTACAAAGCCCTTTCCATCTTCCAGGGCGGGGCCACGCCGCTTGTGCGGCGCATTCCCAAACGTGGATTCACCAACAGCTTCGCCCTGCAGGTTGCCGCCGTCAATGTCGGCGACCTGGAGCGAGTTTTCCAGTCGGGCGACGAAGTCTGCCCGGAACAGGTCGACGCGAAACATCTCGTTCGTCATCGGTTTGACCTGCTGAAAGTGCTCGGGAACGGTGAGTTGACGAAAAAACTGAAAGTCTCTGCGCACCGCTTCAGCCAGTCGGCGCGCGAGAAAATCGAAAAAGCCGGCGGCGAAGTGGTGGTGCTCGCCGGGCGAACGCCCGTTGTGGAAAAGCAAAAGCGGTCCAAGGAGAGTGCGGGGAAGTAGTGCGTCCGACTCCACGACCTGGAATCATTCATGGAGTCAACGTGCGCGCCGTTCCTCCTGCCTGTTTCAAAACCCTAGGGATGGTTTGCAATCATGTGGGAGAAACTCCGAATCGTTTTTACGATTCCTGAATTGCGCCGGAAGATCTTTCTGACCCTGCTGCTTTTAGGAATCTACCGCATCGGCTACTGGATTCCGCTGCCGATGATTGACCAGGCGGCGTTGGCCGAAAAGGTTGGGGATAACTCGCCGTTCGGACAGATTATCCGGCAAATGACCGTCTTCAGCGCCAGTAACCTCAGTCAGGCGACGATTTTCGGATTGGGGATCATGCCCTATATTTCCGCGTCGATCATCCTGCAACTGCTTGGCAGCGTCTGGAAGCCTTTGGAAGAGCTCCGCAAAGAAGGTGAAACCGGCCGCAAGAAGATCAATGAGTATACGCGCTACCTGACGGTCGCAATCTGTTTGATCCAGAGCTGGTTCTATATTCAAACGCTGCTGTCGGCCGGCGGTGGCGGCGGCGGCGATCGCATCGTCGCCGCAGACTTTACCAACGCGGCGGGGCGCTTGACGATCGGTTGGACGCTGACCGCGGTTGTGACAATGACCTGTGGTACGATTTTCTTGATGTGGCTCGGCGAACAGATCGATGAATTCGGGATCGGCAACGGCATCAGCCTGCTCATTATGGCTGGAATTCTGGCGCGGATGCCGGATGCGTTTATCCAGCTACTGGGGAAGTCCTCGAGTTTCTCGCTGACTGGATTCGGTGGAGGATCGATGGGGCTGGAGACGCTGCTGGTGCTGGCGGTGCTTTTCGTGGCCGTTGTATTGGGCGTGGTGTTTATTACTCAGGGCCAGCGTAGAATCCCGACCCAGAGCGCCAAGCATGTCCGTGGCCGCCGTGTTTTCGGCGGTAACCGCCAGTATCTGCCGCTGAAGCTGAACCAGTCGGGCGTGATGCCGATCATATTTGCCAGCAGTTTGCTCATGGTTCCCGCGCTGCTGCTCCAGGCGGTGATCGGCATGAAAGCCGATTGGTCAACTTACCTTTCCCCGGTCGCCGATATGTTCAATAAAGGTACTTCCTATACCTACAATATCCTCTACATTGGGCTGATCTTCTTTTTCTGTTACTTCTGGACGGCGATCTCGTTCAACCCCAAGGAAGTTTCCGAGAATCTCAAGGATTACGGGACGTTCATCCCCGGCTATCGCCCGGGTCGCCGTACTGCGGATTACCTGGAAAAGGTGATGGTTCGGATCACCTACGTCGGTGCCGGGTTTCTGTCGCTGGTGGCGATCGTGCCCACGGTCGTTTCGGCGATGCTGGGCGTTAGCGGAGCGATTACGAGCTTTTACGGAGGGACGAGTCTGTTGATCGCGGTGAGCGTTGCGTTTGATTTAGTGCAGAAAATTGATAATCATCTGTTGATGCGCAATTATTCTGGACTCTTGGAGTCCTGATCGGTTGGCCGACTTTGTTCGAATTCCCGGGAACTAGATCATGTATATCGTCTTTATTGGTCCTCCCGGAGCTGGCAAGGGGACGCAATGCAGGCGTCTGGTCGAGTACCTGCGCATTCCCCACTTGTCGACCGGCGACATGCTGCGGCAGGCGCAGCAGCAGAAGACGGAGCTCGGGAGGGTCGCTACGACCTACATGGAACAGGGAAAACTGGTGCCGGACCATTTGATCCTGGAGATCGTCCGGCTGCGGTTACAGCAAGACGATTGCGACGAGGGGTGCCTGTTCGACGGGTTTCCTCGCACCCGAGAACAGGCAACGGCCTTGGAATCGGACCTAGCGTCTCGCAATGGTGGGCTCAATCTAGCGCTAGAGTTGCGCGTCGACGAGGCGGAGCTGATCGAACGGGTCAGTCGTCGGGCGCAGACCGAACACCGTGACGACGACGCGGCGGCGACCCTTCAGGAGCGACTTCGCGTTTATCGTTCTCAGACGGCGCCCATCCTGGACTTTTACCGCAAACGCGGAAATTTGGCCTCGGTGAATGGCCTGGGTACGCCGGACGAGGTTTTTCAGCGAATCCGTCACGAGGTGGATTCCCGGCGTAACGGGCAGGGCAACGGGCAGGGCAATACGCCGACGTGAAGGGGCAGCGTCACGGCATTGCTTGACCGAAAGCCGGGCAGATCCTTTTTTGCCACCGGCCTTGAAGATTTTTGGCCGGGATACGTATACTGAGTCGCTTTGGATCGGGGGATCTTCGTCATGAAAGTTCGCACGAGTGTCAAGCGGATCTGCGAAAACTGCAAAATTGTCCGGCGCAAAGGGCGGGTCTATGTGACCTGCTCGAATCCTCGGCATAAGCAGCGGCAAGGTTAGCTCGGCTGACTCTTTGGGGTTGTGGATTTCTGGATCGGGGTTGTTGGGAGAGGATCACGCATGCCGCGGCTATTGGGTGTCGATTTGCCGAATGACAAGCCAACGATTATTTCGTTGCAGTATTTGTATGGTGTTGGCAAGCATGTGGCGCAGGAATTGTGTCACAAGGCTGGAGTCGACCCGCAAAAGGCGGCTCGCGAACTGGCCGACGACGAATTGGGTCGATTGTCGGTTCTGCTCGAACGCGACTACACCGTGGAGGGTCCACTTCGGCGGCAGGTAGGGCAGTCGATCGCTCGACTGAAAGAAATCAAGTGTTATCGTGGTTTGCGACATCGCATGGGGCTGCCTGTACGAGGTCAGCGAACGCGGACGAATGCTCGTACTCGCAAAGGTCCGAAGAAAACCGTTGCAGGTAAGAAGGGTGTCAAAGACATGAAGTAAGGCAGTTTGCGCGGCTGCCAGATTGGAATTCAGTTGGGAATTCAGGTTGGTGAGGGAGATATATTGTGACAGTACAGAAGTCAGCACAGGCCGCGGCGGGCAAGAAAAAAAAGGTACGGCGGAACGTGACCGTTGCGATCGCGCACATCCACGCGACGTTCAATAACACGACGGTGACGGTTACCGATACGAAGGGCGACACATTATGCTGGGCGAGCGGCGGGACCTGCGGGTTCAAAGGCAGTCGCAAGAGCACTCCGTTTGCCGGCCAGTGTGCTGCGCAGCAGGCGGCCGAAAAGGCTGCAAAGTATGGTGTCCGCGAACTGGACGTACGCGTCAAAGGGCCCGGATCGGGGCGCGAGAGCGCGATCACCGCGTTGCAATCGGCTGGCATGACGGTCAAGTTGATCGAAGATGTAACGCCCATTCCGCACAATGGTTGTCGACCACCTAAACGTCGTCGGGTTTAGTTTGATATTCGGCGCCAGGAAACGCTGTCAGGAAACGCTGTCAGGGATCATGAGCAGGGACGGTTCGCGGGGATTGGCAGTCCAGGATCGTTACCGGGCGGGTCAGTTCGATTCGGGGCATCTTTCTTTTCGATTTTCAGTCGCATTCGTTAGGCACATTTCGTTTTCCGGAGATTCACAATGCATATTCGCTGGCGTGGTTTGGAGCTTCCAAGTGCTGTGAATTGTGATGCGGCGACGTTGTCCTCGACCTATGGCAAGTTTGTCGCGGAGCCTTTCGAGCGAGGATTTGGGGCGACCGTGGGCAACAGTCTGCGGCGAATCTTGCTCTCCAGTCTGGAAGGCAGCGCGGTCACTCAGATTAAGATCCAGGGCGCGCAACATGAATTCACGACGATTCCGGGCATCCTTGAGGACGTGACCGACATTGTGTTGAACGTGAAAGCGCTGGTGGTAAAAAACCACAGTGATTCGACGAAAGTGATTACCGTCGAGCGTTCGGAACCGGGATTGATCACGGGAGCGGACGTGCGGACGGATTCCGAAGTCGAAGTGATCAACAAGGACCATGTGATTGCCACGATGACTGCCGCGGTACCGTTTCTGATGGAAATGGTGGTCGAAAACGGCCGGGGTTACGTTCCATCGACGGAACACAGTGTGGGTGATCATGAGATCGGCATTATCCCGATCGATGCCGTTTTCAGCCCGGCGACGCGCGTGCGTTGGCTGGTCGAGGAAACGCGTGTCGGTCAGAAGACGAATTACGACAAGTTGACGCTGGAGATCTTCACCAATGGCTCGGTTTCGCCGGAAATGGCGCTGGTCGAGTCGGCCAAGATCTTCCGCAAGCACTTGAATCCGTTCGTGCAATACGCGGAGCTTGGTCCACGCGTGCATGCACCTGCTCGCGGCGCAACGCTGGGCGGCGACGCAGTGTTGGATAACAAGCTCGCTCTGAGCCTCGCCGAACTGAAGTTGTCGGTCCGGGCGATGAACTGCCTGGAGTCGGAGAATATCAACACGGTTCGAGACTTGGTGCAGCGAACCGAGGACCAGTTGCTCGAAGTTCGCAACTTTGGCGAAACGACTTTGAATGAGGTGCGGGAGAAGCTGAGCGAATTGAACCTGCACTTGGGCATGCGGCTGCCGAGGATGGCCGGGTCACGTTGATGGAGCGCAAAGTTTTTTTGAGTCAAGATTGGGAACACGACGATGAGACACCGCAAACGAGGCCGAGTACTGGGCCGATGCCCCAGCCATCGCAAGGCGATGTTCAAGAATCTGGCCAGTGCTTTGTTTTTAACGGAGCAAGACCCCGAATTGCTGGACAACGCGCCGAAGGTCAAAGGGCGGATTACAACCACTCTGCACAAGGCGAAGGAAGCGCGGCCTCTGATTGAAAAGTGCATTACGATCGCCAAGCAGGTTGTGCAGACCGAGCGCGACGCTTCCGAATTGGGAACGACGGCTCGACGATCGTCCGACGAGTGGAAAGCGTGGCGAAAAAGCCCGAAATGGAATCAATGGGCCAAAGCGATGGCGCCGGCAGTCGCTGGTCGCAGGCGTTTACTGCAGATGCTTGGTGACAAGACCGCGGTCAAATTGCTGGTGGCGGAAGTGGCTCCCCGGTTTGTCGACCGGTCAGGCGGCTATACACGGATCCTGCGACTGTCCAAACCCAGGTTGGGCGATGCGGGGACTCGCGCAATTCTGGAACTGGTCGGTTCCAACGACCGGCAGGTGAAAAAAGCGCAGCGCCCGGCCTTCAGCAGCGACGACCAGGCCTCGTCGGCCTCCGCGACCGCGGAATCGTAGTCGTCGTTGGGAACGAGCATCCTCAAAATTCTTGTTGTTCCCTCCAGTTGCGGCCCGCTACAATAACCTCAGCTGGAGAGGGGGCCGCATGTTTTTTCCGGACCGAGTACATCAGATCGTGGCGCTGGGGCCGCTGGCGATGTATCTGCTGTTGCTGGGGCTGATCAACCTCGGTCGCCGGCCGTTCCTGACCACCGGAGCGCGCGATACCGCTGCTCTCGGAATCGGAATTAGCGGGTTGGTGCTGGCGGGACCGATGGAATTATTCATGCCCGAGCAGGCGGCAGCGAACTGGCCGGGCTTTGTCTGGCTGCTCTTGCTCTGTTTTTACTCGCTCTGCCTGACCCTGGCCGTCCTTTTGATGCGCCCGCGACTCGTGGTTTACAACATTCGTTCCGAGCAATTGCGCCCGTTGCTGGGAACCGTCGTGGGACAGCTGGACAAGGAGGCAAGGTGGGTAGGCGATTGCCTGGTGCTCCCGCAATTGTCGGTGCAACTGCAGATTGAACAGACCGACTTTCTACGCACGGTGCAGTTGATATCTGCCGGATCGTTGCCGGAAGGTCAGACGTACGAGGCGTATGCGGGATGGCGGCGTCTGGAGTTGGCGCTGCGCGCGGCACTGCGAGGATCGAGTTCGACGCGCAATCGTCACGGTTACCTCTTCGCCCTGACCGGATTGGCCCTGGTGGGACTGATCGCGGCCTATCTGACGAACGATCCCCAGAGCGTTGCCCAGGGCTTCTGGCAGATGTTGCGCTTGCACTGACGTTCGGGACGCGGATATCGCGGTTTGCGGCCATGGCCAGTCGATCGAAACGTCCGATAACCGATTACGGCATCGTCGTGGTATTGGTCGGCTTGTGCGGGCTGTTCAGTCTGCTGACGAACACGCCACACCAGCCGCGTGGAGCAGCGGCAGCTCGACAGATCGAAACGCAGCTTGCCGATATTCAACAGCCGATTTCGCGTATCGTCGTACTGGGACGACCGACGGCGGAGGAACGGCAGTTTCTGGATGCCATCGTGACCGGGCTCCGCCCGCGCGGAATAGATCTCGTCGTTGTGGAGGGCGATCCACCCGACGTGCGGCGGCGACTGTTGGAATTGCATCGCCGCGAATTGCCGGTCGATCTCATGATCTGTTCGGAAACGGTGGCCGGCTGGAGCCTGCTGGCGAAACTGGCCGACGATTTTCCCGGACTAGGCCACCCGCGCCTGCTGTCGCCGCAGGGCTATTTCTGGCCGACGTTTCTGACCGCGGCAAACCTGCTTAATGTCGCCAACCAGATCTCTGTGATTGCAATCATGGCGATCGGCATGACGATGGTGATCATCGCCGGCGGTATCGATCTTTCCGTGGGCAGTCAGGTCGCCTTTTCCGCCGTCGTCACCGGACTGGTAATACGCGACGGGGCCGGCGCGCTGGAGGCGGGAGTGGCGGGGATGACTCTGGCATCGCTGATCGGCGTCGTCGCCTGCGGCTGCGTGGGGCTGATCAGCGGGTTGATGTTGACCCAATTCCGCATTCCGCCATTCATCATGACCCTGGGAATGATGTTAATGGTGGGCGGCGTGGCGTCCAAACTCACCAATAACGAATCGGTCTATCAAATTCCCGATTCGTTCACCTGGCTGGGACGTGGCGCGACGTGGGGCATACCGAACGCGGTGGTCTTGACGGTCATGCTTTACCTGCTGGCCTGGTTCGTGATGACGCGAACGATCTTCGGCCGCCACCTCTACGCGGTAGGAGGCAACCTGGCGGCGGCGCGACTTTCGGCGGTGCCTGTCAAGCGTGTCGTCGTAAGTTCCTACGTCATTTCGGCCTTGATGGCTGGCCTGGGTGGTGTGGTCATGACCTCGAACTTGAAGAGTGCCTCGCCGTCGTACGGGGCGATGTACGAGTTGTACGTGATTGCGGCAGTGGTCGTTGGCGGGACGAGCCTCAGTGGAGGCGAAGGCAAGGTTCTGGGGACGTTGCTCGGCGCGCTGGTGATCGCGGTGATCAACAACGGCATGAATTTGCTGAATGTGGAAAGTAACATGCAGCGGGTGGTCTTGGGACTATTGATTGTCGGGGCCGTATTGATGGATCGAATGCAGCGGTTCGGCTGGCGGCAACGGGCTTCGGAATAGCCACCGGTTTCTCCCCGCTCGACCCCTGCCAGTGCCGGTTATAGAATTAGGCCGACGAAAACGATCCGCCTCGGAGTTGACAGGGATAAGAAATTGACAGGGACAAGAAGGGTTGTCATTACTGGAATGGGCCTGGTCAGTCCTTTGGGGATTACTCCGGAGGCGATGGATGATGCCTTGACCGCGCGCCGCTCTGGGTTCGCTCGACTGCAGCGCATTCCCCCGGAAGGGCTGCCGATCGCATTGGGTGCCGAGGCGCGTGATTTCAACGCGGAGATCGACGACTTTGGTCCGCTGGAGAAGACGTTGCAGCGGACGATCAAAAAAGGCACGAAATTGATGTGCCGTGAGATTCAGATGGGGGTTGCAGCCGCGCAACGTTGCCTGGTCGATGCCGGGTTGGTGGTATCGCAACGCGATCCGGAGCGTACCGGAGTCACCTTCGGTTCCGACCATATTATGACGGTTCCCGAGGAGTTCACCGCCGGGATCCGCAAGTGCCTGGACGAAAACGGAAAGTTCCAGTTTCCGCGTTGGGGCGACCTGGGAATTTCCAACGTCGATCCGCTCTGGTTGTTAAAGTACTTGCCGAACATGCCGGCGAGTCACATCGCGATTTACAACGACTTGCGCGGACCAAGTAATTCGATCACTTCCCGCGAAGCCTCGTCTTGCCTGGCGATCGGTGAGGCCTACACGACGATTGCGCGCGGAAGCGCCGACGCGATGATCGCCGGTGCCACGGGGACGCGCGTGCATGCCCTGCGCACCGTGCATGTGTTGTTGCAGGAAGAGGTCGCTCGGGGCGAGGACCTGGCCAGCCTGTGTCGACCGTTCGACCGGGACCGGGCGGGGCAGGTTTTGGGGGAAGGCGCCGGTGCGCTGCTGCTCGAGGAACTTACGCACGCGCGCAATCGCAACGCGAGGATCCTTGGCGAGGTGATCGGGCACGGTTCTTCCGCCGTTTTGTCGCGGCGGGGTGAGGCTCTTCCCCGCGAGGCGCTCGGCAACGCGATGCGGCAGGCCCTGCGTGTGGCCGACATACGAACCGAACAGGTCGGGCATATTAATGCCCATGGGCTGGGAACGCGGGCCGCTGATCAGGCGGAGGCCGAGGCGATCCGCGACCTGTTCGGTGATCGTGACGTTCCCGTGACCGCGGCCAAAAGCTACCACGGAAATCTGGGAGCCGGAGGAGGAGTTGTGGAACTGATCGCCAGCCTGCTCTGCCTGCGATCCGGATCGCTGTTTCCCACACTGAATTATCGTACGCCCGATCCCGCCTGCCCGATCCGTGTCGCCACCCGAGACGACGAGTCAACCGGAGAGATCTGCTTGAAGTTGAGCATCTCTCCCCAAGGTCAGGCCGCTGCAGTCGTCGTGCGAAAATGGGTGGAGTAGATTGCGACGCCCTGTCTCCGCCAATCTGCACTTCGTTCGCGGCCGATGGCAGCATGCCCCAGGCACGAATTGCTGGGGTAAGATGCCCCAGGCAGGGTCAGGGGCAAAATGCCACTGCAGCGGGCACCGGTCGCTTTCGCCGCTATGGTGCCCGAACGGCTTCGCCACCGTTGCGCGTCATCAATGCCCTCAATACATCGGCATTTACGGCGCTACTGATGAATCGCACGGAACCGTCCGCCAGCACGGCAAGGAAACCTTGTTGGGCATGCAGACCCACCAGTCCCTTCAGCGGATCGTTTGGGTCGGGTTCATAGTCATCCGGCTTCGTCCAGATCACCGCGGACGGATCGCTCGCCTCGACGACGGCGATCGTGTTTGACGTCCCATCCGTGACCTTTGACAAGGGCAGCCCGACGGGGTGTTCTTTCGCTTTATCACCTTCCGGTTTGGCGATGATGCCCTTTTCGCCGCTCACGCCAAGGTAATTGGTGCGACCGGGCTCGGCGGTGCTCAGCGGGGACCGGTAAGTCATCGGCATGCTCGCAATCAACTTCTTGTTGTGTTCGCTGTCCCAGGGTTCGTCCAGGTGAAATTGACGATAGAGTTGGTCTTGATCGATGTATGGCAGTATGTGCACGCGCCAGCTCAATCCGGGTTTACCATCCTTCGTCAGGCTGTAGGCCGCGGGGAATCCCTCGTAGGCGTCATGGAAATTGTGCATGGCAAGCAGGATCAGCTTCAAGTTGTTCATGCTCTGGGTTCGCTGGGCGGCATGACGCGCCGATTGAACGGCGGGCAGCAACAGCGCCAAGGTCGTTGGCATCGACGAACCCAGATTTCCGCCGGGAAATGTCTGTCGCGAATAAAGCTCGACGCCCGACTTCGTGCGCATCATTGCGATCAGGCTGGGTTCGAGATGCTTGGTCAGCACTTCGATCGGCGGCAGTTGGAACGGTTCGTTACCTGGCAACGCGCCTTGGGCCATCGCCTGCTGCAGGCCCGCTTCCACGAGCGGCATCATGGCCTGCAGGATGGCGCGCATGTCCATGCTCACTGCCATCAGCATCGGCGGGCCGTTCTTTAGACGTTCTGCCACGTCGGCCCGTTTCGCCAGCGAAGGATTCGCCGTCGTGCGGTTGGCCGCGGTTTGCAGGGATTGGGAAGACATCGACAGGATCAGTTCCTTCTCCGTGAGGCACCAGGTCGGTGCGATCGGTAATTCCGGAGCGGGTAACGTAATACTGTAGGCCTTGTACTTGCCTAACGCCGACTGTTTGATCGGCGGCACTTGTCCCTGCGTGGACAGAACGCCCAGCAACTGCATCAGTTGTTCGTAAACCTGACTGAATCTCTGGCGATCCTTGACGGGAACGGTAATCGTCCAGCCGTTGATCAGTTCTGTGCCGCCGCCTGGTTCGGCGACAATCCGCAGAGAGTCACCCAGAGAACCGATGATATCCCGGCGCAAGTTAAGGTTAAGCTGCGTTTCCATCCGGCCGAGTGCGGCATCATAGTTTTGCTTTTCAAGCGGCGCGAATTGTCCCCATTGGCTCATTGCCCAATCGTAGATTTTGCCGTAGTCGATGCGGATCATCGTGGCGACGGGGCTCTTTTCGGGAATCAGTTGCAGGTCATTTTCGGTGAGCGATGGCATATCCAGAAAGCCGAGCAACCCGATCGGAATCCCGCCGACCGCCAATTCCGACCGGTTCACGAACCCTTTTTCATCCAGCCCGGTTACCGATGTGAAGCTGGTGATCATATCGAGCCCCAGTGAACTCATTATGCCACGCGCCAAAACTGCACCCGGTCCCGCGGCTTCCATGACGATCGGGATGATTTTGGATAGATTGACATAACTGATGCCGGAGATGCGCGGAACGGCAAGGCGTTGGCGGAGATCGGTGAGCCATTTCGGCGCTTCCTGGCGGGCCCGCTGTTCGATGCTCTCGATAATTCCTTCGCCGGTACCCAGGATAAAGTACTTGCCGCGAACGCCGAAAGTGATCGCCGGTTGGTTGGGCTGGGCGGCGATACGTTGAAATGTCCGCGTGCCGATCTGGACCGGTTCGATCGGGCCGGCGGCTGCGAACAGTTGCTTGAACAGTGCTTCGATTTTCGGGCCATCATCCCCTGTCTGCAGTATCAGTGCGGCTTCGAGATCGGTGGGGCCCATCGGATCTAGTTTCAGCTTGGCAAGGTAAGCGGCGCCGGGGCGGTTCATGATCGACTGCAAGATGGCGAACGGCTCGAGTCCCGCCGGCCCGGGCTGTGCGGACGCCTGCATCGATTGGTTAATCCGGCTTTCGATCTCCTTAAGGAACTTCCGGATCTGCGGTTCATTCAGCAGTTTCTCCGTTGAGTTGGCACTCGACGGATCGATCGTTACGGTGCCCGACCAGGTAACGTATGCCAGGCATTCGGCAGGCGCGACTTTGGCCAGCAGCGGGTCTTCCGGCAAGGGAGGAATGCTCGTCGGCATCCCCAGCCCCAGGCTTCCACCGAGCATTCCCAGCAAGACAATTTCCGCTAAACCGAGCCCGATCATGTTCATGGTCCCCTACCTTTCGCGCGCGACGTCGATGAATTTCTTTGCCGTCAACTTGACGGCCAGACAATGGCGATTTTCGACGAACCCCGCGGGCGTGCCTATGGGCGAATGGTCCGCGATCAGACTAATCTCCGCGCGGACGGTCGTCCAACCCTTCCAAATTGTTTTTTCCGTGTGAGGTGTTCGCCTGCGAGGAGATCTTATTGCCATTTTGGCGGTCGTTTTTCCAGGAATGCGGCTAGTCCCTCCACAGCCGCCTCGGTGGTTCTTGCCGTGGCACTGATCGCGGCGCCGGAGGTCAACTGCGTGATCAGGTGCTCGCCGATCGTGTCGTACAGCATGCGTTTCGTCAATTGAATGGCTTCCGGTGCCGACTCGGCACATTCCTTGGCCAACTCGTGCGCACGTGCCCAGATCAGATCGTCGCCAACCACTTCGTGCACGATCCCGATCCGCAGGGCCTCGTCCACCGGGATGATGCGAGCGGTAACCAGCAATCGAGCTGCTTGTCCCGCGCCGATCCGGAAGGCGAGAAGTGGCGATACCATTCCAGCGACCAGCCCGCGTCGCGGTTCGGGAAGTCCGACGCTTGCGGAGGAAGAAGCCAGGACCAGATCGGAACCGAGCGCTAGCCCCATGCCGCCTGCAATCGCGGGGCCGTTCAGTGCCGCGATGATCGGTTTGGGGAAGCGCAGCATGACCTCCAAGAGTTCCGAGTACAGCACCGAGTCGTTATACCATTGGGCTTGGGCATCGGGCTCCTTCGCGGTGGCCTGCATTTCGGCCAGGTCCATGCCTGCGCAAAACGCGCTGCCTGCCCCGGTCAGGATCACCGCCCGTACGCGCTTTTCCTGGTGCAGATCATGGAACGCCTGAATAATTTGCCGCAGCATCTCCCGCGACAGGGCATTGCGGCGTTCGGGGCGGTTGAGAATGATTGTTCCGCTCGGGGCATGCACTTTGACTTGAATCGCGGACATGGCAGAACTCCGGAGTAGGCTGGGACGGAACCGACAAGATAACTGCCCGTCGAACTTTGCGTCCAGCGGGACACTCTTTATCGAACTCTCCCATGCGGGTCACGGAGCCGCATTATGTCGTTCGTTACGCACAGGCTCGGAGATCCCGGGAAGGCAGGTCGAGCGTCTGTTCCCATGCGGCGGTCCGTTCATCGACATCGTGCGTATCAAACGCATCGGGGGATTCGCAGGGATTCGCGGCTGGAGATGCGGTTGAAGTCAATAGTCGTTGCTTCCATTGCCGCCTGGATCGCTTCCATTGGAGCCGCATCCGGTCGAGGACGGGTGCCGAGGGGACCGGAGGCAGATGGCAATCGCGTCCCACAGCCGCGGCGAGAATCGCGGCAACTTTGGAGATCGGATCGCCGTAGCTGAGTAGTTCGAGTTGTGCCCATTGGCGGAGCAACGAAGTGGCAAACGGCGACGGGCCTTCGCGCAGCAGACGCTGGAATTCATCGGCGGTCGCGATTTTCGGTGCCAGATCGTGCCACTCGCAATGCATTGAGCGGGGCAGGGGGGAGGGCATCAGCAGATAGGCCGGACGATCCGCAACCGCCGCCTCGACCAGGGTTGTACTGAAGGACGAGACCACGGTATCGCAGGCCAGCGTCCATTGGCGGACGGACTCCTGTTTGATGAAGTGCAGCCGGTCGGGCGGCAGTTCCCCGGCGGCCTCACGGAACGATGCGCGCAGGGTGTCGACCGAAGTGGCGGGTCGCGGCCGGATGATGATTTCAACATCTTCGTGGAGCGCGGCGTGTCGGCACCAGTCCGCAACCTGCGTCAGGGAATCGCGGGAGGTGCGGCGGTATTCTTCAACGTCCCGGCGGTCGCAGCCTTCGCGAACGCGCCGCTCCACTTCCCGATCGGAAAAAAATGCCGCGCCGTAGTTTTCGGGGAAAAACACCCAGGGACGATTTATTTCCAGTCCGTACTGAGTCGCCATCCGCGCGCGCTGTGATTCAAAATAGCGGCGGTAAGGCGCCAGGTACAAGGAACAGGCCAGGCTCCCGCTCATCAGTACCCGATCTCTGGGCACGCCATGCCGGACCAGAAATTCGCGGAAAAAATCGCCGACGGCCAGGTGTAACACATGTTCGCGGGCGATCGGGTCCCGGGGCACTTTAAATTGTTGATTGCCAGGGGATACCAGTTGTTCATATGCCAGGTTGACCACGCGCACCCCCGGCCAGCGCATGAGAATTTCGCGAATGCCCATGTCGCGTCGGGAATAGAAGTAGGGAACTGCAATCACGCTGGGCGGCGTTCCACGCAATGTCTGTTCCAACCCCTGCGTCAGCGACGCCACGCCGACTTCCATGCCGAAACGCTGCCAGGCAAGATGCCGGATCACGCAGGCGATATCCAGTTCCCGAGACACATGTTCGACGAACAGAACCACATCAGCTTGCCGCACGCCACATCTCCTTCTGTTCCAACAAAGCTTCCGCCCGCTGCCAGTCTTCCCAGGTGTCGATGTTCAGATGCAACTCCGCGGGCATCTCATAAGCCAGACAGCGTTCCCCGTACAACGAGCCGCGGAGCACGGTTTCCGTCCGCGTGGCGTAGATGGCGCCGTTGCGAATATAGGTCGGCGGCAAATCCTGCCGGCGTCGCACGACGTCGCCAGGTGCGCCGCCACAGAACAGACGCAACGTGCCGTCGTCCAGCCGATATTGCCATAGCGGGTTGTAGTGTGCCGGTACCGCGCTGACGCTTACGATGGCGTCGGCGCCAGGTTCATTCTGAAGTCGCCGCAATGCTTCCGCGAGGTGAGCACTGGTTCGCAGCGGAGCGGTTGGTTGCAGCAGCAGCACAATCTCCGGACGATAGTCTTGATGATCCGCCAGCCAACGGAGCGCATGGATCACAACATCGATGGTGGGCGTCGCGTCCTGCGCAAGGTCCGCGGGGCGCAGGTAAGGTACCTCTGCTCCGCGTTGTCGCGCCACCGCCGCTATGGCGTCGGAGTCCGTATCGACGATGATGCGCGTGACGCTGGGACAGCCCGACGCGGCGGCCCAGGCATAATCGATCAACGGCCGCCCACCCAGCAGCCGGATATTCTTGCCGGGAATTCCCTTCGATCCGCCGCGCGCCGGGATCAGAGCCAGGATTTCCGTCCGTTCCGCCATGCCAGCGACTCCTTTCCGCGATGCATGCCTCTACGCCGCCTGTCGTGCACTGGTGCGGCCGCGAGCCGCTTCCGGAAGCACTTCGCCTTCGTACAGCGTCTTGTCGATCGACAGCGGAACGGTTGCCAATAGATCGGCGATGCGCCGTCCCGACTGGCCGTCGCCATACAGTGGATCGCTGGCAAATCGTCCGTGGCGGATATGCGATCTGACTGCCCGTACGATTTCCGATTGGTGATGCTCCACGTCGATCACATTGCTTCCCCGGTCGCGCCCTTGCTGGCGTGTGCCGATATTGACGGCTGGGACACCCAAGTAGGAGCACTCGCGGATCGCGACGCTGGAGTTGCCGACAATCGCGCGGCTGTGGTAGGCCAGTCGCAGAAACTGCAGCGAGTCGACATGCTTGAAGAAGTGAATATTGCGCGGATTGTGGAGTTCGCGGAAAGATCGGAGGGCATTCGAGGTTCCGTCCGACCCCGCATCGACGTTCGGCCAGAACCAGAGTGTCGGCATGTCAAGTTCCGCGATGGCGCGCAGCGTTTCCCAGGCCTGGCCGCGCGCGGATTCGTACTCCGTCGTCACCGGATGTTGCAGCACGATCAAGTAACCGCTGCTCAGGTCCAGTTCCGGGCCGACGCCGCCGAATCGACGAAACGGGTCGGCTTCGGGCGTCGGATCCTTCAGAATCTCATCCGCAAGGTCGATGGACGGGCAGCCGGTGACGAAGACGCGTTCGGGGCATTCTCCCATGCGGATGACGCGGTCACGGGCGCGCGTCGAGCAGACGAAATGGATGTCAGCCAGCTTGGTGTTGGCGTGGCGGACTTTTTCATCAATCGATCCCGTGATTTCACCGCCTTGCAGATGCACCAGCGGGATATTCATGTAGGCGGCCGCAATCGATGTCGCGATCGTCTCGTAACGGTCGGCGATCGTCACCACCATGTCGGGCTCAAGGTTGGCCAGGACGGTCGCCATCTCCACGAGTCCCAACCCCGTCGACTTGGCCGAGGTCACCAGGTTTTCGCCTTCGACAATATTGAAGATGCGTGCGTGGACGGGAAATCCATCCTGCTGGATGAACTTGACGGCGTTGCCATAGCGATCGAGCACCGAGGACGCCGCGGCGACGATCTGCAACTCAAGGCGCCGATCGTTCTGGATGGCGCACAATGCGGATCGAACTCGCGAGTAGCTGGCGCGGGCGGTGATCGCCACGCAGACTTTCCTGGTTGTCATGGACGGCCTTTCTCCATGTTCGATCGATGAGTCAACCCGCGCCCGCAAAATCGTCGAGACGCAGGAATTCGTCGGCGCTCAGCGCGCGGCAAACTCGCTTGCCGACGACCGACTGGAATTCGGAGGCCGGGATTCCCCGGCCCGGTTTCTTTGCCGTCAGATCTTCCTTGCGGAGGATCGTCCCGGCGGGCAGGGCGTGGCGTGCGACCAGGCTCTTGCCAAACGCCGCTCGCAACGGTTGCATTTCCTGGGCTTGCTGGTCCTTGTTGGTTCGAGAGGACAGGGCCCGATGCACGAATCGCACCCCCTCGACCACTTGCCGCAGTTCGCTGGTAGTAACGGAGGCCGGTACGTCCGGGCCGAACATCTCCCGACTCATTGTCACGTGCAGTTCGATCAGACTCGCGCCCATCGTGGCGGCGGCAATCGCCGCGTAGATTGTTCCGGAGTGGTCGGAGAGTCCGACGGGAGCGTTGTATCGCTGGCGAAGCTGTTCGAGCACATCGAGCCCGATCCGTTCGGGTGGACAGGGATAGGCTGTGGTGCATTGCAACAAGGCGACCGGACAGTTTTGTTCGCGAAAACGCGCCACGGCGGCGTCGAGTTCCTCCCAGGTCGACATGCCACTCGAGATCATTGCCGGTTTGCCGGTGCGGGACATGACTTCCAGCAGCAGTGGATTGTTGACTTCGCCTGACGCGACCTTCCAAGCCGGCATTTCCAGGCGGTCGAGCAAGGTGACGGCTTCCACGGAAAACGGGCTGCTGAGAAACACCAGTCCGGCATCCCGCGCGTGATCGCGCAAGCCGCGCCATTGATCGGCGCTGAACTCCATCCGCCGCCAGTAGTCATACCGGCTGGCATCCTGACGGCTGAACTTGACGCGCCACGGTTCCTCGGGCGAACTTTCCGCGGTCGCGAGGTGCGTTTGGAACTTGACGGCATGCGCGCCGGTCGCGGCAATCGCGTCGATAAATGCGTGGGCCATGCCCAGGCTGCCGTCGTGGGCCTGGGCGACTTCGCCGATGACGAAACATCCTGCCCCTCGACCAATATCATGTTGAGCGATCTTGAAGGAATCCATTGTTCTTACGCCGCCTCTCTTCGTGCCGCGAGTCGATTGCGTACCAGGTTCTCCATTTCGACCATCAGTCGAGCCCCGCAATGTCCGTCGAACATGCCCCAATGTGAGGCATCTACCTGCTGGGCTTCGAGCAGTCGCTGGAATCGCACTTCGTCCCTGATCAGGGAACGAAGCTCCACCGCCGCCGCATCCCAGTCACGTACGGTGACGACACCCTGGCATCGCCCAAACATATCGTCGCGAGCCCCATAGATATCCAGATTCAACACCGGTTTATGACACCCGATCGCGGTGACAATGGTCGACGAAAACGTGCTGACAAACAGATCGCAGGCTGGCAGCAGTTCTTCGATCGCCCGCCCTTCGGCGATCGTAAATCGGTACTGTTCGGCAATCGCCCGGTAGGTCCCTGGGTTGCTTTTGGGATGCAGGTTCAGCAGTACGTTGCAGGCGCCCGCGGAACGCATCGCCTGAAAGAGCCGATGCGTGTCCTGTTCATGCTGGGTCCAGCTGCATAGATTCTGTTCCGCCGTGTTCGGAACGGCGCAGAGAATGGTCTTGAGATGCGGGCGCAGGCCGAACTCCATCTGCAGTTGCGCGCGGTACCTCGGCCCCTGCCGCAATCGCGCTGCAACCTGATCGGCCGATGCTCGACCGGTCAATCGCACGTTCGTCGCAGGCACGCCCCGCTGGAGGCAGACGGCGCGCAAGGCGGGGCTCTCGACCGCCACGCGGTCGGCCAGGCCGCCGCCGCCAAAAAAAGCGAAAGGCCGTGGCGGCAGTATGCCCATCCGATTCGCCGCCAGGATCGTCTCCCCGGGGGCAAACAGCAATCGATGTTCGTCTTGTTCCAGTACCTGGCCCGGGAAACGGTGGGCCACGCGCCGATTCAAGAGCCGCGCCAGGTTCACCGCTTGCTCGATGTTTGATCGCTCCATTCTTGCGTAAACCTCGGACCGTGGTGTCCAGAGACACCAGGGGATCACCAGCGACGGAATACCGCGCCGACGACCCTCCGCAAGCAAAGCGGTCTCCAATCCGATCGTGCGATCGCTGGGTGTAACCAGCAGTGCGGGTACGAGTTGATCGAGCAGTCGACTGGCCTGCCTGCAGTCCGTCCGGAACCGGCGCATGGCCCGTGCATACCGACTGAGGGAATCGAGCATCAGCCGGTTTCCGACCCACCGAAGTACCCGACGTGGCGCCGCCAGCAGCCGGGCAACGATCGCCGGCCCCACCGCGTCTAGAGTCGGGTCGACCGGTTTTGCCGAGTCGCCCTGTGCCGGCAATTCGGGATCCACGATGGCCCGCTGGGCCGCGGGAGTGACGATTAGTTCATGACCAGCCTTTCGGATCTCGTCGAGCCAATGCTCGCGCATCGGCGTGCGGATGACGAACGACGGCACCAGCGTCCCGCGCCGTTCCAGGCACTGCGCGATATAGAGCATCTCCTTCAACGAGGATTCCGCGGAGGGCAGGAAGATCGCCCGGTTGCATGCCATGGGTGGGAATGGTTGGTCCAACGACACTCTGCAGTTCTCCTAAGCGGCGCCGCGCAGCTGGGCAGGCGGGGATCGTCCGTCGCGCGAGTCTTCCCGCGCCGCGCCACGGATGGTATCGACGACGTACCGCAACGATGAATCCGCAAGGTCCGCCGAGGATGGAAGACTCAGGCAGTCTTCGTAAAGCTGTTCGGCAACTCCTGACAGAAGATGAGGTGCGCCGCGATGGGCGGGACTCAGGTGCATCGGCTGCCAGAGCGGCCGCGATTCGACGGACGCCTGTCGCAAGATCTCCCGCAATTGCCGACTTGAGCTGCCGAACGCTGCGGCGTCGATCCGCACGGTCGACAGCCAGTTGGACGAGCGAACATCGAGCGCTTCGATCGGAAAAGTAAGGCCTGGCACGCCGGCGAGGGCTCGTCGGTAGTGAGCGGCGATCTGTCGCTTGGAATCGAGCAGTATTTCGAATCGCTCCAGTTGAGCGCAGCCAATTGCCGCGAGTATGTTCGGCATGCGATAGTTGAATCCGACATCGTCATGGATGTACTCGTCCGTTCCCGACTTGGCCTGCGTCGAGAGATGCCTGGCTCGCAGCGCCAGCGACTCGTCGCGCGTCACGAGCATGCCTCCTCCGCCCGTGGAAAAGGTCTTGTTACCGTTGAAACTGAAACAGCCGGCGATGCCCCAGGAGCCCGTCGGCCGAGAATGATATTCGGCGCCCAGGCTCTCCGCACAGTCCTCGATGACCGTCAGGGAGAATCGCCGAGCGAGTTCCAAGAGCGGTTCGAGATCCGCGGGATGTCCCAGCAGATGTACGGGCAGGATGGCGCGCACGCGCCGCCAGGTGCGGCAATTGACCAGCCGGCCGTCGCGCATCTCGCAATGCTCCTCCAGAAAGCGGCGCACCAGTTCCACGTCGATCTGCCAGTGTTTCGATTCGGCGTCGACGAATACCGGCCATGCGCCGACATACCGCACCGCGTTTGCCGTGGCAATGAATGTGAGCGTCGGTACGATCACCTCGTCATTGCGCTGAACGTCGGCGGCAAGCAAGGCAAGGTGCAGGGCGGCGGTTCCTGAACTGGTGGCGACCGCGTGCGGAACACCGATTCGCGCGGCGAGTTCGGCTTCAAACTTCGTTACAAACGGGCCGGCCGACGAGATCCAGTTCGTCTCCAGGCACTCGCGCACATATTCCATCTCCCGGCCGTCGAGGCAGGGTACGCTGAGCGGAATCGGGCGACGTTCCACCGCGGAGGATGGCTCAGACGTGGTAGTCATTGGCCTGGCACCTTTCGAGATTTTCACGGACCCAGTTCAGTGTGACCCGCAGGCCTTCATCCAGTTCGATACGAGGACGCCAGCCCAGAACCTTCTCGGCCTTGCGATTGTCGGCGATCAGCCGCTGCACTTCGCTGGCGTCGGGGCGCAGACGTTGTGGATCCGTCTCGATCGACACGTTCTTGCCGTTCAGGCGGATGATCCGCTCGGCGAGTTCACCGATCGTGATTTCCGCACCGCTCCCCAGTTGGATGGTTTCGCCAAGTGCCGCTTCCGATTCGGCCGCGGCGATAAATCCGTCCACCGTATTCGCCACGAAATTCAAATCGCGGGTGGCGGAAAGGTTGCCCAGCCGTACGGAAGAACGGGTCAAGCACTGGGCCATGATGGTCGGTATCACGGCCCGGGTTGACTGCCGTGGACCGAAGGTATTGAACGGACGGATCGTGACTGCGCGTACAGCGTAAGATCGATGGTAGGCCTCGACCAGTTTGTCCGCGGCGATTTTGGTCGCCGAGTAGGGCGACTGACCCTGCAGCGGGTGTTGTTCATCGATCGGAACGTAACGGGCAGTGCCGTAGACTTCGCTGGTCGAAGTATGCACGACGCGGTCCGGCCGTAATTCGCGCGCGGCTTCCAGTACGTTCAACGTGCCCTCGATA
This sequence comes from Planctomycetota bacterium, assembly GCA_016872775.1. Taxonomy (GTDB): domain Bacteria; phylum Planctomycetota; class Planctomycetia; order Pirellulales; family Pirellulaceae; genus VGZA01. Next base: position 55,802 of record VGZA01000008.1, on the reverse strand, counting down.
TTCGTTCGCACGTAAGACCCTGGAGCTCGATAGGAATAGGGAATGGCAATCAGGGCTGCAAGGTGGTAGACGATCGCGCAGCCACGCATCGATTCGCGCACCAGGCCCGCGTCGCAGATATCGCCCGGAATCTTCTCGAGGCTCGCATGTTCCGGGAACTGATCGAGCCAACCCGCAGAACCCGATCCGCGATAATGGACCAGCGCGCGGACTGTGGCTCCCAGCGCCATCAGTCGCTCGGTAAGGTGGCTGCCGACGAAACCACCGGCGCCCGTCACCAATACGCGTTGCTTGCTCCAATCCATCGACCAAATTCCCGCCTGGTTCTCCTCGATCTTTTCACGACGCCCAGCGCAGCTGCTGGGACTCCTGTTGCGCCTTTTGAAAGTCGTCGAGCTTTCCGATGTCGATCCAATACTCGACGATGGGATAGCTCATAACATTGCGCCCCGCGTGAAGCATCGCTTGAATCAATTCGGTCATGTCGAAACGTCGCTGTTGAGGGATTAGCGACCTCGCGGAGGGCTCCACCAGGTAAATTCCGGCATTGACCAGAAAGTCGACGGTCGGCTTCTCGCGCAGGGATCGCACCATGCCTTGTTGCGTTTCCACGACACCGAACGGTACTTCGACACCGTACTGGCGGACTCCCACAGTCAAATCGGCGTTATGGTGGCGGTGAAATTCGATCATCGAGCGGAAGTCGACGCTGGTCAGGATGTCGCCGTTCAGAACCAGCAGGGTGTCTTGGTTCGACGTCAGCAGTCCCAGTGCGCCGGCGGTTCCGAGCGGTTGATCCTCCGCCACGTAGTGCAGGTCGACTCCCAGTTGGCTGCCGTTGCCGAAATAACCGCTGATTTTTTCCGGCAGATAGCAGGTGGTGATATTGATGTTGCGAATACCGGCCGACTTCAGGCGGTTGATCGTACGCTCCATCAGCGGCTTGCCTCGGATCGGCAGCATCGGTTTGGGCGTCTGATCGGTCAGTGGTCGCAGTCGTTTGCCGAAACCTCCGGCCATGATCACTGCCTGCACGCTGCTGCTATCCGGCTCCCGAATCAGGTCTTCCAGAAAAGTCATTCCGGTGACCCGTCCCCGTGCATCGATCAACGGCAACTGTCGGACGCCATGGTCCTGCATCCGGCGGACCTGCTGGTCGACGGGCAGGTCGCACGGAGCCGTGATCGGCCCGGACGGTTTACGGGCGATGAGCGAGCTGATTGGCTGATCGAGGCCGTCACCGGCCAGGATGGCGCGGCGAATATCGCCGTCGGTGACCGTATGTTCGAGCCGTTGTTGCGCGTCGACCACCAACACGATGCCGCGAGCGCCGCGATTGATTCGAGACATCGCTTCACGAATCGTATCTTCCCGTCCTATCAGGCACTCTTCGAGTAATGACATGTCGCATCCTTGCGTGATCGGTTCATGTTGGCTTTCGCTCCGCGAAAGCGGGCACTTGATGTCTCAGGACAGCCTACTGGCTGGGGGTACGCGTGATTTCCAGCACGGCCCAGGGCTGCAGTATGTAGCCATTGACCTGATAACCGCCGGTGATGCCGGACGCGTCATGCGCCCCATCATGCTCGGTGGCCGAGTCAAGGATCTTCTGTTGGTCATAGTCGGTGTCGGGCGCGATCGTCCACGACTCCACCCCCGTCAAGTCGGAGATCAATCGGTGCACGTACGCCTGACTGTAGATGTTGTAGTAATGGAATCCGACCGGACGCAACTGCGAATCGAATTCCTCACCGTCGGCCTGCGGGTGCACATCCTGGATGATGAACGAACGTTGTCCGCAGAGGAATCGAACCAGGACTTTGTGCCGTGCGACGCGGACGAGTTCGGACAACGGGCGAGCGATCGAGGGCATGTGCAGCAGTACGTTATTGCACATTACCACGTCATAGCTGCGGTCGGGCAGGTCGAGGTCGAAAATACTGCCGACGGAGAATTCCACATGGGGTTGTCCGGCGAATGCTTTTTTCGCCAGCTCGACATAGTTTTCCGTGGCGTCGATGCCGTGATAGGCAAAGGGGGTCGGTATCAGGCGCCGCAGGCTGGGCAGATAATGGCCCGCGCCGCAGCCGACATCCAGAATCGAGTCCCCGTTGCGGAAAACTCTGCCGGCCTCGCGGGCCATCTTCTTGGCGCTCTCCATTTCCGGCAGTTCGCCGACCGCGCGGCGATAGAGCGTTTGTCCATACGATGTCGCTTGATCCCAAACCTGCCATGCTCCCGTCATGCTGCTCATCGCCAAGGTCCTTTCCTGCGATTGGCTGTTCACCCGCCTCAGGCGGCGTTGCGGTTCGTGCCCGATTCCGCGATTTGCTCCGAATCGACCGCCGTCAACTGCTGCCAGACCGGATGTCGCAGTCGCCAATCGCCCCCCTCGCACACCCAGAGATGCGGTGATCGGAACTTGTCGCAAAGCGCGTGAAACTGGTCCGGCTGCATGCCGATGAAGTCCATGATCTCCTGAAAGTACCGTGCGGGAAATTCGCCGTCGAAGCGTCGGACCAGTGCGACGGCTTCTTCGCGCGTCAGGTGCCGATTCCGAATTTCCTGGGACGCGTCATAGCTCGCTCGGCCCAGACCGAATTTGATGTAGGTGGTGTAGTAGTGAAATCCGTCGATCTTGTCATCCAGGCTGTTGTACTTGCTGTAAGTGCCCTCCGTGCGCACCGGGTTGGCCTGGAAGCCCGAATGCTCCACCGAATAATAGTAGGCCTCCTGCGGCGTCCATTTCACGTAGTATCCGAGATAATGGACGTCGATCTGCTGGCGATCGTACAAGGTATGTTCGGCGGGAAGATAGGTCATCAGGTCGACCAGGGGGATCTTGTACCGCTCGATCAACTCGGGAACCGGAACTCCCGCCAGGTGCAATTTGGATATGTCGTTCATCGTGTGGTACGACTTGTCGCGCAGCGATTGATTGTTGTCAGCGATTGGATTGCCGTATTCCGCTTCGTTCTCTCCGTAGAACACCAGCGGGATCCCGAATTTCAGTGCCAGCTTTGGAGCCAGATTTTTCTGGCCGAGGATGAAGGTCTGAAACGGATGCAGCAGGTTTTCAATCGACAATCGCGTGAGCAGTTTCATCGCGCGGCCGTTCTGCTTGAACGTGACATTGTCGAAGCCGCCGATGTCGCACCAGTTGAGGTAATTCTGACGGCCGATGTCGGTGTACATGATCGGCGGCCATGTACAGGTCAGCGGGTGCATGCCGTACCTGGTTTTGAGCAGGTGCGCCGCGTAGATGCTGTCTTTGCCGCCGCTTCCCGGAACCAGGCAATCGTACGAGCCGTCGTTGCTGCGATAGCGGTCCAGCAAGGCCCGCAATTGCCGTTCCCGATCGTCCCAGTCGATGCGCTCCTTGGTTTCCGCGTACCGGCATGCGTCGCAGACTCCTTCGGCGTCGACGTGCATCGTGGGCGTGCGACGGTCTTTGGTATGTCGGAACTCTGGATAGGAGCAGGGCCGCTGGTTCGACATCACGCAACGCGTACAAAACGTCACATGCTCTGGTAGTCCGTAGTAGGCTGGCAACGATTCATGCGGCATGACGTAGTTCTCTCCTTGGCGAGCCGTCGCGCGATTCTCCGGCGAGCGGCATCGATGTGTCGGCTTGAAATAGTCCGGCGATGTTTCGATAAAGCTGGATGCCTCGCGGGCCGCTCTTCTCGGGATGAAATTGAAAGGCCCAGACGTTCTTGCGCCGCAATGCGGAGCAGAAAACAGTGTCCCCATGCACCGACTCGGCCACGACCAGATCGCGTTGTGCGGGGCATACCACGTACGAATGGACAAAGTACATCGATTGTCCAGGTTCAATACCGTTCAGGGGCGTCGCAGCCCAGTCAACGAGTTGGCTCCCGCGTGTCGCGGGATAGATGCGGCTCCAGCCAACGTGCGGCACGCGCGCCGCGCGGTTCGTCGTGCTGATCTGCAGGCGGCGTACCTCACCTTCGATCAGTTCGAGACCGCGATGGCGGCCGAATTCGTGGCTCTCGCCGAGCAGCAGTTGCATCCCCAGGCAAATACCGATCAGCGGCCGGCCGGAATGGGAGAAGTCAATCAACGCATCGGCCAGTCCCGAATCCCGCAGGGCCCGCATCGCATCACCGAATGCGCCGACTCCCGGCAGGATGACGCCGGCAACGCCGGATAACGATTTCGGATCGCTTGTGACCCAAGGTTCCATGCCGGCGCAACGGCAGGCGTGCTCCACACTGTAGAGGTTGCCGGCCTGGTAATCGACGATCGCCACCCGGGGCGGGTTGTTGCCGTTCATCTCGGAATCCATTCCTATTCGGGTCGCTATGCTGGCCTGTTTCCAGGCCGGTCGGGTCGGGTGACCTGACCTACGTAATAACGGGCTCCTAATTCAGGCGGCAATCCACGCCGCTGTTCCACAGACATTGTTTGACTTCTGCGAGTGGCACGCTGCGAATGGCCGACCAGGCGGTCTGCCGCCGTACGAATTCCAGGTTTCCTTCCTGGGTCTTTGGCGTTGTCGCATGGCCGCTGGGCGCGCCGGAGCGGACAAAATCATAATGCAGCAGGGACGCCAGGCCGACGGCGTCCGCCGAGCCACGATCGACGACTTCGCATACATGTTCCAGCTGACCGGCGCCTCCCGAGGCAATCACCGGTACCGATACCAGCCGCGCTATCTGGCGTGTCAGCTCAACGTCAAATCCCTTGCCGGTTCCGTCACGATCGACGCTGGAGACCAGCAACTCGCCGGCACCCAATTCGGCGGCTTTGACCGCCCAGTCGACGGCGTCCAGGCCGGTCCATTCGCGCCCGCAATCGGTGTAAGCAAGGTAGCGGCCGTCCGACTGTCGGATCGCCTCGATCGATACGACGATCGTCGACGATCCAAAGACGTGCGCGGCCTCGCAGATGAATTCCGGCCGCCGCACCGCTTCGGTGTTGATCGCCACCTTGTCCGCGCCGGCGCGCAGCACGCGACGAATGTCGGCGACGGAGCGGATTCCGCCGCCGACCGTAAGCGGGATGAAGACCTCGCGCGCGGTCCGCTCGATCAGGTCGAGCAGACTATTGCGGCCATACAAGCTCGCGACGACGTCCATATAGAGCAGCTCGTCAGCACCCGACTCGTAATAATGGCGTGCAAACTGTTCGGGCTTGCCCAGTACGCGCAAGCCCTCCATATGTACGCCCTTGACGAGGTTCGGGCCCTTGATGTCGAGCCGCGGGATCACTCGAACCGACAACGGTAGGTCTCTCTCTTTGAGCGATGCCCGTCTGAGACCTGCGGTGGGTCTGGGTCCGAAGTCTCCAGGCGGTGATGCTTATACCAGAATGGGCAAAATGCAACAATCGCGATTCGATGCTAGCATTCGATGGTCGCTGCAGGAAACGCGATCATGGTACGGCGACCACGGTCAACGATCGGGGGCCATGCGCCCCGATGACCAGCGATTGCTCGATGTCGGCGGTCTTGGACGGCCCGGAGATAAACAGGCCATAGCCGCGTTCGCCGAACGCCAGTCTCTGGTACGCCTGGTGCATATTGTCGACGCAGTCGGGTTGCCGTACCACGAGCAGCAGATGCTGCGCGATAAACAGAGCGGCTCGATGGCGAATCGACTCGTCGGTCACCCAGACCGCTCCGTTTTCGGAAACGGCGAACTGGCCCGGGAAAATTGCCAGGTCGAGTCCGGCCAGATCGCGTGGATCGTCGACGGCGTTCAAGTCGAGATTACCGAAGTGCAAATCAGGGACGGTGCAGGCCCGGCAGCGCGATGACTCGACAACCGGTAGTTTCGCCAGGGTCGCCGCAACGCCGTCCCGGTCAGCGACACTCAAGAATTGTCCGCCGACCGAAGACAGCACTTCCTGGAATTGTGCCCAGCGATCAGCGTAGCGGATGCCCTCATCGAAGAGTGGAGGTAATTCGCGCGGCGGGAGCTCGCGGGATCGGATCCGTTCCAGAATCGACTGGCGTGCGTTCTTATCCGCGGGGAGGCTGGCGCTCATGGCGTTTTCGGTATTCCTGCCGGAAAGATCGACGAGGCGGGATCGGCAGCTCGCGCTGGCGACCCCAGGGATTGAGTGCATGGTAGAAAGCGAAGCGGGGCAGGTGGCGGAGTCCCCAGCGCGCGAGCGCGCCGGCGAAAGCGAACAGTGCCGGACGACGTAGCAAATGGCTGGCGAACTTCATTGCCAGCCGCTTGGTACCACTGAGGATCCCGCGTGCCGCGATCCGTTCCCGCCAGATGAGCAGCTGTTCGTGCAGGTTGATCCCGACAGGGCATACGTCGCTGCAGGACGCACAAAGGCTGCATGCAAACGGCAGTGTTGAGTATTTTTCGGCATCCCGAGCAGGGTTGAGGATCGATCCAATCGGTCCAGGGACCGTTGCGCCGTAGCTGTGCCCGCCGCTGCGGCGGTAGACAGGGCAGGTGTTCATGCAGGCGCCGCAACGGATGCAATGCAGGGCCCGGCGAAAGTCGTCGCTGGCAAGGATCTCGCTGCGCCCGTTGTCCAACAGCACAATATGCAGCTCGCCATCGCGAATCGGACCATGAAAGTGGGACGAGTACGACGTGATCGGCTGGCCGGTCGCCGACCTTCCCAACAGCCGCAGGAAGACACCCAGGTCGCCGCAGCGCGGGATCAGTTTCTCGATGCCCATGCAGGCGATATGCAGTTTTCCCAGCGACACGCCCAGATCGGCATTGCCCTCGTTGGTGCAGACAACGATCCCACCCGACTCGGCAACGCCGAAATTCACACCCGTGATTCCCGCGTCGGCGGCGAGGAAAACTTCGCGCAACCGGGTCCGCGCCGCCTCGACGAGATACTTCGGATCGGTCGCGCCGGCCTCCGTCCCCAGCACACGATGGAACAGTTCCCCGACTTCCTCTTTCTTGATATGGATCGCGGGAAGCACGATGTGACTGGGCGGTTCGTTGCGCAGCTGGACAATCCACTCTCCTAGGTCCGTATCCACCACTTCAATTCCGTGCCGCTGCAGGAAAGGGTTCAGATGGCATTCTTCGGTCAGCATCGACTTGCTCTTGGCGACCTTGCGGGCGCCGTGCCGCCGCAGGATCTCCAACACGATCGCATTATGCTGCTCGGCATCCCGCGCCCAATGCACCACGGCACCGCGCCGCGTCGCTTCGCGTTCGAACTGTTCGAGATAGTCGGCCAGTCGCGAGATCGTGTGCGACTTGATCGCCGCCGCCTGCTCGCGCAACGCTTCCCACTCCGGCAGGCCATGTGCCTGCCGATCCCGTTTGACCCGCACGAACCATAGAGCCTGATCGTGCCAGCCAGTCCGAGCTCCGTCGTCGACAAATCGCGCGGCCGCGGCGGGATGATCGATGATCGGCAGAGATTCAGTCATCGGCAGTCCAGGTGTTCCCGAATTGGAAATCAGTTCGGTGTTCGTCCGGCGAGGATCTGTGCGATGTGCAGCACGCGGATCGGTCGTCGATCGCGCCGTAGCAGACCATCGAGGTGCATCAGGCACGACATGTCGTTGGCGGTCAGCACTTCCGTGCCGGCCTGCTCATGATCGTGAATCCGGTCCAAGCCCATCCGGCAGGAGATCGCCTCCTCCTGCACGGCGAAGGTTCCGCCAAACCCGCAGCACTCGTCCGGCCGCGTCAGCTTCACCAACTGAATTCCCTGCATCGACTCCAGCAACTTTTGTGCTTTGCTGAAACGGGGGCCGACCGTCTCGCTGGAACTGCCCAAACGCAACTCGCGCAAACCGTGGCAACTTTGATGCAGGCCGACCCGATACGGAAATGGACTGCGCGGCGGATCGATCCGCAACACATCCAGCAGGTATTCCGTCAATTCCCAGGTCTTGTTCCGCAAGGCGACGTAATCGGTTCGGCCATGCAGCAGATGCTCGTAATGCTGCCGTACCATCGCCGTGCAGCTGCCCGACGGACAGACCACATGATCGAAGCGGCCGAGCACCTCGACAAACTGCTCGGCCAACGGCCGGGCCTCGTTGACGCAGCCGGTATTGGCCATCGGCTGCCCGCAGCAAGTCGGCATCTCCGGCACTTTCGCGCGCACACCATGCCGTTCCAGGACTTCCAAAGTCGCCCAGGCAACGTCAGGGTAAAACTGGTCGATGTAACAGGGAACGAACAGGGCGACTCGAGGCATCGTTCAATGATTATAGACCGAGTCGAACTGCAATTCCAACTCCAGCAGCGCCGAGCCGAGCAGCTTTCCCTGGGTATCGATCCGCAAAGACTGACTGGCACCGCCCTCAAGCGCGTCGAAGAGCATGAAGTTCAAGGCGTGCACGTTCGGCAACTCGTAACGTACGACATCGCGGGCCCCCAGACACTCGAAGTACCGCGCCACAACCTCCGCGGTCAACGCGCGCTGCAACAATCTGAAATCGGCAGCCGTCTTCGCAACCACGCCGATATTCGCGTGGTTCCCCTTGTCGCCGCTCCGGGCCGTGGCGATCTCTCCAAGCCGTACTTTGGGTGCCGCGCTCATCCGCCCACTCTCCTTGTTCCTCGCGATTGTATTGCATGGAATGGGGAATGGGGAATGGGGAATGGGGAACGGGGAACGGGGAACGGGGAACGGGGAACGGGGAACGGGGAACGGGGAACGGGGAACGCCGTGGCAGGGGCTTCCAGCCCCTGCTGAGTCGGGGACTCGCTTTCTTGTGGGCCGGGGATGGATTTCGTATCGTTGCACGCTGAGCCAAGATCCAGTTGGCGCTGCAAGCGCTGCCAGCCCCAGCCACGCTCGCATCGCTTACTTGACGCGTTCGAACAGATCGGCGATTACTTCTTCCAGCGGCGGATCCTCGACGGCCACATCGGCGACGGCCCAGCGCGCGAGGATGTCGGCCAGTGCGCGAGGGACCTGAACGCGCGGAATCCGCAGACGTACTTTCGGCGGCTGGACATCGAGCAACCGTCCGTAGGCCTCGAAGGGCTGGAAACTCCCGGGAATCGCGTTCTCGTCCATTTGGAGCGTGACGATCTTGTAGCTGCTGAACTGGTCGATGATGCCTGCGAGCGAGCCGTCGTACTTGATCAATCCTTGCGCGATGATCACAACGCGCTGGCAGAGCGCCGCGACGTCTTTCATGTAGTGGCTGGTCAGCAGGATCGTGATCCGGCGTTCCTTCTGGTAATAGCGCAGGAATTCCTGGACCTTGTGTTGCGCGACGACATCGAGTCCGATCGTCGGTTCGTCCAGGAACAGCACATCCGGCGAGTGCAGCAGCGCGGCGGTCAATTCCATCTTCATCCGCTCGCCCAGCGACAATTCCCGCACCGGTTGGTCGAGCAATCCGCCGATCGCCAGCAGTTCGCTCAGTTCGCCGATCGTACGCTCGAAGTTCTCCTTGGAAATGCGATAGATGCGCTGGTGCAGTCGAAACGATTCCCGCGCGGGCAGGTCCCACCACAACTGGTTCTTTTGGCCCATGATCAGCGCGAACCGCCGGCGATAGGCATTCTCGCGCTTCCACGGGACGAATCCCATGACCCGCGCCGAGCCTCGCGACGGATTAATGACCCCGGAGAGCAACTTCAGGGTGGTGGTCTTACCGGCGCCATTGGGCCCCAGGAAGGCCACGAATTCACCCTGGTCCACCCGCAGATCGATGCCGCGCACGGCGTGAACCTCGCGGAACTCGCGGTGGAACAAACCACGTACCGAACCCCAGAGGCCCTCTTTTTTCTGATAGACCCGATACGACTTCGCCAGGTCGTTGATTTCGATAACCGCCGTCAATCTCTCCCCTTGTGTTCCACTTTTTTCCAGTATTCCTTGAAGGCACCTTCCTGGTGAAAAGCGGGGCTGTTATCGATGTCGTGGCATTCGAGACACTTCTGCTCCGCTTTGGACATCGGCAACCGCATCGCCTTGCGCAGTGACATCCGCTCACGATCCGTGACCTCCCGGCTGCCGTCCTCGGCCGCGACATGCGCCGAACCGGGACCGTGGCAGTTCTCGCAGCCGTTCCCCACCAGCTGCGGCGTTTCCTTGAGGCCGCTGAATCCCGATTTGAACGGGATCACAAGTTGCGGTTCCCAGCCGGTCACGTGGCAACAGACACATTCCGGGTCGAAATGGCGGGGAATGCCGCCACGTTCCGGGGGATTCACGAGCGAGTCGGTGGCGTGCGCATGCGTCGTGTTTTGAAAAACGTCCCAGGCGGAGGCGTGACAATCGGCGCAGGCCTTGGAACCAACGAATTTCCGGCCCGCATCCTTGACAATCGGTTTCAGACCAAGTGCGTCAAACCCTTCGTTGCGCAATTGGTCCTGATACGCTTCCAGCAGTCGCAGCATTTCGGGGGCATCCTCAAAGCGACTGTCCAGCGGCACGCGCTGATACCGGAACGGCTTGTCGCCGGCGAACATCCCTAAGACGCCGACATACATCCCCTTGGCGCCGACCTGCACCAGCTGCGTTTTTGTTCCGGTCACCTGTTCGATTTCAAAAGGCGGCTCGTCCGCGCCGCCCGCCGACACGATCCATTGAAATTCGGGAAACTCCTTCGCCAAAGCACGCGATTCCACGAGCCCGGCGTGAGCCAGCAGGATCATCAGGTCGCACTTCGCACGCTTCAATTCCGCGATTACAGCCGGTAAGGCCTTCTTCGCGGGTACGAATTGCACCTCGTCATTGTCGCCGATCTTCTTGTGTTCCTCGCCGCCGAGGATCGCCGTGATCCCGATCGTTTTGCCACCCGCCTTCACAATCCTCGATCGTGGCGTGAACTGCTCGTCGATCACCACCACGTTCGCGCAGACAAACGAGTTCTCGTCGGCGGCCATCGCTGCGATCAACTCTTCACTCGGCAATCGCAGATCGTCGGGACCAAGGCCCATCGCTCGATAGCCCATGCGGCTCAGCCCATTCACGATCCGTTGGAACTTGATCTCCGACTGCCGACCATATCGTTTTATGTAATTGCCGACATCGAGCGGAACAACGGGCCATTTACGAGTATTAACCAGGTCCTGATACAAGGCCATTCGCCGGGCAAGTCCGCCTTTCTGATTGACCAGCCCCGTGCAACCGCAGGGCTCCAAGTAACCGTTTTGCCGGCCGCTCAGCATCAAAACCAGTTGCGGCTGACCCCAACCCTCGAACAAAGGTTGCTGTACGCCGGCCTGGGCAACCAGATGCGTTCCATCGTTTGCCTTGTTTGCAGTGACGTTGGTCGAGGCGAGCAGCCCCAAAGGCGCGAGCGCGTCGTCGAGCCGCGTCTCGATCAAGGGGCCGGCGCCGCATCCGACAATGAAGACGAACAATAGCGCGGCAACCATCCCTGTCGCAACCTCCTGGCGTACTCGCATGGCACTTCCTGACCTTGGCTGGGCTGGTCTACAACGAGCGGAACCGACTTGGATCGCCGTTCCGCTCTTCCCGGGACGATTGCTCGTCCGACGATCACTCGTCGACGGCAAATCGTACTAGAATTGTCAGTCGCTTAACATCCGGATGCGTTGTTTCCAGCACGATATGGCCATAATTCTCCTGCTCGGGGCCTCCCAGCAGCGAAACCGGGATCGCATCGTCTGGAATCTCGATAGTTAATACAGATTTCATCGCCGCTTCGCCGAATGGCTCCGGATCACTGACGGTCGCTCGCAGGCTGGAACTGGGCGTGACGTTCAGTATCTTGAACCGGGTCTGCTCGCGGTGCTCGCCGCGAACCAACGCAATCAGGTTGTACTTCGCTCCCCTCGCCACCGTGCCCCAGCTGACATCGTTGTTCTTTGCCGTGTACCCTTGGCCGGCGAACGAAATGTCGCTGGTGACAAATCCGCGAATATTGAACAACTGCTCCGATCCCCCGGGGACGTCGAGGTTGAAGCGTACGGTTTGAGTGAATGAACCAAGTGGCATTCCCGGTTTGATGGTGACCACGATTGTTCGGCCCGTCTTGGGCCGGCTCGTGCTCGGCCCCGACAGGTACTTTTCCTGGAGCGGAGCCTCGGACAATTCGAAGAACTCGGCGATTTCCTCATTGACGAAGCGAAAATCAATCAGTTTCATCGTGTCATCTTTGAAGTTCATCACTTGGACCTGGCCACGAGTGACCCCGCCCACAGGAACGTTATTAAGCACCAGATCATTGGGCATGATAAAAATCGACATCACGACCGCGCCTTCGATCGTCAATGCCACCGTGGGACGGTCCGGATCACTGGTGGCGACGTACGCTTCCTTACGAAACTCCGCGTCACGGTGCTTGGCTTCCCAACGGATCTCGATGTCGACCGACTCCCCCGGTTTAACGGTCGCCTGATCGAAACTGGAAAAGGTGCACATCATGCAGGAGGTGCCGTTCTGCTTCAGTTTCAGATCCGCGGTTCCGGTATTACGAAACACAAACTTGTGCGACATCTTGCCTTGTAAGTACATCTGTCCGAAGTTGTGTTTCTCCCCGTTTTCCACCACGACTCTACTGCCGTTGATGGCGTCGAGATAGCGGGGCATCTTGGACGGGTCTTTCTTCACGCCGGTGACGATCCCCGCCGATTCACTTCCGTCCGCGTAAGGGGAAAACCACTCGACGATCCCATCGAATTCTCGAATCGTTCGTGCGACACCGACCGAGACGCCGGCCAGTAAGGGGATCAAAGCCAGGACCAGGTACTTCATTGCACGACGCTCCGGGGCGAATTCCAGGGAACCGAGGACTGTGGCCTATTCAGGCGTTATTCTCCCATCGTAATGGCCATTACGTAATCCTGCCATCCGCAGTTCAGGGTCATCTCCGGCGATATATTGGGGCATTTTGCTCCTCAGCGACTCGGCCGGCGGGATGTCGAAAATGGTCTGACGGGCCAATTTTCGATCCCGGTGCGGATTAAGCCGATCGAGTTCCAGCGACTTTTCGGCGGCTTCGCGGGCCTGTTGACGCTGCCCGGACAGGTGCAGGGCCCAGGCGAGTTGTGCCTGATTTTCCGCCCCGTTGGGATAAAGTCGTGCCGCGGCGTCGTACATCTGGATCGCCGCAGCCAGGGACTCGGGTTCGCCCGATAACCGCCAGGCTCGCAGGTACAGGTCGCCAGCCAACCGGTGCCGGAGGTGAGATTTCGGGTCCCGGTCGATTGCCGCCCGAAGTTCTTTGGTGAATGTCTGGTAAGCCGATTGGTCGGCTGTCTCCTGCCAGATTTTGAGATAAACCGCGGCCAACTGGTAACGTGCGTCGGGCGACCAGGGGTCGACGGCGACCCATTGCCGAGCCTGTTTCTTGGCCTCCTCGGGCTGGCCAAGCTGCATCGCCAGCCCCAGTCTGGCGGCGGCCACTTCCCCGGCGATCCGGGGTCCGTAGGCGGTCAGCCAGAAGACCCCCAGGACCAGTAGCGAGCCACCCAGCAAGCACCATCCGGCGGCCGATTGTCCGCGGTATTCCGTTTGACCAACGGTCGTCTGGTTGATGAGGAGAGCCACGGCGACCCAAAGGGAAATGGCGACGCCAGAAAACGATACTGCGCCCGCTGCCAACAGGTTGATCAGCGTCACGGCCAGGACGAGCGACGGCAGGTATTGTGGTGTTTCTGCCGCCTCGATCCAGGGCCGCAGCAGCACGCGTCCGAAGGCCAATACCAGCAGGCTAAGCAGAATCGCCCACTCCAGCCCTAAGGGGGCGTCGAGTCCGACGAGGATCGCCAAAAACCCGGCGGCCGCCCCGCCGATCAACACGGGGCCAACATCCAATCGCCGAAGCGATTCCGGCTTGACCCGACTCGCCACTTGCTGCTTTCCCGCAGACTGCGCTTCCGCCCCATGCCTTTCCGCCGTTTGTGGCTGGCGCCGTCTCCCCGCAGCCGCAGCCGCCACGCCAAGGGCGAACGCGGCCAGGAACGACGGAATCCCGCCGGTTGCCGCCAGTTCGAGCAGGAAGTTATGGGGATCCAGCACCATTTCGCTCGATTGCGGCAGTTTGTACCGAGCGTAGCATTCCTGAAAATTCCCCAGCCCGACACCGAACCATGGATGTTCCCGGATCATCATGGTCGTGGCCTGCCAGTATTCCAAGCGATACCCCAAGGACTTTGTGGCCTCGGTGAATAGTTCGCGATCGACAGCGCCGACCGACCAGGCTGCGGTGAAGAGTACGGCACCAATGACCGCCAGCGCGGCGCCTGCCCAGAGCACCTGGCGCCATCGCTGCCGCAGTCCGAGGAGACCGATCAACGCGATGCCGGCGGCGGCGCCAAGAATGGCGCTGCGGCTTTTCGTCAACAAAAGGCAAGCGGCGATCACCAGGCCGATCAGGCCGAACGCCAGGATCGTACGCCAGGATGGGCGCGCGGTCCGGCCGTTCCACCACGCCACAGCCAACGTCGCGACAAGCCAGGGCGCGAGCAACCCTGCCAGGGAGTTGGTAAGAGCGAACGTAGCGAACGGCTCCTTGCTTTCGATTCGGTTTTTGAACAACTGCCATTGGGGACTGCCTTGGGGAGCGTCGATGCCCGCGCGGGCCAGTACGCCTTCGGGATCACGTTCGAACGCCGCGCGGTCGCGCGGCAACGAATAAAAGTACTGTTCGAACGCCATGGCGCAGAGCGTCAGGACCACCGCCAGCATGATGACGATCAGTCCTTTCTGCTGGCGCGGTGACAGGCACCATTGACGTAACATCCAATAAACCGCGCCGGAAGCGACGAACTGCCAGAGTACGTTCAGTGTTTGTCGAGCATTTCCCTGGTTCAGGGTCGCCAGCGTCGCTGCCGCCTGCCAAACGACAAATAGCAACACGGCCCAGTCGGTACGGCAGATTCGGATTCGGAATTCGCCGTGGCGCAGCAAGGTGAAACAGCAGCCGACGAGCAGGATCAATTGCAGCATGATCAGGAACAGGCCCGTTCCACTTCGCGACGACGTCGCGTCGGAGGGAATGAGCGGCGTCGCGGCAATCGAGGCGACGACCAGGCCCAGGCCGATCCCCGGCAGGGAATCCCATCGGGCTGGACCGGCCGTTTCCGCGCGATCACGCTTCATGACTTCGGCTTCCGAAGGGCAGAGGCTTCCAGGATCGCGATCAGCGCCAGAACGCAGAGGATCAGCAGCACCACCAGAATCGCGCCCATCGTGTCGACTCGCCGCAGCAGAATCGCCCCAATCCCGCAAGTTGCTGTAGTGAGGTAGATCGTGAGAACGGCCTGCACCTTGGTCATCCCCAGTTCCACCAGCCGGTGCGAAAAGTGGCACTTGTCGGCCTGGAAGGGGCTGCGGCCGGACCGCAAGCGGATCCAGATGACCGTCGTCATGTCATACAGCGGCACCGCCATGACGCACAGCGGCGCAAGGATCGCATGTTGTTGCGTCGAGTTGTACCCGGTGTAGGTGGCTAGCAGCGTGGTGATTGCAACACAAAAGCCGATGAAATAACTCCCCGCGTCCCCCATGAAAATCCTGGCGGGAGGTCGATTGTGAATTAAAAAACCGAGTAGCCCTCCGACCAATACCAACAGAAATCCGGCCACGAACAACTGCGGCTGCTGATCCGAATCCATGGGAGCAATGATCAGAAAGCCGGCCAGCATGCTGCTCGTAATCGCCGCCACCCCCGAGGATAACCCGTCCATGTTGTCGAGCATGTTGAACGAATTGATCAATGCGACGATCCACAAAACGGAAAGTGCCCAGGTCAGCCAGGGAACCGCGATAAACGCCGTGAGTCGAACCTGGGGTACGGTCAGCGCTAGTGCGGCCACGAGAAACTCGATCGCAAGTCGTGGCCGCCAGTCCAGTCCGCGTCGGTCGTCGGTCAATCCCAGGACCATCAGCACCGTACCGAGACCAAGCAGTGCCCACAGACTGGGTAGTCGCGACGCGAGACCTTGGAGGTGCGGAGCGACAAAGTCGGGCACGACGGACTCGGGAATGACATTCCAACCGAGGAGCAGCAATCCCAGGTGTCCCGCCAGAAACGGGCCGACGACTCCGGCCCAGATCGCGACGCCGCCGCCGAGAGGTGTGGGGGAACTGTGGACCTTGCGGGCGCTGGGGTGGTCGAGCAAACCCAATCGGATCGCGAACCGCCGCATCAGATGGGCCACCATCCAGGAAATCAGGCCGGCCGGCAGAATGGCTCCCAAGGCAAACAGGATGGTCGATGTTGCATTCATCGGTTAACCGATCAGGTCCCGGCCTGATACCGGTCCCGCAGATACTGGCGGCAAAGCAGAAAGAATTGATGATAATCTGACCGCCGATAATCGGGATAGGTCCATTCCCTGGGGCACCACTTTCCCCCTTGGAAATAGAGCGTCCCTTCGGCGAATATTCCCTGGTCCAGATAGAGTCGGTGGTCGCGATCTTTGGTCGTGGCTAGTACCAGTTTTGCCTCCGTCAAGTATCCGGGATCGAGGTTCAACGGGCGTGGTTCGGGCGTGGAAAATTCCCCGCGATATTGTGCCTCCCAGTCGTTGGTGGTCCGCTTCAGGCTCGCAAGCGTCCCCGGGTCGATCAACCGCTCGAAGGCCCAGAACTGCTTACGGATGTTCCCGCCCATCGTTCGCTCATAGAAAGCCGTTTCGTGGAAATCGAATAACGGACTCTCCAGCGCAATCGGCCCCAGCAGCTGTTCGGCCTGGCGTCGGGCCCAGTCGAGTGCCGCGGGATACCGGCTGAAAGCCCCGATCAGCAATAGGACGGGACGATGAGTTTTTCGTTCTCCCATGGCCCGCCCTAATAGGCTTTTGCCACGATACACCGTTTGGAACTCGGTCGACCCGTCAACAGGCATGCCCCCGGCTCTTCCTCGCCGGACAAAGGAATGCAGCGGACGGTCAACTTGCGTTCCCGCAGCCAGTCGTTGACGAGGGGATCGTCGATGAAGTGGCAGTAAGCGAATCCACCGTGGATTTCGGGCTTGTCTTCGTTGCGCGGCGCGAACCATGCCTGGAGTTCGTCCAGCGAGTCGACGCGACGGCTGTGGGATTCGCGAAGCTGCAATGCCCGGTCAAACAGATGCCGCTGTATCTCGTCCAACCGCTGTACCGCGGTGGCGAGCAGTTCCGCGCGAGGTACCGACGACTTCTCGCCTGTGTCCCGTCGGCCGACAAAGATGCTGTCCTTGGCGAGATCTTTCGGGCCGACCTCCAGCCGTAGCGGCACGCCTCGTTTGATATGCTGCCAGTTCTTCTCGCCGCCTCGGATGTCGCGGTCGTCGATCTGGACGCGAATCTTGCCTCCGGCGAAGTCGATCTGTTCGAGATCTTTCTTCAGCGACTCGCAGTAAGGCAGTACGCTGGCGCGGTCGTCCGGGCCGCGATAGATCGGCAGGATGACCATCTGACGAGGCGCCAAGCGCGGCGGGACGATCAGTCCGTCGTCGTCGCTATGCGCCATGACGAGCGCGCCGACCAGTCGCGTCGACACGCCCCAGGAGGTCGTCCAGGCGAACGACTCGCCGCCTTGCGCATCCTGAAACTTGATGTTCTGCGCTTGGGAAAAATTCTGACCCAGGAAATGCGACGTGCCGGCCTGCAGCGCCTTGCGGTCCTGCATCATCGCTTCAATCGCGTAGGTCACCACTGCGCCAGGGAACCGCTCGGCCGCCGTCTTCTCCCCCTGGATCACCGGCACGGCCAGCCAGTTCTCGGCAAAATCGGCGTAGACCTCCAGCATCCGCCGCGTCTCCTCCCGCGCTTCCACTTCCGTCGCATGGGCCGTATGACCTTCCTGCCAGAGAAACTCCGCCGTGCGCAGAAACAACCGAGTCCGCAACTCCCAACGGACGACGTTCGCCCACTGATTGATCAGGATCGGCAGATCCCGGTACGATTCGACCCAGCGCGCAAACATCGAGCCGATAATCGTCTCGCTCGTCGGTCGCACGATCAGCGGTTCGTCCAATTCGCCCGCGGGAACCAGTTTTCCATCCGGACCCGGCTCCAGCCGGTGGTGTGTGACCACGGCACATTCCTTGGCGAAACCTTCGACGTGGTCGGCTTCCTTCTGCAGAAAACTCAGCGGGATGAAAAGCGGGAAATACGCATTCTCGTGCCCCGTGGCCTTGAACATCCGGTCGAGCACCTGCTGCATGTTCTCCCAGATCGAATAGCCCCAGGGCTTGATCACCATGCAGCCCCGCACCGGCGATACCTCGGCCAGATCCGCGGCCTTGATGACCTGCTGGTACCATTCGGGATAGTCTTCCTCCCGGGTTGGACTGATCGCATTCTTAGGTTTGTTCGACATTCCGAAACTCCTTGGTCCACCGCGGTTCCCGACTCCGCGGGGGCATTTTAGGTAAAGGCATGCGGCGATGACAAGCTCACGCTCTCCGGCCCCGCCGAAACTACCACTTGCGAGTTGGCGGAAATGACGTACAATTTTACAACCCTTGAGAATTCTCAAAGGCACATTAAGCCGCTCAAGTTGTCCGCGTCATGTTGTCCACGTCGTGCGTGGTCTCTTGGAAACGGAGTTCCTTCTTTGGCAGGCTCGGCGCCGCCCGGAAGGCGCACTCGGACCCAACGGACAGCTGTTCAACCGATCGCTTGCTGCCGTACGGCCAGGATCGTAGTGAGCCGTGAGATTGTTGACGAATAGGGAAATTTCATGCCGCGCCGATACATTTCTGAATTCACGGAACATGAAAACGTCGAGCAGGTCTTCCTGGTCGCCGATAAACAGCTCCGCGCGAACCGGCAGGGAAACCTCTATCTGCAGATGCGGTTGGCCGACCGATCGGGAAGCATAACCGCGCTGCTTTGGAACGTCTCGGAAAACCTGGCGCAGACTTTCGAGTCGGGCGACTACGTGCAGGTTCGCGCCGCCACGCATATCCATAACGGTTCGCTGCAGATGATCGTCAGCCGTATCGAACGGGTACCGAGCGATCTGGTCGATCGAACGGAATTCGAAACGCTGGACCGAGCCAACGTGGACGGCATGGCGACAGCATTGGCCGAACGGTTGCGCGCCATCCACTGCGTGCCGTTGCGGAACCTGGCCGAGTGCTTCCTGATGGATGAAGCGTTCATGACCAAGTTCACCGCGGCGCCCGCGGGCGTGAAAAACCACCATGCGTACCGTGGTGGACTCCTGGAGCATGTCCTGCAACTGTTGCGCGTGGTCGAAGCGGTCAGCCCGCTCTATCCGGAATTGGATCCCGACCTGATGCGGATCGGCGCCTTCCTGCACGATGTCGGCAAGATCGACGAACTGACGTACGACCGGGAACTTGCCTATAGCGACGAAGGGCAACTGCTCGGACATCTCGTGATCGGCCTGCGAATCGTGCAGGAAAAGATCGTGGAAGTCGAACGGCTGTCGGGTGAACCGTTTCCAGCCGACTTGCGGCTGCAGATCGAACATCTGATCGTCAGCCACCATGGGGAACTGGAATTCGGAAGTCCCAAGGTCCCGATGACCCTGGAGGCAACCGCCCTGCATTTTCTCGATAACCTCGACGCCAAAATGCACAGCTTCGGCCAGCTGTTGCGCGAGGATTTGAACTCGGAAAGCCGCTGGACGCCGTTCCACGCCAGCATCGGCCGGAAACTGTATAAGAAGCAATCCCACGAAACCAAGTCGTAGTACGAACAACCCTCAGGGCGACCTCGCCCCGCCTCCGCGATTCTATCTGCCGATGGTAGCCCCATCGCGCGGAAGGCAACGCTCAGCCCACGTAGCTCGAAACTTGTGGCGAGCCGTAGCTCGAAACATGTTTCGAGAGGTCTACGTAGCTCAAAACTTGTTTCAAGAGGTCTTGGAGTTAACACGAAACGATTGTCGAGTTACGAACCGATCGGAGCGAAGCAGGTTCTCGGGGCACGAACCCCCACACTCGAAACAAGTTTCGAGCATCCCGACAACAAACAAGGTAAACGAATGAGAAATCGAGAACTCGAAGAGAGAATCCTGGCCCACGTATCGCGGCCAGGCTACCAGCCGGTCAAGCCGCGTGTGATCGCCCGGCAGATGAAATTGAACGCGGACGATTCGGCCCAGGTGCGGGTCAGCGTCAAGCGACTTGTACAGCGAGGCAAACTGCTTTGGGGACCACGGCACGCGGTCTGCCTGATCGATGCGCCGACGCAACGGTCGCATCCTGCGTCCACCGATGGCTCCACAAGCGGCAAGGCCGCCGGCTCGACGCACGCTTCGAACCGCGCCGAGCGCCCCCAAGGCCGTCGCAAACCGGGCCCCGAGACATCGCAAATTCGAGGCAATCAGTCCAGCGACAGGCCGAGCGGTAAGCCGGTCGACAAACCAGGCGACAAACCAGGCGACAAACCAGGCGACAAACCAGGCGACAAACCAGGCGACAGGCCGGCCGACACGCAGGAGTGGAAATCGGGCAAGAAAAAGCGCGAGCGATCGCCGGCTGGACGCCGCCCAACACGCACGGCCGAGGTTGGCGATGCGAGGGAAAATGCCAGAGCCGATCGCGGTGCGCGCGACGAGGCCAACGGGGCCAGAGAGGCCAGCGCTGGCGACGCGTCGCGCGCCTTCGTCCGCGGGACCTTTCGCCGCACCTCGGCTGGCGATGGATTTGTACGACCGGTCGGCACAACGGCTACCGACCGCAGCGATGATATCTACATTCCGGGCAATGTGGCGAAAGATGCGTCCGACGGAGATCATGTCACGGTCCGGCTGAGCGGCCGACGGCGACGCGGTCGGGAGTCGCGAATCGCCGGCGAGATTGTGGCGATCGTCGAACGGGCCTCGAATCGCTTCGTCGGTCTTTACAGCGAAGAGGCAGGGGAGGCGTTCGTCCAGGTGGACGGCAAAGTCTTCAATCAACCGATCTCGGTCGGCGATCCCGGCGCGAAAGATGTCGCGCCCGGTGACAAAGTCGTCATCGAAATGGTGCGATTCCCCACGCACTACTTCCCTGGCGAGGCGGTGGTCGTCGAGAATCTTGGCGCGCGCGGGCAACCCGGCGTCGATACGCTTTCGATCATCCGCGAATTCAATCTGCCCGAGGAGTTCCCCGAGGATGTGCTCGCCGCGGCACGCCAGCAGGCCGAGAACTTCGATGAAACGAATCTGCGTGGCCGGCATGACTATACCGCGGAAACTGTGATTACCATTGATCCGGTCGATGCCCGCGACTTCGACGATGCGATTTCGCTGGACCGACTGGAAAACGACCACTGGCAGCTTGGTGTTCATATCGCCGACGTTGGCCATTTCGTCCCGGCCCGCTCGGCACTCGACCGTGAAGCGCGCGAACGCGGGACCAGCGTCTACCTGCCCGACAGGGTCATACCGATGCTGCCCGAGATCATTTCCAATAACCTGGCCAGCCTGCAGCCCGGAAAAGTCCGTTACTGCCATACTGTGATCATCGAATTCACGGCCGAAGGCGTGCCGGTATCGACGCAAATTCACCGAGCCGCGATCAAGAGCCGCCGCCGCTTTACCTACGAGGAGATCGACGAATTTCTTGCCGATCCGCGCGGCTGGACCGAAAAGTTGACACCTGAGGTCCATCGGCTCGTCACACGCATGCACGAACTGGCGATGATTCTGCGCGAAAGGCGGCTAAAAGCGGGCGCTATCGAGTTGACACTGCCCGAAGTAAAGATCGACCTTGACCGGCAGGGAAAGGTCTGCGGCGCGCATGTCGTCGAAAATACGACCAGTCACCAGATCATCGAGGAGTTCATGCTGGCCGCCAACGAGGCAGTCGCCGAACACCTCGCCAGCCTGGAACTGCCATTCTTGCGCCGCGTGCACGGCGCGCCCGATCCGAATAAGCTGCGGTTGCTCACGGAGTTTGTCCGCGAAATGGGAATCCACTGCGACAGCCTGGAAAGCCGTTTTGAGATCAAACGCGTGATTGAGACGGTGAAAGGGCGACCCGAACAGCAGGGCATCAACTACGCGATCCTGCGCAGTATGCAGAAAGCGGTGTACGGTCCACAAGACGAAGGACACTATGCGCTGAACAGCCGCAACTACTGCCATTTCACTTCGCCGATTCGCCGTTATCCCGATCTGGTCGTGCATCGACTGCTGGAAACGCTCGCCCACGGCCGGCGCCCCCACGATACGTTCGATCGTTTGATAGGATTGGGCGATCATTGCTCGCAGCGCGAGCAGCGTGCGGCGAAAGCCGAACGCGAACTGGTCAAAGTCAAACTGCTGGCGTATCTCAGTGAGAAGGTCGGCGAGCAAATCGAGGCGGTGATTACCGGCGTCGAATCGTTCGGGATCTTTGCCCAAGGCGTCGATATTCCGGCCGAAGGACTGATCGCGATTCAATCGATGCAAGACGACTATTATCGCTTTGATTCCCGGACCCATAGCCTGGTTGGGCATCGAGCCGGACATGCCTATCGGTTGGGCGACCGGATCACCGTCGAGATCCGTCGGGTCGATATCGACCGCCGCGAGCTCGACTTGCGCCTGGTTAAACGCGCCGGGGCGTCACGACGCGTGGCCAAGCCCGATCGGGCGCGTAAGAAACAGGGGCGAGGTAAACGCCGCGCACCGTAGGAGGAGACGAGGTTCTCCGAAACCCACCAATGCCGCGGAAAAACGGATGGAACAGTGCCCGGAAGTACGTGCCGTCCGTATCAAGGCGGATTGAACCGCAAAGAAATGGCGAGTCAAGATCAAAATTGACGTTCGTCAGTTTTTGATGAGTTTTCTTCCAAGTGTTCGCGGGAGTCGCCGTTTCTTTACCCCGAAGAAGCCACAAGATGCCTGCGGTTGCGGTCTCGGCGGGCGTCGGAGTGTCGACCCACCGACCCTCGCTACATCGCCTCCTGTCCGGTTCGTATTGGCCAAATAGCACTGCTCTGATAAAACGCTGTCACACCAAGGATGGTCTGCGGCGATGACGAACTTCTTTCGAGTCTTACGATTGGCAGGGCGCTATCGCTGGATGGTGCTCGGCATCGTTGTCTCCTCGCTGGCCGTTGCCGCTTTCTGGGGCGGTAATATCGGCATTGTCTACCCGTTCATGGAAGTCGTCTTCGAACGGAAATCACTGCACGACTGGGTCGACCGCAAGCTGGAAACAAGCCGCGGAAGA
Source organism: Planctomycetota bacterium (assembly GCA_016872775.1). Lineage (GTDB taxonomy): Bacteria > Planctomycetota > Planctomycetia > Pirellulales > Pirellulaceae > VGZA01. Next base: position 32,794 of record VGZA01000008.1, on the reverse strand, counting down.
ATCGATGAATTGGAGCAAGATCTGGCGGCAGCCGCTCGTGGCGAATCCGACGATCCGAAGGCACGTCAACTGAACGAAGTTCACCTTCAGGCCGAACTGCAGGTGGTGGGGTTCCTGGAGCGGCTCCAGCCTTGGATCCACGGCTATTTGCCGTCGTCGCCGTTTCCAACGCTGGTGGTCATTGTCATGGCGCTGGTCGTCGGAACGCTCGTAAAAGACGGGTTCCTGATGGCGAATATGATGCTCGTGGAGCGGCTCGTCCACCGCATGATGTTCGACCTGCGCAAACACTGTTTTCGCAAGGTGCTGCGACTGGACGTAAGGGAATTCGGCGACAAGGGGACGAGCGCGCTGCTCAGCCGACTCATGCATGACACGGGCAATGTTGCGGGCGGCCTGAACCAGCTTTTCGGCAGCGCGATCCGCGAGCCGCTAAAGATGCTCTGCTGCCTCGTGCTGGCGTCGCTGATCTGCTGGCAACTCCTGTTGTTCTCGCTGATCCTCGCTCCGTTGGCCTTGTTTCTGATCAAGCGGCTCTCGCAGTCGATCAAGCGAGCCAGCCGACGGGGGATGGAGGAAATCTCGCGAATGTACGGCGTCGTGAGCGAGTCGTTCAACGGGATTCAGACCGTCAAGGCGTTCACGATGGAGCGGCACGAGCGACGGCGATTCCATCGTTCGGCCAAGCAGTTCCTGGCGAACTCGATGAAATTGACGTTCTACAACGCGCTAACGAAGCCGATCACGGAAGTGCTCGGAATCAGTGTGATCTCGTTGGCGCTCGTGACCGGGGCGTACCTTGCTCTGACACAGGAAATGTACATTTTCGGTATCCGCATGACCGACCGGCCGCTGGACCCGAAGTTGCTGCTGGTTTTTTACGGATTACTGGCCGGGATCAGCGATCCAGTGCGGAAGCTCTCCGAGATTTACTCGGCGATCCAAGGCGCAGTGGCGGCTTCGGAACGAGTTTTCGGCCTGGTCGATTCCCAACCGTCGATCGTCGATCCGAAGAACCCTCGCCCGATGCCGGACCATTTCCTGCGTCTGCAATTCAAGCAGGTTCATTACCACTACACTCCGGAACGGCCGGTGTTGCGTGGCATCGATTTGGAACTGAAAGCGGGCGAAACGATCGCGATTGTCGGCTCGAATGGATGTGGTAAGACAACGCTGGTGAACATGGTGCCGCGGTTCTTCGATCCGGTAGTCGGCGCGGTGCTGATGGATGGCGTCGATATTCGCGAATTTCGCGTACGCGAGCTGCGGTCCCGGATCGGGCTGGTGACACAACATACGCAGCTTTTCGACGACACCGTGATGAATAACATTCGCTACGGTTCACCGCATGCCAGCGACGACGAGGTGATCGAGGCGGCGCGAAAAGCGCACGCCCACCAATTCATCGGCGAAAAGCTTGAGGCAGGCTATGCGACGCGCGTGGGGCAGGGCGGCTGCAAGTTGTCCGGCGGCCAACGGCAGCGGATTGCCCTGGCGCGAGCGATCCTCAGAGACCCGGCGATATTGATTCTGGACGAGGCGACCAGCCAGGTCGATCTGGAGAGTGAACAACTGATCCACAAAGTGCTGGAAGAGTTTGTCCGCGGGCGGACGGCGATCATGATCACCCATCGGCTTTCCACTCTGGCGCTCGCCGATCGAGTGCTCGTAATGGACGCTGGTGAAATCGTCGATATCGGCCGGCACGACGAACTCCTGGAGCGCTGCGAACTCTACCGCCGCCTGCACGAGATTCAATTCCGGCAGTCGGCCTGACCAGGCCACCCGCAAGTCGTCGCGGGCATCGGCCGATCGCGGGGCGGAGTCAGGCGTCAACGGCGGGTTACGAGACGCGGGCGGATCCCAGCTCGAAAAAAGTTGCGAGTTACAAACCGTTCGCCCGCAGCAAAGAACGCAACGTTTCGGCCTGGCCCTGGTCGGCAACCGCGGCGCATTCGCGTTGCGGAAACAGATTCGGTTGATCGTGGATTGCGGCGAGCCGGCGAGGATGTAATGGCAATTCGGCATTGATCATCGCGCCATAGGCCGACGTTTTATAGCGCAATGGCCCACTTCGCGCACTTACCCGAACCGCCGCGCCGGGCACCAGAAACTCGACACTGGTTCGAAATACCTGTTGAAAGAACGTCGATTGGCTGAGTCCGCCCGTCAACACAATCGTGCGCACACTGGCAGGCGGCAATGCCTGGACCATCTCCCGCATTCGCACCAGCAGCTCGACGACGATGGAAAACTGAGTTGATGCAACCTGTTCTCCAACAGCCCATTGCCGAAAGTCGTCCGGATAGACCTCAACGTGCGTTCGGTCGTCATGCGCGATGCGGCGCAGGCGCTTCCAGTCGCTGGCGGCGGCCAGCTCGTTCCACCGCTGGTGGTCCGGCGGGCCCGGCGAAAACGTCTCGAGAAATCGATTGTACCAGGCGGCGCAATCCGCCAGCATCGACAACAGCAACGTCCCCTGGTCGTAGAATTCAAATCGCATCGCGTCGCCATGAAACGCATCCGATACATGGCGTGGGCAAGCGTAGTTGATCGTACCACTGGTGCCAGCCGAAACGACTAAGGTCCGATAATCGTCGGTCATCCCGCAGCCGACCGCCGAAGCATGGTTGTCTCCCAAACCGGCTGCAAATTGCCAACCCTCGAGTCGCGACGCAATACGGCTCCAGGCTGCCGGCGTCTGCGACCGCTCCACCACAGGTCCGATCCGATCGCGGCTGCGCACAACAACCGGGAACCAGGCGGGCGAGAACCCGGCAGACTCGAACACCCCATCGTCCTTCTGGCGAGTCGACTGGGCAAGCAATCCGTTGCTTAACGCATCCGATGCACTGATGGTTCGCTCGCCGGTCAAAACCATTGCCAGCCAGTCGCCGGTCATGAACACGGTCGATAATCGATCGCGCAACGCCGGTTCTTGGTTCAAGACGCAGCGGAGTTTCGGCAACACGAACCGCTCGGCAATCGGACCAACCGTCTGCTCCACGCCCCGTTCGCGCAGCCAGCCGACTTCTGCCGAGGCCGCGTTGCACTGCCAGCTCAGGGCCGGCATCAGCAGCGCACCGCTATGGTCCAACAGCACCATGTCGTGCTGGCGGCAGGAAACGGACATCATGCGGGGCACTGGTCCCTCGCTGGAAAAAGTCCAGCCTTCGGATTCCAGCCGGTCGAGCAGTTCGCCGATCATGCCGGGAAGTTCCGCGAGGTCGAATCCGGGAAACCGCGGATCGTCGCGCCAATGGACCACTCCGCGCATCTTCGTGGCGGCGAACCCCTCGTTACCGTCGGCGTCGCGCACCGCCAGCGCCAGTTCACTGGTCGTGATATCTATGCCCAGAACGATTGCTTGTCGGTGACTCATGGTGTCGATACACGTGGATCAATGAAACGCTCGCCTAAAACCCTCCAAGGATCCATGCCTCCCGGTCCGTCGTCTTATTGCCGGCGGCCACGGCCGCGATAAATCGTCGATTCCGTGATCACCATGTCCATATAGACGTCGTGCTCCTGGGTGGGAATGTCGTCAAAGATCTGGCATTCGAACGCCAGCGCCACCAGCGGCGCGTCCTGGCGCGCGTGCTCCAGCAATTTGTCGTAGTACCCTTTGCCGTGCCCGGATCGTCCGCCCTGACGATCAAATGCCACGCCCGGGACCATGATCAAGTCGAGGCTTTCGATCCGCACTTTCTTGTGCGGGACCGACCGCAGCTCGGGCTTCGGTTCGAGGATGCGGTACATCCCCAATTCCAATTCGTCCATCGATTCCAGGTGGAACAGTTCCAGTTCACCGTCCACACAATACGGAATAACAATTCTTTTGCCGCTCGACAGTGCCTGGGGAAAATGCTGACGCGTGCGGACTTCGCTTCGCACATCGACGTAGAACATCACGGTGCCGGCCCGATGGTACTCCGGCAGCTTCACGAATCGGTCGACGATCCGACGGCTCAATTCGTCCTTATTTTCCTGCGCATTCCGGGCAGCATGCGCTTTTTCACGGATTTCCTTCTTGCGTTGCTGCAGCGGTGAAAGCTGTTCGGTCGACATGCGGGTCCTTTCATCGGCTTTCAAGAGGCGATCGGAACGGGTTTCAGAGCGACGTCAGGATAACAACGGTGCGAGAAATTCATAGGCCTGGCGAGCGGCCAGCGGCGCGACATGGCCGTGACGACTCAGTTCCACATGCACGCCTCCCTGGTAACCGACGCGTCGCAAGGCGGCGAAGATCGGTGAAAACTCGATTTCCCCTTCGCCAAACATCAGGTGGTCGTGGACGCCACGACGCATATCTTCCAGGTGGATATTGACGATTCGGGCCCCATACCGATCGATGACGGGTGGGATCGGGACCTCACCCAGACAGTGCAGATGACCGACATCCAGCGTCAGCTGGAAGACCGACTGGGGAAACTCCGCCATCAGGCGTTCAAATTGGGCCATGGTGTCGATCAACATTCCAGGTTCCGGTTCGAACCCGATCGTCACCCCGCGGTGCTCGGCATGACGAACCACTCGTTCGAGCCCGCTGCGAAGTCGGTCCATCGCCAAAGCGTTATCGGCGTGGTGATTGACGGTTCCAGACCAGAGCGACAGGCAGTCACTGCCCAGATCGGTCGCGATGTCGATCGCGCGGCGCAGAAACTGAACGCGGCGGTTTCGATCGGCCGGATCGTCTGAAACGAGCGTCGGTTCATGTTTGCGTTCCTGATCGAGCAGGAACCGGGCACCAGTCTCCAGGACCGAGTGCATGCCGAGTTGTTCCAGCCGCCGTCGCAGTCGCTCGCATTGTCGCGGTAGACTCAGGTCGAATGGGTCCAGCCAGCCACGGTCGAGCGTCCATGCCACGCTCTGGTAGCCGATCTCTGCCAGGAGTTCGAGTGCTCGAAACGGCTCGTGATGCGACAGGCCATTGGTGTTGTACCCGAGTCGCATCATGTGGAGTAAACCCAGCGACCGAGCAGCAGCATCGGGGCCAGCAGCGCCAGCACGATCAACGATGGTCCCATCCCCGCGGCGGCGAAGGTCAAGACCGCGTCCAGAGTGATGAGCGAGATAATCAGGTGTTTGACCGCCGCCTGGACGACCGCCGGCCTGGGATTTACGAGCGAGCGCAGTGCCGGTCGAACGATGAATACGGCGAGTACTGTGATCAACAGTGGCCACCACTTGGGCTGCGACATCGCCAAACGGCGCGTCATGCCGAGATCGGGGAATTTCGCCAGCAGCACAAATCCACCCGCCATCACCAGCAGTCCCAGGGCGAGCAAAACACGATGACTCATTGCCGCTTCCCCGCGTGCGAAAATCGTCACCCCGGTGATGTAGGTGCCGATCCCCGCTGCCACGGCCAACTGCGGCGCGGTGTATCCCCAGAAGAGGGCCGATTCGGCCGCATGCGGATCGACCGCTGCGCTCATGCCCAAGAGTACGTTCAGCAGCCGGCAACTTCCCATCACCAGCGGGCCCAGGGGAGTCTGCTTGGCCAGCCGATCATAAAGCACAACGCAGCCAGCCAGCAGGCTGCCGACCACTCCGCTGCGCCAAAGGCCCGATCCGGCGGGCAACCGGCTGGCGAGCCAGGGCGCCAGCCAGGCGGCAGCGATGCCGATCAGGAGGAGTGCGTAGCCCAATTGACGAGCCCAGCCGAGTTCAATCGCGCCGGAAGGCAGCGGCCGCCGTGGACGCTCGATGCGATCGACTTCCACGTCGTAGACGTCGTTCAACACCATTCCGGCGACATAGATCGCGCCCGAGGCAATCAGCAGTCCCGCCAGGGATCCGTCGGGTGGTTCCGCGCCGCGGACGAAGCAATACCCCATCGCAATATCGGCAAACGCCGTGAAGACATTCGGCAGTCGGAACAGCCGCAAGTACGAAAGGAATTTGGACGGCACCGTCTCCGTGGACATGGTCGGCTCCGGATTCCGGCGGTTATTCCACGTCGATCCGCAACTCCCGCATCAGTCGAGTAAGGTACTCGCGCGCCTCGTGTGCCGCGTCGTCGGGGTTGTTGATATAGGGGTAAAGTTCTACGGTGACCCAACCATCGTAGCCGGTACGCTGAATCGCCTGCAGGGTCGCTCGAAAATCGATCGCGCCGTGCCCCGGAATCAGGTGCCGATGAACGCGGGTCGCCGCGATATCCTCGAAATGGTAATGACGCGTGTAGGGCGCCATCTGCTGCACCCAGTCCTGAGGATCTTCGCTCACGCAGTAGGCGTGGCCGATATCAAAATTGAGTCCCGCCCAGGGGGATTTGATCCGTTCCATGAATCGCAGGTACTCGCCGAACCGCTCGATCAACAGTTCCGGCTCCGGTTCGATCAACAGCAGCACCTGCAGTTTCTCCGCGACTTCGATGCATGGCATCAGTTCCTCGTAGAAGATCGCCGCGGCCGATTCCCAGGTCTGCCCGGGCGCCAGGTGGCCCCCAGGTTCCGTGGTGATATTGGGTGCGCCGATCTCTTTCGCCAGATGCAGCGCGCGCTTGGTGTGCTCGCGGCGAATCGCCCGGTAGTGCGGGTCGGGGTCGGTCCAGCCCGGATGCCAATACGGTTGGCGAGGGTCGGCGACCGCATTCATCATGAACGCATTGATGTTCGCGATTTGCAAATTGCGTCGCGCCAGGGATTCGCGGATCGACTGCTTGCGCTCCTCCAGCAAGCCGGCAGGCCAGGCGTGGGGCACGTCGGCGAGGATCTCGATCCCGGAATACCCCAAGTCGGCAATTTTGTTGATCGTATCCTCGATCGAAAAATGCATGTAGGCATTGCTGCTGAAAGCGAGTTTCATGGGGTTGGTTCGCGATGGGGTAGGCGATGGATGGCAAGCGACTCGAAGACGGGAACGAACCCGTTAGTGTTTAGCGTAGCCCGCCACTCAGGGATGCTCAACCCCCAAGCAGCATTGGCAATTCGCGCCGCTTCGTTAGACTGACAATTCGGCAACGGGGTAAGGCATGTCGGAATGGGCGAAATATCTTGCGGTTTTCTCGACCTTCATGCGGAACAGTCTCGTCCGCGAAATGACGTTCCGATCGCATTTCATCATCGAATCGATCGCGGCACTCTCCTGGCCGCTGATGAACCTCGGCTTCTACAAACTGATCTTCCTTTACACCCGGGAAATCGGCGCGAATACCGGCTGGGGTGAGTTTGAATTCTACGCATTCCTCTCCACCACGATGATCGTCAACAGCATGGTGCAGGCGTTCTTCATGCCGAACTGTGAGGAATTCAGCGAGATGATCCGCACGGGTGGACTCGATTTCGCCTTGCTCAAGCCGATCGACACGCAGTTTCTGGTGAGCCTGCAACGCGTTTCCTGGTCGTCGCTCACCAACCTGCTGCTGGGACTGGGCCTGCTTGCGGTAAGCGTCTACACGCTGCGGACCCGTGCGTCCGATCCGATCGAAATTCCGCTCTGGACCACCATCGCTTACCCGATTTACGTGCTGTGCGGCGTCATGATTCTCTACAGCTTGATGATCGCGCTGTCGGCGATGAGCATCTGGATGGGCCGCAATCAGTCGCTCTACGACTTCTGGTTCTACATCACGAATTTCTCGCGGTATCCGATGGAAATCTACTCCGGACGTTGGGGAACGCCCCTGCGGATCGGATTCACATTCATCATCCCGGTGCTGGTCGTGATCAATGTCCCCGCCCGACTGCTGGTGCAGCCATTACGGGGTGAGAATTTCTGGTTGGCGCTCTTCACGCTGCTCGCGACTGCCGCCGCACTGGGCACTTCGCGATGGATCTTCCAGCTGGCATTGCAGCGCTACCGCAGCGCCAGCAGTTGATTAACGCCGAGCGGCCGGTAGCGGAATACCACCGGCCTGTAACTGTAACTTGAACCGCGATACAACAACGCTTACAGCTGCGACTTGAGCGCCGCCAGGCAGGCATCGTAGTTGGGCTCGCTGGCAACCTCGCCGACCGTTTCGGCGTAGACGACCTTGCCGTCCTTGTCGAGCACAAACGTACCGCGGGCCAGAATCTTCAACTCATCGATTAACATTCCCCAGTTCTTGCCGAACGTACGATCCTGGTAGTCGCTGCCGCTACGAAGATTCTTGATGCTCTCGGCACCGCAGAATCGGTTCATGGCAAACGGCAGGTCGAGGCTCACCGTCAGGGCGTTAATACGATCACCCAGCGCCCCCAACGCCTCGTTGAATTTCTTGGTTTGAATCTGGCATACCGGGGTGTCAAGCGACGGCACAACGCTGATGATCGTCGGCTTGCCACGCAGGTCGGCCGGGGTAATGGTCTTCAGTCCCCCTTCGAAATAGTGCAGCGTGAAGTCGGGAGCTTGCTGGCCCACCTTGACCGCCTCACCGGCCAGCGTGAGCGGTGCACCTTTGAACGTAACTGCGCCGGAACGAGCCATAATCGAAATCCTCCAGATAAATGATGGAGCGGGACCATTCCCGCCTTGGAAATCCGCGTTACAAACCAAGTAACAAACAGGTGTATTGTGCCACTTGTGTCACGCCTCCGTCCTAAGTGCCCGTCCGAAATCAAACCTGTAGGACGGACATCCTGTCCGTCTAACTCGGACGCACAAGATGTTCGTCCTACAAATCACGGTTTTGTTTCTGGACGGGTACCAAGCGGGCGGCGAACCCAATCGGCCGGCAAGTTGCGTATCTTAAGCCGGCCCATCCCTCAGGGACACGTCTCAGGGACCCGATAGTATCCCGGGCTCGATTCCGGCCTACAAGGGGGCGCTGATTTAGTTCGACACGACGAACCGGAGAGCGGTCCGAACGGTTGAAGGCCGGCAGTCGTCAGGGTGAAGCCACGGAAATCTTACCATGACCTGATTTGGGTATTTGTTCAAATCGACCGGTGTCATATCATCTGGGTCGCAAGGCGGTACTCTTGGGCCATGTTCTTGGCGAGTTGTGAAGGAGCGAATCATGCAGACCGACGTCGAACGGGAATGGCGGACCGAAATCGAACGTGGACCAGGATGGTTGTTTGTGAAACTACGATCCCCCGCGGCGGACGTCGCTCACTGCGGTCAGATCGCGGACAATCTTTTCCAGATGATGCAGAGCCATCTGACGCGACGCATGGTTTTGGATCTTGAGGATGTTCCGGTCTTCAAGAGTGAGTTGTTGTCGCAGATGCTGCGTCTCAACAACCTTGTGCAATCCCAGGGCGGAATCCTGCGACTGACGGGACTGTCCGAGAACAATCGCGAGGTGCTGCGGCGATCGCGGTTGGGAGAGCGTCTTGCGGAATACGAATCGCGCGAAGCGGCCGTGTTGTCGGCACATCGGCAGCTACCGCGCTAGCATCGATCGAACAAAGATCGTCGCGCCGGAGCGAAGTCAATCGTCTTGGGGTCTTCGCCGCGGCTTGGGCATTCAGCCCCAGCAAACCAATCTGGAGCAAGTGTCGATTTCTTCCGTGGCTGGGGCATCTTGCCCCAGCAAGTTCTCAGGCCGTTTCGCGGACCGCAGCTTCGGCCAGCGGCCATTCGACCTGCAGATCGTTCTCGATCTGGTGCACGCCTTGAACGCGTCGAACCGCCTCCTGGGCCATCTGCTTTTGGAAGTAGCTGCTGACATTTCCTTTGAGCACAATCCGACCGTCGGCAGCTTCGATTCGCAGCTTCTTTCCTTGAAAGTACGGGCTGGTTTGAATGGCGGCGTCGATTCGATCGACCAGAGCGGATTCTGTCGTGATCATTGCGATTCTCTCCGTCGGCGACCTGAGGGGGGGAGTTGACTGGTAATCTGTATCGGTCCCGCTGAGGTCGCGAGTCGAGAGTTTGCCAATCGCGAAAGCTGGATCATCGAGAAAAACTTCTCCGCGCTGACGCATCGTAACGATCGCAGCGATTGTCGCGGCACGACTTCGCGAGGCCGGTGCCGCGCGCTCGTTGGGGCGCTCAGTGAGGTGCTCGTTGGGGCGCTCAGGTCCCCGACGTCGCATGCACGAGCAAAGCCAGTAGCGGCACGGCGGCAAACACAAACGCCATGGTTCGCGTGGTGTGAGCAACGGTACGTCGCACGCGCAACGCGGCTTCGGTGTGGCCCAGCGCATCGCGGAGCAATTCGATGCGAGCGCGAGGGCTGGGATGCAGCCAGGTCTGCCGGTCGATCTGGTCGCGGGGAACGAGTTTCCCCAGCGCTGCCCGCAATTCGGCAACCTCCCGTTGCCGCTGCTCATCGGTGGTGGTCGGCTCGTAAAAGCCGCACGCGCACAGGTCGGCATCATGTTCCAGCAGTCTGGAAAACAGACCAAGTGCGAGGTGCAGCCCCAACGCCAGCGCCATCGGAACCAGAAAAAATACCAACAGTTCGGGGCGGGCGTCGGTCGGCATCCGCGACCGCAGAAAGTCGATCACGGCAGTGCCGAATTCCGGAACGGTCGGTTGTATCCACAGCCAGGACCAGAGCGGCAGCGCAACCAGTACGACCCGCGCCAAGGGATGTCCTCGGCGGACATGGGCAAGCTCATGACCGACCATCGCCATGACACCGGGCCCGTCCAATCGTCGCAGCAGTTCATCCGTGAGCACAATAAATCGACGCCAGGGAATGGCGCCGACGAGCATGGCATTGGCCAGTTTGCCCCGCGTGTTCCAGATCACGAAATCGTCGATTGACAGATTGCGATTTGCGGCAAGTTGATCGAGTTGTCGGCGCAACGAGGGCTCGACCACAGGAATCGCACGCAACGATCGCTTCAGCAGCAACGGATATACCAGTAGAATCGCCAGGAATGGAATAAAGAACAATGCGACGTGCGGCAGTAGCGTCATTCGGACCTCATTCCGTCCACGCTAATTGCCTCGTAGAACGTCCGCAATGCGAACAGCGGGTGCTCCCAGTGCGGCCGGGTGTCCTCGGCGCGGAATAACCGGCAACTTTGGACTCTCGGACGCCTACTCGGGAAACTCCACCTGCAACGGCAACGGAATCTTAGAAACGGCGCCAGGCAACTCGACGACATACCGCGGTACCGCGTATCCAGGCAGCCGGGCCAGCAGTTCGGCGACGATCCGTTGACCCGTCTCCCGAGGAACTTCGAAATGCGCGCTTCCCTGCACGCGATCCAACTGGTGCAGGTAGTACGGCAGAACGCGAAGCTGCACCAGACGCAGGCAGAGTTCTTCCAGAGGATCGACCGCGTCGTTCACACCGCGCAACAGAACGGCCTGGTTGAGCACAACAATACCGGCGTCGACCAGCAGCCGTAAAGCGCGTGACACATCGTCGTCGATTTCGCGGGGATGGTTGATATGCACGACGACAAAGGGAGTGAGCCGGGTGTTGGTAAGCGTAGCGAGCAGCGAGGCCGTGACGCGTTGGGGGATCATGATCGGCAGGCGCGTATGAACGCGCAGCCGACGCAGATGGTCCAGTCGGTTCAGTCGGCGAACGAACTCCGTGAACTGATCGTCGACCCACATCCAGGGGTCGCCACCGCTGAGGATCACTTCGTCGATCGTCGTCGATCGCTGCAGTTCGTCGAGCGCCCCTTCCCAGGCATCCAGCCCGCGCGGTGCATCGCTGTAGGGAAAATGACGGCGGAAACAATAGCGGCAATGCACCGCGCAGGCACCGGTCAGTACCAGCAATGCGCGGCGCTGGTACTTGCAGAGCATTCCTGGCTCACGCTGCGCCGCCAGATCGCCGACGGGGTCGAGGGAAAAACCTGAACGCGGTTCGAGTTCGTCCAGTCGGGGCAGAATCTGAAGCAGCAACGGGTCGTTCGGGTCACCGGGGCGAATCCGGGAGAGATAGGGGGCTGGCACCAGCAGCGGAAAATCGACGCCCGCAGCGGAAACCGTCGAAGCAATTCCCGCGGGCAGTGCGAGCCGTCGGCACAATTCGGCGACGTCGCGCACCGCCGTTTTGAGAATTTCCCGCCACGATTCGCTCCACAAGCCGTCCGTCGACTCGGCGATTATCTCGTTTTTCGACCGTTTCCCGGCTATTTCCAGCATCCCCGCAGCCCTGTCCAGCCTTCTCCAAAAAGCAACCCGCCGCTTATAATCACCCCCTTGGTAACATACCTGTTGACGAGAAGATAGCGAGGTAGGGAGTACAAGTGAGTACGTACAAGACCAGTGATTTTCGCAAAGGGCTCAAGGTACAGATCGATGGCGAGCCCTATTTGATGGTGGAAATGAACTTCGTGAAGCCAGGCAAAGGCAACGCGTTGTACAAGTGCCGCCTGAAAAATCTGATCCGCGGCACGACCCTCGACCGGGTCTACAAAGGGGGCGACACTCTCGACTCGGCGGATGTCGAGGAAGTCGATGCCCAGTTCCTGTACAAGCAGGTCGACACCTTCGTGTTCATGAATCAGGAGACGTATGACCAGTACGAGTTGTCCGCGGAACAGGTCGACGACGGTTGGAAATGGATCAAAGAGGGAACCGTCTGCAAGATGCTGCTGTACAACGGCAATCCGATCACCATGGAACCTCCGCCCCACGTCAATTTGAAAGTCGAGTACTGCGAACCTGGCGCCCGCGGCGATACGGCCACCAACGTCACCAAGCAGATCAAGCTGGAAACGGGCGGCGAAGTGCTTGCGCCCCTGTTCATCAATATTGGCGATATCCTGCGCATCGATACGCGGACAGGCGAATACGTCGAACGGGTCCGCAGTTAGAGCCCGCTCAAGCCCATAGATCGGGGAATGTACCACGGCTTCCCATGACCGATTCGGCGGCCGACCAGCCACAACGTGACGCAGGAAACCGCTTCGGACCTTCCGCGCCGTGGGATCGGTTGCGCGAGCGGGCCCAGTTGCTGGCCCGCTTGCGAGCTTTCTTCGAAGCGCGCGGCTTCCTGGAAGTGGATACGCCGTTGCTCTCCGCCGACACCGTCGTCGATCTGCACCTCGATCCGCTGAAGGTTGTCCTGTTTGAGGACCCTTGCACGCCCGAACAGGGATCTCGGTACTGGCTGCAGACCTCTCCCGAATTCTGTATGAAGAGGTTGCTGGCCGCCGGCAGCCCTCCGGCGATTTATCAGGTCTGCAAGGCATTCCGCGGTGCGGAACGGGGCCCGCTGCACAACCCGGAATTCACGATCGTCGAATGGTACCGCATCGGCGACGACTACGAATCCGGAATGGAGCTGCTGGCGGAACTCGCCCGCAACCTGCTCGGCGTTCCACAGGTCGAACGTCGCAGCTACCGTCAAGCGTTTCTCGATCATGTTGGGCTCGACCCCCATCAGGCGACGGTGGAGGAACTCGCGGCATTTGCCGCGCAAGACCAGACCGTTCAACTGGCCGGCGCGACCGTCATCGATCGTGATCAATGGCTTAACTATCTGCTCGCCCAATATGTCGAGTCCCATCTGGGGCGCGATGTGCCGGAGATCCTCTACGATTTTCCCGCATCCCAGGCCGCCTTGGCGCGCGTCCGATCTTTGACCGATGACGCGGTACGCGTCGCCGAGCGGTTTGAACTTTATTATCGCGGGATCGAGCTGGCCAACGGCTACCACGAACTGCTCGATCCAAGTGTCCTGGAAGAACGGAACCGGAGTAACAATCAAATACGAGAGAATTCAGGCAAGCCTGCACTTCCGGAATGCAGCCGGATGCTCGACGCCATGCGGTCGGGATTGCCACCATGCGTCGGCGTGGCCCTGGGCTTTGATCGTCTGGCGATGGTCGCGTGCGGCGCGTCGTCCATTCACGAGGTACTCGCCTTTCCGATCGACCGCGCCTGACGAAAGGGCCTGACGAACGAGCGGAGTCACCGCATCTCAAGTGTCTGGGGCATCTTGCCCCAGCCCTCTCACTCCGTACAACGGACTTCTCAGATCGCCATTTTGCGATCGCCATTTGACGTGCGCGTTCATCCTGTCGCACGTTCCGATCCGTTTTCCGTCCCGAATTGCCTGGACGGGCGCGACAAACCAGCCCAGCCCGTCGAGTCACCAGCCGCGCCGGTCCGCGAAGAAGTGCCCCGTTCCCCCTAGGGGATGTTTTGGAGCGTAGCCGACGGTTGCCGGTATTCCGGCTACCCTGGCTACAACGGGTACCGATCCGAGTTCCTCGGTCGAGCGCATCGTCCCATCGGCACTAACCGACGTCGCCGAGACCGAAACTGAAACGGCGAGGAATCATGGCGATCGAACCGGCGTTCGTGTGCTGTACGCGTGGCAGTCCGCCGTGAGCGGTTGATTTGCAAAGAAGGCCCACTTCGGGGCAGCAAAAACTGCTACTCGTTCGCCGAGCGATGGAAGTGCACATGTTTCCATTCGCCATTGCGGCGATGCCAGACCCGGGATTCCTCATAACGGGACGTGTGCGGAGTCCCTTGTGCGTCGACCGATTGCGTCAAACGCACGTAACTTACCACCGCCGCGTCTGGCCCCAGCAGGCGAACATGGGGTTGGGTGACGGTAATCTGTCGCCGGCCGGGCGACGCCAGATCGAAATAGAACTGATGAAACGACATTCCTTCCACCAGCTGTCCCCGCGCCTCAGGCTCGAAACAGGTCAACGATGGATCACAAAACGCCGCGTAGGTTGGCCAGTCGCCGGTAACGATCGCATTCAGCAATCGCTGCGTGAGCGCCAGTAGTTCATTTACGATCCGCGAATCATCCGCCATAGTTACGCGCCTCAAACGGTCTCGAGGATTCGATCCAGTATCCGAAACGTGTGTGGGTACTCATTTTTTTCGTCGGCGGCGTGGCGTTCGTCAAGCACCATTTGCCAGCGAGCGCATTCGAGCGTCGGGAACCAGGTATCGCCTGCCAGTTCGGCGTCGACAATCGTCAGGTAAATACGATCGACCCGCGACATCGCTTCGGCATAGATCTGGCCGCCCCCCACCACGAAAACTTCCGAATCGCCCTGGCACAACCGCAGGGCCTGATCCAGGCCTGGTGCGATCAGCACGCCCGCCGACCGGTAGTCAGGACTGCGGCTGAGCACGATCGTTGTTCGACCGGGGAGAACTCGTCCGATCGACTCAAAAGTGGCCCGACCCATGATCAGGTGGTGGCCCATGGTCAGCTGCTTGAATCGACGCAGATCGGCCGACAAACGCCAGGGCAATCCGCCCTCTCTGCCAATCAACCGTCCCCGGTCCATTGCCACAATCATCGACAAACGCATCGGAACCCCCAGTCCAGCGGATGGAAGGAATCAAGAATAACCGAAAGTGCCAACGACCGGGCGAAACGCTAAACCGAAACCGGGGCTGGAATGTGCGGGTGAGGGTCATAATCACACAATTCGAAGTCCTCGAAGCGGAACTGGAACAACGAATCGACGGCGGGGTTCAAACGCATGATTGGCAGCGGGCGAGGCTCGCGCGTGAGCTGGATACGGGCCTGATCCAGATGGTTCGAATAAAGGTGGGCATCACCGAAGGTGTGCACGAACTCGCCCGGCTGCAGACCGCTTACCTGCGCGACCATCAGCGTCAGCAGTGCATACGAGGCGATGTTAAATGGAACACCCAGGAATACATCTGCACTGCGTTGGTAGAGCTGGCAGGATAATCGCCCGTCGGCCACGTAAAACTGAAACAGCAAATGGCAAGGCGGTAAAGCCATCCGCGGCAGATCGGAGACGTTCCAGGCACTGACGATCAATCGCCGCGAATCGGGATTCTGACGAATCTGATCGAGTACCTCCTGGATCTGGTCGATCGACTCACCGCCCGCGCCGGACCACGAGCGCCACTGGTGCCCATAGACAGGACCCAATTCTCCCTGCTCATCGGCCCACTCGTCCCATATCCGCACTTTGTTTTCCCGCAGGTAGCGCACATTCGTTTCTCCCCGCAGGAACCAGAGCAGTTCGTGAATAATCGAACGAAGGTGGAGCTTCTTGGTGGTCAAGAGCGGAAAACCGGCTTGCAGGTCAAACCGCATCTGGTACCCGAAAATGCTCAATGTCCCCGTCCCGGTCCGGTCGGACTTGGCATTTCCGTGCTCGATGATATGCCGCAACAAATCCAGGTATTGGCGCATGCGATGTCTTTTAATGCTTGATGCCCCGTCCGGCAAGTCCCAGCGAGGTCCACTTCCTTGGGTTCCCCGTTGATCGAAGGCGGACCACCCTCCGGCCGAGGCGGGGAGGGCGATGGGGAAGAGGGTTCTCGCAAAGGCGGCAAGGCCAGCGGCCTGATCTCGCAGCGCGTGATCGTCAATCGGCGTTCACCAGGCGGAGTGGAGGATTTCCAGCAGGTCCGATTCGGTGGTAGCTCGGCGGTTGACTTGCCGGAGGCGTCCGATGGCGAATGCTTTGGCTGCGAAGCCGGGTAACTGGTCGCGTGTTCCGCCGAGATCGCGAATGCGGGTGGGGATGCCGATCCGGGCGCGCAATTGCTCGATGGCGGCGATGCCGGACTCGGCCAATTCGAGTTCGCTTTGCCCGTCGCCCGCCACGCCGAGCCGCCGCGCGATTTGGGCCATCTCCGGCGCACATTGGGGCAAGTTAAATCGCATCACGTAAGGCAGCAGCAGGCCGTTTCCCGCGCCGTGGGAACAATGCAGCGAGCCGCCCAGGGGATATTCGAGCGCATGGACCAGGGCCACCGCGGCATTTGAAAATGCCAGGCCGGCCAGGGTGGCTGCCAGCGCCATCCCCTCCCGCGCCGCTCGGTTTCCTGGCTCGTTCACGGCACACTCCAGATGCCGCCCGATCAGTTCGATCGCACGCTCCGCCAGGCAATCGGCCAGAGGAAATTTGCCCTCGTACGCCTTGAAATCGCCCAGAGCCGGATCGAGTTGCCGGTAGTCGATCGCGGTATAGGCTTCGATCGCATGGGTCAATGCGTCGATACCGCTGTCGGCCGTCACCGATCGTGGGCAAGTCATCGTCAGCCCGGGATCGACAATCGCGATCGCCGGTCGCAGGTACTGGCTCAACGTACTGACCTTGATCTGGTTGGCGGCGTCGGTGACCACCGCGGCGTGGGAAACTTCGCTGCCGGTGCCCGCCGTTGTGGGAATGCAGACCAGCGGCAAGACGGGACCGGGGACGCGATCCCAACCGAAATAATCGCGCGGGTGCCCGCCATGCGTCACCGCCACAGCGGTTACCTTGGCCAGATCGATATTGCTGCCGCCTCCGATCGCGAGGATCAGATCGGGGGGCTGGGCTCGCGCGCGGGAAACGGCCTGTTCCGCCACCGACAACGACGGCTCCGCTTCGCCGTCCTCAAACAGGTCCAGGCGGAATTCGCCTTTCGGCAACGTGCTCAGCACGCGATCCACGACGCCCGCGTCGATCAGCCGCCGGTCCGTAACAACGAACAGCGATTGCCAGTTTCGCCGGCGCAGCAGCGGCGGAAGTTGATCGACGGCGTCGAACCCGAACAACAACTGTCCGGCGGAATGGAAATTCCATGTCGTCCGCATGCAGCTTACTTGCCCATCAATTTCTGCAGCAGCGTGGCGACCAACTCCGGATTATCCTGCGTCACAAGATGATCGATCGTGGGCTGCGCGACCTTCAGACTCTGCAGGTGCAATACGATATTTTTCCAATGCTGTTGGCGTTTTTTTCCCTGGGCGAGATAGAGATCACCCACCAGTTCCTGAAGGCGCTGGACGGCGATTTCCGAGCGCTGATCATAATACCGCTTGATAATCTTCTCTTGATGCCGCGTGTAATTGGTCATGCTTGAACTGCCTCCCTGGCAATGCCAAATGTAACTTAACCTCGGAATGTGACCGCATGCGGCGTTACCCGATGGCGCTGGGGCGTTGTAGATTACCACGGGAAGTGGAAATTTCCCAGATTACCGCTCACTACTCGCTCAGCCCGAGTCGCCGGCGGGCCTCATGCCCCCAGGGACTCTCCGGTGCCAGACGCAGAAACGACCGCCAATGGGCCTCCGCGGCGGCCGTTTCGCGTCGATCGTCCAGCAGTCTCGCCAGATGGTAATGGACGTCAGGAAAATCGGGATGGCTGTCTAGAGCACCCTGGAAGGCGGCCAGAGCGTGCTCCGTATCTCCAAGTTCCAGCAGCAGGCACCCCAGATTGGCTCGCGCTTCAACGTAGTCCTCGTCGAGTTCCAAGGCGACAAAGTAGCGTTCCCGCGCCCCGGACAGGTCGCCCAGCCGATAGAGGATTTCCGCCAACTGGAAACAGAGTTCGGCCCGTGGACCGCCGGCGGCCATTGCGGCACGCAGCATTTCGGCTGCTTCCGGCAATTCGCCACGATCTTCCAGGAGGTGCGCAAGGTCGACCAGTTTCGCTGGCGACGGTGGCCCGTCGCGCGCGATACCGATCGACCCGTCGGAGGCAGCTTGATCTGCGGATCGGCCAGCCGATCCGCCGTCGCCCGGCGTCCGTTCGACTTCCACACCGCGGGGGGGCTCCCGCGAGAAGTCGGCTCGATGCGATTGCCGTTCGCCGGCCGCGAAATCAAATCGGCGCTGGCCTCCCGGTTCGAGTAGGCCTTCCTCGTGGCGCACGAGCAGATCGCGCCCCTCGACGATCACGGAGAGCTGGGCGAGCGGCCGCTGCACACCCGGTACCCAACGAGCCAATTCTCGCAATTGCCGTTCAATCTCCGCCGGCGAGACGCCTGCCGCGACAAGTTCCGCCAGCCGACGTGCCGTGGCGACTTCCTGGAAATCGAAATAGGGCAGACGGTGAACTTCCCGGGCGGGCACGATCAGCCCGCGGCGCCACCAGCGGCGGATCGTCGACAGTTTCACCCCGAACCACTGCGCCAGCATCGCCGGTGTGTACAGACGCCGCACATCGTGCGACTCGTCGATCATTCCCAACCGCTGCCAGAGTTCCGTCTCGCTGACGATCTCCAATTCGCCCCGCGCTGCGCGCTCTTCGAGCTGTGCGTCCAGCAACGCCCCTCGCCCCACAGGGATTTCGTCCGCGCCGATGACGACCAGTTGGGTTCGTGCGTCGTGCGGATCACAGAGAACGCCGCCATGCTCCCGCACCCAGGCCGGGATCTCTCGCCGAGTCCAACCGCCCAGTCGACCAAGAAACGCTACGTGAATTCCCCGCAGTGACCAAGCCGTACTGGAATCGTCCGACATCGGCGGAACCGCCTCAAGTCGTTTTGTTGCGGCGAATCAGCGACGGCGTGAAACCGGTCTTGCTTGTTGAGCCAGTGGCCGATTCGTTTGACTTCTCTCCGTCCAGCTGCGGACCCTGCAATTCCGGTTCAATCTTTGGCTTGCCGGTTGGGTCGGAGTCCTTCGGTGATTTGTCGCCGTCCGCCGCGGAACCGGCCGGTTTCCCCGCATCCGGCTTCCCTGAATCTTGCTTTCCCGCATCCCCCGAAGCGCCCGGAGCAGGTTTTCCAGCGTCTGATTTCGAGTCGCCGTCGGCTCCGCTCGAAGCGGAATCGCCGTCCCCTTTGGTCGGCTCTTCCTTCTTGCCACTCGCGCTCTCGGGCTTCCCGTTCTTTTCGGGCGTCTCCGCTTTCTTGACCCTCACCTCGCCGCGACGGCTGGTGCTCGGGACAAGATCACGACCATAGGCATCCACGGGAATCTTCGACACCACGGTACGCGGAACGCGTTCCGTCGACTCATAGCGGACCCACTCACCGACCCTCTTCGGTTCGCGGACGGTTTTCGTTTCCATCTGAGTCCGCAGAACCTTGACCTTCACCGGTTCTTCGACTTCCTCGTATCGAATTCGTCGCGTTTCGATCGGGATCTCGCGGACCTCTTCGTGTTCGACCCAACGCTGCACAGGAACTTCGTATTTTTCCACCACCGTCCGACGAACTGTCACGGGCACTTCGCGCTCCTCAATCACCTGTTCGTACTTCAAGACTTTGACCGGGATCTGCTCCTTCACGACTTCCTGTTGGTAGGTTGTCACTTCGTACGGAACGCGCTGCGTCACGACTTTTCCGACATACTGCGTCACCGGCACCTGCTGGGCAACGATGTTGGGTACGTACTGCTGTTGGACCGCATAGGTTCCAGGCAATTGTGTCGGTACCCAATGCAAACCGCTTCGATGCCATACGGGAGCACCGGTCGCCGGTTCGGGGTAGTAGGCGCCAGGTACCCATTTCAATCGATTGCGGACCGGCCCTGGCTGGAAAACTTGATTCTGAACGTACTGCCCCTGGTCGACATACTGGGTGTGCAGCGTCGTCTGTGGCTCGTACGTGAGGTACTGCTGGTCCTGGACCATGGTCTGCGTATGCGGGCGCTGCACGACGTAACTCTGCTCACGAACCTCGTCCGTCCAGACGGGCCGCAGCGTGGTATATCGTTCGGTCCGCATTTCCGTTTCGGGAACGTACGTCGTCCGTTCCCGCAATTCGGTTTCCATGACCGGTTTGCGAACGATCACCCGCTCCTGGCGCGACGAAGTTTCGATCACGGGCCGCGCAACCGTGTACCGGCGCACGTGCTCCTCCGTGGTCCAGACAGGTCTTTCCACGCGCACCTGCCGTTCCTCGAAGATCTGCCGGGTCTCCCAACGGTAGACCGTTGTGGGACGCTCTTCGACGACCGTTCGGTATTCGAGGCGATAGTGATCGACACAGTCCTGGGCGTTGACCGTACCCGCGAACTGGATCGTGCCGGCGATCCAGGCTACAACGGCGGAGACACCGGTTGCGAGAAGGGACGGCGCATGCAGAAGTGGACGGTTCATTGCTTTTCTCACCCTTACCCCAAAGCGCGCGGCACGCTACGGCGCGCCGCATTCAGTAATGCTTCCTACAATGGAGTCTGTAGGACGATCAAGATGTACGCAAACGGAAATCGGGGCGCGTCGCTGCTAGCATCGCCGCGAAACATTGAGCCAGCAACGCCTTAGGATGAAAGAAAAATTTCTGAAGTTTTTTTGCAACTGTGCCGACAACAAGTTGCCCGTTTGCATCGTGGCGAGCGACAGTCTTTGCCCGACGCGCAAAGTTTGCGCCACCGTCATAAACGGACCGGCCAGGGTGTAGGACGGACACCTTGTCCGTCCGAGTGGGATCAGGCGGACAAGATGTCCATCTTACGTCTTGATTTCGGACGGGCCCTGCCGAAGCGCCGGGGCGCCGGTAGACCGGCAATCGATATTGTTACAATCCAGCCGGAGAGTTAGGATACGTCGCCCCCAAAGCACGTGACCGGGGGAACGTACTGTGGGAAGGATTCCGACGATGGTGCTCACGCTGGCTGAGCTTGCCGCGCTTGTCGATGGTCAGTTGGTTGGCGATCCCGCCCAGGTGATTTCGGGCGCTGCGATCATTCGCGACGCGATTCCGGGGCAAATTACACTTGCGGACAAGCCGAAGACACTGGCGCAATTGTCCGAATCGCGGGCATCGGCCGTGGTGGTGGGACCCGGCATGGAAGCGTCGGGTGTGCCTTACATTCGCGTGACGGACGTGCACCGTTCTTTCGCTCGGATTGTCGCTCGATTTCATCCGCCGCAGGCAACCTCGCGGTCGGGCGTTAGCCCTCAGGCGAACGTGCATCCTACGGCGCGAATTGGTGATGACTGCGAGATCCAGGCGGGCGCCTGGATCGGCGAGGAAGTCGAGGTCGGCGAGGGGGCGACGATTCACTCTGGCGTACGGATCATGTCGCGTTGTCGGATCGGCGCGCGAACGACGTTGTTTCCCAATGTGGTCGTCTATGAGAACTGCGTGGTCGGCGCGCGTTGTCTGTTGCATGCGGGAGTTGTGATTGGCGCTTATGGATTCGGCTACGAGACCATCCAGGGCCGGCACCAGCTTTCCGCACAACTGGGGCACGCCGAATTGGGCGACGATGTGGAAGTCGGAGCCTGTTCGACGATCGACCGCGGGACGTACGGGCCGACGACGGTCGGCGAAGGTACAAAAATCGACAATCATGTGATGATCGCCCACAATTGCCGCATCGGGCGGCACAACATCATTTGTTCCCAGGTGGGAATTGCCGGCAGCTGCACGACGGGTGACTACGTGGTGTTGGCGGGACAGGTCGGCATTCGCGATCATGTGCGGATCGGCGATCGGGCGGTGGTGGGAGCGCAGGCCGGGGTGATGTGCGACATCCCTGCCGGCTCGCATTACCTCGGTTCACCAGCGATGCCGGAGCGTGAACAGATGCATATCTTTGCCGCGGAGGCGCGGTTGCCGGAGATGCGAAAGCAGTTGAAGGCACTCCAGCGTATGGTGGAAAGTCTGGCGTCCACACCGTCCGCTCCTTCGCGTCATGATGCGGCGTGACGATGAATGGTATCGGCTCCCTGCCATCGGCCCCGCGACTTGGATTACTGGCGGGCTGGGGACGATTCCCTGTCGCGGTGGCGGAAGCAGCCGTGCGACGCGGCTTCGACGTCTTCTGCCTGGGAATTCGCGACCATGCGGACGGCGAGGCGCTGCGGGTGATTTGCCGCGATTATCGGGAAATCGGACTGGCCCGACTGGGTGCCGCCATCCGTTACTTTCGTGGGCGCGGGATCACGCAGGCGACGATGGCGGGCAAGATCCACAAGGTGCGACTGTTCCAACGTTTCGCGTGGTTGAAGCATATCCCCGACTGGAAATGCCTGACGACGTTTTATCCTCATTTCATCCGCGGAACGCGTGACCGCCGAGACGATACCTTGTTGACGGCGATTGTCGAGGCTTACGCCGCCGACGGGATCACGTTCGCGCCCGCAACCGACTTTGCGCCGGAGTTACTCGTGAAACTGGGACACCTTGCCGGACCCGCTTTGAGCGAATCACAGCAGGCGGACATTCAATTCGGCTGGCGGATCGCCAAAGACCTGGGGCGGCTCGATATCGGCCAGACCGTCGCTGTCAAAGGGCAGACGGTGCTGGCCGTCGAGGCGATTGAAGGAACAGACGCCTGTATTCGTCGCGCGGGCGAACTTTGTACGTCCGGCGGTTTCACTGTCGTCAAGGTCGCCAAACCACAGCAAGACATGCGGTTCGACGTACCGACGGTCGGAATGCACACGCTCGATTCGCTGGCCACCGCCGGCGCCAAGGTTCTGGCGGTCGAAGCCGGAAAGACAATCCTTGTGGATCAGCAGGAATGTCTTCGCCGCGCCGACGACTTGAAATTGACGATCGTCGCCCTGGACTGATCGGCGCAGGGCTGTGCCGCTGATGGAAAACCCGAGTGCCTTCAACGGGTCGTTGTTCCAAGATTCCGTTGGGGCTGGAAGCCCCAACCACGAGTTCCCCGTTCCCCGTTCCCTACTTCGCCAGGCTTGCGCAAACCATTGTTTCGTCGTTGCGGATGAAGATATGGCGGCCAGCGAAGGCCGGGTGGGACCAGCAGACGCCGTTGCGCTGGTTGAGTTGTTCACGGGTGGGAGCGATCAGCTGCGCGCGGCTGATTTCCTGGAATCCTTTGGGGCTGAGTCGGCTGATAATCAGTTCCCCTCGCTCGTTGAACATCCAAACGTTGTCGGCATTGCGGACGAAGTGAATGGTACTCCAGCGCGCCTTGGGGGTCGCTCGCAGGTCCTCCCAGACGCGTTCGCCGGTGCGAGCGTCGAGGCAACGTAATTCGCCATAGCTGTCGACACCGTAAATATGATCGTCGATGAACAGCGGCGTCGAGATGATCGATTGCAGCGCGTCGGTCTGGGTTTCGCTGGCTCCACAGCGTTGCCAGGCCCGTTCCACGGCGGCGCTGTTCCGATTCAGGTTCAGCAGCAGAGAGCCGTCATAGAAGGATGTGACGAACAGGCGCCCTTTATCGACGATCGGCGTTGCGACGCCGATCGGCATTTTACGCGGCTTGAATTCGTATCGCCACAGCGGGCTGCCGTCGGCGGCGCGCAGTCCGGCAACCGAATCCCCGGTCCAGCAAACCACGACGTTCTCACCTGCCTGTTCGACGACGATCGGCGACGAATATTGACCGCGATCGTTCAGAGAACGCCATTTTTCCTTTCCGTTATGCCTGTCGAGTCCGACGACGCAGGCGCCTTGCGAGCCGCCGATATGCAGAATCACCGTCGAATCGACGATGAGCGGCGCGGCGGCGATCCCCCAGATCGGCATTTCGATCTGGTAGTCGCGATTCAGGTCGCGCTGCCAGACGACGCGCCCGCTTTGCAGTTCGAGGCAGTGCATATGCCCCATCGCGCCAAGCGCAAAAACGAATCCGCCGTCGAGCGTGGCATTCGCGCGAGGCCCCGCGGTGTAGCCGATCTTCTGGTACTCGCAGGGGTAGGCGAAGTTCCAGAGTTCTTTTCCGGTTTCCGCATCGAAGCACAGCACGCGTTCCACGGACGGATCGGTATCCTTGGGCCGATCGGTAATGACGACCCGCCCGGCCGCCACGGAGGGACCGCTATAGCCGGGGCCGACTGGCACCGACCATTTCCAGGGGATTTTGGGGCTGGAAAACGACTCGACGATTCCCGATTCGGTCCAGGTGCCATCCCGACGCGGCCCGCGCCATTGCGGCCAATCGTTGCCCGCCGCGGGGGCTCGCGTCAATGTCCCGATCGTGGTTGCAAACAGAAAAGTGGCCAAGCGAAGGAACCGCATTGGTGCTATTAACTCCGGCGAAGTAAACTCATGGCAGCCGTAGTTATAGTCGATTTGCTCGTCGGGCGGGCACGTGGCCGCGGCTGTTCCGATGCGAACCGGGAGCCCGCCTGATCGATGTCGACATTGATTGAAGCCTGTGTGGACAGTGTGGAATCGGCGATGGCGGCCGAGTCGGCCGGTGCGCACCGCCTGGAACTTTGCGGCAATCTCGCGGAAGGGGGTTGTACGCCCAGCCTGGGACTGCTCGACGTCGTGCTCCAGCGCGTGGTGATTCCAGTGATGGTCATGATCCGTCCGCGAGGCGGCGATTTTTGCTATTCCGACGACGAGTTCCTCGTCATGGAAACCGACCTGCGGCAGGCGCGCGAGCATGGCGCTGACGGTGCCGTGTTCGGCCTGCTGACGCTCGACGGCGAAGTCGATTTACCACGCACGCAACGGATGGTCGAGCTTGCCCAACCGTTGGACTGCACATTCCATCGCGCGTTCGATCTCGCCGTTGATCCGCTCGCCGCCGTGGAACAATTGATCGCGTCGGGGGTTACGCGCCTGCTCAGTTCCGGCCAGCAGGCGACGGCCATTGCGGGCCGCGAGTGTCTGCGGCGGCTTGTCGACCGAGCGGCCGGCCGAATTAAAATCATGGCGGGTGGCGGAGTGCGCCCCGAGCATGTTGGCGACCTGGTCCGAGAAACCGGCGTGCGGGAAGTCCATGTCAACGGCGGCGCCACGCGCCGCAGTCCGATGCGATTTCGCCGCGACGGATTGTGTTTCGGGTTGGAGACCATCGGCGACGAGTACCGCACGGCCGGCGAGAACAGTCAACGTATCCGGCAATGCGTTGCTCAACTCGATTCCCTTGCGCAGCCGGGCGGACGCCAATAGAGCCTGGCTTTAACTCGGGCGTTGCCGGCCGCTTTCAACAGACGCCGCCGAGCTTCTGGCTTGCGTACCGGGCAGATGCCAGATTGCACCCGCGGGAATGGGCGCCCGGATTTCATTGCGGGGCGGTTGCGGTTGCCGATGCCAATGTTGATTCACCAGGCGGAAGACGACCTTGGCAACAATCAAGCCCACAAAAATAAGCGTACCCCATCCGGCCTTGTTTGATGGCTTGACCGGTTTCGGCACGATCACCGGCGGGCGGGCCATGGTCGGGGGCGGCCGATCGCGTTCACTGCCCCACGGTTGCTGTTCCAGGCTGGACGGAAGTTCCCGCAGCGGCGGTACCGCGGGGACGGTGGGGGCCGGCGGTACGGTGGCGCTCGGTAACGATCGTGAAGGCGGCGCCGCATCGCGGCCCGGGGACAATGGCGTTGGGCCGAGCTCCGAGGCCCGAAACTCGTAACGGCAGGCCGGGCAGCGGCAACGCGGGTTCACCAACCCTTCGCGGATGTGCAGCATTTGGCCACAGTTTGGGCAAGCGATTTCCATCGATCGATACCCTTGGGATAACTTTCTAATGCCCCCTCCACCAGGATAGCATGCTGTCTGGCAGCGAAAAGGCCATTCGTCCGGGAGGTAGGCGCCCGGCGCCGGGGCGTCAGGAATCGTGCGTCGGGCGTCGTGAGTCGGGCGAATCCTTCCCCCCTTGGAAACCTGCTTCCCTAATTTGTCCCCCTTGGATTATGATAGTATCCGCGCTGGGCCTGCTCAGGTTTCGATCGATCGCCACGTTCTGTGGTACGAAGGCTGAGCGGTTGCCGGCAAAGTTGGCGGATCCTTTTCGACTTGATTCCCGTGCATGAAGGCGGCATTTCCGCGGTTCGTTCGCTGCGTTTCGAACGGGCAGTTGCGGCATGCCGCGAGAAGCCTATTTGATGACGACTCTATCAGGAAGCACTTCGGACGCCTCGTTCCCCGCTGCCACCGACCGCTCCATGACATCCTCGAATCCCAGTTCGCCGCGGAGAGCGAGTTCGACCGTTGGTCGCGACGACGATTCGTCGGCGG
Source organism: Planctomycetota bacterium (assembly GCA_016872775.1). Taxonomy (GTDB): domain Bacteria; phylum Planctomycetota; class Planctomycetia; order Pirellulales; family Pirellulaceae; genus VGZA01. The sequence continues at coordinate 6,367 of VGZA01000008.1, read as the reverse complement.
AACTGAAAAGTCTTTCGGAGCAGGACACGTTGGAACTTGTGTCGTTGTTCAAGCTGCTGGCGGACGAGACCCGGTTGCACGTGTTGTACTATCTGACGCAGTGCCAGGAACTGAACGTCGGCGCGATCTGCCGGCTGTTGGGTCAGAGTCAGCCAGCGGTCAGCCATCATCTGGCACTGCTCAAAGGCGCCGGGCTGATCGACATGCGCCGCGCCGGGAAACACAATTACTATCGCGTGGTGCCGCACAAGATTCGAGAGCACCTCGATACGCTGTTCACTGCGCTGCCAAGCAGGTGAGACGAAGTTGTCAGTCGTTGGCTGTCGCGAGCCGGTTCCGACTTTTCACCTCACTTCACTTCACTTCCGTTCGCTCCTCGCCGAAGTTCATTTTTCGATTGGGGCTGACGAACATCCAGAGCAGCAGATTGCAAGCGAGGCTCGCGGCGGCGATCAGGAATATGACACGCCATTGTCCGGCTTTGGCGAAGCCGCCGATCGCACCGGAGAAATAGGCTGCCGAGAGATTGCCGCACATATTAGCGAAGCCGAGTACGGCGGCAACGCGAGGTCCCGCGATATCCTGGTACACTGCCCAGAGCGCACCCAACCCGAAATCGATCAGGAAGCCGATGGCAGCGAACAGGGCGATCAGCAGCAGCCAGTGGTCGGCCGCGAGAGCGACACAATAAACAGCCGCCGCCGCTCCGCTGGCAATCGCACCCGTCAAGCGGCGACCCCAGACCAGTCCATACCTGCGAACGAATCGATCGGCCGCCACGCCGCCACTCAGTCCGCCCATCATGCTGGCGATCGTTGGGATGGCCGCCAGAAAACCGATCGTGCTTAGTGGAATACCGTGCACTTCGCGGAAATAGGTCGGCAGGAATGTCACCAGAAAAATCCAGCCGACGTTGACGAGCACGCTGATAATGCACATCAGCCACATGGTGGGGCTGATGATGATCTGCATCAAAATTTCACCAAACTCGCGTAAAACACCTCCTGCCCCTGATCGCTGGTGTGATGGAAGTTTGTCGCCGAACGATGCAGGGTCGGTGGGCGCGGTCAATGTTCCCTCGATCAGTTGGCGTTCCGCTGCATTGCAACCTGGATGCTGCCGGGGGCGATCGCGGCACTGGAGCCGGAAACCAATCGACCAGAACAGGCCCAGCAATCCGTACAGGCAGAACACGGGGCGCCATTGGCCGGTAGTCCATCCGAACAACAGTCCGACCAGCAGCATCAAATAGGGCGTCAGAGTCACCGCCATCAGGTTTCCCGCGCGACCGCCCATGGCAACCAGGCTGTTGGCGAATCCGCGGCGTGAAATAGGAAACCAGTTCTTGTTGTTGGACGCAGCACATGGGTAGGCACCGGCCTGAGCCAGCCCGAGCAAGGAACGGAAGAGGATCAATGACGCCAGGCCCGTCGCCGTGCTCATACCGATCAAAGCCAGCGACCAGAGGAACACATACAGCGGCAGGGTAATGCGGGCGCCCCAGCGATCGGACATCCAGCCGGTCGGCACTTGCGCCAGTGCGTAGACATAGAAAAAAGCGCTGGTGACATGCCCCATATCCTGGTTATCGAGTTGAAGTTCGCCGCGAATTTCCGGCAGAGCGACCGTCATTGCGAAACGATCGAGATAGAGCAGTACCGACATGCCGAACGAGTAGACCAGCACGAAGTAGCGCACGCGCGTCGGTTGTTCGTGCGGCGCATCGATCGGCCCCGGGGAGAATTCGGCCTGCGATGGCAGGTAGGGATTGGTTGCGCCGGATGCCATGGTTGGACTCGTGAGTTCCGCCGAAATCGCATATAGTGCACCGAGCTTGGCTCCAGGAGTTTATGGACGCTCGTCGTGAAAAGCAACCAAGCAGCCGCTTCCCGGGAAACGATCGATGCCAACCGTTGAGGATTTCCGCCGATACCTCGAAGCTTTCGCCCCCTTGCCACTTGCCGAAACCTGGGACAATGTCGGGCTGCTCGTGGGGAGCGACCAGCAGCAGGTCGAGCGGGTGATGACCTGCCTTACGATCACTCCGGAATCGCTCGACGAAGCACGAAACCGCCAGGCCAACCTGATCGTTACCCATCATCCGTTGCCATTCCGTCCTTTGCAGAAGATTACCACGGATTCGACAACCGGCACCTTGATCCTCCGGGCAGTGCGCGACGGGATTTCGATCTTCAGTCCGCATACGGCGTTTGACTCGGCAGGTCAGGGAATCAACCAGCAGTTGGCGGTGGGAATCGGGCTGACGAAGGTCCGGCCGTTATCGGAATCGACGGTGTTGCCGGGGCTTGGTACGGGACGGATAGGAACGACCGCGCCAAATTCGACCGTATCGTCTCTGGTTCAGGAGATCAAAAAATTCCTGGCGATCGACCAGCTTCAGGCCGTCGGACAGCCATCGATGGCGATTCAGACGGTGGCGGTCGGTTGCGGCAGTGGCGGGTCGTTACTGGAAAGTGCGCGACGGGCCGGCTGCGAATTGCTGGTGACCGGCGAGGCCAGTTTCCATACCTGCCTGGAAGCAAAAGCGAACGGGATGGCGATGATTCTGACCGGCCATTTTGCGAGTGAACGATTTGCCGTCGTGAAACTCGCGGAGCTACTCGCGGCCCAGTTTTCTCAAACCGTGGTTTGGGCGAGTCGCGACGAGGCGGATCCCCTACGGTACGTATAGCTTTGCGAAGGGCAAATGCTTCAATCGATGCCAGGCCAAAGCCCTGTCGGCCAGGCATAACTTCCTGGCTTGACGTAATACCGAACCTGGTCGATGCCGGGATGCCGCAATTCACCGATTCCCGCTTCCTGCGCGTCGCCAAGCGCACAACTGTCGACGTTCAGGCGACGCAGGACGGCCGATGCGGTTGCACCTCCCTCCAGCAGCCACCGATTTACCGGCACGCGCTGCGCAACGTGTTCGGCCGCGGCCGCCAGTCCCTGCAGCAGCAGATCGGTACGGATCGGCGGATTGTTGCCGTTCGATTCCGCACCCAATTCGCCGATACCGATTCCGGCTCGTCCAGTATGGCGCAGGGTGGCGACGACGTCGTCGAGCCATTCCGAGTACGGCAGGAGGGCTGTCGGGTCGGATTCGTCCGCGCCCAACGATAGGTCACCCCACCAGGTCGGGGGCAATGCGAAAAGTTTTTGACCGCACGCCGTCGCCAGCGCCAGCCGTTCGGGCCAGGCAACGCGGCTTCCGCACACGAGCAGCTCCGCACCGCCGGCAAGCCCCCGCTTGCCGCCCAGGACCGGAGCGGGGCCATGGGGCAGGGCACGCGGCAGGTCATGGGGCACTGCATTGGGCGGAGCACAGGGCAGAGCCGCTGCGCCGCGAACCCGCAACAGGGCCTCGAAGAACTCCGCCGCTCCCGCAACAACTTCGTAGCCACTCGCCAGGTTGGCCAACCGCGTCAAATCGTCGTCGCAAGTGACGTCGGGAATCGCAATGCCTTCGCAGGGAGTGGGGCCAGGCGTCGCACCGGCGTGCAGCGGAATTCGCAGCACGGGCACCAGATCGCGCAGGTGGCACGATCGGCGCGGATGGTCGGGGTCGCGTGCGAGTGGAGACTGATCCAGTGGGGCTCCCTGGACAAAGTAACGCGAGCCGACGATGGTCCGCTGACGACGAGGATTCGCGGGAACCAGCAATGCGCGACGTTGTCCCGCCGCGGCCAGCATCGCTTCGATCTCGAACCCCACCTGACCACGCAGTACGGAATCGACTTTCCTGTAGACCCACTCCGGCTGCCAGGTCAGCACGGTACGGTAGGTGTCGGCCATGCGTTGGCCGGCCATTTCGGCCGGAAGTGACCGTGTATTCAGGTCGATGGCGCAGAGGTCGACCTTGCGCGGTGGCTGGCCACGCCAGCGTACCTCGGCGGTCAAACCGGATTGGCGAGCGATATTCGCGAGCTCTGCTGCGCCCGACAGATCATCCGCGATCACGACGATCATGAAATCTCTGGTTGCGGCGGTATCGTGTATTGGTCCGGCATCTGTCCGGCACGGGATCGGTGCCCGACTGGCGCCAGGCGGGCCGCCAGCGTCACCGCCTCAAACAGGCTCTGGGGATTTGCCTTGCCCTGCCAGGCAATATCGAGTGCCGTGCCATGATCGACCGAGGTGCGGATGATCGGCAGGCCTAAGGTCGTATTGATGGCTGTGTCGAATGCCAGCATTTTCAGTGGGATGTGGCCCTGGTCGTGGTACATGCAGATATAGGCGTCCGTTTCCCGACGTCGTGCCGGTAGGAACGCGGTATCGGGTGGCAGCGGTCCGGTGAGAGTGATACCTTTGGCCCGTGCCAGCTCGATCGCCGGGACGATCACGCGGGGCTCTTCGTCGCCGAAGATTCCATTTTCGCCCGCGTGCGGATTGAGTCCACAGACGGTCAGGCGCGGTGGGCGGCCGTGCAAGCGACGCAGGGCGTCATCCGTCAGTTCGATCGCCTCCAGGATCCGGGCAGTGCTGAGCCGTTGCGGAACGTCGCGGTAGGCAATGTGCGTCGTCACGAAACTGCACGTGATCTCGGCGGAGGTCAACATCATGCAGGAACGCGCCGCGCCGGTCTTCTCCGCGAAAATCTCGGTATGGCCCGGGTATCTGTAGCCGGCCATGTGTAACGCTTCTTTGTTGATCGGTCCGGTGGAAACGGCATCCACTTCGCCGGCCAGCGCGGCACGGATCGATTCCTCGACGTACCTGAAACTGGCTCGCCCTGTCTCCGCGGTGATTCGCCCCGGTACAACGGTCGTTCCGTCGATCGCCGCCAGATCCAGAATCGTCGGCCCCTGAATCCCGGCACGATGCATCTGCCATTGATGGGATGTCATCACCTGGGCGGACAACGGAAGGTTGCAGGTAGCTGCGACGCGACGCATCACGTCGGCATCGCCGAACACGATCGGCACGCATTCGGCGTTGACCGTGGGATGGGACAGCATATGCAGGCAAACCTCCGGCCCGATTCCGGCTGGATCCCCCATCGTGACGGCGACGCGTGGCAGATCGTGCATGATTTCCCCTCCGCCGCATTTAAGAGCCAGGGCGGATAAATTGCAATGGCCGGTACCGCTGCCTTTTATCCGCTCGGAGCGGGCACTACATTGGTGCCATGAGAGATCAACGCACTCTGGTCCTTGGAACGCATAATCGGAAAAAGCTGGCCGAACTGGTCGAGTTGCTGGAGCCCCACGAGTTTCGATTGCGATCGGTATCGGAATACCCCGACGCGATCGTGGTGGAGGAATCGGGCTCGACGTTCACCGAAAACGCGGCGTTGAAGGCCTGCGAGCAGGCTCGTCGCCTGCACGCCTGGGTGTTGGGCGAGGACAGCGGCCTGCTGGTTGACGCGCTCGACGGCGCCCCGGGGGTCCATTCCGCCCGATATTCGGGGCCTGCCGCCACCGACGCATCGAACAATCAGAAGTTACTGGAAGCGCTCGCCGACGTGCCTTGGGAAAAACGCAATGCCCATTACGTTTGCCATATGTGCCTTTCCGATCCGCAGGGTGTCGTGCGCATCCGGTGCCAGGGAGAATGCCACGGTCGCATCCGGTTCGAACCTGGCGGCCAGGGTGGTTTCGGTTACGATCCGCTGTTTGATCTGCTGGAATACCACCAGACGTTTGGAGAATTGAGTTCGGCGGTGAAGGGTGTGATCAGCCACCGCAGTCGAGCGGTGCGGTTGTTTGTGCCGGCGCTGGTGCAACTGGTGGCGACCGGCGGTTGGCCGGTTTCCACGTCGTTCTCCACGCCGCCAGCGCATTCGGTTTCCACCGGAACGTAACCAGGCGTTGCCGGTTTGCCTCGCAGATGCAGGGATCCGCCAGCCGCGGCTCCCGGCGAAAGTCGAAAAATGGTCGCAAAAAAACAGCCGGTGAGCGACAAATGTCGCTCACCGGCCGCATGAAAATGGAGAACCAAATGATGCGCGGATTAGAGCAGCAATCGCCCATTTTGACAAGCCAATTTTTCAATTCCCCGCGGGTTGGTTTCGCCAGGAAAATGGCGAGCCGGCTGCTGCTGCTTTTGCTGTTGCCGACCGTGCCACAAACCGCACTGACCCGCGCGGTCGGATTGCCCGCGGCCCACGCGGCCGAACCGAGAGTCGGGCCGATCCGCGACTGGGCACGCAGCAATCTGCCGGACTTGCTTGGCCTTTATCGCCACTTGCACAGCCATCCCGAGCTGTCACTGAAAGAAAAAGAGACCGCCGAACGGTTCGCCGCGGAGCTGAAATCGGCGGGGCTCGAGGTCTCGACCAACGTAGGGGGCCACGGCGTGGTTGGAGTTTTGAAAAACGGAACGGGACCGACGGTAATGGTGCGCACCGACCTGGACGCACTTC
>VGZA01000007.1 GCA_016872775.1 Planctomycetota bacterium | reverse complement strand
GTCGGCAGTAGCAGCCCGATCATCGTCGAGCCGTGTTTGAGCGCCGTGCGGTTCAATCGGCTGCGCAGAGTGGCAGCTCCGTGAACCAGCTGGCACCTGAGCAGATAAATGCGGTCGACCGTGTTCCCCAGAATGATCCTCCAATCCTTCTGCGCGTACCAGCTCTCGGCCTTATGTCGCCCGCCGCGCCCCGTCTTGCCGGCTTTTTCCCCGTTGGGATCTTGCCAGAAGTAACGGTTCAGGTACGCGTTCCCCAGAATTGCCAGGGTCAGTCCTCGATGTTCCTGGAGCAGAGCGATCAAGTGACCGGCGGTATCCAAGTCCTGCATGCGTTTGAGGAATTCCTGCCAGCTCTCGCGGTCCGCAAGTGCTTCGTGGCGCAGCAAGTCCCACTGTCCGTAAAGAGCGTTGAACGCGGTCCACTGGAAGATCAAGCGGTGATCGATATGGCTGTTTTCGTCGAAGCCCTCAGCCTCCTCCAACCAGCTGCACGCCCGGTGAAACCGGATCGACGTGGGATGACTGTCACGCGAGCGGTTCAAGCGTTCCTTATGCGGTAGCCAGAGTCCCCGTAATTCGTGCACCGAAACTATCGGAGCAAATGCCGCTGATTTCATCTTTGTTAAACCTCGTCACAGCCAAGTGTGATTAACGTCGGTTGCCGGCGATCCGTGATGTTTGTGGAGTCTGCCTTTGCCTTCAAGTCTTCATCATAATCCTGCGGTAAGAGCTTATGCGGTCGAGACGGTACGATTTCTCGCTGTCCGTCTCGTGGCACAGGGCGACCAGGTAGATTCGGCCCCGGTTCATTGCGCTGCCCAGTGGTGTCACCACGCGCGGCGAGCCGGGCGAACTACCGCCCTCGTAGACCAATATTACTGGCTGCTGCTGAGCGATCGCCAGCCACAACTCCTCGAAGCCGGCCGGCGGATGGTCGAGAATTCCACCAAACGGTTCAAAACTCAAGGTCGGACACAATTCAAACAGTTGTTCGACACTCTGCATGACCGGCCGCCGGCCGATCAGCTTGAGAAACACGTCCTTCAGCAGCAGTGTGTCCTCGAGCGCCCGATGCCGTGCGTCGTGGATCAGCCGCAGAAACCGCCCGATCGTCTCGAGCTTGTGGTTCGGCAACTGGAGGCGACGCCGCGCCAAGATCAGCGTGTCGACCACGGCATGCATCGGACAGGGCTGTCTCAAGCGGCGGATGGCGGCCGCAAGGAAACCGAGGTCAAAGGCCGCGTTGTGGGCGAGCATCACGGCGGGAGAATCGCCGACGAACTCGAGGAATCGGGGCAGTGCCTCCCGAATCGTCGGCTGCCCCGCCACATCGTCGTCCGTGATGCCGTGGATGTACGTCGCGTTGTCGGGGATGTGGCAGCCGGGATCAACCAACTGCTGAAACTCACCCAGGATCGTACCGTCGCCGCGAAACCGCACGGCGCCGATTTCGACGATGTGCGCGGCCAATGGATGAAGCCCGGTCGTTTCCAGGTCGAAGGCAATGAAGTCGGTGTCGCGAAGCAACTTCATATGCATTACACCCCGGTAACCAGCCTATCGCGCCGGCACCTGGCTGGCAACCTGCGACAAGAACTTGGAGCTACGACACATCTCCCACAAATGCCTGTGGCCTTCCCCCGATCTATGTACCACTCTGAATGAGAGGATCTGGGGTAAAGTGAGCGGCGAACTCTGCCGGGGTCTGGTAGTCTAACGCACTATGTGGTCGGCGGTGATTGTAATCGATCCGCATGCAACCGATGATCGTGTCGATCGCGGACAGGTCGGTTACGGATTGGACGAAAGAGTGTCGGCGAAAGTTCAACAGATCGTGGCCGGGTCGATCGCGAAATACCCGTCGACGAACACTCTCCCAGGCAGCATGAGGAACTCGAACTGTCCGTATCGCGAGATTCCGTGATAAGATTCTTTCAGGAAAGGGAGCCATGGAACGATGAACTGTGAGACGACGCGACTTGGTCCAGCGTGGGGCCGCGGTATCCGCATCGGTTTTGCGAGCCGCCGGAGTCAAGCAATATGACCCACCAATCGCTCACCCGTCGCCGATTTCTGAACGCCGGGTCGCTGGCGTGCATGGCGTCCGGTTTGTCGCAGCTGATGCGGCTGCGGGCGGTGGCCGGGGAGCGCGGCACGAGTCGAGATGACACTGCCGTCATTCTCGTCTGGCTCACGGGCGGCTTATCGCACATGGACACCTACGATTTGAAGCCGGACTCGCCGCTGGAATACCGCGGCGAGTTCGCGCCGATCGGCTCCAACGTGCCGGGGATCGAGGTCGGCGAACTGTTGCCGCTGCACGCAAAGATCGCCGACAAGTTCTCGCTTATTCGGTCGGCGTCGCACGGGTTTGGCGATCACGACGGAGCCCACAAGCGGATGCTCACGGGGCGGATTCCCAAGTCGCCGGTCGGGTTCGTCAACGACGCGCCCTCTGTCGGCTGCATCGTCAACAAGGTGCGCGAACCTCTCCGCCCGGACGTGCTCGCATTTACCTCCGGGCAACGTCCCGGCACGAATCCCGATTCCTATTCGCAAGGGGCCGGCTATCTGGGGCGGTCGTATGAACCGTTTCTGCTTGCCGATCCGAGCGTCGAAAACTGGTCGGTTCCCAATCTCAGCATCGTTCCGGAACTCAGCCCGCGGATGGCCCATCGCCGCACCCTGCTTACAGCATTTGATCGGCTACGAACTGAGCTTGATTCAACGGGTGCCATGGCGTCGGGCAGCCATTTTCAGAACAAAGCGTTCTCGCTGCTGACGAACGACGCTACCCGGCAGGCGTTCGACATTTCGCAAGAATCGCCCGAGGTCCGCGATCGTTATGGTCGCCATGCGTACGGCCAACAGGCGCTGCTGGCTCGGCGCCTGGTGGAAGCCGGGACGAGCTTCGCCAACGTCGTGATGGAACATCCGGGCGGTCCGAGCCCGCCGCAAACGCTCTACAACTGGGACTGCCACGCGGTGAATTGCCACGTGTTCAAGGATGCTCGCTGGCGCTTCCCGCCGTTTGATCAGGCGGTGTCGGCGCTGATCGAAGATGTCTACCAGCGTGGTCTCGACCGCAAGGTGATGATCGTTGTCATGGGCGAGTTTGGCCATACGCCGCGGATCAACTCGCAACCGGGCACGGGGACCGGCATTATGCAGCCCGGCCGCGACCATTGGCCTGGCGCGATGTCGATCCTGGTTTCAGGCGGCGGTCTGCGGATGGGCCAGGTCATCGGCTCGACGGACCGGTTGGGCGAACGGCCCAAAGACCGGCCACTCTCGCCGAACGACCTGTGGGCCACGGCCTATCGCCATTTGGGAATCGACGCCGAACTGATATTCCCCGACGAATCTGGCCGCCCCATGCCGATCCTGCCAGACGGCGCTCCGATTCGCGAGTTGATCTGATTGCGGAGTAACGATGTTTAGTTTGTTTCCGAACCCGCTGGCGATGACCGCTCGTGCCGCTCGTGCCGCGCTTGCCACTCGAAGGCAATGGCTGCGAATGTCGGCTTTGGCCGCGGGCAGTCTGGCCGGAGTTGTGAATGCGAGGCCGTTGTCCGTCGGAGCCGCATCGGCCCGGCGAGGCAAAGCCAAGAGCTGCATCTACATTTTTTTATGCGGAGGTCCTTCGCAGCCCGACCTCTGGGACATGAAGCCGGACGCGCCCAGTGGGGTGCGTAGCGAATTCAATCCGATCGGAACCAGCGTTCCCGGCATCGTGTTCAGTGAATTGATTCCTCAGGTCGCTCGTCATGCCGACAAGTTGGCGCTGATTCGGTCCATGACGCACAACGACAACGGGCACGGCACAGCGATCGCTCGTTCGCTGCTGGGGATGCTGCCGCCGCGTCCAGGCGACGAACATGTAGCGCGGGACGACCATCCGGGGCTGGGTGCGATTCTGCACAAGACACTCGGCGCTCCGGGACCGCTCCCTGCCTGGGTTGTCCTGCCGCGTTACTTCACCACCAGTTCGCCTCCGTACAAGGGACAGTCCGGGGGATTTCTAGGCAATGCCTACGATCCGTTGGCGTTCGACAAAGAAAAGAAAGGTTCACTCACGGACGGGCCGCTGCGCGTCGGTCCGCTGGAGTTGCGCGATGGAGCCAGCCCGTCGACTTTAGCCTCGCGCCGCCAGTTGCGTGAGAGCCTGGCGCGACCGTTGGCCGGAAACTTGATCACGCAGGCGGACGAAGCGTTCGAGAAGGCCTACCATCTGCTGGTATCGCCCGAGGTTCGTAGCGCGATGGATCTGGATCGCGAGCCGGCGCATGTCCGCGATCGGTACGGCCGGAACGAGTACGGCCAGAGTTTCCTCATGGCCCGCCGCCTCGTGCAATCGGGAGTGCGCTTCGTCAACGTCTTCTGGACGTTTTTTGACAACAAGGGGTGCCAGTTTAATCTCTGGGACAACCACGGTGTGGAAAGCGACGTTTGTGGAATCGACGGGCAGCTAACCGGCCGACAGCAGCTCACCCATCAATACTGCACCCCATCGTTCGATCGCTCGTTTTCAGCACTGCTCGAAGACCTCGCGGAAAGCGGCATGTTGGACGACACGTTGGTTGCTGTGGCCAGCGAATTTGGTCGCACGCCTCGGATCAACAAGACGGCCGGCCGAGACCATTGGGCTCCATCCTACACGCAACTGCTGGCTGGCGGTGGCGTACGCGGTGGTCAGGTGTGGGGCGCCAGTGACGCTCAAGGAGCCTACGTCAAGGACGCACCGGTCACTCCTGACGACTTCTCTGCCACCATCCTGCATGCTTTTGGCTTGGACGCCGAGACCGCGATCCCGGATATCTCGGGGCGCCCCGTTCGTGTCACGACCGGACGGGCCGTTACGGAGTTGTTTTGAGCGTATCAACTGCAGCAGAAACGGCGGTACCTACCGTGATTCAAAAGCCGGTTTGCAGATTCGGCAAGGGGAACGACAGACGATGTTGAAGCTGTTTCGAAGATGGAGCGCCCTGGCGGTTCTGTTCTTTGCGCTGTCGTCCTTGTCTGCTCAGGATGATGTTTACGACTGGAGCCAGGCACGAGCACTGCACCCGGGAATTCGTTACGTTCGAATCGAAGCAAGTCAACCGCGAAAAATGATCATTCACGCGGCGCGCATCGATTCCTGGATGCCCGACTTGCGGCTGCGGACCACGCCACGCCGCGAGGAGTGGGTCGACGGGAAGACCGAGACGGATCGATTGACAACCCGCGACTTCCTCCGGCGGTCCCGATCCGAGGGACGCAATATGCTGTTTGCCGTCAATGCCGACGCTTTCCAGCCGTGGCCCGCGCCATTCAATCAGAGCACACCGACCGATCTGCTCGGTTTGGCGGTTTCCGACGGTATCGTGGTTTCCCGTGGCAGCGGTTCCCCTTCCCTGCTGGAACGGAAATCGGGAGCATTGCGCATTGCCGCGACCCCTCCCGACACCGACCTCTCCGACGTGCGCCTGGCCGTCAGTGGCTTCGCGCTTTGCCTGGACAACGGCCAGCCGATCGACGGAGGTGACGATCTCCATCCGCGGACCGGGATCGGACTGAGCAACGATCAGCGTTACCTGGTGTTCGTCGCTATTGACGGGCGACAACCTGACAGTCGTGGCGCGACGACGCGGGAACTCGGGACGTGGATGAAACAGTTTGGCGCGCATCGCGGAATCAATATGGACGGCGGTGGCTCCACCTCGCTGGTCTGGTGGGATTTCGGTGTAGGCGAAGCCGACAAATGCCAACTCCTCAATCGGCCGGTCGGAAACGGCGCGAGAGCGGAACAGCTTGACAGCGCGCAGTTCATTCCCACCGAGAGAGCCAATGGCAACAACCTGGGAGTGGTCGTCGACATTGGACGAACCACAAACGACGCCGATCTCTATCTCTTCATCGACGACCATTGGATCGAGAAGCAGCAAGGTGTGACTCGAATCTATAACCAGGCCCAACCGCTCGATCAGCCGATTATCGCGCCCGATGATCCGAGGACAGACCAAGATTGCGCCTGGGGCAACGTGATTCGTGACGCAGATGGGAAGTTCCGCTTGTGGTACTGCACGATGACAATGGGACACAATGCCGCAGGTCCCCACGAGATGGCCGCCGCGGGGGTCTGGGGACGCGGTGCCGATCTTGCTTTTCGTCCCCGTTCCGAGGCGGATCGCCCCGACATCGAGTCGATGCTGGGCAAATACGCCGAGTCGGACGACGGGATCGTATGGCGGAAACCGAACGTCGGATTGATCAGCTATCGCGGTAATAAGGACAACAACGTGATCCTGACCGGCCAGCGGGCATCGGATCAGACGCAAGGAGCACTCACCAACTTTGACGGCTACACCATTCTCCGTGACGACCGCGAAACCAACCCCGATCGCCGCTATAAGATGGTCGCCCATTGGGAGTCGATCCATTACTGGGACAACCACGCGGTCAGCGGTTCACTCGATCGACCCAAGGAGTTGATGGACCGCTATGCCGCGGCGCGGGGCGAGTACATCACGTACAGCCCTGACGGACTGCGGTGGGAACAACCTCTGGAGCGACTGGAAACTCTTCCGAGCGGTGGCGGCGATCGATTGCTGGTCGTCCCCGATCATCGCAACCAGCGCTGGATGGCCTACGTTCGCGCTGGCGGATGGTCGTATCCTTCATTCAGTTACAGCGACGACTTGCGGCACTGGTCTCCGGCGGAACCAGCGCGACAGATCACACCGGAACTGGTCAACACGCCGGCGGTCGAGTGCATGATTCCGTTCAACTATGGCAATCAAGATTTGGGTTTTCCCTGCGGGATGAACAAGCCGAAGGGGCAATTCACGGTGATGCTTGCTTCCCGTCAAGATCGTGGAGAATGGGTCCCGGTCAATCCGAGTGCCGGATTCATCTCCTCTGGCCAGCCCGGCAGTTACTTCGCCACGGGCGCTGTCCCTCTGCATAACGAACCGTTCCTGGTGGGCGATGAGATGCTGATCTATTTCAACGCGTTTTCCCGCAATCAGCAGGTGCCTTGTCCGCAGGGCTCACGGTCGATCGGCGTCGCGAAACTGCGCCGCGACGGGTTCGTCGGCGTGCAGTCGGCGGACAAGGATGCCGTTGGACAACTGACGACCAAACCTCTGCCCGTCCGCGGTGCGCAGCTCTTACTGAACGTCGAACAGCGTGGCGGTGCGGGCGAAGTGGCTGTCGCCTTGCTCGACGAACAGGGAGCGGAGCTTGCTGGCTTCGGTTTTGCCGACTCCATTCCGCTCGTTACGGATGCGATTCGCGTTCCCGTCCGATGGAAGACTCAGGCAGACGTCGCCATGCTGCGCGGCAAGACGGTCCGCGTCGCCTTGAGGATGCGAGGGCCAGCGATCGTTTATGCCTGTGCGATCCGCGATGATCATCGCTGAACGCGTCTTGATGCTTACGGTGCTCCCGTCTCGATCGGATTGCCTGTGGACTGCTGCCTCCAACCGGGTGTGCTGCCCTGCGCCGACGAATCGGCGTGATACTCCGTGCTCCATCCGCTCCAGCCGTCGGAGTAGTTACGGATGTTTTCAAAACCGAGCAGCCATGCATAGAAGAATGCGACACTCGATCGCCAACCTCCTCCACAATAGAAGACCAGTTCTCGCTCGAACCGCCCGTTTTCTTTTGCCGGGATGATGCCCTGCCGCTGCCAGTGCGCGAGAATCTCCGCAGGCGGCTTGAGACGGCCATTGCGTTGATTGTAGAGATGCGCACTATCGTCTGCGTCGCCCAGGTGGATGGCGGAGGGAATCCGCCCTTTCGCGTCAAGGTAGCTGTAGCCGCTGGCACGGCCGGTGAACTCCTTCTCGCTGCGCACATCCGCCATCCACACATCCGAATCTTGCAGTCGATCGCGAACGTAGTCCGTCGTCGCCAGCATACGGGAGGCGACCGGCGCCAAGAATTCAACGGGTTCAGGCAGTCGGACCTCTTTCTCTACCGGATATCCGGCCTTGGCCCACGCCTCGAATCCGCCGTCCAGCAGTCTCACGTCAGCGACGCCCGCGTATTTCAGCGCCCACCAGACTCGCGCCGCGGCAATCAGCTTTCCGCTGTAGACGATCACCGTCGTGTCCGGTGTGATGCCGGCTCGGCCGATAACCTGCGGCAATTCGTCTGCCTCGCGCAACCGCCAGCGTGGCTCGCCGTTCTCCAGGTCATCGGTGTTGAAATGGATCGCTCCAGGGATATGGCCGCGATGGTAGTCCTTCGCCTTTTCCAGCGTGGCCCAGCTGACCTCGAGGATGGCGAAACGTTCATTGCCGTATGTGGCCGGACGCCGCGTCTTTTTCCCGGACTGCTGGTAATCCAGCAACCCCTTCAGCCAGCTCACGGAAACCAGATCGTGTCCGTTCGGTAATTCGCCAGCCGGAAAGTCGGTCAAGGCGTCGGGTTCAGCCTTCGCGCAGCCTATCAACAGGCAAAACGCAAACGCAAGGAGTCCCGCCCGCCGATGACCTGCCTGCTCAAGCGACGGTTTCATTGTGCTGACTCCGATTCGACCGATTTGCTGCTCAATTAGATTACGGCACTCGGGGCGTGCCTGCTCCCACGGGGTCGAGCCCTCGATCGGTCACACGGATATATTGGGCGCGTAATGTCTTGAACCAACTGTCCTGATGAATGAACAGGATCAGATCGGGTTCCACTTCGACGAGTCCGCCCATCGCCCAGATCGAAGTGTCGATATAAGTTCCGCCGCCGCCGTCGTCCCAGGTCTTGCCGTCATCCCGAGTGTGATGCAGGGTAAGGCCGGGAAACCGCGTCGGAAAGACCACGACGCCTGACTTCGTGCGAACCGGTGCCGACGGCGCCCAGCCGGGAAAGGGGCCGCGAACGCACGGACTCCACGTCTTCCCTTGATCCGCAGACAAGGTTTCCCACATCCAGGGCGAGTAGATCGGACGAATCAGGCAGATGATTTTGCCGTCGGCCGTCTCGAAGCCGACCGGTTCCGTGAGATCCAGGTTCCCCATCCCGGGATGTTCACCGTCCAGGCTCGCCGGCAGCGACCAGGTTTGACCCGCGTCGGTGCTTCGTATGGCAAAGGCCTGACTATGCACGGCTCCCCACCTGGTCACAGGTTCCGTGGATGTCGAATGAAGTCCATAACAAAACCGCAGCAGCGTTCCGTCGCGCAATTGCTGTTGATATCCCGTCACGATTCGTTTCGGATCGGTCGGCCAAGGGTGTTCGGGTTGGATGGCCATCGGTTTCGACCAGCTGCGACCGTTGTCTTTGGACTCGGACCAGACGCCTTCGCCGTGCGTCACGCCCAGGCTGATCAACCGGCCATCCTGCAAGGCGGCGATCGAGGCGCCGCCAGGAAGTCCGTCGGGTTGAAGTTGGGGCGCGGGTTCCACCGTCCATGTTTTACCGCCATCGGTGGAGCGTCCCAAATGCGGCTTCGTCCCTTTGAACGAGCTGCTGCCTTCCGTCGAGAACAGGCAGAGCAGGTCGCCGTTGGGGGCTTTCGTCAGGCTGTTGACGAACTGTCCCGGGCCCGCGTCCGGGAACGGCGTGAACCAGTTCTTTACTTGAGGGATGGTGGCGTTCCAGGGCTGAGCGTCAACGGTCGTTCCGGCGATCGATACCTTGCCATGCGCGAACGTTGTGAACCCGGAAAGGCCGATCCGGCCCGAGTCGTAAGTGTCATCCGTGATATCCAGCGCCGGATGTTCATTGACCCAGACCTGGTACCGATTGCCGGTGACGTTCACTCTTGCCTGATGGGCAATGCCGAACGGATTGCTGGCCACGCGGCGGACCATTTCGACGCGCTTCAGCCTGAGATAGCCAGAGCCATCCGCGATGGACAGCGCCACCCAGAAATGCTGCGCGCGGAACTGTTGGCCCGTTTGAGGAAAGTGAATCAACGCGAACCGGGTCGGGTCCTGAGCGCGGACGATCAGGCCCTCGTCCGCGTGATTCGTATTCATCTGGACGGTGAACGTTGCCTCCAGATCGGAATAGGCTCGATCTTTTAGAAACGCCATGCAATAGCCCTGCAGGCCGTCGCCGTCGCCGGTCCGTTCCCCGGCGATACCTCCATCTTGTGTGTCCTTCCACTGGCTGTTGACGAATGACCATTGGCTTCCGTCGCCGATCGCAAGCTGCACCCGTTCCTCGGCGAGGGTGGCGGCGGTGCAGGTCAGAATGCTCAGGAAAACAATCGTCCCGGTTCGTGGCATCATCGGCATATCGAGCATTTCTCCATGTTTCGGCTAGTTTCGGGGGCTGCGAGCTTCAACAGGCTCGAGTGTCCATTGCAAACGAAGCGGCCGTCCTCAGCCTTCCAGTCATAATGCTGCAAGTTATTCTGTTGACCGCAATCCCCCATCCAACGACCGTCGCAAACGCATTTCAGAAATGATTGCAACGCTGTCAGGAATCGAGCAGGTACGCCGACCCCAACATCGCCAGGTAGAAGATACCCCATCCCACGCGATTCGGTTAGAGTCCGCATAAGCCTGGAGGCGGACAGAACTGACGCGATCAAGTTCCACGCGCGATCTATCCGTCGGCTTCCAGATGCCGGTCCCCTAGTCAACGCAACAGGAAAAAACTGAATGCCACGTAGATTATTAGCCTTCGGGGCTGGTGCTGCGACTCTGGTTGCGGTCGCAGGCCAGAGGACAATCACGAGTTTTCCCGGCCGTTCACCTCCACGTCTCTGAACGCAACAACAGATTCCGATGCCTACGGCCATTACGACCTCCTCACCGTTATCCTTCATGAGGTAGGACACCTTGAGGGGTTTTTTGTGGTCAACCCTTCGTTCCACCAGCACGTGGAATCAATCGCCGGTTCCCGTTTGTTCGTCGGTCCGGGGTTTGTGGCAAGACTGTCAGAAGATGACGACCATTTGGACAACGAGGCCTACCCCAATGACCTGATGAATTCATCGCTACAACCCGGGCAGCGGAAGTTGCCATCGGCCCTCGATGTACAGATCATTGCCGCAGCGCGGGACACGTTGACGGCACTGCCGCAGGTGTTCGTGCGACTGGAGGGCCCCGTCAACCGCAGCATGCGCACCGACATGCTCGGCAATTATCTATTTAACAATCTTCCGGACGGTGTGTACACGGTTTGGGAGTATCACCCGCAGTCGTTCCTGGATGGAATCGATTCGCGTGGGACGCCGGTCCTGGGAACCGTTTCCAACGACGGCAAGGTCAGTCCGCTCGACGCAGCACTGGTGATCAACGCCTTGAACGACCGCATTCGGCGGATGAGCTCCGATGTTCGCGGAAATGGACAGCTTGCTCGACCTGCTGGCCACGGATGTGGGGAACATCCGACCGTGGTCGGGCCGGCGCAACAAGTAGTACGACGGAGTTCCATTCCGTCGGGAATCGCGAATTTCCGCGGAAGGGTCGGCAGCGTAACACGATGTCGGTATAATCCGGGCTGCGTCGAAATCAGAAACGTGTCGTCGAGTTGGCGATCGTATCGATGGAGGGTCGTCGAGTCGGGGACAAGCAACCGCCCATTGGGAGTCTGCCTGATGTTCCATCGTCGCCAGTTCCTGGAAGCGTCGGCCGCAGCGTCGCTGTCGGCCGGATTCACGGCAACAGCTCGTGGCTACTTCGCGAATGAGACGATCCATGTCGCCTGCATCGGTGCCGGCGGTCGCTGCCGCAGGTTGATGGATTCGCTCGTCAAAGTGCCGGGCGTGAAGATCGCGGCCGTGTGCGACGTCTGGGACGTGCATCTGGAGATGGCCCGGAAACTTGCCGATCCCGGCGCGATCGCGAGCAAAAAGTACCAGCAGCTTCTTGATCGCAAGGATATCGATGCCGTGCTGATCGCGGCACCCGACCACTGGCACGTGCCGATGACGGTCGACGCCTGCGCCGCGGGAAAAGACGTATACGTGGAGAAACCGCTGACACACGACTTGTCCGAAGGGGCCGCGGTCGTCGAGGCACAGAATAAGCATCGTCGTATCGTCCAGGTTGGCATGCAGCAGCGCAGCATGCCTCACCTGCAGAAAGCTCGCGAACTGATTCAAGCCGGGCAACTCGGCGAGATTAACAAAGTGCACCTTACCTGGAACCGCAATCAACCGAGGCAAAAAGCGAACCAGATCGACATCGATCCCGCCTCGGTTCATTGGAGCGACTTCCTGGGGAACGCTCGCAAGCAGGAGTTCGATCCGTACCGCTTCCGCAACTGGCGCTGGTTCTGGGATTTTGGCGGCGGCATACTCACCGACTTGATGGTCCACTGGATGGATGTGGCCAACTGGTTCTGCGATCTCGACAAGCCGGCCAGTGCCACGACGATCGGTGACCACCTGATTACGGCCGGGATCTGGGAAACGCCAGACACCATCCAGACCCTGGTTCGCTATCCCGACCGCAACATCCAGGTTTACTTCGAGGGCACGTTCGTGAACGCTCGCCACGGGTCGAGCATCGCAGTCATGGGGCGTGACGCCACGCTCTACGCCGACCGCGGCGCGATGATCGTAACCCCGGAGCGAAACAGCAAGACGCCCAAGACCGAGCTGATTCCTGGCGAGGGTCCGCGCGGCGCCGATTTCTACGACCAGCCCAACGGCGAACTGCTGCACTTGACCAACTGGATCGAATGCGTTCGCAGCCGGGCGACACCCAACGCGCCGGCCGAGGTCGGCGTCCAAGCCGTCTACGCCGCACACCTCGGCAACCAGGCCTACCGCTCCGGCCAGATTGCCAGATGGACGTAGTCATGGCCTGCGCAGTCGTGATGCAGCAAGGTTGTCCGAGGCCAGAATCCAATCGTGAAATTCCTGAGAGGTCGTCTGGCTATGGTTGCTTCGTCGCATTCGGCCTGGCCGCTGCGGCAGACGTTGAACTCAGCGCGGTGTTGGCCGCTTCATCGTTGTCACCGTAACCAGGGCACAAACGCCCGGCAGATATGCTGATTTCATTTTCGCCCTTCGCCGACAAATTTTCCGCGCTTTTCGCGACGCGCGCCGTTGTTGGATTCTTCACCGGCATGAGTGTCCCGTATTCCAAAAAGCGCGTCGCATTCCTGCCCCAAGACCCCGCCAATCAGTGTGCAATTCCACGTGGGACTGCGACGGATGACTTCCGCCGCCGGTATGTCGATCTGCCGCCAGCCACGCCTCTGCAGGAGCGAATCGAGGTGCCGTAAACGACGCTTTGTATGCCACTCCACAGAATCGCCCCCTGGCACACTGGACACGGCTCAGCGGTTGTGTACAAGGCAAGCACTTTGCTGTTGAAAGTAGATCCCGAAGATGCCAGTTCGTTGATGGCGTGGATCTCACCGTGCCATGTCGGGTGGATGGAAGTCTTATTCCACCCCTCCGCGAGAATGGCTCCGCTGTCGCTATCAACAATAACTGCGGCGAAAGGAAGGTCGGGAACCTTCGCCGCGAGTTCGATGGCCCGTCGCATGTAGTGCTCATGGTCGATCATTGGTCCCTGCCCTCAATTTCCTTCCGACACTCGGGGCAGGTGTGAAATCGGGTTCCTGTGCAGCAGACGATAGGTTCATAGCAGAATTTGGCCTGGCCACATTCCCAGCAGGGGGCCAAAACCAGTTCCGTCTGTTCCTGGGGCGGCGCGGCATCTTCGAACGTATCCATAATCGCGTCACTCCCGTTCGTCAGGCCCAGGCGCCCCAGCCTCTTCGGGAATCATAGGCGCAAGGTACACTGTTGCCCATCAGGAAAAATTTGGGTCGCGACGTCGACTCCCGGCGATCAGGACCACTGCGAAGTGTCGAGGGCACCGACAAGCTTGGGACTCGGACCGCCGCGTGCTCGTCTGGCGGCAGAATAGATCGGGCTTGGACCCCCGAAGAACGAAGAAACTACGGGAAATGCAGCAATGAATCGCAGCCTTACCTGCTCTACCCTGCTTTACTCAGGGGGTTAGAGTTCGAACGTCGACCTGATCGCGAATGGGGCGAAACTGGCCGTCTTGTTATGGCAACCACTTCCAATGGAACGCCCAGCCGCTAAGGGGAACGGGGCACTTCTTCGCGGCTCGGCGCGGCTTGTGGCTTTACTTCGCGCCGATACAGTACAAATTGCTGTCGGTGCGCAGCAGCAGTTGCCCGTGGCTGACCGCGGGCGACGCATTCGCGCGGCTGGAGTCGTCGGCGATCGTGTTGTGCGCGAGGAGTTGGAATTTCGGTTGTGCGGCGACGACGAAGGTGCCTTTGGATTGCGAAACGTAGTAAAGCCTTCCTTCGGCCAGTACGGGTGACGACCAGATCGTGCCCGAACCAGGTTCAAGCCGTTCCTCGTAGACCATCTCCCCGGTCGTCGGATTCTGGCAGCCGGCGATGCTGCCGTCACGCGTCCAGTAAAGATGGCCCTCGTAGTAGATGGGCGAGGAGACATTCGGGCCCTTATTCAAACGCCAAAACGTGTGCGAACCGCTGACGTCGCCACGGCCACCGGTGCGCACCGCTAACGAAGTGTGGCCCCCGCCGACGACGTAGACCACATCCTCATGGAAAACGATGCTGGGACAGACATAGCGATGGACTCCTTCCGCGCGCCAGAGTTCTTCGCCGGAGTCCGGGTCGCAACTGACGACATGGTCGGCAATGCTTACGACGAGTTCCGTTCGCGCTTTGCCAGGCACCAGAACCGGCGTGTTCCATGCGGCTCCGATCCCCTTGGCTTGCCAGACCTGGTTTCCGGTCAACTTGTCCAACGCCACGAGCGAACTGCTTTCCACGCTGGCGTTGACGATCAACAGGTTCTTGTGGAGCAAGGGCGAGCAACCCGAACCCCAGCCGTTGGTACCCTCTCCGACACTGGCCTGCCAGAGTTGTGTGCCATCCAGGTTGAAGCAGTAGACGCCCGACTTGCCGAAGAAGACATAGAGTCGCTGGCCGTCGGAGACGGGGGTGCTGGCGGCATAGCCATGGTACGATCCTTCGCCTTCATATTTGTGTTCGGGCAGTTTCGGCGCGAACTGCTTTTGCCAGATCACCGTCCCGTTCCGACGATCGACGCACAGTAGGTGTCGGACCAGATTCTGCGGGTCGCCGCTGGCCGGTTCCAGGCCATAGCCGGAATAGCAGGTAATGAACACACGATTCCCCACAGTGATCGGACTGGAGGCACCGGGTCCAGGCATTGCTGTTTTCCAGACAATATT
This sequence comes from Planctomycetota bacterium, assembly GCA_016872775.1. Classification (GTDB taxonomy): domain Bacteria; phylum Planctomycetota; class Planctomycetia; order Pirellulales; family Pirellulaceae; genus VGZA01. The sequence continues at coordinate 109,141 of VGZA01000007.1, read as the reverse complement.
CTTGGTGGACGACCACTCGATCGGCAGGCCGGTATCGTTACTGATCCCCAACCCATTCGCGCCGCGGAACTGGGACCAATCTGCCGCGGGCAACTGGGAGTACAAAGCAATAAGACTCAGCGCGGTGAACAAAGCAATTCGTGGGCGTGGCATGGCGGAATCCTGATCGGGAAAATGGCCTGGCGTGCCGCGGAGCGCAACCGGCGATCGACGGGACGTGAACCAATGTACGCGAAACGGGATGTGGGGAGAAGAAAAGATCTCGCCAAGCCGCCAAGCAGAGCGCGCAGGCGCTGACGACGAAATCGCTTGCCCCCTTGGAACCCGCGCGGCGAGTCCGTTATAACGTCCATAAGGGTGGGTAGTAAATAAATACGGGGGGGTGGGTGGGTGGTGGCAGGATGGACTCCGTGGAACGGAAGCTGAGCGAGGTCGTCGGGTTTTCTGAGTTTCGTGCGGGGCAGCGGGAGGTGGTCGACCATTTGCTGGTGGGCCGTTCGGCGGCGGCCGTGTTTCCGACCGGGAGCGGCAAATCGCTCTGCTATCAATTGCCCGCGCGGCTGCTGCTGCCGGACGATCTCAACGACGTTGTCGATATGTTGTATGCCCGGTCGCTGGAGTGTGGAAAAGGCGAATGCCTGGTACGGTGGGCGGAACTGGCTGGTAGGCTGCAATTATCTGCCGAGTAACGCGATTAACGAGCTGGAAATGTTTCAAGCGGAGACGTTTTCGCCGGAGCTGATCGACCGTGAGCTGGGTTTCGCGGAAAAGTTGGGATTCACCAGCATCAGGGTCTTCCTGCATGACTTGCTCTGGCAACAGGACTCTCGGGGATTTCTGGAACGTTGCGACACATTTCTTGGGATCGCTGACAAACACCATATCCATGTGATGTTCGTGCTGTTTGACAGTTGCTGGCATCCGCTGCCGAAAGTCGGAAAGCAACCCGAACCGCTGCCACACACGCACAATTCTGGCTGGGTACAAAGTCCCGGGATCGAGGTCCTGAAGGATCCAGCCAGGTATCCGCATTTGAAAGAGTACGTACTCGGCGTCGTGGGCCGTTTCGCGAACGACCCTCACGTTGTTGTTTGGGATATCTGGAACGAACCCGACAACCTTGACGGCGGTGCGGCGAAGCGTCCTGGTCTTGAACCAAGGAACAAGCCGGAACTTGTGAATCGTCTATTGCCGCAGGTTTTTGCCTGGGCGCGTCAAGCCAATCCGACGCAGCCGTTAACATCAGGAGTCTGGTGTGATTCAGAAAACATTGTCGCCCTTGATGCCTGCAAACGGATTCAGCTTGCGAACAGCGATGTCATCAGCTACCACACCTACGGAGATGTCGCTTCGCTGGAACGATGTTTGCGGAATCTTGCGAAGTACGGGCGCCCACTCCTATGCACGGAATTCATGGCGCGTCCGCAAGGCAGCCAATTCGAGCCGCATCTGGCGCTCATGAAACAACACAAATCGGCCGCTTACTGCTGGGGATTCATCAATGGAAAGTCACAGACAATCTATCCCTGGGACTCGTGGACGAAATCGTACGACGGCCCGCCGCCGGTCTGGTTCCACGACATTCTCCAGCCCGACGGCGCGCCGTTCCGCTCGTCGGAAGTCGACTATATTCGCAAAGTAACAGGTGTGGCAAAGTAACGCCCGCTGGGGTCGGGTCGACGGCGGTGATGGGGAAATTTTTTGGCGCCAAAGTATCCCGCCCCCTGCTCTTATTGGACCAGCCGGCGGAAGACGGGCGGGTCGAGCGTGACTTTCAACACATCATCGATGCGGCCGGCGTGCAGTGCGTCTCGGACGATGGTCAGGGCGTCATGTGTTGCCGTCAGCGTTCTGTCCAGGTCGGAATCGTTGTGCGCCGCGCTGTGTACGGGGTGCGTGTTGAAAAGGATGCCGCGGTGCGCCATTTCCTGTGCGAACAGGGCTGCGAGCTTTCGGGCCAGTGACGGCCCGCCGCCGACCACGGAATCGCTTCGCCCGGCGCCGGCTGCCTCCTGCGACGACTCGACGGGCGGCGTAAACTCGATCAGCGGCCATTGCGGCGTGCCATACATCCGCGCCGCGATCCCAACCTCTCCGGCGACTTGATTCCAGCCCGCCATGAGTCGCTCGCCAAAGTCGCGCAGCAACGCCGGCACATTGCGTCGCCGGATCTCCTTGAGCGTGGTGATCGCCGCGACGATGCCGACCAGGTCCGACCAGTTGGTGCTGCTGATGAACATCCGCGCAGCGGGTTCCATCACCGCGCGGCGGCCGACGACGGCTCCCATCGCGAAACCGTTCGACAGCGATTTCGCGAACGTCGCCATGTCCGGCACGACGCCCAGGAATTCCTCGACCCCGCCCGGCGCGTGCCGAAATCCGGTAGTCACTTCGTCGAAGATCAGAATAATGCCTCGCTTTTCCGTCAGTGCCCGAACGGCTCGTAGGTACTCCGGCGGCGATTCCGTCGATCGCATCGGTTCCATGATCACACAGGCAACGTCCGACGCGTGGAGATCAATCGCACGCTCCAGCGCTAGCAGGTCGCCGTGCGGAAACGGAATCGCCGTGCCGGCCAGACCGCGCGGCACCCCAATCGGATCAATTCCTGGAAACAGATGCGAATCGAGCGATGCGGGGTCGAGGTTCGCGGCCAGGTACCAGTCATGCCAGCCGTGGTAACCGCAGAACAGGACCTTGTCGCGCCCCGTCACGCCGCGGGCAATGCGTACGGCAATGGCGCAGGCCTCGCCGCCTCCCTTGGCGTAGCGGACCATTTCAGCGCAAGGGATCGTCTGGCAAAGCAGCTCCGCCAGTTCCAGCTCGGCCGGGTGATTCAGGCTGTACATCACGCCACGATCGAGCTGAGCCCGGACCGCATCATTTACGACGTCATCGGCATAGCCCAGAATGCAGGCGCTGACCGACATGCCGAAGTCGAGATATTCGCCGCCGTCCACGTCCCAGATATGAGAGCCTTTGGCGCGATCGGCATAGATCGGAGCGACGCCCGCCGCGAAAATCAGGGGACGCCGACTCAAGAGTTGTGTGCCTCCGGGCACGAGTTGCCTGGCCCGCTCGTACAACGCGAGCGATCGTGGGATCGGTGATGGTGGGTTCATGTTTTGCCATTGGTTTCCAGAACGAGGATTTCCGCCTTGCGAACAGTTTCAACGATTTTGCGCACCGCGCCCAGCACGGATCGCGGCTCCTGACGATTCCAAAGTCGCATCCCGAACGATTATTGTCGCGGGACGAGCGTTTTGTCGAGACACGGCGTCCGCGGTGCGATATGCTGTTGCGGTTACTTGCCGTTTACTTAACCCAAGTTAATGACGGGTGCCATTAATGTTCGATCTCACGCAATCCGCATCTGCTTCGCCGCGGGTCCATCTTGTCGCAACCGACCCCGGCAGGCTTTGGACGAAAGACACGGCGGTGGCAATCGAGGCGCCCCCGGATATCGACGTCGATCCGCGACCTGAGTCGCGTTGGTCGCCGGACGCTGTCCGCACCGGCATCTGTGGCGCGGTCAGTCCCCGCGTGATCGCGCTGCCGAACGGCGGATATCGAATGTACTATTCGCAAATCCTGCCGCGGCCCGGATTTCCCGCCGGAGCCAACGACTACGACAACGCGACGACCCGCATTTTGAGTGCCTTCTCCGCCGATGGTGAAGCGTGGAGTCCGGAGCCCGGCGTGCGGTTGTCGCCGCTGCTGGGAGGTGCAGAGGACTTTCGCGTCGTCTCGTCCGAGGTGGTCCCGGTCGGCGATGGCCGGCGACTGCGGATGTACTATGAGTGTTGCGCCGGATCGCAGCAGGTGACGAATTCGATCCGCAGCGCCATCTCCGGTGACGGCGGGATGGAATGGATGCCGGAGCCAGACGCGCGATGGGAAGTTGCGGGCCGCAACATCTCGGCTCCGCGGTTGGTTTTCTTGAATGACGGACGTTGCCGGCTCTATTGTGTCGCGCGTGGGATCGGGATCGTGAGCGCCGTGTCGGAGGATGGTGGTTTGGCGTTTCGTTCAGAGCCTGGCGTGCGTATTGCACAGGACGGCGAGTACGATTCCCACGCCGCCTTCGCGCCCGAAATTTGCCGGGTCGTCGATGCGGGCTATGTGATGTACTACGCTGGATACGGTCGGCCGAATCGAGCGTACATTCTGCGTGCCGTCTCGGAAGACGGCCTGACCTGGTACAAAGAGCTCGAGCCGGTCCTCGCACCTGGCCCCGGCGGCTGGGACGCCGCGAAGTGCTCCGAGATGTGCCTGATCCGCCTGCCGCAGCGTGAAGACAATGTCGTCCGATATCGCATGTTCTACGAAGCGTGCGATGGGACGGCCAGCGACGAACGTGGCGTTTGGCGCATTGCCAGCGCGACAAGCGTGATACGGCGGTTCGCAGCTCAATAATAAGATCAGGAGACAACGGATGAGTGCACGAAATTCGCAGACTTTGTGCGTAGCGTTAAAAACCCTGATGGTCATCGCGATCCTGATCGCGGCCAGTACGGCGTTGTGCGCCGAACCGTATTTCGCCAGGCAGGATCTGTTTATCAGTGGTCACGATGACGTCAACATCTACCGCATTCCATCCCTGATCACTTCGCCGAAGGGGACGTTACTGGCATTCTGCGAGGCACGGCAAGGCGACGACGGTGATCCGACCGACATGGTGGTCAAACGGAGCGTTTACGAACAGCCGCCTGCACCCGCGCGCAATCTGAACGGCTACTCCCGGATTTTCGGCTACGGCGTCAACTGGCGACCGATGCAGGTGGTGCTCGCCGGCAAGGGAGAAGCGATCATGCAGCCCTGCCCCGTGGTCGATCGTACGACAGGCGAGATCTTGATCTGTTGCCAGGAGATCCGCGGCGGACTTGCCAACTTGCTCAAGAACGAGTGGCACGGACGCTGCATGATCCTGCGCAGTGCCGACGATGGAGTAACCTGGTCGGCGCCGCAGGAGATTACGGCGAGCGTCGGTCACTTCGCGGCGGGGCCCGGCATCGGTATCCAGTTGCGGAGCGGCAGACTGGTGATCCCTGGATACTCGCAGGCGGGGTCCCGGATCATCTTCAGCGACGATCACGGCCAATCGTGGCGCGCCGGAGCGCCGGTCAACAACAAGGGTTGTAACGAGTCGCAAGTGGTCGAACTGAGCGATGGTTCGCTGCTCTTGAACATGCGTCAAGGAGGTCGTCGACGGTATGTGGCACAGAGCAAGGATCAGGGCGAAACATGGTTCAGGGAGCAGAACGAAGAATTGTTGCCCGACCCAGGCTGCCAGGCCAGCATTCTGCGGTTTCCGCAGCGGGCGTCGGACGGTCGCGACCTGCTGCTTTTCTCGAATCCGCCGCACCCTGGCCCTTTCGAGGCGCGGACCAATCTTACCGTGCGACTTAGCGACGACGACGGGCAATCGTGGAAGGCATCGCGCGAGGTCGACGCCGGCCCCGGTGCGTATTCCTCGCTGACAGTGCTGGCCGATGGCTCCACGATTGGCCTGTTATATGAAACCGGCGCCACGCACCCATACGAAAAGATCGCCTTCGCGCGGTTCAATCTGGAATGGCTGACCTCGAAGCCGACCCATGACAAACCGAAGTCATCACCGTAAGGTGAGGTGGTGTGGCCTGATAAATAATGCGGCGAAATCACAGGTTGGGCAGCGCAAACAATGAGAATCGCCGTTGCCCGCGACGAAATTGTTCACCCCTCTTCCAGGAAATACCTGGGAGAGGGGCGAACAATTCTTACTTGCCAGGTCTTCTCTCGGAACTCGATCGCGCGAAAGCAGCATGTCCCGCGCAACTTGATTCCCACTGATCTATAATTCCATATAATTCCATATAATTCCATATATAATTCCAGACACCCAACCATCGTATAATTCCAGACACCCTATAATTCCAGACACCCAACCATCGAATTCCAGGCCGCTACTATTTTTGAGAATGTTTCCTGTTTCGCGTCGGTTTTGCCTTTTCTATCCGTTGAATATATAGGTGGCGTGAGCAACGACAGCGGATCGATGGGAAGGCGGAGTATCATCCGGCAGAGGTGCGGAACGCTCGTGGGCAGATGCGGCGTGGTGACCACTTCGTCGACGGTCATCCCAGAGTCCGCCTATGTTTTCCTTCGCGCGGAATCCGAAGCGAATTGTGCGTTGTCCCGCGGTGGTTTCGGTTTCGTCAGGCCGAGACGTGTCGATGGAATCGGAATTTTCAGTGGATTTCCGAACGAAATCGCGATACCTTTGCAAGTGCAAAGCTGCGGATCGAATCGTGGTGCTAATGCTGTTTGTCCGACGAGCCGGAAGAGGGTTGGAGTCGGTGGCGACGAAAAATCAAATTCGAGTGATCAAGCCGTACTGGCATCACGGCACGTGGGTCTTCGATGACCCGATCGCGGATCTTGTTCAAGAGCCATTCGTGAGTGGCGTGCCGGAAATGATCGACGATCTGGTTGCCGACATGCCGGATGCTCGGCAAGGATTCCGCATGTTATTCTCAGCGGCTCCCTTCCCTGGCTATCAACGGAAATTGGTATGGGTGCGTGAAGAGATGGGTGGCAACTGGTATCGAGCTGACCAACCGCCAAACGAGGGCTGGTTATGCCCGGCTCTGTTCCGATACTTCGAGACAGCACCGCCCGAGCTATTCGTGAAAGCCGAACCGCTCGGGCCGTGACGGGAACGAATGATGCCGCATTTCGTGCATTCTGGGTTTCTGATTCTGGCCGTTATCGCAACGGCCATCGCGGCCGACGGCGTACCGATGTTCAAGATCACGACGAAGCGGGACAGCGACCGGGTGGAAGTGAAGGCGGAGATGGGCCGGGTGATTTTGTCGGTCCACAGCCCGTTCGGGATCAGCAATGCGGTTGTCGAGCGCAAGGGCGAACGATGGCCCGATGTCGTGGTGCTCCGGCTATACTTGCAGGGGCTGGAGAGTTTCCGAGTCACGAACGACAAGGTGAAACTGGAACTGTCGGTGTCGAGTGGGGACGGCAAGGTCCGACTTTGGATGGACGGCAGGGAAGACGCGCCGCCGGACGCCGAGAGTCCGTTTTGGATGGAGGTTGGAATGGTGGGCATGGATGGCAAGCCGGCCAAAGGCATCCCGCTGCAAGATGGCTATATTGAGTTGCGGTTGCCACAGGCGTTTTTTGACGGAAACCCCCGGTCGATCGCCCTCCACTGGATCGATTTCTACCGGAATTGACGGACAGGATCGCGCCGATGGCTCGTGTCAGTGCTGGTTTGTTGATGTACCGCATCAGGGATGGAAAGTTACAGGTACTTCTTGGGCATCCCGGTGGCCCGTTCTTCAAGAACAAGGATGACGGCGTTTGGACGATTCCCAAGGGGGAGGTTGAACCGGAAGAGGATCTGCTCGAAACCGCCAGGCGTGAGTTCGAAGAGGAGACCGGCTTCGTGCCCACGGGTTCGTTCATCGCCTTGAAGCCGATCGTGCAAAAGGGAGGCAAGATCGTGCATGCCTGGGCTTTCCAAGGTGACTGCGACCCTGACGCAATTGTCAGCAACACATTCAGTATGGAGTGGCCCCCGAAGTCAGGTCGCAGGATGAAATTTCCCGAAATCGACCGGGCGGGGTTTTTCGATCTGGCTGCGGCAGGACGGAAGATCAAGGCAGCGCAATTTGAATTGGTCGAGGAATGCGAACGGATCGTTTTGGGAAAACTCCCGCGGGGTAATTGATGGTGCGATTCATTCCCGCTGAAAGATTGAAGAGCCGCTACGCCGTCTTCGGTCATTTTTACACTGTCGAACTATCGCGGCGGCGATCGGCGCTATGCCGCAGTGTTTTGGAGATCGTCGAGCCCGCTGTAACGCCGGCCAAACTGCCGGTTCTCTCCCAGCGGGAGCCCGACGCGGTGTTCATCATGATGAATCCCGGTTCGTCCCGACCATTGGTCGAGGTCGACAACACCATCCCCGCTGACGCCATCGGTGAGTTGCCGGTCTCGCTGGTACCGACGAAGCCGGATACGACGCAGTATCAGGTCATGCGGTTAATGCACTATTGCCAGTGGCGACACGTCCGGGTTCTGAATCTATCCGACCTGCGATGTACCAAGAGCACTCTGTTCTTCAAGCAGTTCAAGCGATTGGAGCAAGATTTTTCGTTTGACGCCCATTCGGTTTTCTCGGACCGTCGCAAGGGTGAATTAGCTTTGAAGCTTACCAGATACCGCTCGATTCCAGTGATCCGTGCCTGGGGCTTAAGCGGCGAACTCGACCCGTTGATTGAGCGCTGCGAGTCGAAACTGACCCAATCCAGCCGCGTGAGGGGACTGGTGAAGCAGGGTACAAAAAACAAGTTCTTGCACCCATTGCCATCCCTGCAGAAGCAGAAGATTGCATGGGTCAATAACATGGTGCAACAGTGCCGAAGTTGATACGAGCTGGGAATAGAGATATTATCTCTTAATCTCTTTAAGATCCTTCTCCGCGCTCCCCGCCAACTCCGCGGTAACCTCATCCCCCGCGGTAGGAAAACGAACCAGGGCCATGGAACGGATACAACTGCCGGTTTAATCGCGTGTACGGCAAGTTCCCCAGATCGTGGACACTCGGTTCCGACACGACATAGATGGCGCCGGCCCACGATTCGAAGCCGGCTCGAAAATGGGCTGCTGATTTGACGCCGATGAAGCGCATCTGGCGTGGATCGAGTTGCAAGCTGCGCGCGAAGGCAGTGTCGAACGGTTGTTCGCGCAACGTCGTTAACAGCACATGAATTCCGTTCTGTTCAATATGTGCCGATGGGCCGAGGCAGTTTTCCAAGCCGGCGAACATCGGTCCGTCGTAGCGAAATCTGCCATCCGAGAGGGCGACGACGTGGGCGGTCATTCGTACGGGTGAGCCTTGAAGGGGCGACGCCTTCCCGCCGACGTCGAGTGTCACTGTCGCCCCGACGCCGGCGGTCCAACATTGCTGAACGGCGTGCGGATCGGTGATGTTGAGAACGCAGGCGTCTCGCAGTCCGGCTTCGACGAAGGTTTGCAGCATTCCGGTGCTGTCGCCCGGCGAGCCACCGCCGGTGTTGTCCCGCATGTCGGCGAAGACGACGGGAAAACGTCCGGCAGCCTGGGCAAGTGCCAGCGCCTCGCGCGTCGGTGGCATGTAAAAATGCCAGTCGGCACGGCGCTCGTAGCACCATCGTCCTAACTGATCCGCATACCGCTGTGCGGCCCTCTGGTCGTTGTCGGTGACGACGTACACGGAAGCGCCCATGTCGGGTACGTCGGCGAGAAAGTAGCAGGTCGCAATCGAGCCGCAGACGACGCCCGGTTGAGACTCGATCCGTTGCAATTCGGCAATCGCTTCGCGCATTGGCGAGTGGGCGGTGACCTGGTTCATTCCCCAGACCATCGGAATCTGATGGAGTGCCATGGTGGGGCGCAGGCCGTGGTGCCAGATGCGAGCCAGTACGTCGGTGCAATCGCGGGCCCGTTCGGCCATGTCGATTTCGGGATACGATCTGCGTCCGATCAGAACGTCAGCCATTTCCACCATTTGTGGTGTGACGTTGGAGTGGATATCGAGTTCGGCGAGGATCGGCAGGTTCGGCCCGACGACGCGACGAATCTGCGTCAGAATGTGGCCCTCGGCATCGGCAACGGCATCCGGGCCGTCGAGATCCCCGGCGCACATCGAGCCATGCAGCTCCAAGAGCACGCCATCGACGGGTCCAGTCGCCTCGATCCGCTCGAGCAACTCGTTGACGAGACTGTCGAACAACGGTCGAGGTGTCGGCGCGCTGGTGTGTGCTTCGGCAAACAAGGTTGGAATCACCTCAAAACCATGCTTCTCCGCGCCGTCGATAAAGCCGCCGATCGGTGTGTTCGTTCCCCGCAAGACTTTGAGAATCTCATCCCCGCGCAGCAGGAACCGCTCCAGGTAGCTTTGCAACGTGGTGGCTACCGGCGTAAACGTGCTGGTCTCATGACTGATGCCTCCGACAATCACACGTTTCATGACTACCTCGTTTTCTATCGCCACCATCGCCCGAGCAACCCAATTTACCAATTTTCAATTTTCAATTTGCATGTTTTTTCACAATTTCTGTTCCCCAAACGAAGCATCCGCGTTCGAATAGAGTTGTCCCTAAATCCGAACCCTGAACCCCAACCCGTTCCCCGTTCCCCACCCGAGGCCTGACAATGCTGACGATTCCTGGCGTTGGGTCGCGATATTGCGATGGGCATTCGCGCCGCACATGGATGCGGATTGGCGGGTTGGCGCTGGGCGGATTGTCGCTTCCGGGCTTGTTGCGGGCGGAGTCGCAGAGCGGGGTTCGCAAGCCGGCGAAGGGGATCATTATGATCCTGTTGCCAGGCGGACCTTCGCATCTGGACATGTACGATTTGAAGCCGGACGCGCCGGCGGAGATCCGAGGCGAGTTTCGTCCGATCGCCACGAATGTTCCCGGGATGGAGATCTGCGAGTTGCTGCCGCAATTGGCAAGCCGGGCGGAACGGTTGACTGTCGTTCGTTCGCTGGTCGGATTTCACGACGATCACAACACCCACTGGTGTTCGACAGGCTGGGAGTCGCATCCTGCGATGGATTCCTCGCCGCTGGTTCCCGGATTTCCGCCTGGCAACTGGCCTTCGATTGGCGCGGTGTTGTCGCGGAAATTAGGCCCGCGGGTGGATGGCGTTCCGCCGTCGGTGGATCTTACTCCGATTGACGCGGACGCGAGGTTTATTCTGCGAACGCCGCCGGGCCAACCTGGGTACTTGGGATCGGCCCATGCGGGTTTCGAAGCCCACGCGGTCGATCGCCGCAACATCACGTTGAATGAGGTGAGTCTGCATCGGCTGTCCGATCGGCGCGCGTTGTTGGGTGGTTTCGATCGGTTCCGTCGAGCGTTCGATCGGCGGTCTGGGGTCGAAGGGCTCGACGAGTTTCATCGGCAGGCATTTGAACTGCTCACGTCGCCACGGTTGGCGGAGGCGCTCGACCTGCAAAAGGAGGACAGTCAGGTTCGCTCGCGGTACGGCCTGGATCGTGCGTATCCCAACGAGCGGCAAGGCCGCACGCTGCTGGATCAATTCCTTCTGGCACGGCGGTTAATTGAAGCGGGGGCTCGTTGTGTGACGTTGGCGTTCAGCCGCTGGCCATTTGGCCGCATGCTGCGGGGCGACTACAACTGGGACTGGCATAAGGACGCGTTTGGCGAGGCCCGCGGGGCGTTGCCCCTGTTCGATCTCGGAATCTCCGCGCTGCTCGACGACCTCAAAGATCGCGGCATGCTTGACGACGTTGCGGTGGTGGCTTGGGGCGAGTTCGGGCGTACACCGAAGATCAACGCCGACGCCGGTCGAGATCACTGGCCCAAAGTCGGCGGCGCTCTGCTGGCCGGTGGCGGCCTGTGCACTGGTCAGGTGATCGGCTCGACAACCCGTTGGGGCGAAGAGCCTGCCACTAGGCCGGTCCATTTTCGCGAAATCTTCGCGTCGATTTACGACCGACTCGGGATCGACGTGGCCACCACCCAGTTTCACGATCTGGCCGGTCGCCCGCAGTACCTCGTCGGTGAGCACCGGCCGTTGCCGGAACTCGTCAGTTGAAGCACCGATTTGACGTTCCACGGCGAATTGTCACTGCGCCCGGCAAAACGACTTTCGATGATGCCGTTGGTCTTGTCACACCGGGCCGTCGTTGCGGCGATCATCCTGATCTTCGTCGGCCCAACGGCTCCAGAACTCATCAACCGAATCCGCGATCAAGCTCATCGTTGGGCGGGCGGATCGCACCCAGGTTGAGGAGGATCGATCGGCCGCACGGAACGGCTGAGGCAAGCATTGGCGGACGATCGTAGTCGTAATCTTGTGTCAAAGCACCCGCTTGCTATTCTGTTTTGGGCATTTTTATATCGCCGGATCGACGTCCGGCGAACCGTCGACCGATAATCAGGACACATTTCCATGACGATACGAACCGCGGTGCTGGCATCCATTGCCTGGGGATTCGTGCTTGTAGTTCATGCCGCCGAGCCGGTCAGGGTGGGCATTCTCGGCATCGATAACTACCAGGCCGTCGAGTACGTGGCCTTTTTCAACGATCCCAAGGCCGACGCGGAATTGGCCGGATTGAGGGTTACCGCGGCGCTGCCAGTGATCAGCCCCGACTATCCTGAAAGCGCCGTGCTCACCGAACGATGGAGAGAACAGATCCTGAGTCTGTACAAGGACCAGCAGGAAGTGCAGCCGGTGGAGTTTGTTCAATCCCTCGATGAGCTGCTGAACCTCTGCGATGCGGTCATGATCTGGAGCCTCGACGGTCGACTCCATCGCGAGCAGGCTCGGTCCGTTTTGAAGTCCGGTAAACGGCTGTTCATTGGCCGCCCGGTGGCCGCGGAACCGAGCGATGCTGTCGCCATCGATCGAATCGCCAAACAGTTGAAAACGCCCTGTTGGAGTAGTTCACAGCACCGTTTCAGTCCGGGCTTCGCCGGCATGCGCAACCATCCCGAAGTCGGCAAGGTAATTGGGTGTGACGTTTATGGTGGCTACGACCTGAAGGCCGCCGATGCCGATAGGTTCACGCGACCTCTGCATAGCATCGAAACGCTCTATGCGATTATGGGTCCGGGCGTCGAAAGGCTCAGCTGCAACTCAACGCCGACGGCTGAGTCAGTAACCGCCGTCTGGAAGGATGGTCGCGTGGGGACCTACCGAGGCGTGAAGAACGGGGCCGTGAAGTACAGCGCCACCGTATTTGGCGACCAGGGAGTCTCGACGGCCGGCATTTACGGCCATGGAATTCCGATCAAAGGCGTCGTGCCAACCGACGACAGATACATGGGCTATCGCGGGCTGGCGATCGAAGTCGCGAAGTTCTTCAAAGGAGCCGAACCGCCGGTGACTCTCGCTGAGACGCTGGAAATCTTTGCATTTCTCCAGGCGATGGACGAAAGCCGGGCCGGCAACGGAATCATGGTGCCGTTGCAGAATCTGCAGGAAGCAGCGCCGTAGCGCGGCCGAGTCGCAACGTGGCCGAGTCGCTCCGCGACTCGGCGTCGAGTTGCGGAGCAACTCGACCACAAAATCGCGTCGCAAAATAACGCAAGACAACCCGATAACAGATGTAGGATGCCCCAGCCACTTCTCACTTCTCAACCTACCTTGCCTTGAACAATGCTTGCCACGTGCGCACGACCCTTTCGAGGAACCGTTGTCGACGAAACGTATGAACCAGGGCGTATAGCGGCAGTCGCTGGAGCATCAGGTCGCGGAGCGCGAAGTCGAAGCCGTCTCGCCACAGTTGCCGGTCGATGGGGCGCCCCGAAGCATGTTGCAACGCCGTTCGGTGCAGTTCGAGGTAATACGGCGCCGCTTCGGCGGCAGAGGCCGGTGGAAGCACGAAGCACAGAAGTTCGGCCAGGTCGCGCTGCGGCAAACCAAGACAGGCTAATTCCCAGTCGTAGACGCACAATCGCAGGCCCTCCGATCCTGCGCGGCGAAATGCCAGGTTGCGAGGATTGAAGTCGTTGTGGATCAGTGTTCGAGGCAGCAATTCCAGGCCGCTCCACCAATCACCTGCGGTCTCGACGATGCGATGCAGTTGGACCTGCACTTCCGCGGGCATCCAGTCGGCTAAGAAGCGTTGAGCGTAGCAGTGGATTGCCCGCCACCAGTCGGCCATCGTGCGCATCTCGTCCGCGGACGGGACCGCGCCCAGCCAGGGCTGGGCTCGGAGCTCGGCGTCGCGGCCCAGCCAGACCGCATGCAGATCGGCGATGCCCCGTACCGCTGCCTCGATATGTTCGCGGCGCCAGGTAGAATGATCTTCGACGGAGTCGAGCAATTCTAAGCCTGACAGGCTCTCCATCACCAGAATCCATTGTCGTTGTGCGTCGTCCTGTAAATGGCCAAACAGCCGCGGTAGATGACGGCGGAAGCGATCGTCGGTCTGGCGATAAATGGCGATTTCCCGATCGTGACAGCGCCGGATGCCGAGCTGGTCACGGTATCTGGCGAATGCGCGTCCCGCTGCGGAACTGCAAAGGGACGAGACGGTTTGCAGAACATCCATCACGTCGATGTCGGCAGGCTTGGCCTTGACGAACAGTTCGCGCGCATGCTCACTGCCGGCACGCTCCGACTCGACGACAACCCTGAATCGGAACAGCCCGGCACGCGTCCCGTGCCGCCAGGCGGTCAATTCCGAGGCGATGCTGTTTTCCCAAGTCTCCTGCAGCGTGACGAGTTCACGGATCCGCAAAGTCGGGTCGTTATCGTCATCGCGCAACACCTGCGTCAAGATGTCTCGCCAGGGCCGATGCAACGACGGCGCCGATGAGCTGGTACAGGATTGGTCCGTCATATGACGTTGCGTCGGCGGCAGGAGTTGACGCTCAATGAGCGAGCGGACGCAGCGGTTGAGCAACTGCGCGTTGACCGCGCTCTGAGGGCGCGAGAGTTGGGTGAGCAGCTCGTCCGTGCGGGTTCCAGATATGCGACGCGCTGTCGGAAGCGATAGCAGTTCCGGCAGAGTCAGGCCGCCACCTCCTTGCGGCTCCATGCGAAAGAACGGCCGCAGCCCGTGCAAAGGATGCTCGGCGGATCTGGCCTCGATATCGAGTCTCGCAAGCCAGTCGCGAAACGCAATCAGCGGCAAGTCGTACCCGAACAGGTTCAACCAGAGAACCACTTCGCGCCAATTGCGCTGGGGGCTTCCCGTCAGATGATAGACCTCGAGCAAATTGCCAGGCCGGCGCGAGAGCGCCACGATCGCATCCGCGGCATGGTCGACGGGGCAACTGGCGAGTTGCCAGTCCAGGTCGGGCGCCACGCCCATACGGATGCAACCACGGATCATCGACGGCAGCAATTCGTCGGGACTGGATAAGCCGGTTCGGCGATCACCCAGAATCAATCCCGGACGAATGATGGTTGCCCGCAAGCCGCGACCGGACGCGGCTCGCACCAGTGATTCCGCCACGCACTTACTCTGCGCGTAACCGAGATGCAGTCCGCGCAGATGGGCAAGGCAGTCGTTCCGCTCCGTGACCGTGTCCGCTCCCATCGTGGAGTAACAGGTGGCGAGCGACGAAATAAAGTGGAAGGGCTTTGGTCGTTCTTCGCACGCCAGTCGCAACATTTCCCGTGTGCCAAGCACATTCACGTCGCGAAGGCTGTCGTAGGAGTAGACCCAGTTTACCGCCGCCGCACCGTGGTAGATTACGTCGACCTTCCGGCAAAGCTCCAGGTAACTGTTCGTGCCGAGTCCCAGCCGGGGCCGCAACAGGTCACCGACGACCACGGTGATCCGATCGGCGTAGCCGGACTTCCAGAGCCGATATCGCGCGAGGTTGTCGTGTACGCGGCGCATCGGATCGGACGAGTCTCGTCCGGGCCTCACCAGGCAGAGGAGGTCGGCCGATGTCTGCTCCAGCAAGGCCGATAGCAAGTAGGCGCCGAGAAAACCGGTTGCCCCGCTGAGCAGAATGTTGCGAGGCGCATCGCACACGCCGGCGCTCGTGGCCGGGGAAAGATCGTCAGGGAGCTGAGCGTCTTCGCTCATTTGCCGCCAAGGGTCGCGATCGCAGGCGTCGCGCCGTCGCGTCGAAGGCTCACCGGCCAGTTGTCGGGCGACAAAATCTTCGAGCGATGCAATGTCGGGATGATCGAGCAGCAGGTCGTCGGGCAGATCGAGGTTCAACTCGCCCCCGAGTGCGGTGGTGAGTTGAACCGCCGCCAGCGAATCCAGACCGTATCGTGACAGCGGCACGGCCTTGTCGAGTTCCTGGGCGGGCAGCTTCAAACAGTCGGCGACCAGTTCGGTGAGCCAGTCACCTCGCGTCATCGATTCCGGGGCGGCGTTCCGTATCATTGGTGGGCAGGCTCACGGTGGGGACTGGAATCGATGCGCGTGGCGAGTGGCGGCATGGTCCATTCCATGACGCAGTCGAGTGTGCCGGTGACGAAGCCATGCCGGCATTCATGGCGGCGGATCTTGCCGCTGGAGGTTTTGGGAATCGTGCCGCGCGAAAGGAGCGCGACGCCGCAGGCCTGCAATTCGTGCTGCTCCGCCACCGCCTGTCGAATCGCGCCGATCACGTCCTGCAGCTCCTTTTGCGTCGTCGTCGAGGCCGGTGTGAATGTCGAACCGGTGCTCCTCGGAATGCGAATCGGCTGAACCTCCGCGACAATCACCAGCCGTTCTCCCTGTTCGGTCGGCACCGCGATCGCCGCCGTCGCGTTAGCCGGAATCAGGCCGTGGCTCGACTCGACGGTTTGTTCGATATCCTGCGGATAGATTTTGCGGCCTCGCACGATCACGAGGTCTTTGAGCCGTCCGGTCACGAATAGCTCGCCGTGCAACAGATATCCGAGATCGCCGGTCCGCAGATAGGCTCCCTCCCCCGATTCGGCCAGGCGCGCTGAAAACGTTTGTTCGGTTTCCTCGGCGCGATTCCAGTACCCGCGCGCCACACTGGGACTTCGGAGCCAGATCTCGCCTACTTCGCCGGCGGGCAGTTCATGGTTCGTTTCGGGGTCGACGATCCGCAACTGAGTGTCGCAATCGGGCAATCCGCATGCGACGGGCCGGTCGTCGAGCGACGATTCGACCGCGCCACCGGAGACAAAAACCGTCGCCTCCGCCAGGCCATACGCCGCGCGGAATGCTTCCCAGCGGAACCCTTGGTGGCGGAACGATTGCCAGAACCGCGACAGCGTGGATCGGCGGATCGGCTCGGCGCCGTTAAACGCGATTTTCCAACTGCTCAAGTCAAGCTGTCCGCGGCTTTCCGGCGGCACGCGTTCGACACAAAGTTCGTACGCAAAGTCGGGACCACCACTATTCGTACCGCGAAAGCGATGAATCGCCGAGAGCCAGCGCAGCGGCTTCTGCAGGAAGGCGACCGGCGACATCAGGTACGAAGGGCAACCGAGATAGAGCGGATAGAGGATCCCGGCAAACAGCCCCATGTCGTGGTAGGTCGGCAGCCACGAGACCTGGACCGTCTCCGAGTCTCCGCCCGTGTATCTGGCAAGATATGCCAGATTGTGTTCGATGTTTCCGTGCGTGACCACGACTCCCTTCGGCGCGGCCGTTGACCCGGAAGTGAATTGCAGAAAGGCGATTGAATCACGAGCGCAGTTCGGCGGGCCCCAGGTCTGACCAGCGGAAGTGTCCACGGAGTCGCTGGCCAGCAGTGAGCATTGGGAGAATTCCGGCGTTGACGCGATCAATTCCTGCAATCGCTCTGCGATGGCAGCGGGGCATAACACGGCCTTGATGCCGGCCTCGGTTGCGATCGCTCGCAGGCGCGGCCAGCAGCGTGCCGGTCGCGAGACGTGCGGTGGGTAGGCCGGCACCGCAATCACGTCGGCATACAGGCAGGCGAAAAATGCCGTGACGAACTCCAGGCCCGGCGGGTACATCAGTAACGCCCGGTCGCCCGGTTCGACCAATTCCCGCAATGCCGCGGCAACCGCCCGCGCCCGCCGTTCAAGCACTTCGTAGGTCAAAATGTCGCCGGGGGTCTCGCCTTGATCGAGAAACGTGTAGGCCCTTTGGTCGCCCTGTCGATCCGCTCGTTCGATCAGACGGTGAATCAGCGTGGTGGTCATGCGATTCCTCCGCATCAAGTCTGAAGCTGTTGCTGCCAGTCGAGGAACCGTTCGCGCACGGCGGCCCGATTTTGTTCCAGATCTTCCAGCCGCCAGTCGTCCGTCGCGATCGGCGGTTGAAAGTGGATCTCCACGACGCCCGGACGGTAGTTGTAGCCCCAGCCCGGGTTTATCGCTCGGGGAATATTGATATAGAACGGTATAATCGGGACGCGCAGGCTGGTGGCCAGATGGAACGCGCCTTTGTTGAACGGAGCCAGGATATCGAGTTCGCCCTTATTACCTTCAGGGCTGGCGAAAACCGATTCGCCGGTGCGGCGCAGGATTCGATCCGCGCGCTGAAATATCTTCACCCGCCGCTCCGGAAATCGCTGCGGTACCGTCCAGAAGACGCCGACGAGATAACCGATCACGGCCATCGGCAGTTTCCGCCGCAGATGTCCGCTGAGAAAGAAGCGGGCATTCGGCAGCCGCAGCGCCAATAATAGAAACACGTCCAGCGTCGACCAGTGATTGGCGACGTAGACCACCTGGCCTTTGGGAATCCGCTCGCGATGATGGACGATCATCTTGATCCCGGCCATCCACAATCCGACGCGCGCCATGCCGGCGGCCATAACTTCACAATAAAGACGCCGAGCCTGGAACAGTGTCAGCAAGGCGATGACCGGCATGGCGATCGCCCCGAGCGTCATGACGGTGAACCCGGCGGCATAGATGGCGATCATGCGGATCCGTTCCCGCCTCGTTCGGGTCGGCGCACGAAAAGACTGTTTGACCCCGCTCGGCGCAGGAGTCGATCGTGTGGATTGCTGCGGGTCGTCGGGCAGCGCCGTGATCGCTTCGTGAAACGTGCTCATGGAATCCTCCGACAAACGACGGTCTGCATCGCAAGGTTCAGGTACCGCTCAAACAACAGCACGGGGCTCAATACGATCTGCCCTAGAAAGTACGGATAGATCGCGCGGGACAGGTCAATGCCCTTTCCTTGCCGCCACTTGAACGCCAATCCGGCGAACAGGTAGAAGTAAGGCGGGAATGCGCCGTACGGCAGATAGTCGACCACTTGCAAACCAGCCTTCTCGACAAACCGCAACAGTTTCGCACGGTCGTAAAGTACCGTGTGCTGCGGCGCCTGCAGGCCCGGCCAGCGCTCGTGATAAAGGCGGAACGACAGGCTGTCGAGACGCGGCACTTCGATGACCAGCCGCCCATTCGGCTTCAGCACGCGCTTCGCCTCGTCCAACGTGCGCAACGGGTCGTAATCGTGTTCCAGGAAGTGCCACATCGTCACCAGGTCGTAGGAAGCGGCCGCCAGCTGCTGCTCATAAAACAAGCCGCAGTGAAACTCCATGCCGGCGAAAGCAGGCAGGTGCGACAGGTCCTTGAAGTCGACGCCGGCAACGTGAGCGCCGGTGCGCGACCGCACGCGCGCCAGGAATGTCCCGGCGCCACAACCGACATCGAGCACGTTGCTCTGCTTGTCGAGCTGCACGTAGCGGCGCACCAACCGCTCCTTCTGCCGGTCGTGCTTGTTCATCGCCTGGTTGTAGAACCAGGTCAAGATGCCCCAATCGGACTTTTTCCGATGAGCGATATACTCGTCGTCGTAGTAATCTCGAATATGCGATAGCGCGATCCGCGGATTCTGGTAAACCAGGCCGCAGCGATCGCATTTCACAAATCGAAAGTTTCCGGGCTTACCAGTCAGGTCATCCTGGGCGAGAATGAAGTCCGTCGCGGCGCTCCCGCCGCAGTCGTAGCAGTCGATCGTCTCCAGCATCGGCTGCAGTTGACGTGGTTCCATGGTTGCGATAGCCATCGGCGTCAAACTCCTTCAAAGTGTGCAGGTCCATAACCAAAGGAAACAGGGAGCGAAAACGGCGTAACACGATCTCCCAGGTGCCTGCAGCCGCTGTCGATAGACAAGAAGGGTCGTCAGGATCAGGATCACCGCCCCTGCACCCACCAGGCCAGCTTGAATCGGCAGTGCGGCAATCGAACGCGCGTTCAGCCTCCATGCCATGCCGGCGGCAACGGCGGCCAAAGCGAAGTTGTCGATATGAAACGTCGCGGTCGCCAGCCGATCGGAACGGAGCCGAACGTCGTGCAGCCCTTCATAGACGCAGAAACAGAAGTAGACCAGCGCCGTCGCGAACAGCTTCGCCTGCGGCGGATCAAACGGTGAGCGGGTCCCGATCAGAGCGACGAAAAGCGGGTATTTGATCAACAAGAAATGGTAGCGATAGGCAAGCCGCGGCCACAGACGAGCTGGCATGACCCAGGCCGCCAGCGTCAAGCAACCTAACGCGGCGAAAGTGACGACGTGCGCGGGCGATCTCAGCAGGCCAAGCAGCAATCCGTTCGCCAGAACCATGACCGCCAGGATCAAATAGAACGGCAAGAGCGACCTGGACTGTACCAGTACACGGTCCCGATGTTCGCGTTGATCGCGTTTCACGTTGCGGAGGTCGTTTCCGAGTCGAAATGGAACCACCAGCAACCAGGCAAGAACGACTCGGAGCACGACGTCACTCGCCGTGACCTCCTCGCCGGCGAGGCTGGCAATGCCGAGGAACGTCGCCAGCGGGAGACTCATGCTCCATGCCAGGCGCGTACGCCGGTAGCGGTTCAGTTCACGAATCGACTGATAAAACGACACCGCGATCTCCATCAACCTGAATCATCTCGCCCTGCCCAATTCGTCGCGTCGCGTCGTGCACACCGACGACGGTCGGAATGCCATACTCTCTTGCGAGAATCGCGCCGTGGGACAACATTCCGCCCCGTTCCATCACCAGACCTTTGATCAGGAAGAATACCGGGGCCCAGCCGGGATCGGTTTGACGCGTCACCAGAACGTCACCTTCGCAGAGTTTCTCGCATTGCGTGACATCGGTGAGAATCGAGGCCCGTCCGGAAACCCGACCGCCACAGGCACCCACGCCTGCAAGCGGAGTATGCGCCTGGTGAGTGTCCGGCGAGCGGTTCATACCGGTGGGCCCCTGCCTCGAGGAAAGGTACTCTCCTTCCGGAAGTCGAAAGCTGTCCGGCGGCGTTGAATTCGAAAGTTCGCAGTGCCATCGGCGCCGCGCCGTCGCCGACGCGCCGATCTGATCGGGAAACATGGCGCCCCCCGAAAGCAATTCGAGGATCTCCCCAACCGTCAAATAAAAGATGTCTGCCGGCCTGGAAAGATGCTGATGATTGACAAGCCGAGCGCCGATCTCCAGGACGATTCGGCGGCATCTGCTGTAGAGCATTGCCTGTTTGAGCCGTGCCCGCTCCCGGTAGGCGATCGACGCATGCGCCCAGCGCAGCGCAATTCCCGCCAGCCACGCCCTGCCCCTGCGCGCCAGCCAGGAGCGGCGCCTGTTATTGCGCAGTCGTCCCAGCAATTCGTGCGTCATCGCGGTCCGTTCGAGTTCCTGGGTTCGCAATCGATCGTGCGGCGATTCACGATCACTGGCAACGTAGGCTCGGAGGATCGTCAGCAGCGACTCGGGACGTTCCTGATAACTGGGGACCGTCAGCATCAGCTCTCCGGAACAGCGAAAGCCCCATTTCTCCAGGTAAGCGTCGGCCGCCCGTCGCAGCCCGGAGTATTGTTCGTCGCCGCTCTGCAAAATCAACCACAATTCGGGCGCGTCGCGAGTGATCATCAGTTCTCGCCACGCATCGTTTGCGCGGATCGACCGAGAAAGTTCCCAAAGTTCCACGATCGGTGCGCTGCTCACCACATCCCGCAGCCCCTTCAGTAGCGAATTATGTAGTCCTTGTTCGTCCGGACTCAATTCGGGTTGAACCAGTCGTTTAAGCAAGCCATAGCTCAGAAGCGCGGCACTATCGGCCAGGGATGCGTTCAGCCACCGATGGCAGCGAATGTCCATGAAGTGCGCAAGGTCGTTGCGCAGCTCCAGCAGTGAGCGTTTCGCCAACGCGTCGGCTCGGGTGCTTTCCGCGAATGTGTCCGCGGTTCGCTCAAAGGAAGCAACGCGTCGCGAGAGAAAGCTGAAGTGCCAGACCATCCGCCAGGCGACGCGAGTGGCTTCGAACAGGGGCCGCCAGAAGGGACGGCGTGGGGAATCTGCCGGCGATGCCGACGCCAGGTCGGATCGCTCTGGCATCTTCCCGGTAACCGCCAGGGGCTTGACGAGCGTTGCACCATCGATCGATGGATCGTCGGAAACGACGGGCGAATCGTTATCAGCACCGACAAAATTGTCGAACCATCCCGCCAGCAGTTCGCCGAACGGCGCCAGGCGCAGGCAGTCATGAACGTGGCTCAGATTGTAGTACATCCGCGCCCCGTGAACGCCGATGATGTTGCGCAGCGAATGTTCCATCGCGCGGACGCGGCGCCTGCTGATTCCCATCGCTAACGCCAGGTTGCGGAAGTAGTGGTAGTAGCCGGCGGAGGCAATGGAATAGAGCAGTGGACAGATCGGGTCCGGAAAATTTTCGTTGACATTGGCATTCGACCAGTGAACCAGGGGGGCGCCGCCCCTGCCGGTAACCACAGGAGCGAGTGGCGGGGCACTCCGCGCTGGCAGCGTCGTCGTGATCGCTCGGGACTGAACAAAGAAGAGCTGCCCGTCAGGATCGATCGTCCATTCAATATCCTGCGGCGCGCCGAACAACCGCTCCAGATCCAATGCGGCCGTCGCCAGTCGTTCGGTCTGCCGGAATAGAAGTTCGTCGCAACCGTCTTCCTTTTGTTCGGGTTTCGCCAATCGTTGACAGATCCGCGTGCCGCGATCGATCGATAATCGCCCGGGATTGACCTGCCCGGAGACGAGCAGTTCCCCGGCACCAAAGCAGTATTCCACCAGCAACGCCGTTTCGCGGTCGTGCGTTCGGCAAGGCGACTCCGTAAATAGCACTCCGGAAATCCGCGACGCAATTTGCTGCTGGATGATGACTCCCATGCCGCGTAACGTTACACCGCGTGTCTGTTGATAGTAGATCACGCGTGGCGACCAGTACGACGCCCAGCAGGCTACGATCGCGTCGCGCAGTTCGGCTTCGGTGCGAATGCCGGGAATTGAGTCAAGCTGCCCGGCAAACGCGGCGTCCAGCGAGTCCTCGCCGATCGCGGAGCTGCGCACGATCCAAGGTCCAGAGGAATGGCCGTTGCGCACGCTGTTGACGACAGAATCCCAGACGAGCGGCGGGATCTCCGCTGCGAGAATCCGCGCGCGGATCTCGGCTGCACTTTCCTGCAGGCGAAGCGAGTCTCGGGCATCGAGTCCGCCTAATCGCGATTCGATAAAATGATCCAGCCGGCCATGTGCGATGAACTCCTGGAAGGCGGTATCGGTCAGAACGATGCCCGGCGGGACCGGCAATCCGCATTCGATCATGCGCGCCAGATTCAGTGCTTTTCCACCAGACAGATCGAGCCGATCGACTGCCTGCAGGTCGATGGTCCAATCGGCGTCGCGCAAGCGCGCTTCGGAACGAGCGATGTCGATCGTGTTCGTGTTCATGCCGGCCTTGCCTTCACTCCCCAGTAATAGAGCAGCAAGTTGAACGACCAATGGAATACCGGCCCGACAACCAGAATGATGATCCAGGTGAATGCCGGTACGATGACGACGACCGCGAGTGCCAGCAGCCCGCCAAAAATCGAATCGACTCGATCGACCAGAAAACAGGCCACCCTCCCCCATGCTTCGACCGGCGCTGCACCGGGAGCAATACCGATCCGTCGTTTGACGAAGGAGTTTGGCAGCTCGCCGAACATGAATCCGAAACCGACCCAGCAACCGAGGAGCAGGTATCCGGACCAGGGAAGCGGCCACAAGCCATCCCGTTGCGACTCGGGCAGACCTTCGACCAGCATACGCAGCGTCAGGAAACTCAGCCCCGTCGCGGGGATCATTCCGACGAATCCCCGGTAAGTCTTGTTGTCGCCCAGGATCCTGCGTCCCCGCAGCGTCCGGCGGGCGTCGAGCGGCGCGCCGAAGTAACGGCGCGACCAACGGCTCCGCAGCCAGCACGACTGTAACAGTCCGGCCAAGACGAAGGCGATCGTCAGGAATACGGCACACTGAATGGGGTTGATGCTGTCCACTACAAGTCCAATCCGGTCTGGTTGCGATTCCGAAACAGAAACAGTTCGCCGGGAATTCGCTTCGCGCGCCGCAACCATTGCCACCACGAAATACCGTTGTCCGGCAGATAACCGACTCGATCCAGGCAATACCCGGGGACCTGGCTGTACATGTGATGCAGTTCGTGCGCGTTGAAGTTGATCAACACGAGCCGCGCGAACCAGGTGGGAAACTCCAGGGATCGCGTGTAATGACGCTGCTCGGCCGGTGCATGGGGCGAAACGAGTTTGCCCTGGGCAAGCTCCATCGGGATATGCGTATGCTGGCTGAGGATCAAAGGGTCTTGAAGCATCAACGACAGCAGCAGCCCCAGGCCAACCGCACCGGCAAGCCGCTGGACTCCGATCAGATAGACGGTGGCGACAAAGGCCGCGAGCAAGATCAGTATGTTGACCACAAATCGACGCCGCATTGGCACGCGTGGAAACAGGCCGAACAACTGTCGCGGATTCCAGTAGTTGCCGAGGCGATAGAGGATCGAAAACAGCGGCAGCGAACATCGCCACGACACGTTGATCGCGAATCGTTCGAAGCCGGATAGTGGGCGGGGTACAAGCGACGCTGTCGTCACGTCAAGGTCCTGCCAGCCGGTCCAGCGATGATGGATGCCGTGGACTGCCGTCCAGGTTGCGAACGGGATCAACGCGAAATAGCCCGCCACGTGGCCGGCCAGGCGGTTGGCTGTCCCCGAGCGAAACAGAGTCTTGTGGCCGCACTCGTGCAGCAGCACGAACCACTGCAGAAAGGCGAACGCCAGTACCGTCTGCCCGACGACCCAAAGCAGCCAGCTATCCACAAGCGATATGGCAATGGCCATCGCGGTGACGCTGAGACAACCGAACAGATAACAGGCGCCCACCGAGTCGCGCGGTTTCAGATGGGCGAGCTCCCCGATGGCCGGTGGCTGCGCCATCGTACCTGGCATCGTGGATTCGATGATCGCGGAGGAGGATTCAACCGGCGAGTGATGAAGCATCGTCATGGAACGCAGCCTCGTCGAGCGGGCGAATCAACTGTCTGCCGATTATCGGTCGGCGACGACGGCTGATCATCAATACACAAAGCGCCCACCCGCTCGATCAACAGGTCGGTGTCGTACGGTTCGGCAAAGTAGTCGCAAGCGCCGAGCCGAAATGCCTCGGCAATCTGAAGCTGATTCAGTCCCCCGTCGACCAGGACGATCCTGAGGTCAGGATACCGCTCCCTAATTTCCTGCAGCCGCTGCAAGACCGTGCCACCAATTCCCGTGCCATCGAGCACCATAACCGCGGTCGCCGCAAGCAATTCGGTGCGTGCGAGAAAATCAGCCTTGGCGGCAACGGTAACGGCATGTCGCGCGCGCAAGCACTGGATTAGCCTGGAGTCGTCGCTCACCGCAGCGCCAACAAGGCAGATATGTGCGCATTCCGATCGACGGGTGGTCACGTCAGGGCCCTCCCTGCGATACGCTGTTCCCGCTTTTCCATCGGTAGTCCTGTCGTGACGCGTGGGATGCGGCATGTTTGCCGGGACAGATGCCCCGGCCTGCGAATTTCTTGCGGCACCGGTCCAAAGCAAGTGGTGTGCCGCGAAATGTGCCGCGGAAGATATGCTGTGAATTCCGCGGATTCGTCAACCCGTCGCCGATCGGCAACGGATGTTTGCGTCAGCAAATCATGATGCCCACGTCCGAGGTGCGGGCTACGTTACTTTTGTCGCGGAAACTGTGGGCCGCTTACGCTCGGGCGCTGCGGCTATCGATGCCGTACTTGCGGAGTTTGGCATGGAAGTTCCGTTCGCTCAGTCCGGATCGCTCGGCGGCGCGGCTGATGATTCCCCCGCAGATTTGCAGCAAAGAGGTCAAGAATGCCCGTTCAAAGTCCTCGATAACTCGGTTTTTCGCGTCGTGAAATGTCGTCGAAACCATCTCGGGAGATTCGCTGCGTCGTTGAACGATCTCGCTCGGAAGATGGTGGACTTCGATCCGGGCGTCGCGACAGAGAATGACGGCCCGCTGCACGATGTTCTCCAGCTCGCGCACGTTGCCAGGATAGTCGTGTTGTTGCAGCAGGTCCCACACGCGCCCCGACAGTTCCAATTGGGGCTTGTGATACTCGTCACCGAATCGGCGCAGAAAGTGCTCGACCAAAAGCGGAATGTCGTCCTTGCGCTGCCGGAGCGGAGGAATTTCCAGGCGGATGATGTTCAATCGGTAATAGAGATCCTTGCGGAACTGGCGGCTGTCGATCAAGGTCCGGGGGTCCGCGTTGGTGGCGGCAACGACGCGCACGTCGCAGACCCGTGTATCCGAGACCCCGACGGGTGAGTATTCACCCGACTGAAGGATCCGCAGCAGTTTGACCTGCATCGCGGGGCTCATTTCGCTGATTTCATCCAGAAAAATAGTGCCGCGATGGGCAAGTTCAAACCGGCCTGTGCGCTCCGTTGTAGCGCCGGTAAAGGCCCCTCTCGCGTGTCCAAACAGCTCCGATTCCTGAAGTGACTCGGCGATCGCTCCGCAATTCACCGCGACCAGCGGTACGGCGTTTCGCCGACTGTGGCAGTGGATCGTTCGTGCAATAAGCTCTTTGCCGGTCCCGGTTTCACCCAGAATCAAGACGGTGGCATTGGTGTCAGCAACTTGTCGAACCAGTTCCAAGGCCTGCAGAACTCGTGGATCCGCACTGACAAACGCCGGCGAAAGCAAACGCTGCGGGTCGGGCCGGTTCGGCTCGCTGCATACTCGGCGATCGTCATGGCCGCTGGTTTGCAATTCCCCCGCCATCATCGAGCGCCTCCCTTCTCGATTGTCGTCGTTCGACCGCGGCTACCTGGACGGCACAATTTCAACCATGTGCCCTTGGATCGTCAGAGTCTTGGCGACTTCCCTGTCGAGTTCGGCGAGCCGCGCGATCCGTTCGGCGACGAGCGCCTTTTTCTTCGACTCCAGTTCTTCGCGTGGCACGACGGTGTAGACCCATTCGGGAACATTCGTGAGCACGGCATCGCCCGCGGTAATCCGTTCGTACTTCGGACTCTGGCCGCGCGCGCGATCCAGGACCGCCAGATACGGATGCAACTGGTCAACGAACAACCCGTCGATCTTTTCCGCGATCGTCTGGACGCCCGCGGAGAATTTTTCCAGGGTCAGATTGTAACCGGTCAGCGCGGTGGTTCCGGGATCGGCGTTGTCCAGTGGCTGCGGCGTAACCCAGGCGGTACAAATGTTTGCCGCCTTGGCTTGATTCGCCATGCCCTGCAAACCGTCCATGTACGGCTTGAAAGTATCGTCGCCGAACGCCCGATAAGCACCGTCGTTCATGCCGAAATCGACCGTCATCGCCGTTGGCTTGTGCACCAGAACGTCACGCGCCATTCGCGAATTGCCCCCGACCGACCTGTCGCCACCGATCCCGACATTGCGAAACGTGCGTTTCCAATTCGGGAAACGCGTCACGGTCCAGATCTCCACATAATTGGAGTAGAGATGCTGCTCCGTCATACTGTCGCCGATCATGACCACGACGTCGCCGTTCTTGAAAAAGAACTCCGCCGACTTCGCCGGCTCCGGCGCCGCGCAAAAGACCGCCAGTGCGACAATACAACAGCGAGTGCAATCCAACATGGCTCGCGGACTCCTGGATGTTCGAGCGGGCAGCCGTTTCGACGCTTTGCGAGTTCGCCCCGATTCTAGGCGACGGACAAACCGACAACAATCATGCATGCCGGGTGTCGACGACGAGGCGGATCACGGTAAACTGAGGCCAACGGTAGGAACTGAGTCGAAAACTACAAGAGGATTTCCGCAATGATAACCGTCGGCATGAACTATCACGTCTTGGCAGGCAAGCAGGCCGATTTCGAGCAGAAATTTCAGGCGGTGATTGGCGCTCTTAAGGCCGCGCCTGGACACACGACGTCCACGCTCTGGAAAGATGTCAGTGATGATGCGTCGTATCTGATCACCAGTGAATGGTCCGACGAGAACGCTTTCGCCGAGTTTATCCGGAGTCAAGCGTTTCGAGACGTCACCAACTGGGGCAAAGAACAGATTCTCTCGGGCCGTCCCCAACATAAGATCTATAAACACTGAAAGATCTGTAAACACTGATCGGTACAGCCCTGCGGCGCGCCTGTGCGCCCGCGGTCAACGTCAACCCTGTGCGCCACTGGCCCTGCCGGTTTGGGTCAGCCGCCGCCGCGCCTCCTCCACCAGCGATTTGGCGCTCCGCGGCGACTCCGCAAGGGCCGTCAAATGTCCCATCTTGCGGCCAGGTCGCGGAGTACGTTTTCCGTAAAGGTGTAACTTGATCGCGGGGGAGCTGCACGCCTCGAACCAGTTTGGTTCGCCGTTCGCCCAGAGATCGCCAAGCAGATTCGCCATGGCCGCGGGGCTCAATTGGGCCGTCGAGCCCAACGGCAGTCCACAAACGGCGCGGACTTGCTGTTCGAACTGGCTGGTCACGTGAGCGTCGATCGTGAGATGTCCGGAGTTGTGGGGGCGTGGTGCTAATTCGTTGATCAACAATTCACCCCTCGACGACAAGAAATACTCAACGCACACCACCCCAACGACCTCCAACCTGGTCATCACTGTTCGCGCGATTTCGATCGCCTGGGCGGCGATCTGGGGCGAAATGTCGGCGGGCGCCGAGGAGATATCCAGAATCTGATTCCGGTGGATATTACTGATCGGATCGAAGCATACAATTTCGCCCTGCACGCCTCGAACCGCGATCACCGAGAGCTCGCCCGCGAGATCAACACGTCGTTCAAGGACCGCCTCGCTGGCGCCCAGCGCGCGCCAAGCCTGCTGCAGCTGCTCCTGGGAGTCGATACAGACTTGCCCCTTGCCATCGTAGCCCCAGCTCGCCGTTTTCATGATCGCAGGCAGGCCGATCGCGGTGGCCGCGGAGTCGATGTCGCTGATCCCGCCAATGGCGGCAAATGGCGTCACTGGAAGGCCTGCCGAACGCAGGAAGTTCTTCTCGCGCAGTCGATTCTGCGTCGTGTGAAGTACCGTGCCGGAGGGCAAGGTTGGGACGTATCGTGCGGCTGCGTTCGTCGCCGATACGGGGATGTTCTCAAACTCGTACGTGATTACATCCACGCCCCGCGCAAAAGAGGCGACCGCATCCAAATCATCGTAGTCCGCCTTGACCTCATGATCCGCGACCTGGCCCGTTGGCGTATCATCCTCCGGCGACAGCACGTGGACGCGGTATCCCATTTGACGCGCCGCGATGGCGAACATTCGCCCTAACTGACCGCTCCCCAAGACGCCGATAACCGACCCCGGAAGAACCCGAAAACTCATGGCAACGTATCCTCAAGGACAAGTTGCGTCTGGCGTTGATGGAACTCGGTCAGCCGCGCGTCCAACGCTGCATCCGACAACGCGAGTATCCTGGCCGCGAGCAGTGCGGCATTCCTGGCCCCCGCCTCACCAATGGCCAACGTTCCAACAGGAATGCCGCCCGGCATCTGCACGATCGACAGCAGCGAATCGAGTCCTTGAAGCGCGCGACTCTGGACCGGCACCCCCAGCACTGGCAATGTTGTCTGTGCGGCGACCATCCCTGGCAAATGGGCGGCGCCGCCGGCTCCGGCGATGATTACTCGCAGGCTGCGCTCTTTGGCGGTGCGAGCATAATCGCACATCCACTGCGGCGTTCGATGCGCCGAGACGACACGGCACTCGTGCGCGACCCCAAGTTGGCTGAGCATTTCGGAAGCGTGACGCATTGTCTCCCAATCCGATTTGCTCCCCATGATTACTCCGACTCTTGGTGACTCCGCGCCGATTCTCGAACCGCTCGGATCGGATTCGCTCTGGGATTGGGAACTCATTATCGTCTCGCTTTACGTCAGTGGATCCTGTTCTCGGATGGGTTGTGCCATGGTATCAGATCCCGAGACGAGCATCGATATGTCTACGTGTGTTTTCGCCGGTGTTGGGGCGTAGCTTGTCGTAGCTCGAAACTTGTTTCGAGATTGCGTGGCGATGTGGCGTCGCGGCGGGGTGGGAACGCTTTTTGAAGCGGTTCTTGTGGTCTTGCTGTACTCGGTGCGGCTTTGCTTGCGACCCTTTTTAAGGAAACAAGTTTCGTTTTACTGATGGTCTATCCCTCTTGGTGGCGGCGACGGTTAAAATCGTCTCGGTTCTGAACGGGGCGTGCGAGGAGAACGGTGGTGGTTGTGCGAAACTGGATCCGACCGATTTTGCTGTTGACGATTGCGCTCGTTGCGTGCCCGCAGGGATCGGTGTCACGAGGACAGGAGCGATCGGTCGAGCCGGAGGGAGAGTCGTTCTTTTTTACGCCGCCCGGTTTTGAGCGCGAGGGAAAGGTCCGGTTTCTGTCGCCAGGCGAGGGAACCGCGTCAATCAAGATTGTTGTCGTCGACGTTGCGACCGGCAAGCCGACGCCGTGCCGGATCGCTGTGGTCGGTCCCGACGGGCACTATTATCAGCCCGAGAAGAACCGCCTATCGCCGTATGCGATGACGGGCAAATGGCCCAATCAGGGCGATTGGGGAAACCGCGCGGAGAAAGCGCCCTGGCGGTACCTCGGCAGGTATTTTTACTCCACGGGTGAATCGGAAGTCCTCGTGCCGTCGGGGACGGTTCGTCTGGAAGTCGCCAAGGGCTGGGAATATGCGCCGGTTTCGCGATCGGTCACGATCGGTGCGGGGGAATCGACGCGGATCGACGCCGCGTTGCGCAGGACGGCGCCGATGTCGGAACTGGGTTACTTTGGTGGCGATCTGCACCTGCATTTCCCTCGAACCAGCAAGCAGGACGAAGACGTTGCTTTCGATCTGCTGGCCGCGGAGGATATCGCCTTCGCGGCGCTGCTGGCCTACAACGAGCCCGCGGGGCCGTACGACGGCACGATGTCGGAGATGGACTCGCCGCAGTTCCGCGGCTTTGGTCCGAACTCGATTCGAACGCGCAACGGTGTCTCGATCGTTTCCGGGCAGGAATTTCGCAGCGTGCACTATGGGCACATCATGTATTTCCTGCAGGATCGGATTGTCCACGAGGGCCGGAAGTTCAATCTCGACGACGAATTGTCGTTTGGTCCGACGTCGGCCGAGGTGATGGCGGCGGGGGGCGTTGCAATCATGGCGCACGGCGGTTATTCGCGCGAAATCTATGCCGATGCCGCCTTGGGGACGTTGCACGGCGTGGAGTTGTTGCAGTTCGGCATCTATCGCGAAATCGGGCTCGCCGATTGGTACCACATCCTGAATTCCGGATATCGCTTTCCCGCCTTCGGGAGCTGCGATTTTCCCGCCTGCCGGTTCCTGGGCGATGCTCGAACCTACGCCTGGCTCGATCGACCCGCGGATGCCGCACCTTCGCTGGCCGATTGGCTTGCCGCGGCGGCGAAGGGGCAGTCGTTCGTATCGAACGGGCCATTGCTGTTGCTGGAGGTGGAAGGCCGCCGTCCTGGTTCGACGATCAACGTCGCGGAGGGCGAGCGGTTGGAGCTTCCGATTCAGGTGCGGCTGCGCTGCGAAGTCACGTCGGTGCGGCATCTGGATCTGATTGTCAACGGAGTGACGGTGAAGCACGTCGAAATTCCCGCGGACGGGGCGAACCAGAAGTGGTACGAACTGCGCTATTCACTTCCGGTCAACGAATCTTGCTGGGTATCGGCTCGCGCATGGTCCACGACGTCGGGAGGCCGGCCCGACGCGGAGTCGCACACCAATCCCGTCTACATTTACGTCGGAAATCGGCGTCCCTACCGGCAATCGGCGCTGGATGAATGGCTGAAACGGGTTGATGGTCAGATCGAGCTGCATTCGAAGCGTGAAATCAGGGATAAGGCACGCGTGCTCGACTATTTCGAAAAGGCCCGTGGAGTCCTGCTGCGGATCCGGGCGCAGGGAGGATTCGCTGCGGACGTCGAACCGCTTTCGCTGCTGAGCGCGGTCACCGCCGCCGACATCGATCCGGCGCGATTGGATATCGGTGAACAGGAGTTGCGGGAGTATTTAAAACCGGTGCCGCCCTTGAGCCCTTCGGAGGCGCTGAAATCGTTCGAGGTTGTCGACGGATTCGAGATGCAATTAGTAGCGGCCGAGCCGCGGGTGGTCGATCCGGTGGCCGCGGCTTTTGATGAAGACGGGCGGCTCTACGTTTGTGAAATGCGCGATTATCCGTTCAAGCCCGCGGAGGGTCGGGAACCGTTGGGCACGATCCGGCTGTTGACGGATACCGATCACGACGGAGTGATCGATCATGCGACGGTTTTCGCCGACAAGCTCTTGTGGGCGGCGGGGGTTGTTCCCTGGCGGGGCGGAGTGTTCGTTGCGGCATCGCCGGATATCTGGTACCTGAAAGACACCGATGGCGACGGTGTTGCCGACTTGCGCCGCAGGATCTTTACCGGATTTGGCACGGGGAACCAGCAGGGAATGGTCAACAATCTGCAGTTTGGGCTCGATCATTGGATCTACGGATCGACCGGTCCCAACGGAGGAATGATCGTTCGCGTTGACGATCCGGACTTCAAACCGATTCCGGTCTCGGGGCGCGATTTCCGATTTCATCCTGAGTCGCTGGAGTTGGAGGCGGTCACTGGCACGGTGCAATTCGGCAACAGTTTCGACGACTGGGGTCATCGCTTCACCTGCAGTGAATCGCAACCGCTGGAGCAGATCGTATTCCCGGATCACTATCTGGCCCGCAATCCGTTCATGGCGGCGCCGGCGGGCATTCACAACATAGCGCCGGGCCCGGTACCTGTGTTTCGCATCAGCCCGATCGAGCGTTGGCGGCAGATCCGCAGTCTCCGTCGTGTGAATAGCAACGAGCGTCCGGCGACGGCCGCTGGTGCCAGTCATCATGTCGTGGATGCGGCCGCCGGCGTGACGATTTACCGTGGGGGCGTCTATCCCGCCGACTGGTACGGGCAGGCCTTTGTCGGCGATGGTCAGAACAACCTGATCCACCGCCGCCGGCTGATTCCGAAGGGCTTGACGTTTGATTCGCAGCGCGTCGATCCCAATACCGAGGTGGTCCGATCATCCGACATCTGGTTTCGCCCGGTCAATGCCTTGAACGCGCCGGACGGGACGCTGTTTTTTCTGGACATGAGTCGCGAGTACCTCGAGACGATTCATGTTCCGTTGGACGTGGCGAAGCATCTCGATTTTCGCAGCGGTCGCGCCAACGGCCGGATCTATCGACTGGCGCCTCGGGGGTTCCGGGCGCCGGCGCCGCCGCGACTGGGCAGTGCGACGATCGACGAGTTAGTCGCGGAATTCGAAAGTCCGCACGGTTGGCGCCGCGATACGGCGCACCGGTTACTCTTCGAACGCAACGATCGATCGGCTGTCGAACCACTGCGACGGATGGTGCGTGCTTCCGAACGGCCCCAGGCCAGGGTTCACGCACTTTGGGCGCTGGAGGGGATGGATGCGTTGGATGGGGAGACACTGCTGCAAGGGTTGCGCGACGCGCATCCTGGAGTTCTCTCGCAGGCGATCCGATTATCGGAGCCGAAGCTGAACCAGGAGCCGCGGGTGCTGGAGTGTGTGGCGCGACTGGCGGACCATGACGATCCAGGTGTCCGTTTCCAGGCGGCGTTTTCGCTGGGCGAAGCGGCTGGACCGACGGCCGCGAAAGCGCTGGCCCGTTTGGCTCGACGCGACGAGAGTGACGCCTGGATGCGGGCGGCCATTCTGAGTTCCATCGCGAACGTGTCCGCGGACCTGTTCGAGGACCTGTTGTTGAATCCGCAGCCGGCGCCGCAATCTTTCGCCTCGACCAAGAGCGGGCTCGCATTCCTGGGACAGCTGGCGCAGGTTGTCGCGGCCCGCAATCGGATCGAGGAAATCGAGCGATCGCTTGCCGCGCTGCACCTCTATTCCAAGACGGGTGATGAATCAATCGTGGATGGCTTGTTGTTGGAGCTGGGGCGAGGCCGAAAGCGCGTGTCGCGAAGGCTGGTGCCGGCCGAATTCGCGCCGCCATTGGCCGCCTGGTTGAACCAGCGTTTTCAGCGTGCCGCGGAGATGGCGTCGGGATCGACAGCGGCGATCGAATTCTTCAACTGTTTCCCCTTGGAATACGCGCAGGCAGTGCGGTTGAAAATTCTGACGGCAGACGCAGCGGAGGCGATTCAAATCGCGGTGATGAAGGCCTCGGCGGGAGATGCCGACCCTCAGCTAGGCGAGCGGCTGTTGGAACTCTGGCCGCAATTCGCGCCGCAGGTTGCTCGAGTCGCCCTCGATACGATGTTGGCTCGCGACGATCGTACGATGCAGTGGCTGAACGCGGCGCTCGAAGATCGAGTGCCTGCGGCGGAGGTCGATTTCGTCCGTCAAGAGGCGTTGCGAACGCACGCGAATGCGGCGATTCGCACTCGGGCGGAGCGAGTCTTCGCACAAGCCGCTTCGTCCTCCCGCCGGGCCGTTGTGGAAGCGTATCGCCCGGCTCTGGCGCGCCAAGGGCGCGTCGAGCCAGGAGCGGTTGTTTTCGAAAAACAGTGCGCCGGTTGCCACCAGGTGGGTGGCAAGGGAGTTCAGGTCGGACCAGGGCTGACGCCAAACGCGGTTCAGGACCCCGCCGCGTTGCTGGTGCATATTCTCGACCCCAACCAGTCGGTGCAGCCCAATTACGTGCAGTACCTTGCCCTCGATAGCAGCGGTGTTACGCACACCGGCTTCCTCGCTGCGCAAACCGCCACCAGCGTGACGTTGACTAGACAGAATGCGGAGTCGGTAATATTGTTGAGGAGTGAAATCGAAGATTTGAAGTCGACGCGAAGGTCATTGATGCCCGAAGGATTTGAACGATCGATTGGGCATGCGGAAATGGCCGATCTGATCGCCTTCTTGCAGGAAATGACCAAGAAGAGACCCGGCGACCCGTACTCCGAACGTGATCGGGGGACGATCGCCGGTACGCTGATCGAACCCTGATCGGCCGGAAGCACCGACTGTCCCGCCGCGCGACGCCGATCGACGATTTACCAAGGAGCCGCATCATGAGAGGGCGACTGTTGTTCATCGTGTCATGGATGGCCGTTTGGATTGGCGGCGCGGCCCTTGCTGCCGCCGAGCCCAAGCCGATCGATATCGGTTCGCGCAGGGAGCTGTTCGTCGACGATCTGCTGATCGATCAACTGCACAACGTGCGGCTGGAGCTGCAGCATCCTCAACCGCAGGAGATCGTTTTCGCTTGCGATCAGCCTTGGGAAGGAAATACATGTATCTATTTCCGGATCATTGCCGAGGCGGGCAAATTCCGCATGTGGTATCAGGGAGCGCATTGGCAATTCGATCCGGCCGATCCGAAAAAGACACACCCGTATCACATCTGTTACGCGGAGAGCACGGATGGGATTCGCTGGACAAAACCGGTGCTCGGTTTGATCGAAGTCGACGGTTCGACAGCCAACAACATCGTGGTGACGGGAGTCTACGACAACTTCACGCCGTTTCGTGACGAGCATCCGTCCTGCTCGCCCGAAGCGCGTTACAAGGCGATTGGGCAGTCGAAAGACGGGTTGATCGCCTGGCGGTCGCCGGACGGATTGCGCTGGGAGCGGCTGGGCGACAAGCCGATCATCACGCGCGGCGCTTTCGACAGCCAGAATGTCGCCTTCTGGGATCCGCTGACGGGCAAGTACCGCGCCTATATCCGCGATTTTCATGATGGACTGCGCGACATTCGGCTGGCATTTTCCGACGACTTCAGGAACTGGACGGTGCCGGAACGATTGCAGGTCGATCCTCCGTTGCCGAACGAACAGTTTTACACAAATTGTATTGGCCGCTACGAACGGGCTCCGCATTTGTTCCTGGGATTTCCGGTTCGGTACGTGGAACGGCCCTGGTCGCCGTCGATGCGCGCGTTGCCCGACCTGGAACATCGCCGGATACGGGCCAAGGCGGGCGAACGCATTGGAACGGCGATCACCGATGGAGTGTTCATGTCGAGTCGCGACGGGTATCATTTTCGCCGCTGGCCGGAGGCGTTTCTACGGATCGGTCCGGAGCGACCGGGTTCGTGGGTCTACGGCGACTGCTACCCGGCGCACGGTTTGATCGAAACGGTGAGCAAACTGCCGGGTGCGCCCAAGGAGTTCTCGTTCTTCATGGCGGAGCAATACTGGCGGAGCGAAGAGGCGATCCGGCGCTTTACGCTGCGACTGGATGGATTCGTCGCGGCCAAGGCGCCGTTGACCGGCGGGGAACTTATCACCAAGCCATTCCTCTATTCTGGCCGGCGCTTGACCGTCAACTTCGCAACCTCGGCGGCCGGGAGCCTCCACGCAGAACTTGCCGATCAGGATGGCAAGCCGTTACCTGGTTTTTCGCTCGACGAATGCGACGAGCAGTTCGGAGACAGTTTGGACCGCACGGTGACCTGGAACGATTCGGCGGACGTCTCGACGCATATCGGCAAGCCGGTTCGGCTACGTTTTCGACTTCGCGATGCCGAACTATACGCCTTTCAATTCTCCGAATCTCCGCCGGCCGGGCAGGGGCAGACAGAGCCTTGACACGTCGGCACGGGCTCGGAGTACCTCGCCCGTGGCACACACGGGCGGCGATCGAGCCGCTGCAGTTGGTTCCAATCGACAACGGCGATGAACGCTGGATCTCCCCGGAGGAACTTCAGCAGTTCCGCGAATTCCGCGCCCCGAAGTCACCACACTACGCGCTGGTCGGATGTCTCGATTCGATGTGCCTGCATCGCCGCAACCTGATGCTTGTGGCGCCGTCCGATCGGGAGCATCCCTTGTTTGCCGCGGAGATCAAGGCCGGCGGTGCACTTCAAGATTTACCCAGCCACGCAATTATCGACCGTGGACGCGTCGTCGGTCTTTGGGAGTATGACGTCGAGTCGCAGTCGATCGTCTGGTGCTCGTTTGCCAAGAAGTACAAGCGATTGATCGAGGCGGTACGACAGACCGAATTGTTTGTCCGCGACCAGCTCGGCGATGCACGGTCGTTCAGTCTCGACAGCCCGAAGAGCCGGAGCAAACGAATCGACGCAATCCGCGCTCATGCCTGATTGTGGCGGGGGGCATCTTGCCCCCGATCTTTCGTGGCAGGGGCATCTTGCCTCAGCTCCTCCGCACCGGTTCGTAACGCAACGCCAATTCCATTCCCTCACCCCCGGCCGCTCTCCCAGAGTACTGGGAGAGGGGAGCACAGGTTACTATTTGCGCGCATGTGATTATGTACCCACCAGAATTTGGACGATTTCAACGGCGCACAGCAAACGGGGAGCGGGGAACGGGGGCGAGTAGGAGTACCAGTACGATCTCGTAGTCTGCGCAATCTTTTGTTGTGATATTGCCGAATAGGCTTTAGACTTTCCGTCGGCAGCGGGGATTGGGACCGCGATACCGACGAGTTGCGGCACGGGCGAGCGGAGAATGCACGATGAACCGACTTCCCAGAGGATTTCGCAGCAAGGATCGACTTTGCGGCGGCGACTCACGAGGATTTACCTTGGTCGAGCTGCTGGTGGTGATCGCCATCATCGGACTGTTAGTGGCGTTGTTGTTGCCGGCGGTCCAATCGGCGCGCGAAGCCGCGCGGCGGATGCACTGCACGAACAACATCAAGCAGATCGCGTTGGCGCTGCACACTTACGAGTCTTCGCACGGCGCGTTGCCGGCGGCGGGAAGAGGTGCCAATCAAGGATACAACACGCCGTTGAACGGCGAGATCAAGGGCACAAATGGTCTGGTGGCGCTGCTGCCCTATCTGGAGCAGAAGCCGATCTACGATCGATTTAATCGCGATCAGGCATGTTCGCAGTATACGGGTTATACCCCGATCCCGAACGCCGCGCTGGTGGGCGACCCCGCTTTGAACGGCAATGCGGCCCTCTCGGAGACGGAGATCAGCGTGTTCCTCTGCCCTTCCGATCCTTACGCGCGACGCAATGCGGAACGCTCGCTCGAGGGCTGGCACTACGGGCCCGCACCGGGAATTCGATCGGCCAAGACCAATTACGATTTCGTCACCGACTCTTACTGGATGTTTCTCAATTACACCTGGAAGGAAGTACAACGCGGAAATCGTCCCTCGGAGCGAATGTTCGGATGGGAGAGTGAATGCAAGTTCGCCGACGTCCTGGATGGGTCGTCGAATACGTTCATGCTGGGTGAGACGACCGGATATCATGTGAATGGCGCTGCGTTCGCGTGGGCCTATCGAGGGCACGTGATGTGCGGCGTCGACCCGGTGTTTGCCGACTCACCGTCGTACGGCGGCATTAATGTCTGGCACCAGCCTTGGATCCATCCATCCTGGCAGTCGCCACCATTCACGCCGTTTCCAGGCCGGGCTCGCAGCTGGTGGTGTCCCGCGGCCAGCCTGCATCCCAACGGAACGCACTTCGCGATGGGAGACGCATCGGTTCATTTCGTGCATCAAAACGTCGAGTTCGCCGCTCTGGGGTATCTGACTCGGATGATGGACGGACAAACTTCCGAGATCCCCTGATGGACTTCTTCCAACAGAACGGCTGGCTGCTGCTGTGGAGTGCGCTTGCGCTGAGCGGGTGTCGCGGGCCGGCGGTTCCCGCGCGGGTTCCGGTCGAAGGTAAATTGTTGCTGAATGGGCAGCCGTTGGCCAACAAGAGCCTGCGATTTGTTCCCGAGTCCGGCGATGGTCTGACAGGACAGGGAACAACCGATGCCCAAGGAAATTTCAATCTGATGACCGTTGTTCCGGGCGCGCTCCGTGATTATTTCGGCTTGCCGCCGGGTGCCTACAAGGTCGTTGTGCAGGATTCCATGTCGATCATGTCCACGGCCGGCGACGGTGGAGCCGGTGAGATGCTGATCCCTGGCGCGGGCTCCACTGAGATTCCCAGCTTCCTGCAGTCGGAGGATACGACGCGGCTGCGCGTGGAAGTGCGCGACGGTAAACGCCTCGAACTCGATCTGGCAAAGGTAGAATGATCTCCCGTGTGGCTGGGGCAACCCAACCTTAGGTGTGCACGATGGAAAATGATCTGTCGTTGGTGATTCCGGCCTGGAACGAACGGGACTATTTGCCACGGTTGCTGCAAAGCGTCGCGGCTGCTCGTGCGGCATATCGGATCGTCGCATTCGCCGACGTAGACTTTCGCATCGCCCCCGATACGTTCAACTATATTGTCGAGATCATGAGTCACGACGATATCGTGGGGGGAGCTACCGGCTTGACGATCATATCGACAACTACTGGTATAAGGACCGCGAGTTCCACGAACGGGGTGAGTGGTAGCGGTCCATGATCGCGAACAAAGATTGCCGATTCGATTTTTCGACCGAAGTGCGGCCCGTCTGTTGCCGTATCGTGATGATCGTCACCCTGATCGGGCTGGATGGGGACATCGTGGGCGCGCAGGGGCGCTCCGACCGACCTTCACTGATTCCGTTGCCGGCGGCGGTGCCGGCCCCGATCGATCAGCCGGTGACCCCCGAGAAAGTCGAGCTCGGCAGTCTGCTGTTCTTCGATCCGCGGTTGTCGGGCGACAACAGGATGAGTTGCGCTACGTGTCACGTTCCCGAAAAATCTTTTTCCGACGGTTTACGCCTCGGAAAGGGACATGCTGACAAGTCGTTGCGCCGCAATATCCAGTCACTCTTGAATGTCGGGTTCTATCCCCTGCTCTTCTGGGATGGGCGCGCGCGGTCGCTCGAGGAGCAGGCGTTGGCGCCGATCGAATCGGCCGACGAGATGCACCAGGACCTGCACGCGCTGGAACGGGAGCTGAACGCGGTGCCCGGGTACCGCAGTCGATTCCAGTCGGTTTTTAGCACGGACGTGACGCGGCGAGGCATCGCGCAAGCTCTGGCCGCATTTCAAAGAACGCTGGTCAGCCGCCGTTCGCCATTCGATCGGTATCTGCTTGGCGAAAAGGCGGCATTGTCCGACGAGGCACTCCAGGGGTTGGAACTCTTCCAGGGCGCCGCGGGCTGCGTGCGCTGCCATCATGGGCCGCTGCTGAGCGACAACAAGTTCCACAGGATCGGTATCGGACTGGACGACGATGGCCTGGGTGCGGTGACCGGCAACAGGGAGGACAAGGGAAAATTCCGGACCCCCTCGCTGCGTAACATTGCCGAGACCGGTCCCTATATGCACAACGGCTCTCGCGCCTCGCTGTCGGAGGTCGTCATCCATTACTATCGCGGTGTTCCGGCGGCGGCCGATGACGGTTTGCCACTGGATATTGCGCCCTTGTCGGGTCAGAGCTTTTCAGAAGTCTCGGCACTGGTGGCGTTTCTGGAATCGTTGACCGGCGAAGCGGTCGCGATTGAACGTCCCGAGTTGCCGTGAGCAAGTTCCCGCTGGATAACTCTCTGGCATAGCTGGGGCATCTTGAATAGGATGTGGCTGGGGTATCGTGCCCCAGCGCGTAGGAAGCCCCCCAGCCTGGGCTGATAAAAAGTCGGTCAATGCCGTCAGTGTGAACGAACCGTGGTAAGAATAGCCTTGCGCTCAAATAGCAGAGTGCCCAGGGCATCGCGTTGTCGCGAAAAGACCGGTAGCGTTTCGCCACGTTTTTTCCGGCCCTCTCATCCCTGGCCCTTTTCCCCCGGACATACCGGTGGAGAAGGGAGGACAGTTGCTTGCGAGCAGCGGTCAACGCGCGCAACGCGTTTCAGACAAACGATTTGAAGAGTCTTATCAGCCCAGCACCATTCACTGGCTTGGATTGATCAGGAATAGCTGATATAAGGAGCCGGCATGTCCAGGCAATCGACGCGATTGGTAGCACGTAGTTGGTATGTCCCGATACTGTGGGTCGTGGCAGGTTGGCTGATCGGGCGATGGGGCATCGGGTTGCCGGCCGCCGAACCGCCCGCCGATCGATCGCCGCGTCTGCATCAGATTCAGGTGCTGGGCACGCACAATTCTTATCATGTCGAACCGGACGCCGCGGCGATGGCGCTGATCCGGCTTGTGGTGCCGCGCGAAGCGGACGCGAACGCCTATTCGCATCGGCCGTTGGACGAGCAACTCGATCGGCTGGGTTTGCGCCTGTTCGAACTGGATCTGTATCGCGACGATGAGGGCGGCAAGTTCGCCAGGCCGCTGGCCTACGTGGCGGCTCAGCGGCAGGGAGCGGACGTTGCGGCTCACGATCCTCAGGGGGTTCTGTTGCGGCGTGGCATCAAGATACTTCACAGTCCCGATTTTGATTTTCGCACGACCGTCTACGCGTTGCAGGATGCGCTGCGGACGATGCGCGCCTGGTCGTTGCGTCACGCCGGACACCTGCCGCTCTTCGTATTGCTGGAGTTGAAGCAGGACTCCTATTCGCCGCTGCTTCGGCCCGTGGCCTGGGACCTGGCCGGGTTGCAGACGCTGGAAAAGGAGATTCTCGAAATCGTGCCTCGCGAAATGATTCTTGCGCCGGACGACGTGCGCGGAGCATTTGACACGTTGCGCGACGCGGTTCGGCGGCAGGGCTGGCCTCGTTTGCGCGAGGCGAGAGGCAAGATCGTGTTTCTGCTGGACAATGAGGACGCGATACGCGACGCGTATCTTCGCGACGATGCGACACTGCGGGGGCGGTTGATGTTCACCAGTGTCGGAAGCGATCATCCGGCGGCCGCCTGGATGAAACGGAACGATCCCGATCGGGGGTTCGACGAGATTCAGTCGTTGGTGCGGGCGGGATTCCTGGTTCGAACGCGCGCGGATGAGGGGACGGCGCAGGCGAGATCCAACGACGCAGGCCGCCGCGATCGGGCATTGGCGAGCGGCGCTCAGTTGATCAGCACCGACTTCCCCGAACCCGATCCGCGATATTCGGATTATGCCGTGACATACGGCGGCGAATGCGCAGCGCGGCCCAACCCTGTGGTTGGCGCCGGGGTTCCGGCCGATCTGGAGCCGAAACGGGTGGAATCGTCGGCGGATCGCGGCGATCGATCGCCGCCATGATTCACCCGGAGCCACCGATCAATAATTCCACAAGGCAAGGAGCGACAAATGGAATACGCGTCAGATGCAGAACTGTTTGGCCGCCGCAATCTCATGCGGGGCGCCAGCGCGGCGTTCGGCATGGCGTTTTTGAACCGGTCGATCCATGCCGACGACGGCGCCGGTAAACAGCTGCCCGGTTCGCAGGTAACCGACAACGGCAGTTCGATCCGTTTGACGGAGATGCGGCTCTACTGGGTGGGCCCGGTCGTCTACCTGAAACTGGAGACAAATCTGGGAATCAGCGGCTGGGGTGACATCAAAGGCGTCGATCCTCGCCCCGCGAAAGTCCTGGCCGAATCGCTGTTCGAATTAATCAAGGGGGAGAATCCGACGCGGATCGAGCATCTCTGGCAGAAGTTGTATCGGGCGCACCGGGACATTCGCGGAGGCGCTTTTATGGTGCACACGATCGCCGCGATCGACATCGCATTGTGGGACCTTGTCGGCAAGCTCTGGAAGGTTCCGGTCTACCGGTTGCTGGGCGGTCCCACTCGGGACCGGATCCGCGTCTATCATACTCCCAAAGCGCAAAAGGTCCCGCCGCATGGCATCTACGAACATGCCGTCACTCCGGCCGATATCGACCGAATGGTGCAGGCGGTGGCGCGGGCCCGAGAGCAGGTTGGTCCCGACGGCGCGGTCATGTTTGACGCGCACTGTGCCGTGCCGCCCGCGGCGTTGATCCAACTGGCGGCGGCGCTGAAGCCGTACGACTT
Organism: Planctomycetota bacterium; assembly: GCA_016872775.1. Classification (GTDB taxonomy): domain Bacteria; phylum Planctomycetota; class Planctomycetia; order Pirellulales; family Pirellulaceae; genus VGZA01. The sequence goes on along the minus strand of VGZA01000007.1, from coordinate 66,744 downwards.
GCTGTTTATCGAAGAGCCGGCGGTGCCGGGCAACATTGAAGTATTCAAACGCCTGAAACAGCAGATCAATATTCCGCTCGCAACCGGCGAGCGGGACCGGACGATCTGGGGAATGATCCCATATCTCCAGGACGGTTGCATCGACATTCTGCAGCCCGATTGCTGCCATACGGGCGGCATCAGTCAGATGAAGAAGATCGCCACGCTGGCGGAAGCCTACATGATTCCGTTGGCCCCCCATTGCACCGCGACATTCCTGGGAATCGCCGCCAGTCTGCATGTGGCGGCCTCGATACCGCTGTTGCTGATTCACGAGTTCTACCCGCAGAATGCCGGATTCAATGCGCCGGGGGTGACGCGGATGGCGTACGAGGTCGACGCGGAAGGTTACGTCAGTCTTCCGCCCGGGCCGGGGCTGGGCGTCGAGGTGGACGAGGCGCGCCTGCTTGAAGAATCCAAAAAGCCGCAGTCGTACAAGTGGCCGGGGGCAACGCTGAAGGACGGATCGATCGCCGATTATTGACGCTGCAGTTGGCGTCGAGCGCACCGGTCCATCGGCACCCACCGACGCCGCCGAGACCGAAACGGCGGCGCATCGTGGCGATTGGGCCGGCGTTCGTGTCGTGTGCCACCGCCAACGCATGCGGCGCGGTGAAGCTCCGAAGATGCGACGGTGCGTCTGTTGCGGTCTCGGCGGGCCGATGGGTGTCGTGGGCCGCTGCGCTCGACCGCCGGCGCGTCGCGTGGGGCGTACCCGTGGGTAACCGGAGTACCGGCAACCCACGGCTGCGCTGCGGAAAAACCCCTCCGGGATAGCGACCGCGAGACGGCGTGACGCGCAGCGCCAAGGCCAGGCTCTTGCACGGGAAGGCGACGGCTCCACGGCTAATTCGACTCGCATCGCTTCTGAAAAGGAATTAGGATAGAGGCCTGCGCGGCGGCCAGGGATTCGGCTGGATGAGTGAACGCGCGAAAACGGATTCCCGCCTGACGAGCCCGCCCCGATTTCCGTGACCTGCCTTGGGTGAGACTATGACTGTTCAATTTCCGTTACGGCGGCGCATTGGAATTTTGCTGATTGCCGGCCTGCTGACGGTGCGGCCCGCCGACGTACCTGCACAGGAAAAGCCCGATCTGGCCCGTCTGATCCATCCAGAGGTCGCGGCCGAGTTGTCGTTGACGGACAACCAACGCGTGGCGATCCAGGAGTTGTTGTCGCAGCGTCAGGAAGCCAGGCTGTTGCCTGACGCCGCCGAGCGAGCGAAGGTGATCGCGGCGCTGGACGATAAGATCAGCGCACAACTGACGGACGAGCAACGGCAGGCTTGGCTGGCCCGTGCGGAAGGTGGCAAGCTGAAGTTCCAGTTCCGCGATCAGAAGTGGGACGACGTTCTGCAGTGGTTTGCCCGGCAGGACAATCTTACCTTGGTGATGGATCGCGTACCGCCTGGATCGTTTACTTATGGCGATACGCGATCGTATAGTGCGGCCGAGGCGATCGACCTGTTGAACAGTGTGCTGGCGACGCGCGGTTTTACGCTGGTGCGGCGCGAACGGATGCTGCTGTTACTGGAGCTATCCAACGCGATTCCGATCGAACTCTTGCCGCGTGTGACGCTGGAGCAGTTGCCAGCCCGCGGTCGTTTTGAGCTGGTATCGGTGATGTTTCCGCTGGGAACGCGACCGGTCGAGTCGGTCATGCAGGAAGTGCGACCCTACCTGGGGACGTTTGGCCGGGCGGTAGCCTTGCCGCAGAGCCGGCAGTTGCTGGTGATCGAAACGGCCGGCAAGATGCAGACGATCAGCCAGTTGATCGCCTCAGTTCCGGAACCCGTGACTCCACCGGCGGCTGTGCCGGTTGCACCGGCTCCACCCGGCGTACCGGTCTTCGCTTCGTATTCGATTGGCAACCTCGACCCGTCTTCGACCGCCAAGACGATTCGGACGCTTGTCGACAGTGAGCGGATCACGGTGGATGAAAAGACACGCGTGCTGAGCGCGTTTCTGCCTCCGAACCAGCAGACGGCGGTGAAGAACGCCGTGGAGCAGATGCTGGAGCGGCAGTCCGAGTTGACGCCGCTGATCTCCGTGGCATACCGGATGGGAGGGTTAACCGTGGACGGCTTCCAGCGCCAGGTTACGGCGGTCGCTCCCCGTGCGACGATGGTGGCCGACACCGCTTCCTCGCGCGTCTTGATCACGGCGGAATCGGACGACCATCAGCGAATCGGCACCGCGCTCCAGGTGTTGGGAGTTGCAGTTGGAGCGGGCGACGAAGAGGTTCGTTCCTACCAGGTCGGTGTGAGTCTGGCGACGACATTGGCGACCGCGTTGCGGTCGATGATTCCCGGAAGCCAGGTCGTCGGCAACGATGCGGTGGGCGTTCTGATCATTCGTGGAACTCGGTCGGATCAACAATTGGCCGAGGAGGTGATCATGCGCTGGCGCGGATCGACGGCGGCGCGAAACGATCAATTGTCGATCATCCCGCTGGAGCGACCGGCCAATGATACCTGGCTGGCGATGGTGTCCAAGCTGGTACCGGAAGCGCGGCTCTGGTTTGACGCGAGTGGCAACCGGCTGATGATGTTGGGCTCGGCGGATGACCGCCGGTTACTGGAACCGATGCTGCCGCAGCTCGCGACGATGTTGCCGGGTGCGTCGGAGTTGCGGCGATTCGAGCTGTCGAAGGAGTCGATGGCGCAGATCACGGCACTCAAGGCCGACCTGGAAAAGCGGTTGCCGCCGCTGCAATTGACATTGGATTCGACCAACGGTGTCGCCTGGTCGTGGGGACCGGCGGAGCGGCAAAAGGAGCTTGAGCAGGCGTTGGAACAGTTGCGCACGGCGCCTCCTGTCGAGCGGCAGCGGGTGGTGGTGGCGTATACGCTGCAGCACGGCGACGCCGCGGCAATCAAGACACTCCTGGACCAGGTCTACAAGGACGTGACGCTGGTGGCGGACGGCAAACGTGGGCAGATCCTGGCGACGGGAACACTGCGCGATCACGCGCAGCTGAAAGCCACTCTGGTCCAATTGGATCAGCCGGCCTTGGTGGTCGCCAAGGACGAACTGCGCGCGTATCCACTCAAGGGAGTGCAGCCAGCCGCACTGCTGCCCACGTTACAGGCAATGTGGCCGAAGATGACGTTCACGGCCGACGCGGCTTCGGGTCGGGTGATCGCCACGGGCAGTCAGCCCGATCACCAGCAGCTGCAACTGGCATTGGAGCGGTTAAACGGGCCTCCAGGCGGCGAGTCGGTCGAGGTGCGGACGTTCGCTGTCCCGGCGGGAGATATGGTCAGCTTGCCTGCGGTCCTGGCCCAGATCGCGCCCCAGGCGGTGATCAGTACGGATCCGGTATCGCGGACGGTGATCGTCTGGGGGACGAAGCAGCAGCATGAGCGCATCGCGGCCGCTCTTGCCCAGCTCGGGGAGGCGGCGGAGGCCCGCACCGAATTGAAGACGTACTCGCTTTCGCCGGCGCGGGCCGCCAGCCTGAAGAGTTCGCTGGCGACGTTGTTTCCCTCCGCGGCCACCTCGATCGATAGCGCCACCGGCACGTTGATCGTCGTGGCTCCCCGTGACATTCAGAATCGAATTGCCGGCGTGATCGAGGAGCTTGAGGCGATCGATACGCCGGAGGCCGGGGGGGAAATGCGTGTCTTCCCGCTGGAACAATCGTCGGCGGATGCGGCGTCGATCGTTGCGGCGCTGCGCGGCAATCTTCCGCCGAATGTCGTGCTGCAGCCTCACCTGGCCACGAACACGCTGATCGCGGTTGGGCCGAGCGAATCGCTCAAGCAACTCGATGAATTGCTGCGGAACCTGAACGCGCAGCTGCCCGCCGCGCCGGCAAAGGAATCGCGCTCCTATAGCCTGTCGAACCGGGATGTGGTGGCGCTGCAGCGTGCGTTGGCAACCAGTTTCCCGAATGCCACGATCAGCGCCGACAGTGTGAACGGTGAGATCATTGTTGCGGCGAAGGCGTCCGATCATGATCAGATTGCGGCGATCGTCAACAAGATGAACCAGGCGCCGGGGAAGACGCCGATGTTGGAGACGGTACGGGCACGGTTTGTCGAACCGCGTGCGATCGCCGCGGCGTTGCAGCAGGCGCTGGCGAAACGCACGGGGGTCGGCGTGAGTTTCGATGATGCGGTTCGCGCTGTTTTTATTGTCGGCATGCCGGAAGACCACGCCTTGGCGCGGCAGATTATCGAGCAGATCGATCAGCCGCAGGCGCCCGCGGCAGAGCGCCAATTGCGAACGTTTCAGGTCCGCGGTACGGATGGACGCGCCTTGATGGAGTCGCTGCGGACTCTTTTCCGCGATTCGCATCCGCAGCTCGACCTGCGTTTTGATGCGCTTCAGGACCAACTGGTCGTGATTGGCGGAACCGAACAGATCGTCGCCATCGAGAAAATCCTGAAGGAGTCCGAACCGCCACCGCGGCATCTGGAAGTGTTCGTGCTGAAGACGCTCGAACCTGCCGCGGTCCGATCGGCGATCTCCGCGCTGTTCGCCGATCTGCCCATCGCCCACGCACCGTCCGTATCGACCGATGACGCCACGCAACAGTTGCTGGTGCGGGGAACAACCGAACAGCTGGCCGCCGTCCGCGAACTGCTCGGCCGGCTCGGGGAAGCCAATCTCCCCGGCGCGGCGGCGAGCGGTCCTGGCGCCTCGCGACGGATCCGCAGCATTCCGGCGAATCCGCAACTGGATCGCGCGCTGGACGACTTGCGCCGCGTCTGGCCCCAAATCCGGCCCAATCCGATCCGCGTGCTCGGAGAGCCGTCGCCGGCCCCGGCGCCTGGCTCGCAGTTCGATCCACCGGCCGGCGCCGGCCCCGCCCCTGTCGTCGCACCGATAGCTGGCGACCGGGGGGCCGAAAAAGGTCCCGAACGAAACCCAGAACGAACGCCCGAAACGCCAAAACCGGCGGAAGCCGACGTTCCGCCGACAGCCGAACCGCCGACACCCGTTCGCGAGCCCCGCGACGCGGCGCCGATCATCGTCGTTCGCGGTGCGTCACACTGGACGCTGGCCAGCGACGATCGCGAGGCACTCGATCAGTTTGAATCGCTGCTGCAACATGCGCTTTCGCCACAAATCGCCCCCGTCGCGTCCACGGGCAACTACGCGATCTACCTGTTACGACACGCGGGAGCAGAACAGTTGGAACAGCTTTTTTCCGCGCTTTTCAAGCGAGGAGATTCGGAGACGACCGTTGCGGGGACCACACGCTTTGGCCGAGTCACTGTCATCGCCGATCCGCGGATCAATGCGATCATCGTCCATGGTAACCGCGCGGATCGCGTCGTCATTGAAGAGCTCTTGAGCGTTCTGGACTCATCGGATATGACCGACACTTTGCAAAGTTCGACTCCCAAATTGGTCCCGCTCCGATTTACCGATGCCCGTCGCGTTCAGGAAGTGATCCGCGACGTTTATCGATCCCAATTGTCGACGGGCGGAGGCCGTAAACCGCTGACGATTCCCGAAGGCATCTCTTCCGACGTCAAAGCGATGATCCAGCAGATCAATGCCTCGTCTGCCGGACCGATTCTGACCGTTGGCGTCGATGTAACCACGAATGCCCTGGTGTTGAAGGCGCCGCCTGAACTCGCGAGGGAAATCACCGAGTTCGTGCAACAGCTCGACAGCCGGGCGAATCTACAACCGGCGACGCGGATCGAGGTGATCAAATTGCGAGAACTGAACACGACGCGCCTGAAGCAGTCTCTGCCGGGACTCCTCTCGTCGCCCGCGAAGAAAAAGTAACTTGGATCTACCGATTTGGCCGAGCCGTTGGCGAGAAGTTTGTGCCTTGCCCAGGTTGCCTGGCTTGCCCCGTGGCCTGTTCTCCACCTTGACGCAGTCGTCGATCGGAAGTACAGTCTATTCCATCGGATGTCATTGATACGTTGGCTGCTGCCATCGGATTCCGTGTTGTCCGATTTGGTTCCGCAGGAAGCACAGGACCGATTTGATTACCTGACACTTGCTAACGTGAATGACCCGCCTGAATTTACCCACCTGCAATTTTGCTGGAAGAGTGTGACGTTTCACGAGGTCGAGGGTGAGGAGCACCCTGGTGCGTGATGCGAGGTAATGCGAATCCAAAAGCGATCGCCTTGTCTTGATGGGGCAAGCGTCGTTTTGGTTTCGCGGCCGTCCGTTACTTCGGGCCCCATAAATTGGGGCCCTGTTGATCGGGCACGGATTTCAAGCAGCCGTTTTTGTCTGTATCGCACTGCGCTAGAGTCGCTTGCGGCGGTTCCGGCGTTCGGTTGCTGAAGGTATTAGTGCCTGGAAGGGATTACGGAAGACGGATTGTCGAACCGGCGAAAATTACTGGCAACGGGGTCGGACCGGGGGAAGGAAACTCGTGTCGGATGATCTGGAAAGGACTCACGGTAGGGATTCCATGATTTCCAATTCAATCACGATGAAATCGACGTTGGACGCGGACCAGCTGCGCATGGTTGCGGAGGTGCTCAAGGAGCGCGCTTCGCTCGCGGGATTGGCCGAGCAGTGGGAATTCCCAGACGAGCGAGCCTTACTGGCGGAAGCGGCGCGGGCCTTCGGCCTGGAGTGCCTCGAATCGGACGAGGTGGCGGTGGAGTCGAAGGCGCTGGAGGGCTTCCCGCTGAAGTTGATCCATCGTTACGAGGTTTTTCCGCTGGAAAGATCAGAGCAGTGGTTGCGGCTGGTCGTAAGCAATCCGTTTGACCTGAACGCTTTTGACGCGGTTTCATCGTCGCTTGAAATTGAAGTGCGGCCCGTCGTGGCCTCGGGGGAAGTGGTCCGCAAGTATATCAAGCGGTTTCTGGGAGTCGGCGCGGAGACGATTGACGGGCTGATTGCGATGCAGAAGGCGCAGTCGGGCGACGTGGAGATGCTGGAGGAATTGGATGTCGACGGCTCGGAGGACGCGGAACAGGCTCAGCAGGCGTCGGTGGTGCGGCTGGTAAACGAAATCCTCAGCGAGGCGATTGAGGCGCGTGCCAGCGACATTCATATCGAGGCGCAGGAGTCGGGCATCAAGATTCGTTATCGGATTGACGGGATCCTGCAGGCGCAGCCGGCTCCGCCGGAGATGAATCAATTTCGCGCGGCGATTGTCAGTCGCTTGAAGATCATGGCGAAGTTGAATATCGCGGAGAAGCGGGTACCGCAGGACGGCCGGATCAAGTTGCGGGTGGCGGGGCGCGAAGTGGACATCCGCGTGTCGATTATCCCGATGCTGCATGGCGAAGGCGTCGTGATGCGCATTCTTGACAAGAGCAGCCTCTCTTTTTCGCTGCGTGGGATCGGGATGCCCGAGGAAGTGTATGCGGAATTTCAGAAGTTGATTCGACTGCCGCACGGAATCGTGCTGGTAACGGGGCCGACCGGTTCGGGAAAAACAACGACGCTGTACAGTGCGCTCAGCGAGATCAAGTCCGAGGACACGAAGATTGTTACCACGGAGGACCCGATTGAGTATCAGTTGGAGGGAATCAACCAGATCCAGGTGCATCACAAGGTTGGATTGACGTTTGCCGCCTGCCTGCGGGCGATCTTGCGGCACGACCCGGACGTGGTGCTGGTGGGAGAGATCCGCGATCTGGAGACGGCGGAGAATGCCGTTCAGGCATCGCTCACAGGGCACCTGGTCTTCAGCACCCTGCATACGAACGACGCGGCGGGTGCGTTCATGCGATTATGCGATATGGGGGTCGAGCCGTTTCTGGTTTCCAGCACGGTGGAAGGAGTCATGGCCCAGCGTTTGGTGCGGCGGCTCTGTCCCGATTGCCGGCGTCCTGCGGAGATGGCGCCTGCCGACGTGCCGGACGATTTTCCGGCCGAATTCCGCGATGTGAAACTGGTGACGATTTATCAGCCGGGCGGCTGCGAAAAGTGCCGCGGCACAGGGTACCGCGGCCGGATCGGGATCTACGAACTGTTGCGTGCGACGGACGAAATTCGCCAGCTTGCCACGCAGCGCGTGGCATCGCAGGTTCTGAAGCAGGCTGCCATGCAGTCGGGCATGCAGACACTGCGCGTGGACGGCTGGCGGAAGGTGGTCGAGGGGATCACGACGATCGAGGAAGTCCTGCGGGTCACAAAAGCCGATTGACGGCCGGTGACCGCGAGTGACGGCGGAAATCGATGCAAAATTTTGCCTACATCGCGAAGAATGCGGAGGGGCGGCGGATCGAAGGATTGGTCTCTGCACTCTCGCGTCGCGATGCGCTGCAACGGTTGCGACAACAGTCGCTGTATCCGCTGACGGTCGCGGAACCCCACGCCGCGCAAGGCCGATCGTTCGGTTGGCCCTGGGCGGGGCGCGTCAGGAAGGAGTATGTCGCTGATCTCTGCACGCAACTTGCCGACCTGCTCGCGAATGGGGTGCCGCTGCTGGAATCGCTGCAGGTCCTGGCGGAGGCGACGCCCCATGATCGCCTGCGCGACGCGGTGTTACGGATACGCGATGCGGTTGCCGACGGCAGAAATCTCGACCAGGCGATGGCCACGGAATCGACAATTTTCAGTGAGCTGACTCTGAGCATGGTGCGGGCGGGGTTGGAAGGTGCCTTCCTGGAGGATGCCCTGCAGCGGACGTCGGGATTCTTGAGGAAACAGGACGAGATGCGGGCCAAAGTGGTCGGCGCGCTCACGTACCCAATCATTCTGGGAACCGTCGGGTCGTTGATCACCGGTCTGATGGTGACATTTCTGGTTCCGAAATTCCAGCCGTTTTTTGATCGCTTGGAACAGACCGGATCGGGCCTGCCGATGATCACGGTGATTCTGCTGTCGGTGAGCCACGGCCTGATGCGTTACGGCTGGTTATTGCCGATCATGCTGGCACTTTTGTTCGCGGGAGCGCGGCGCTTTAACGCGACTCCTTGGGGCCGCGAATGGATCGATCGCTGGAAGCTGCGTATTCCCGGGTTGGGTGCCATCTTCCACGACGCTGCCGTTTCACGCGCCTGCCGCGTGTTGGGGACACTGCTCCACAATGGAGTGCCGATCCTGAAGTCGCTGCGCATCAGCAGCGAGTCGACCGGTAACCGACTCCTGGAAAAGGTGATGCTGAAATCGGCGGACAATATCACTTCGGGGGATTCGCTTTCGAAACCGCTGGCTGCAAGCGGTCTGATACCTCCACCCGTGATGGCGATGATACGCATCGCGGAGGAAGCGAATACGATGGATCAGGTTTTGGTCAAGATCGCCGATCGCATCGATCAGAAGATCGAGCGACGACTGGAAGTCATGGTACGGATGATTGAACCGCTGATGCTGGTGCTGATCGGCGGAATGGTGATGTTCGTAATTGTAGGTGTATTGCTCCCGGTCTTCGACCTGAATTCGGCCGTCGACTGATCGCGCGCCGACCAGGGAGCGGATCGTGATTTGTGCGGAGCCAAACAAGAAAAGGAGAATCGCAATGAAAACGAATCGCAAACGCAACGGACGGCGAACAGGTTTGACGTTGCTGGAACTGATGATCGTGTTGATCATCCTGGTCGGCATTATCGCGTTGGTCGGGCCGCGTCTGCTTGGATCGCAGAAGAAAGCTGACATCAAGACGGCCCAAGCCCAGATCGGAAACCTGACTTCCGCGCTGAAGATGTACGCGGTGGACATGAAGACCTATCCGTCGACCGACGAGGGATTGGAACTGCTGATGCGCGCTCCGGAGGATGAGCGGCTGGCGAGCATCTGGGACGGGCCGTACCTGGAGGGAAAATCGTTGCCGCTTGATCCCTGGGGCAGCGAGTTTCAGTACGAGTACTCGGCGGAGGACGGAGCGGACTTTCCGCGCATCAATTCTCCTGGTCCCGACAAGCAGGTCGGCACCAGCGATGACATTGCGAATCGCAGCGCCGATGACACTGCCGACGCCGCCAATACGTCCGGCAATCCGTCGCGCCGCGGATCGAACAAATCCTGACCATGAATTCGGGCGCCGTAAGGCCGGTATCGCTGCCCGCGTCCCGGGCGGCTATGACTCTGCTGGAGTTACTCATCGTTCTGATCGTGATGGTCGGATTGCTGGCGATCGCCTGGCCGAGTTTGAGCCGCCCGCTTGCCGATGACGGTTTGAGGAGGGCCGCCGGAGTCCTTCGTGAGGAGATCGGTCTGGCCCGGAAGGAAGCGATGCAGCGCGGCCAACCGATCGTGATGCGGTTGGAGCTGCGGACCGGACGCGGTTCGGTCGCTGCCTGGCAGCAATTGATTTCGGAACGGACCGATTTGGCCCCGCGTCGAGCATCGACCCGGAGTGGTGGGTCGAACTCACGCGACGCGGATCACCCCGCCGCCGTTGAGTCCGAACGCATGCGCCATTTTGACCTGCCGGAATCGGTGGAGGTAGTTGCCGTCACCGATCTGCTTTCGGAAAGCAACCAACTCCTACCGGAACCGGAGATCGCCAGCGGGTCGGCCTGGCTGGTATTTCTTCCGGATGGCCGATCGACGAGCCGTTCAATAGTTCTGATCGACCGGGACCGCGGACGGCAACTCGAATTGCGCTACGATGCTGTTGCCGGTCTCGCCGAACTGGGACGGGTCGGGCGCGTGGCGTCGCCCTTGACCGATGAGGCGACTGGGTTGGAGGGAACGCGATGAAACGGTTGTTCGATGCGTGCTGCCGCGCCGGCCACGATCACCGCCGGGCGAAGCTGAAGATCGCGGGTGGGTATTCCCTCTTGGAAGTGATCCTGGCCCTGGCGGTACTCGCGGGAAGCGGGCTGGCGATTCAGGCCTTGATCGCCGATGGCAGTCGCGCGGGGATGCGCGCCGAGCAGGGAGCGGAAGCCCTGTTTTTGGCCCAGTCACTGCTTGATGAACTGGCGATGGATGCGTCGCAGATGGATGGCGAGCGGAACGGAGTCTTTCCGCAGCAACCGGCATGGGAATTTCGCGCGCATCTTGCACGTTCCGAGTCGCTCGAGAACTGGGGGATCGCGGTACTGACCGTGGAAGTCTTTCCAGCAGGGTCCCGTTCGTTGCATGCCGCGCGGGAGGCAGCCACTGTCAAGTCAGCGCGTGGTTGCCGGTTGACGCGATGGGTTCGTCGATCGGCTTCGGCGCGGGTGAGCGATCCGTCCGCTGCGACGGCAGGCCATGCGGACGCTGCAGGCGGTTCGGCCGAAGGTTCCCCGTTCGCTAATGGACTAGGGGGCGCGCCATGAATCCCCAAATCGCGCGACCATCGAACCGCTGCTGCCGAGGTTACACGCTCTTGGAATTGATGATTTCGCTGGCGCTTCTTGGGGGGCTGATGGCGGTCTGCTGGTCGTTGCTCGATTCGGTTCACCAGGCGGAACGTCGCGCCGAAGGGTTGGCGCGCAGGGTACGGGAATTGCAACTGCTTCAAGAGCAATTGCAGGACGACTTGCAGCATCTCTCTGGGTCGCCGGCCGACGGTGTCCTGCTGTTTTCCTCGACGGCCGCTGCGGGAGAATCGCTGGCTGGGTTCGGCGTCCAACCATTATCAACCTTGCAAGGTGACGAAAACGGATTCCGGATTGAATTCGTAAACTCCTCGGATCCGCTGGAGTTCATTTCTCGCACCGTTGCGGCATCCGACGAGAGATCGAAACCGATGCTGCCGTTCCCGAGGCGGACGCGCGCCGAATACAGGTTGCGCTCGAACGAACCGTCGCCGGGGATGGAATCGACGTTGCCGCCGACGCACGGCGAACTATGGCGCACCGTCCAGGAATTGGATTTGCCCAGCGTTGGCGAGCAGGAAAACCGGACGGTCGAAGAACGCACTTTAAGCAGTGCCGATTTGTATCGCGCGCGGGACGAGTCGTCCGTTCCCAAGGGCCTGGCCCCTGCGCGTGACAGTCGCGTCCTGTCGAAACTGTCCCGCTTGCGGTTTCGCTACAGCGATGGCCGGTCCTGGTATGCGAATTGGGATAGCGGACAGCGCCAAGCACTGCCTCTCGCCGTCGCCATCGACTGGAATTCGGCGTCGCGTACGATCGCGCCGGGCGGCGAGGGGACGAATGGTCAACGCAGTTCGCGTGAGCCGGCGCTGGAACCACAGGCTGATCTCCGTCGCTCGTCCAGTGCGATCGGCGATGATCCATCGCGACTCGCCTTTCCCGGAGCGGAGGAGTCTTTCCAGCGATCGCTCGTAGTCCGTCTGGACCAGGCGACAACGATCGGCGGCCGGTCGTCGCATCCGATCACAAGCGGTTCGCGATCATCGGCCGGAAGCGATGCGGCGGATCGAACTTCCCGCCTGTCACGACCGACCTCGTCGGCCGCGTTGCGACGGAAGCGAGGTGCGCTATGAATCGGCCCGAGCAATGTGTGCGGTCCGAGCGGCGGGCGTGGCCCGAGCGGCGCGGGATGGTGCTATTGGTCGTCATGATCATTGTGCTGCTGATCGCACTGGCGGGCTACGGCTTTTCGTATCAGATGCGCACGGCGTATGTGGAGAGTCGGTTGGCGCGGGAGCAAGCGGAGTCGCGGCTCGCGGCTTGGAGTGGAGTGGAGTTTGCCGCAGCGGTGCTAAAAGTTTCGCCACAGCAGCGATCCGCCGCCGGGGGCGTCGAATCGAACGCCGCGCTGTTCGCGGGGCGCAGCGTGGCTGCGGACGATGCCGGCGACGATCGGTCGCCGACCTGGAGGTTCAGTATACTCGCGCCCGCCGAGGCGGTGGCCGGTAACTCGCAAATGGAGGCCGAATCGTTTCGCCTGGGGATGGAGAATGAATCCGCCAAGCTCCATTTACCAACGCTGTTGGCCTGGAATCGAATTCAGCCTGGCGCCGCGAAAGTCGCATTGATGAATCTGCCTGGCGCGACGGAAGCGATGGTCGACGCCTTGATCGCCATGCAGGAAACGCGGCTCGCTGCCTTCCAATCGGATCTCGATTGTTCAGCTCCGTTGTTCATGGCGTCGACGCCGGGCCAGACGTCGATCGGCACGACGTTCAGTAACGGGCCGGCCGGATTGGCGGGCACAAAGCAAATCGGAAGCCTCGGCCGTCCAAGTCTGCTGGACTCGGTCGCTTCCGCACGCGCGCAAGCTACCGGTGGCGGTTCGCAATTGCGGGAAGTCTGGCAAGGTAGCGACTTGAACCAGAACTATCGACTCGATCCGTTGGAGAAGTCGTTGTCGGGTTCGGCGGAGCAGGGGTTGAGACCGTGGCGACAGTTGTTGACCTGCTGCCAGGGTCAGCGTAACGAAACCTGGGACGGGCGACCCTGCATCTATCTGAACAATCCAGAGCTGTCCGACCTGCATCGCCAGCTCAGTGAGCGTTGGCCGGTAGAGTGGGCCAACTACGTGATAGCCTACCGCCAATATGGACCGGCCGCTTCAACTTCCGCGCCGAACCTGGTATCACAAGCCGCCCGCGCGTCAACATCGCCCGCATCGAATGCGAGCAGCGCGAAGTCTGTGCCGGTGATACCGCTCAGTGAATGGACTCCTGACCTGAGCGTCGCGCCAAAATTTTCGATCCGCAACCCGATGGAACTCGTGGGGCGCGGCGTCGAAGTCGTTCACCGCGACGGAGGTCGCGGCAGGCTGAATTCGCCGTTTGCGGATGACAACGGCGGCTACGGCGAATACCTGGCACGGCTCTTGGACGAAGCCACCGTGATTTCAGGTCCGTGCGTCACCGGCAAGGTCGACATCCTGCACGCTCCACGAGAGGTTCTGCTGGCGATTCCGGGAATGGAACCGGGGACCGTCGATCGAATCTTGACTGCGCGGCAGGGCGAGGGCGCGTCGCGCGAGGGCCGACAGTCGGCGGCCTGGCTGCTGCTGGAAGGGATTGTTGATCGGGCGACGTTCGCCCGTTTGCATGCCTGGTGCGGCTCGCGAAGCGACGTCTACACCGCCCAATGCGTGGGCTTTCGCGATCCACGGAGTCCTCTGTTTCGTTGCACGGTGACTTTGGACGGCAAACGAGGACCCGTTCAGGTAAGAGATTTTCAGCGCTGGAACGGATGGGACAGCGGTTTTGCGATTTCCGAGTTGGAGGGAGTCGAACGGGATCGCCCGATGCGGGAGAAAAGGCGATGACAAACGACGGCATCACGCAGCGATGGGATGCACTTCGGCGCGATTGGGGATCGTCGCTGCGGCGTTTGCGGACGCGACGTCGCCCGGTGGTGGTCGCCCATTGGGATCGTTCGGCCATTCGCTATTTCGTTGTCGACGGCAATGCGGATCGGCTTCGGCGGCTTGCTTGTGGCAGTCTGCAGCGCCTGGCGGAGGAGGAACCGCTTGCGCAGCTCGCCAGCCACTTGAGCGAGCAGAAGATCGATTGCGGGCGTGTGGTCGCTCTGCTGGGCCGATCGGAGTTGGAATTGACGACGATCTCGCTGCCGCCGGCGGAACCCGCCGAAATCCCGGCGCTGGTGCAGAGCGAGATGGAGCAGCAGCTGGGCGACGCCACGTTGACGCCGATCGTTGACTTTCTGCTGACGCGCCAGACGCCGGGAGCAGGCGTGGAGGGATTGGCGTTCACGCTGCCCGTCGAGCTTCTGACAAGATGGCGCCGTCTGCTCGACCCGTTCGGGTTCGACCTGGCGACGATCGGGTCGCGCCAATTGGCTCCCTTGGGAATCTTGCGACGGACCGGTCAATTGCTCGGCTCGTTGTCGGTCGCGATCAGCGTCTACGGCAGCGAGGTGGAATTGATCCTCTGCCGCCGCGATACGCCGCTTTTCCTCAGAACAATACGGGCGACCGCCGATGATCCACGGGCGGTGGCGGAACAGATTGTGCTGGAAATTCAGCGTTGCGTGGCGCTGACGACCGGATTGGAACGCGTCGGCGCTCCCGACCTGTTTCTGTTCGGGCGCGAGGACGAACATGAGGCGTTATGGCAGGCGTTGCACGAGCACCCGTTCGCGGCCTTGCGACGCGTGCACCCGCTGTCCGACTGGCCGGAAGCGGAACGCGAACCGGATGCGGCACAGCGGTTTACCCACGCGGAGCAGGATGCGGCCACGGAGCCGAGTCCTGGCGCAGTGGCGATAACGCCGGAACCGGCCAGCAATGCCGATTCCACAACGGATTCCACAACAGATTCCACAACTGTTTCTGCAACAGATTCTGCAACTGTTTCCGAGCGTGGCGGACTGCAGGATTCCGTGGAAAACGTGCAAGTGCCAAAAGCCACACCGCCGTGGCGCGTGGATGCGGCGCTGGCGGGGACCGCATGGGACTACGCACATGCTTCGATGCTGATCGATATGATCCATCCCAAGCAGCCGCCCGCGCCGCCCAATACTCGGCGACGATGGATGGCGATCGGCGCGGGAATCGCCGCGCTGCTCTGCCTGGCAATCTATGCGCTGGCCAGCGACCTGGCCGATTTGCGCGAGGAATTGGAGGGTAAGCAGGCGGCAGTCGCCGAGCACCAGAAGGTCGCCAACAAGTACCTGGAAAAGTCCGATGAGGCGAAGTGGGTCGACCAATGGCTGGAGGACCAGGTCGACTGGTTGGGGCAGTTGCAAACCATTTCGCGCGGCCTGCCCGAGGGCCGGTTCGCAACCGTCCGCCGTCTGACCGCATCGGCGAACCGTGAACTCGGGCTGGTCGACATCGCCGTGCATGTCAGCGATCCCGAGCAGCTGGCGCAGCTGGAAGGCGCGCTGCGGTCGGCCGAGTACTCGGTCACAAGCAAACGCGTGAGCCAGCACGAAGAGGCCGATGACTACCCGTGGCAATTCGAGACCAGGGCGACGTTCAGTCCCCGTTCGCCTGGTTCGCGAACGTATCGGCCGGCTGCAGCCGAAGCGACGGTGCGGAAGGCGTCCGTGAACGACCTCGGGCCAGAACCCGAGACGGGCGGGCAAACGGGAGTAACGCCAAAGGGAGACTCCCCATGACTCCACGAACAAAGCTGCTGATAGGCGTTGGGGCCGCGGTTCTGCTGCTGATTGCCGCCGACCGCATCTATCAGAATTGGGTGGAACTTCCGAGCCAGCAGACCCAGGCGCAGATTGACCACTTGGACGCCGAACTGAGGAGTATTCACGACGCGCAGGCAGCGGCCCGCAAGTTGGGGCGACGACTGACCCAGTTTGAAACGCGATCATTGCCAAGCGATCCCGAACTGGCCCGCTCCCAGTACCTGGACTGGCTGCTCGGGCTTGTCGAATCGCACCGTTGGGGATCGGCGGCGATTGACGCCGGTGTACCCACCGCCATCGAAATCAAGTCCCGCGGCGGTTCCCGCAAGCGGCGATTGATCGGACACTCGATTGCGGTTTCGCTGCGGGCAAAAACCACGTTGCCGCAACTGGTCAACCTGATCCACGATCTGGAGAGTGCCGGACATCTGCACAAGATCCGCAATCTGGCCCTGGTGCCGCTGGGAGCCGGCAATGAATTGGACGTCAGCCTGGCGATCGAAGCGATCAGCTTGCGCGGTGCCGATCGAACCGACGCGCTGAGCGATCTGATACGTGCCGACGATGAGGCGGATCCTCAAGTTACGTACCAGGATCTTGTTCGCCGCAACTTTTTTGCGCGCGGCATCTCCAAAGCGTTGGCTCAAATCCGATTACAGGCGGTCACTACCGATAAACGCGGCCGCGTCGAGGCCTGGTTTCTCGCAGGAACTCCGGCGACCACCCAGATTGTCACGGTGGGAGAATCGCTGGATCTGGTAACGCACGAGGTCTCCATCGACCGTATTGAACAGGATGGAGTTCAATTGCTGGTGAATCAATCGCCTTACTGGATCGCGCTGGGGCAGACGCTCGGCGATGTGCTGACGGCGAGCGAATCGAAGAACCTCGCGTCGGCGGACAAACAGGAATAAATGGAGGGTACGGCCATGTGGAACTCGATAAACAGGCTTCGACAAGTGTGTCGCGGCGCGAGCGTACTCGCCCAAGTTCGACCGGGGTTGGCGATCGCCACGGCCGTTCTGGGAATAGCAGTCGCCGAACCGGTTGCGGCGCAACGTCCACCGCAGCGAGGACTCGGACAGCCGTTGCAGGTTCAGCCAGGGCCGTCGCAGTCGTCTGGCGGAAACGCCACGCTCGGCGCGGCCCGGTTTGTGCGCGGCAACCGCTCGCGACGCGACTTTGTCGGAACCAGCCGTTCCGACCTGGCCGGGTTCGTCGGTAGCCAACAGTCGTTGGGCGTGGGGCGTGTTGCGCCGTCGGTGTCGGGGGGCGGAACTGCGACGGCAGACGCTGCGGTGGGCGCCCGAGGAACTGCGTCGAATGCGCGAGCCGGCGCACGCAATCCCCGGATCCCACCCCTGGCTAAGAACGCGATGTACTATCCTCGTCTGGAGTTGGATGCGGAAGTCGTATCCCAGGTCGCCGTCGAGCTGGAAGCGACTGCGGCGCGCCAGTTGTCGGAGCGATTGAGTGAACTTGCCGGAAGCGAAGTGATCGCCCGAGTCGAAGGGCGCACGGCGATTCTCACGGGTAGCGTCTCTAGCAAGTCCGAGGCCGACCGACTTGCGGTGATTGCCGGATTCCAGCCGGGCGTCGATCAGGTGCGGACGGAATTGACGGTATCGAAGCCAGACTGACCGCAGAGGCGCCTCCGCCCACGAACCGGGATCCACCAGAAGGGGACGCACGGAGCTGGAGCCACTAAACGGGATCGACTAAAGGCCGGCGCACCTCGGTCGCTCGCACGCCGAGATTGCCGTAGCGATGGTAATCGTGTGAAATGCTCTGTTCACGCAGATACCAGAGCAATTCGACGCGGCCTTCGCTGCTGACCGGTGTATCCGCGATGTAGACGCCGGTGGCCGCGGCTGCCTGCCGCATCGACCTGGCAACGCGGTCGCGAGCTGCAAAGCGAATGCGTATCAGTTGTGGCTGGTGGAGATGTTCGATCAGGGTATCGACGGTTTCCTCGAGTAACTCGATTCCGCCCGCCCAGGCTTCCGTCCAGAGGTCCAGGCGCGATCGAACTTCCTGGCTCACCGCGGGCGCGAAGGAGGCGAGCACGCGGGCCCCGGTGACTCGTGCCGCCGCGACCCGGGCAACAATTTCGAACAGTGAATCGCCAGGTTCGATCCGGACGCATATTTCCGAGAACGGCAGGTAGCGGCGGATGTTATCCTGCCCCAGCAGACACATCACGTCTTCCTCGGAGGAAAACTCTTCCTGCCAGGCTAAGTCATAACTTGCTATAGCGCGGTCGATGCGCGCATGCTCGTCGATCGTCAAGTCAAGCTGTCTCGCGAGCACTTCCAGATCGGCGGACGCGATGCCGTTCTCCGATCCACTGCCGGGAAACGGGGTATCGACAAAGTTCATGAATGCCGCCACGTAGTTCGAGCCGCCCGCCTTCAGGCCGGGGCCGACCGCGGAGCTTCCCCAACCACCGAACGGTTGACGCAGCACGACGGCGCCCGTCGTACCCCGATTCACGTAGAGATTGCCGGCGCGAATGCCGTCGCGCCAGGTCGCAATTTCGCGTTCGTCGAGGCTGTGAATGGCCGAGGTCAACCCATACCCCGTGGCATTCACCCGATCGATCGCGTCGGCGAGACGCTCGTAGCGCATCACTCCCAGCACGGGCCCAAAGAGCTCCGTGCAATGGGTGAGGCTGCCGGCGGAAACTCCGTACTTGACTCCGGGCGACCAGAGACACGGATTGTCGCCGATCTGCTGGGGCATCACGGCCCAGCTCTCACCTGGTTCGAGTGTCTTCAACGCGCCCTCCAAGGCGCCACTGGGAGGTCGGATCAGTGGACCGATACGCGTCGCCAAATCGTGCGCCGAACCGACGCGCAGACTGCGTACGGCGTCGCACAGCATCCGTTTGAATTCCGGGTCGTCGTAGATTTCGGAATCGAGCAACAGCAGCGAAGTCGCCGAACATTTCTGACCGGAGTGGCTGAATGCGGAATGCACGGCATGTTTGATCGCCAATTCCCGGTCGGCCAGTGCCGTGACGATCGTCGCGTTCTTGCCGCCTGTCTCCGCGCTGAGCCGCAGGCCCGGCCGCAACGCCAGCATCCTCAAGGCGGTATCGGTTCCACCCGTCAAGATGACGGCATCGACGTCGATGTGACTGACCAGGTGGCTGCCGGCTCCCGCGCCGTCACAGGGCAAGAACTGCAACACATTCCGCGAGACTCCCGCGCGCCAGAAACACTGGCAGAGTTCCCAGGCTACCAGGACCGCGTCCGATGCCGGTTTGAGGATGACGGTATTGCCGGCGGCCAATGCGGCAGCGATCCCGCCACACGGGATGGCGATCGGAAAATTCCAGGGTGGAACGACGACGACGACGCCACAACCGTTTGCCCTGGCCCCGCGCAGGCTCTGAAAATGTCTGGCGGTCGCTCGGTAGAATTCGACGAAGTCGATCGCTTCGGAGACTTCCGGATCGCCTTCACTCAGGAGTTTTCCGCCGTTGACCATCGCGGCCCAGAGCAGTTCGGCGCGATGCCGCCTCATTTCGACCGCGACATTGCCGAGCAGCCGGCTGCGCTCGTCGACGGTTCCGGATCGCCAGCCATCGGGATCGCGCCGCGCGCATTGGACCGCCTCGTCAACCACGGCGGAGTCGGCAAGCGAATAGCGGCAGAGTTCGGTTCCGGGACGCGACGGATCGCGACAAGCCTTGGTCGGCAGGTCGTAGATTTCGGTGGCGGCGACCACGGCGGGAATCACCAGGCCATGGAAGCGGGATGCATCCCGTTCGGCGATCCGCCGCGCCCATTCCGAATTCGCGGGCAGCGACCAGTCGGTGTCCGGTTCATTGTGAAACTGTCGCCAGGCGAACTCGGGTTCCGCCGTCGGAAATGCTTCGGTCAGCCGATTCTGCCTGCGCCGCGGCTGATTGTCGATCTCCAGACCGGACGACTCGCGAAAACCCCGCTCCAGGGAAACCCACTCGTCGCTTCCGACCGTCAGTCGAAATGCATGCCGCAGGAAGTTTTCTTCCCCGGTGTTTTCGTCCAGCCGCCGGATCAGGTAACCGATCGCATTCAGGAATTCCTGTTTGCGGCAGGCCGGCGCGTAGAGCAAAAGGCGGGAAGACTTTTCCAGCAATGCCCGCCGTTGGTGGTTCGCCATGCCCTCAAGCATTTCAAACTGGACGCTCTCCCCCGCCGAAATCGTTTCGGACAATGCCAGTCCGTACGCGACGTCAAACAGATTGTGCGATGCGATGCCGATCTGCACTGCCCGCAGGCGGTCGGGCCGCATCGCGAAATGCAGCATCCGCTTGTAGTTCGCGTCGGTTTCGCGCTTGCTGGTGTAGGGCGTCTGGGGCCAGTCGTGGAGCGCGGCGTCGATCCTCTCCATTTCCATATTCGCTCCCTTGACGATGCGGATGGTGATCGGAGCGCCGCCGCGCGCCACGCGTTCCTGTGCCCAGGTCGTGATGCGCTGATGCATCAGAAAAGAATCAGGAATGTAGGCCTGAAGTGCGATTCCTCCGCCGCATCGCTCCAGACCAGGCCGACTCAACGTCCGGATGAACGCCTCGGCCGTCAGGTGCAGATCGCGGTACTCCTCCATGTCCAGGTAGATGAACTTGGGAACGCGCGTGCCATCGGGCCGTTCATAATTCAAGTGTTGGGCTTCGCGGTAGAGCAACTCGAGGCGATCGCAAAGGTGCCGCAGGGTGAACTCGCGGGCAATCGGCAGGATCTGCGAATAGATCGTCGAAATCTTCACCGACAACACTTCGACCTCCGGCGACTGTAACGCCTGCAGGTACTTGTTCAGACGTTGCTGGGCCTCCTCTTCGCCCATCAGCGACTCGCCCAGGAAGTTCAGATTCATCCGTACGCCTTGCGCGCGACGCGCCGCCAGGTGTTCCCGCAACAACTCCGGTTCGGCCGGCAGCACGACATTCGATGTCTCGTGTTGCAGATGGGCTTTGACCAGCGGCACCGTGACCGTCGGCAGCAGGCCGCCGAAAGTCTGGAAGCCGCGCAGCAGCGCCTGGTCGATCGGGCTGAAGAAGCGCGGGATTCCCTGCACGTCCAGAATGTGCGTGAACTGCTCGGCGGTCCTGGCGGCCACCCGGGAACGAAATGCCTGGTCGGTCAACTGGACCAGCGTCGCCTTGTCGGCCGGATTACGCAGCATGCGGTCGAGCTCCGCTTGCTGGCGCCGTTCGGATGGAGTCTGCAGCGCGGTCGCCCTGGTCTGCAACTCACCCGCAACTCGGACTGCCTCGTCGACAAGTTGCAGATCGTCCATGGAAGTCGGTTTCGAGTTTCCTGGTGCATGACGCGCCGCGAACGGGCACGGACCCTCTTCGACTGCCGGGACTTGGGTCGAGTCTACCCCAGCAGTTCCACGCGTAACTGACCATCCCCGGCGACGCGATGCGGTCGCTTCTGGCGGTCGAGTACCTCCTCGTCGGGAGAGATGCCAAGCAATGCCAATGCGGTCGCCTGAATGTCCTTCGGCGAAATCGGACTATCCACGACATCGCCTCCCTGCCGGTCGGTGCGTCCGATCACGGCGCCACGCGCGGCACCGCCACCCGCCAGTACGGTACTATAGGCGCGGGACCAGTGATGGCGAGCGGCCCCCGCCGGCTTCGAGTCGATCTGGGGTGTGCGGCCATGTTCGGTCGTGCAGATGACCAGCGTATCGTCCAAGAGGCCGCGCTGTTCGAGGTCCAGGATCAGCGTCGCGAAGGCGGGATCAAATCCGGGCAGCAGGTATTCGCGCAACCGAGGATAATGGTTCTGGTGCGTGTCCCAGCCGCCGCTGAAATAGGTTCCGTAAGCATCCCAGAAAACGGTGACAAATCGACTGCCGGCCTCGATCAGCCGCCGCGCGGCGAGGCACGATTGGCCGAACAGCGTATAGCCGTACCGTTCGCGCAATGAAAGCGCTTCGCGCTGAATATCCAGAGCATCGCGCAGCGACGGGCTGGAGAGGATATTCGCCGCGAGTTCCTTTTGTGTGTCGAGATTGCGCACCGCGACCGATCGCTCCATGTCACGCAGCGCCGAGTCAAACTGTCGCAGCAGGCCTCGCTGCAGCCCGAATCGAGCATCCGATAGTTCCGCGGACCTCGCTCCCGAACCGCGGAACTCAAAACGGGAATCGCGCGCGCAGGTAGCATACGGATCCTTGTATTCCTTCGGCTGCTCGTGGCGACACTTAGGGGCCACGCGCTCCCCCGCACCCTGAAACTGGGTCCAGACCGGGTCGAAACGCGGGCCAAGGAATGTCGCGTAGGGCCCGGCGATCAATCCCAGATCGTCGACTTGCGAATTGAGCACCCAGGGCAGGCCGACATGCTGCAGCACCTCGTCCGACTTGCGACCCGCCTGCCGCGTCCAGCAGTAGTCCGCCATCGAACCGATGTAGGGCCAATGCTGCGCATCGTGCGGCCGCGTCTCCAGATCGGTGGTGTACACCGGCAGGCCGCTCAGCGCGTACGCGACGCCGTGCAACGGGTAGGGGTGGGTCATCGAACGGACGATCGCCAGCCGATCGGCAACCGCCGCGGTTTGCGGCAGTCCTTCGCCGAACTGGACCCCCGGCAGCGACGTGGCGATCGCTTTCATCTCGCCCTGAATCTCCGCCGCCGCGTCTGGTTTCGGATCGAACGTCTCGTGCTGCGGCGCGGCTCCAAACAGGTAGAGCAATATACAGCGTTTTGCCTTTCCGAACTGCGCGATCGACGGGGAGGTCGCGGCATCGGCGCGCGAAGCCGTCCCGAGCGACAATCCCCACATCCCGATGCCACCCACCTGCAAGAGATCCCGGCGCGTCATGCCATCGCACAGCTGTTTGCGATTGCCGAGAAGTTGGATCATGGTGCGATGTCCTCGCAGGATGCCTTCAGTCGCTCGCTGCCGCAAGTATACCACGAATCGCGGATTGCCATAGCTTGCGGCAGACGCTCGTAACCTATGCCCCAGGGCGGATTCAACCGACTGCAAACTACAGTTCTCCCTTCTCCACCGGTATTTCCGGGGGAGAAGGGCCGGGGATGAGGGGGCCAGGAAAGACGTGGTGCAATGCTACCGGTCTTTTCGCGACAACCTAGTGGAGCCGCGCACTTTCGCGAACGTCCACATACCGACGACGTTCCCGGGGACTCGTCGACGTTCCGCACAAGAGCCGGTAGCGTAGCGCATGCCCGTTCCATTCCCTCACCCCCGGCCCCTCTTCCAGAGTACAGGGAGAGGGGAGCATGGGTTACTAGCAAGAAATACCGGTGGAGAAGGGAGGACAGTTGCTAGACCGCGATCCGTTCGACCAGTTCGAACTCCGACTCGGACAAGCGAAAGTCGGCGATCGACAGGTCCTCGCGCAGATGCTCACGGCTGGTCGATCCGGTCAGCGGCCAGATGCCGGCGTCGAGCGCGAATCGAAAAAAGATTTGCGCCGGCGTACGCTGGTATTTGCTGGCCAGGCTCGCGATCGGCGCCGACGACAAATACTCCTGATTCGCCGTCAGCAGCGAAAAACCCTGGTAGATGATCCCTCGTTCCTTACACAAACGCCGGACGTCGGCGTCCCAGCGCTGCACGGCAAAGCAACGATTCTGGACAAAGCGAGGTTGGATTTTCGCCGAAGTCGACAATTGACGAAGCTGATCGAACGTCACATTGCTGACGCCCAGTTGCCCGACCCGTCCTTCCCCATGGAGCCGTTCCATGGCATGCCATGCCTCCCAGTCGCTGGCGCCCAGTCCGAAGCGTTGGCTCGGGCCGTGCAGAACATACGAGTCCAGAGTCGTGACGCCAAGGTGCTGGAGTGAACTGCCGAACGACTGCCGCACCTGGTCCGCTATAGGGACCGCGGGGTCGTACGGCAAGCGATGGTCCTGCCCGGCTCGGAAGGTGAACTTCGTCTGCAGGAACAAGTCGGAACGACGCAGCCGGCCGGCTTGAATCGCTTCTCCGATCGCGGCCCCGACCTCCGCCTCATGGTAATGACGTCGCTGATTGGCTGTATCGATCCCCCGGAATCCAACCGCCAGCGCCTGCAGTGTCGCCGCGCGAGTTCGTTCCTCCTTCCAGGCCGTGCCGTAGAGGAACAGCGGCAATTCAGGCCCCTCGTAGCGCCCGTCACAGCCTCCCGCAATTTGAGTATCCAAAGTCTGCGTTCCTCCCGTTTCGCACCGGCGGCACCTTGCCGCGATGCCATAATCGCCTAATCGTTCCAGAATTCCTTCAGGTGCACGTCGATACAATCGGCGACCGCTTCGGGATGGTATCCCCCTTCCATTACACTGAGAATGCGTCCTTGTGCGTGCGTTCGAGCGACCTCCAGCACCTGCTGGGTCAGTGGTCCAAAATCGTCCGCCTCGAGTTCCAGCGAGCCGATTGGGTCGAGCCGATGGGCGTCAAAACCTGCCGAGACGATGACCAGCTCCGGACGTATGCGCTCGGCGATCTGGTCGAGCGCGTGCCGGAACATCCGCTGGTAGTCCTCGCGGCGAGTGCCGAAAGCGACCGGTACATTCTTCTTGGTGCCTTTGGCCCGGTCGCCTCCCGTCTCGTCTTCCAGTCCCGTGCCGGGATAAAAAGGGTGCCGATGGATGGAGAAAAAACCGACGCGCGGTTCGTTCCAGAAGATATCCTGCGTTCCATTGCCGTGGTGCACATCCCAGTCCACGATCAGCACCCGGTTCAGCTGGAACCGTTCGATCGCGACGCGCGCAGCGACCGCCACGTTGTTGAACAGACAGAACCCCATTGCCCGTTCGACCAGCGCATGGTGTCCGGGCGGCCGAATCAGACAAAAAGCCCGCCGCTGCTCCCCCTTGGCAAGCCGCGCGACGGCATCAACGACAGCGCCGGCCGCAATCCGGCCAACCTCGAACGACTCGGGGCAGACGACGGTATCCGGGTCAAGCTGCGCGCCCGGCTGGCGGCACGCTTCGCGCACCGCGTCGATATACTCCGCACGATGGACCAATCGGAGATCGTCCAGCCCGATCGGTTTCCAGGCCGGTCGCTGGCACTGCTTTTCCGATGCGAGTGCGGTCGCCCGTCGTGCGGCCAGGATAATGCGTTCCGCACGCTCGGGGTGATTGCCCGTGTCATGCTTCAATACCTGCGGATCGTAATAAAATAGCGCCATAAGGATCAATCGACGGCATCAAAAGCCCGGGCCACATCACCCTGGAACAGGATCACTAAACTCCAGACTCCGACCGGTAACCCCAGCAGACAACAGAAAGTACCGATGTTCAGCATCGCCAGGATCGATGCGACAATGCCGAATACTCGCGACTGAAAGCGAAAGATCTGAATTCCTCCGACCAGAATCACCAGGTTCAACAGGATCATCAGCCCCTGCACGACCGCAGCCACCGTCCCGACCGATCCCTGTTGCATCGCTTTGACAAACTCCGGAGCGTTCGGATCAAGTTGAGGCGGTTGGACGGTAACGGCGTAAATTGCATTGAAAGAGGAGGCCGCGAGCCCCAGCAACGAGACGGCGATCAGAGCGATGGCCGGCGCACGAACCTTGGTCGCAACCATTGCCACAAGCTGCTGCCGACCGCTTGGACCGAAGGCTGGGGTCTGGTACGGATTAGCGGCTGAGGAAAACCTGGGATCGGCAAACGGATTCGATTCGGGATTGCCACTCGCCAAAGCCGTCACTCCTCTTCGCAATCGGTTCACTCGACCCACCGGTGCGGCCGATCGGCAGCGGCCGCATGCATCCCCTGAGTTCTCGCCTGAAGCATGCTCGCTGACCATTCTGCGGTATGCCGGTTGAAATGAACATCCCCCTGCCCTGCCCCAAAAAAGTCGCGTGCACTTTCCGAGATCTTCCGATTCGCGGCGAACTAGGCAGCAAGAACTCAAACTCTTCCAGGGGAGCAACCGATGTCAGCCACTGCGACAGCCTATTCCTGTCCCGAACATCGAATCGACGCCGACGTCTGGAGGGCAGCCAGACTGCCCCGCCACTTGGCGCGTGACGACGCCATTGGAGGACCGCGCGCTGCCGCTGTAGAAAGCTCGCGATTGTTTCGAGTGTAATTGGATTCGTGAAAAACCACACGCATATTAGGCGGCAAGCTGGTTCGCATGCCAACCCGGCCGGATATTTGCCGAGATAATTCTCGATGCGCGCAAGGTTCGGGCCTCGCCCGGGTATTTAGTAGCGAAGTGCGAGCCAGATCCAGGTTGACCGACCGTGGCAGACCCTCGTAGGGGCCGCTGTAACCGCCACGGATTCGGTCGCCCGGAAACGACCCGCTACGTGCAATTGGCACGATTTTGACACTTGGCAGAGTGTGTGATAGGCTGGCCTCCCTTAAAGAGTTCTAAGGGTTCCCTGTGGAGACTTTGCCATGTTGACCGTCAATCGTCGTGACGCTCTTGTCCATACCGCGGCCGGCGCTGTTGCCGCCGCAACTCTTTCGGTCGCGCCGACACCGGCCAAGGCCGCCGCCAACGACCGAATTTCGGTCTGCGTCATCGGCGTGCGCGGACGAGGTCGAGGCCTCGGTACCGATTTCGCCGGACGGCCCGAGGCGCAAGTCACTCATATCTGTGACGTCAATGAGCCTCTGCTGGGCGGCTATGCAAAGCAGATCAGCGACGTGCAGAAGTCGGAACCCAAGGCCGTAACCGACCTGCGAAGAGTACTCGACGACAAGTCGGTCGACGCCATCGTGGTCGCCACGCCTGACCACTGGCATGCCCTGGCAACGATCTGGGGGTGCCAGGCCGGCAAACATGTTTATGTCGAAAAGCCGATCAGCCACAACCCATTCGAAGGCCAGCAGATGGTGGCCGCCGCCCGCAAGTACAATCGGGTTGTTCAGGTCGGTACACAGAGCCGCAGCGTACCGCATTACCTCGAGGCGATGGAACTTCTTCGCGCGGGGAAACTCGGCAAACTGCATATGGCGAAAGCCTGGAACAGCCAGCTCCGCCGACGCGTGCCCGAAGTCCCCGACTCGCCCGTCCCAACGGGACTCGACTGGGACATCTGGCAAGGACCCGCGCCGGAACGACCCTTCAACGCGAATCGCTACACTTACGGTTGGCGCTGGATGTGGGACTACGGCACGGGGGACATGGGCAATGACGGCGTCCACGATCTGGATATCGCGCGTTGGGGACTCGGCGTCGATTATCCGACCGAGGTCCACGCGATGGCGGACAAGCTGCATTTCGCCGGCGACATCCAGGAGACGCCCGACACCCAGATCGTCACTTTTCGCTTCCCGAAGCAGCAAGCGATTCTGGTCTACGAGCAACGACTCTGGTCCAACTATGTGCAGGAGGGATTCGAAAACGGTGTCGCGTTCTACGGCACGGAGGGATACATGGTGATCGGGCGTCGAGGCTGGCGCGTTGTGGGTCGCAAGAACGAAGTCCTGTTCGACAAGCAGGTCGCGTTCAGCGACATTCCGCACATCGAGAATTTCCTGAGCTGCATCAAGTCCGGCAGCACGCCGCAATGCGACATCGCCGAAGGACATCGCTCCACGTTGCTCGCGCACCTGGGCAACCTCTCGTACCGCGTCGGCCGGACGCTGAACTTTGACGCCGAGAATCTCGCGATCACCGGCGACGCAGAAGCCACCGCGCTGATGAAACGATCCGGTCGCGGAGCATTCCAGATTCCGGATAAGGTGTAATACTACCGCGGAGGACGCGGTGAGACGCGGAGTGCGAAGGGGTCGGGAGTCTTTGGCGGCGACGACTTTTCTGATGGTGAGGTTGTTGGCGCCAAAGACTCCCGACCCCGGACTTACTCACCGCGGTTGGCGCGGGCGCTGTTCAGCACCGAATAGAACTGGGTGAAGACGTTGTCTTGTCGCGCATGTTCGGCGTGGCAGTCGAAACAGTCGCGCTGCGGCAATGCCGGGACCGCTTCTCGTTTTTTGGATTCGGCCGGGGACCGCGGTGCCGCTTCGGCGTCGTGGAACATGAAATAGCCCCAGCCACCTTCGAATCGCTGTGAGTCCTTGACGGAGACTTCCAGCCCGTGCGTCGCGTCGGCAAAGAACCCGCGGCGATTGACGTCGCCGTTCCCCTTCGCGGGACGGGACGGGCAATTGGTCACAATAAACACCGACTGCTCGGGAAACTCGCCGGTGCGCACATAATACTCGAACGCCTGCGGCTGCAGGTAGACATTGTGAAACAGCCCCGGGTTGGCGGGATCCCGCGGTGCATCATCGGAATAACTCAAGCCGATCGAAGTGCCGACGACCACCCAACGGTCGAATCCTGTGGGACGCAGCAACGCACCATCCGCGCTGTATTCGGGCAACGGCATTCCCGCCAGATGCGGTTTCGGATCGGCCGCCGAAAAACGATCGACGACGGCGATGGCGAGCAAGCAGGCCGGAATCAACGCAACCAAGATAAATGGACGACGCATCGACAACTCCTTGATATCAAGCCAGGATCTCTTGCACGATCTTTCCATGCACATCGGTCAGGCGATAGTCGCGGCCCTGGAAGCGGAACGTTAACCGTGTGTGGTCCAGCCCCAACGCATGCAGCAACGTCGCGTTCAAGTCATGAACATGGACAAGTCCCGCTGCGACGTTGAAGCCGAGTTCATCGGTCTCGCCGTGCACATGGCCGGCGCGGATGCCGCCGCCGGCCAGCCAGATGCTGTAGCAGCGGTTGTGATGGTCGCGGCCGTCGTTCCCGCCTTGGACCATCGGGGTGCGGCCGAACTCCCCGCTCCAGATCACCAGCGTGTCGTTCAGCAGCCCGCGCTGCTGCAGATCTTTCACCAGTGCGGCGCTGGCTCGGTCGGTGTCCCCGGCGTTTTTCTTGACGTCGGCGGCGAGGTTGCCGTGCTGGTCCCACGCCTCGTGGAACAGCTGCACAAACCGTACGCCTCGTTCGATCAACCGTCGGGCGAGCAGGCAGTTGCGGGCGTAGCTTGCCTCCTTGGGATCCTTGACACCGTACAGATCGAGCGTTTCGCGCGACTCCTGGGAGAGGTCCATTAATTCCGGCGCGCTGGTCTGCAGCCGGTAAGCCATTTCGTAGTTCTGGATCCGGGCGGCCGTTTCCGGATCGGCCAGTTCACGCAGCGTCTGCTCGTTCAATCGTCGCAGTGTTTCGAGTGAAGCGCGCTGGGCTTGCTCATCGATGCCACGCGGGTTGGAAAGGTAGAGCACGGGATCGCCCGCGCCGCGGAAAGGAATGCCGCCGTAGGCGGTCGGCAGAAACCCGGCGCCATAGTTGCTCGCGCCGCCGCTGGTGCCTTTGGCGCTGGTCAGGACGACGAATCCTGGCAGGTCGGCGGATTCGCTGCCCAGGCCATAAAGCGTCCATGCGCCGAAACTCGGCCGCCCGAACTGCGAGGAACCGGTGTTCATCAGGATCTGGGCCGGGGCATGGTTGACCGCGTCGGTCTGCAGCGACCGGACCAGGCAGATCCGGTCGGCGATCTCGGCGGTGTGCGGCAGGAGTTCGCTGAGTTCCATGCCACATTTACCGTGCGGCTGGAATTTGTACTTCGGTCCGAGCAGAGCCGAATTGGGGTTGATGAAAGCGGCGCGGTAGCCATGGAGCAGTTCCGCCGGCGGCAATTGGCCGTTCCGTTTTGTCAGTTCCGGTTTATGATCATAGAGCTCCAATTGACTAGGACCACCTGCATTAAACATGTAGATAACGCGTCGGGCCTTCGCCGCAAAATGGGGCGGGCGTGGGGCGAGGACGCGCGTTGCATCGCGCGGGTCGTTCGATGCATCGCGAGCATCCGCGCGGGCCGATTCAGACAACAAGCAATGCGCGGCGATTCCCGCCAGGCCGACGCCGCACTCGCGCAGGAACCAGCGCCGGCGCAGCAGGGACCCGCGCAATTCATGCAGTTCCCGGGAGAGAGTCGACGATCCCATACCGTACCTCGCTGCCGATCAGTTCTTGGAAATTGTCTCGTCCAGATTCAACATCACACGCGCCGCGATGGTCCAGGCCGCCGCGTCCTGCGGCGTGCAGCCCTCCGGCAACTGCGGAAGCCGCGTCGCGTCCCCGGTCGCGATTTCACGGGCGTTCAGCCAGCCGTCGGCGATTCGCTGCCGCTGTTCCTTCAAAAGCGCCAGCAGTTCCGATCGTTCCGCGTCGTGGGGCTTTCGAGCGGTGCAGAGCAGGTAGGCGTAGTCAATGCGCGGCCCGTCGTCTTTGCCCGCCTCCCGCAGTACGCGCAGTGCCAATGCCTGCGCCGCCTCGACGAAAATCGGCTCGTTCAACCCGGTGAGCGCCGCCAGGGGCGTGTTCGAGCGAATGCGTCTCGCGCAGGAAAAATCGCCGTTGGGCGCATCGAAGCTGTTCATCACCGGGTCGGGCATCGACCGTTTGCGAAACAGGTAGACGGCGCGGCGATAGCGATCGGGTCCTTCCGTGGGCTTCCAGTAGCTTGGATAGGTGTAGTTGTAATCGAGCACATTCTGCGGTACTGGCGGGATGACGCCCGGGCCCCCGATGCGATGCGCGATCAGACCGGAAACGGAGAGCGCGATATCCCGAACCACTTCCCCGTCGGCTCGGAAACGGGGCCCACGCGCAAGCCAGCGATTACGGGGATCGCGTTCGGCAAGCTGCGGGGTGAGCCGCGAGTCGCGTTGATAGGTCGCGCTGCTCAAGATCGTGGCAATCAAATGCTTCTGGCTCCAACCATGCCGCATGAAATCGACCGCCAGCCAGTCGAGCAATTCACGATGCTCGGGCACGGCGGCGCGCGTGCCGAAATCCTCGGCCGTCTCGACCAGTCCGGTGCCGAAAATTGCCTGCCAGACGCGATTCACGGCCACCCGCGCCGTCAACGGCGACTCCGCGTCGGCCAGCCAGCGCGCGAAGCGCAAGCGGCCGGGCGTGGAGTCGGTGCTGTGCGGGCCCGTGGTCGGCAACGGATGGAACGCGGTCGGGACGTGCGGCGCGATCTCCTGGCGAGGCTGGTCCCAGTTGCCTCGTTCCAGGGAATGCGTGCGGCGCAAATTCCACGGTTCTCGCTCCGCCAGATGCAGGACCGAGGTGCGAGCGGCCGGCAGTTCGCGTAACTTGCCATCGATCTGCTCATTCAACGCCTGCAGGTCATCCATCGACTTGCGCCAGGCCGAGAAGATCGCTTTGCGCTCGGTCTCTGTACGCCGCTCCGACGGCGATTCCAGCGCCAGGTTCGCCGCGTGCGCGACCGGCGGCGCGGAGGGGTTCGGCGCCTTGGTCAAACTGACGCGGCAACAACCCAGCATGTCGCCCATCCGCAGCACAACCTTCAATTGTGTGCCGGCGGGAAATTCCAGCGGCTTTTCGAATTGGACCACCGCAACCGAAGGCTGGTTGCGATGCCCGTTCCCGCGATCGGCCCGCCAACTCGTATCGTCCGTGCCGTCAATCAAGTAGGCGACCGGCCCGCTGCTCTTTTTTCCATCCGCTGACTTCTGATCCGGTTCGGAAAAATCGGTCGTCGCATTCTGCAGTTTCAACTTCTCCCAATTCTGCGAATCGGGAGGCCGGACAAGGACGTCCATTTCCAAGATCGCCCAAGTGCCGAGATTGCTCCGGCCCGGCCCACGGTGCGGAAGATCGCCATGGTTCAACGCTTCCAATCGCAGTCCGGTCACCCCGCTCAGTTCCGGAGCGGAAACGAAAAATACATCCGCGCTGGTGTGGCCGAGCATGAGGATCGACTTGTCCGACTCCTGAGTCGGATGATTCAAGCCACTGATACTCTCCAGCAGGGTCGCTTCGATCGGCGTCCATTCGGTACGCTGTGCCGTCATCGCGCGCTCCCAGGCAGCCAGCTTCTGTTCCCAATCGGGGTGCTTGGCCTTAACCTGCTGTTCCAGGTCCCGCAGTTCCGCCTCAATTTTTGCCAGTTGCTGCCGCTGGTCTGGCGCGTAGACCCAGGAGCGCGCTTCGTAGGAATTGTTGAGGAACGCGAACATTCCGTAGTATTCGGACTGAGTGATCGGATCGAACTTGTGGGAGTGGCATTGGGCACATTGCGTGGTCAGTCCGAGTACCGCCTTGCCGATACAGTCCATCCGGTCGAACATCTCGACCATCCGGAACTGCTCGGGCACGATCGCCCCTTCCTCGTTGATCATGCTGTTCCGCAGGAACCCCGTGGCGATTCGCTGTTCCTGGGTGGCGTTGGGCAGCAGGTCTCCGGCAATCTGCTCGATCAGGAATTGATCGTACGGCAGGTCGCGATTGAGCGCATCGATTACCCAGTCCCGCCAGCTCCATTGCTCGCGCGGCATGTCCTTTTCATAGCCGTTGGTATCCGAGTAACGCGCGACATCCAGCCAGTGCCGCGCCCACTTCTCGCCGTAGCGTTCGCTCCGCAGCAATTGCTCGATCGTGGCAGCGATACCCACGCGTTCGAATTCCGCCAATTCGGCCGGGGTTGGTGGCAAACCGATCAAGTCGAGATAGAGACGGCGGCAGAGGGTCGCCGCGGGGGCCCTTCCGGTCGGCGTCAGCCCCTGCGCTCGGAGGTTCTTTTCCACCAGCGCGTCCACGGGGTGCCGTGGCCCGTTGTCGGGCATGGGGGATTGGTGCGGCGCGATGAAGGCCCAGTGATCAGCAAAGGCGGCGCCCGCCGCGATCCAGCCCGTCAACAAATCGATCTGCGCCGCCGTCAACCGCTTCTTCTCCGACGCCGGTGGCATCATTTCGTCCTGATCCGCGGTTGTGATCCGCCGTATCAGCTCGCTCTGATCCGGCTTGCCTGGCACAATCGCCGCCTTGCCCGAATCTCCCCCCCGCAGCGCCTCGTCGCGTCGATCCAACCGCAGACCATTTTGACGCTGGGCCGCATCGGCTCCGTGACAATGCGTGCAATGCTCGTTCAGAATCGGCGCAATCTCGCGCTGGTAATCAATTTCTGCGCCCGCCACGAAATCACTTCGTCCTGCCCACCCGCTAGCAAGAAACGCGGACACCCAAACGAACCATATCGGCAACAGCGATCGAGATTGCATCGGTTTTCGGTCCTCCCTACTCGGCTTCAAGTATAACCTGTTTCCAATGCGGTGTTTATTGACGGTTCCCAACGAACGTGACCGATGCATCGCGATGCGATTACGCGGCTAAAAAACACGCCGCGCCGCTTCGGAAGCCACCGTCCATATCCCGTCACCTAACCTCGCCAGGATGTCCCGAAAGCTACTTGCAACGTGTACAGCAGTATATTTGTTAACGACTGGAAAAGGGCTGTAGCATGAACAGAATGACTCATCGGTCTGGTAGCGGTGATCGGCCGCCGTGAGTTGGCTGGTCACATCGTAACTGTACGACGTCGTGCCGCCCTGCGACGTCACGCCGGTCACGCGGCTCAAGGCGTCGAACGTCCAGGAGTAAGGCGTGAACAGGTTTGTCGAGGCGCCCTTCTTGTGCGCGAGTTCCGTGAGCCGCTCCAATGTGTCGTAGTTAAAACTGCTGGTCGCCACTTCGTTGCTCGTCCCGCCCGCCACCGCCTTGTACCGCGCGATGGTTGTGAATTGGCCCAGCGCGTTGTAACTGAAGTCGACCCGCTTCTCGGCCACCGTGTTGCCGCCCGTCTGACCTTGCTGGTCGACGCGCGTTATGCAGTTCAAGCCGTCGAAGGTGTAGGTGTTCTTCAGGTCGGCCGTGCTGTTGATGGTCGACGAAAGACTGGTGCGGTTCCCCGATGTGTCGTATGCCGAGGTCAACACGACGGTCGGAACGCCCGACGTCCCGGAATTGTTGACCGTCAACACGCGTCCCAGGTTGTCGAAGGTAACCGCGTAGTCGCTGTCGGAATCGGATGCGCTCGTCAACTGCTTGCCCAAGTCGTAGGCATATTCGAGCGTCTCCACCATACTACCCGAAGTCAAACTGGCCGCATCGCCGTTCATCTGCGAAACGTTAAGCCCGGCATGCTCCCCATCCTTCTTTCAGTCTTCGACCGGCCATGCCTGCGGCGTCGACATGCGTCAACGCGTGAATGAAGTCGAGGATTGGCGCATAGTCGAAGAAGTGCTTGCGCCACACACCCCAATTGGTGTCGGAGCCGTCCGCGACAAACGCTTGGCGTTCTGCAGCCGCGAAGCGTCGCTGGTGCGCCTCACTCGCCAGGAGTGGGCCGAACGCTTCGACCGTGCGACGCGATGCAACGACACTGCGAGCCAATGGCTTGGGACGTCCTGGACGATCGTCGATGCGTGGCTCTTCCGTCGAGTCCTCGGTCTGGTCCTCAGCCAAGGAGTCTGGCCCCGAAAACCCCTTGATTTCCCGCACCATTTTGCGCATCCGCTCCGGATCGACAAACGACTTCGGCAATTGCGGACAAGGGTCTTCCGTCGAGACGGTACTGGTCATGCTCCACAAACAACTCACTTTCATTTCGCGCCGGAATGTGTCGTCTTCATTCCGTTGGGGTTCCGCTCTGTCGAAGAATTGCAGCCGCCCCCCATCCATCTGCACGCAGGCCACGACAGGCGTCGGTTGATCGGTGGGCACCGTTCGTCGTTCGGGGATCGGCAGTGCTTCGAACGCAGCCGCCGGGGCATCACGCTCCGCCACTCGTTCATCGCC
This sequence comes from Planctomycetota bacterium, assembly GCA_016872775.1. Classification (GTDB taxonomy): domain Bacteria; phylum Planctomycetota; class Planctomycetia; order Pirellulales; family Pirellulaceae; genus VGZA01. Next base: position 32,291 of record VGZA01000007.1, on the reverse strand, counting down.
AACCCGCTCCGTCGCGCGACGCACGCGCGACGCACGCGCTCCGGCGAAGCGTCTAATTCGACGACTCTTTCAGATCTTGCGAGCCTTGCGGAAAACTTGCCGACTGAGTGCCCGCATACGCTATCTTCTTCCAGGCCGTTGGACGGTAGTCATAGTCCACGTCCAGGCCCAGAACTTTGGACCGAGGGAAAAAAAGCCCGGCGACAACCGGGGCAGTAGTACTCCTGCTCGTCCAGCGGCACGTCTAATCCGCGCCGCGTTTGGACCGTACGGTCTCGCTGTTTGACTCGCCATCCCTCAGAGCCGCAGTGGGGACAGTGTGGGTTTCCTATGCCGCACTTCGCCAATTGCTGCTCGAATACTTCTAGGCTAACAGCATCGCCAGCAGTCAGCGATAAGGTCTCAATTTTGGTGAACAGAGCCTCATTTGGATCACCGTCTGGCAAATCCCCCTCTGCCAAAAATTTTTCGTACCACCTCACGCACCGCCTGCCGCAAACGATCCTGAAATTCCTTGCTTGTTGCCATCCCTGGCACCCTGCTTTGCACAATTTATCAGCGGACCGAATCCGACGGACCAAATTTACCCCCCCCTTTTGTTAACACGAAACACGCTACCGCGCAAAGTGCGCCCCGGCTGGCGACTGGCCGGCCTCCGCAAGATCGGTTGTGGGCCGCCATCGCGCACTGTATATTGTTTTCCTTTGAATTCCCGACAAGACGGCCGTCCAGGCCTTGCTACCGAATTGCCCGTTGATAGCTGTTCCATGCATTTTTCGTTGATTGACCGAATTACGAGCCTGGACCCTGGAAAGTCGATCCAGGCCCTTAAATGCTTGAGCTTGGCGGAAGAGTACTTGCAGGACCATTTTCCCCGTTTTCCGGTAATGCCGGGGGTACTGATGCTGGAATCGATGTACCAGGCCAGCGCCTGGCTGATTCGCGCCAGCGAGGATTTTCGACATTCGATGGTCGTCCTCAAAGAAGCCCGCAATGTGCGTTACGGCGGATTTGTGCAGCCGGGACAGACCCTGGCGATCTCCAGCGAGATCATCAAACAAGACGAAACAACGACCACATTGAAAACTCAAGGAATGCTCGGCGATGCCGTTGCCGTCGGGGGTCGATTGATCCTCGAACGATACAACCTGGCCGACCGTGGAGTGGAGTCCGCGGTCACGGATGCACAGCTGACGCGTCGCCTGCGTGAAATCTACCGACTGTTGTTTCAGCCCACGTCGTTGCGGAATCGGCACGCCGATTCCTAGCAACTCTTTTCTATTCGAATTACCGGAGGTCGAGTCCAGAGATGCCTACGAAAGAAGAAGTTTTCCAAAAGGTTCAGACCGCGCTGGTGGAAGCCCTTGCCGTGGATGAAGACGAGGTAACTGCCGAGGCCACCATGGTCGGTGATTTGGGGGCCGAGTCGATTGATTTTCTGGATATCGTCTTCCGACTGGAGAAGGCCTTCGGCATCGAGATACCCCGTTCCGAGCTTTTTCCCGAGGATATTCTCACCAATGCCCAGTACGTGAAGGATGGGCGGGTCACGGAAGCGGGTGTCGCCGAGCTGAAATCGCGCATGCCATTCGCTGATTTGCGCAAGTTTGAGGCCAATCCTGTGGTTCAGGAATTCCCCAACTTGCTGACCGTCAACGATATGTGCCGTTACATTGAGCGCAAAGTCGGCGTAAGCGGTTGAGAGGGGGCGATGCGCTGGTTCTGGATTGACCGGTTTGTGAGCTTTGAACGGGGGCGTCGAGCTGTCGCGACAAAGAACTTTTCGCTGGCAGAGGACTACCTGACCGACTACCTTCCGGGAATGCCGATTTACCCCCAGTCCCTGGTCGTCGAGGGGATTGCGCAGACTGGCGGATTGTTGGTCGCGGAACATAGCGGGTTTCGCGAACGAGTCGTGCTGGCGAAAGTTTCGCGGGCCACGTTTCACTTTCTGGCGCAGCCCGGAGACACGTTGACGTACGATGCTGCGATCGTCGACCTGAAAAGCGACGGTGCCATCTGCCGGGGTGAATCCCGACGTGGCACGGAACTGCAGGCGGAAGTCGAACTGATGTTTGCCTACCTGGACGACCGTTTTGAAGGTGTCGACCTGTTTGAGCCGGCAACGTTTCTCGGTATGCTGCGGTTGCTGGGACTGTATTCGGTCGGACGGAAAGAGGATGGATCGCCGCTGGATATTCCGGTCCACCTGTTGGAAGCGACGACTTGAGCGGCGCGGAAGTCGGAGAGGAGGGGGTAGGCGAATGCGACGTCGAGTTGTGATCACAGGCATCGGCTGTATCAATCCGCTCGGCAATGATGTCGAAACGATGTGGAATGCGCTCAAGGAAGGTCAATCGGGCGTCCGTTACACGACCATCTTCGACGCCAGCAACTTTCCCACGAAAATCTCAGCGGAAATCAAGAACTGGGACATTTCGCAGGTTGGCGAGGACCCCGTGCTATGGCAGCGCCGTGGTCGACATACTCGTTTTGCCGCGGGTGCCGCGCGCCAGGCCATCGACGAATCTGGAGTTCTGGACGGCTCGCTCGACCCCACGCGATTCGGTATTTATCTCGGTAGCGGTGAAGGAAACCAGGATTTCATTTCGTTCGCGCGCATGATGACTGCTGCCCTGGATGGCGCCCCGGACGGCAAGGGACTGGACCTGGCGAAGTTTACCCGGGAAGGGCTGGCGACGCTGGTTGCGGAAACGGAACTGGAACAGGAACCGAACATGCCCGCAGGCCATCTGGCCGGTTTGTTCAACGCCCAGGGCCCGAACCTGAACTGCCTTACGGCCTGCGCGGCGAGTTGCCAGGCGGTGGGAGAAGCCACCGAGATGATCCGGCGCGGTGATGCCGATGTGATGCTCTCCGGCGGCACACACAGCATGATTCATCCGTTCGGCGTGACCGGATTCAATCTGCTGACCGCCTTGTCGACCAATAATGAAAATCCCACCAAAGCCTCCCGGCCGTTCGATCGCCTGCGCGACGGATTTGTGCTCGGCGAAGGCGCGGGAACGGTCGTCCTCGAGGAAATGGAAAGGGCGAAACGGCGGGGCGCTCGAATCTACGGCGAGATCCTGGGGTACGGCTCGACGGCCGACGCCTACCGGATCACCGATATACATCCGGAAGGGCGCGGGGCGATCGCCTGCATGCGGATGGCATTGCGCGACGCCAGGCTCGACCCGTCGGCCGTCGACTACGTCAACGCTCACGGCACCAGCACCACAGTCAACGACAGGGTGGAAACGGTCGCCTGCAAGGAAGTGTTCGGTGAACGGGCGATGCAGACGCCGGTTTCCAGCACGAAAAGCATGATGGGGCATCTGATCGCGGCCGCCGGAGTGACCGAATTGATCGTCTGCCTGTTGGCGATTCGCGACAATGTCCTGCCGCCGACAATCAACTACGAAAATCCGGATCCACTCTGCGACCTGGACTACGTCCCCAACGTGGCCCGTGAAACCCGCTGCGACGTGACGCTCAAGAACAGCTTTGGCTTCGGCGGGCAGAACATAACCCTGGTTGCTGGACGCTTCCGCGGCTAGTGCTGCGTAGCGCCTCAATTTCCGTTCTTAGGGCCGCTCCGAAATCAAGACTGTAGGACGGACAGGATGTCCGTCCTACACTTTGCGGTTTTGTTTCTGGACGAGTACTTAAGCAGCGCGGCGGCTGTCACGTGGCGCATCGGACAAATGAGTGCGGGAAAGGCCTGCCTGATGGTCTCGGATCGAGAGAGTCGCGGCGGGCTCTTCGAGTTCCTTTCGCGTTTCCGCTGCCTGCAGCGAAAGCCGGAATTGCCGGTGTGTCGACCATTCCAACCAAGCCAGCGTGCGGCCAAACAGCTGCAGCACCGATCCAGGATGCGGAATGTCTCCGACCGCGCGCCCCAACACGGAAAGTGGATGAGCGACGAACGACCGGACCAAGCCGTGGTGATTCAAGTGTCGCCAGAACAACCGTTCCAGGCAGCGTCCGCCATGAAAGCCGGCAGCCCGATCCGATTCACCGTCCGCAACCACTCGGCAACTGCCGGCCACCACGCTGCGGAAACCGCGCGCATGGAGTGTTAACGCCATGTCAAGATCGGCCAACTCATCGCCTACGCAGCCTGCGAATCCTCCCGCCGCCAGCACCGAATCCACGCGGTAGAATCCGGCCGTCAGACTTGGACCCAACGCAACCGCTGTCTGGCATCGCTTGTCGCTCACCGTGCGACCGGCAGCAACCAGCAGGCGTGCTCCGCCCCCGCCGTATTCCAGACCGAGATGCACCAGCCGGTCGGGTGCGTCTTTGCGAACGATGCACGGGCTGGCGGATGCCACTCGACTGTCGCGGAACAGCTGCTCGACTCCGTCGCTCCAATCGTCTTTGACCAAGACGCCGGGAGCGAGAATGTGTGCAATCTCGGAAGTGGATTGAGGGAGCGCGTGATTGATGAGATCGACGCGGCTTCTTGATCCGCGATCGACCAGGTACTCAACCTCCCCCTGGAGTGCGTACGGGTCGGCATAACTGCCGTCGTGGGCCACAATCAACTGGCAACTCGGGGGCCGATGCTCCAGCACCGACACCAAAGTATCTTCCAGCAGTTCCACTCCGCGTTGTTGCTGCGAGCGGTCTACCGAGTAAGGAACAATGATGGTAAGCCGAGTCACGATGTACTTCCTTGACGCGCCGGCGGGAAAGACGGGGGCAACTCCAGAGGCAACTTAAGGGGCGGCAGGACGCCCGTCGCAGCCTCCATGTCCGCTTGTTTCGACGCGGGACACGGCGCGAGTTTATCGGAACAGTCCCGGTCGCTACACAATGCCAGATCCAGAGAAAATAAGTAAGTCAGGGCGACTTTATCGGCAGGCCAACTCACTTTGGAATGGGGTCGGTCCGATGAATCGGCTCGCCTTCCCAGTTCGCTTCGTCGCTGGACCGATCGTAAACCAGAACCCGCTGGGCACTTCCCGGGGCCGGCCGTGCGTCGATCGCCGGCAGCCAGCGGCGCAGATCGATTTTCAGGTCCGCAAAACCGACGTCGGAGGCCCGATTGGACCATTCGTGGGGATCCGAATCATGGTCGTACAATTCTTCGCTGGCGTCGGCGTAGCGAATGTAGCGCCACCGTTCGCTGCGTACGGAATGATTGCCCGGATTGTGGCTGGTCACTGCGGGCCGTTCGCGCGCGGCGCTCGCGTTCCGCAATAGGGGGCCAAGACTGATTCCCTCCAGATCATCCCGCGAAGCAATTCCACACAGCTCGAGAAGTGTGGGATAGATGTCAAGCAACTCGACCGGTCGCGTGCAACGACCACCGCGACTCACCCCGGGCCCGGCAAAAATCAGCGGCACGCGCGTGCTGCGCTCCCAGAGCGAATTCTTGCCGGTAATTTCCTTTTCACCGAGATGCCAGCCATGATCGCTCCAGACCAGGATGATGGTTCGGTCGGCAAAACCGGATTCGTCCACCGCGTCGATAATGCGCCCGATCTGAGCATCGACAAAGCTGGTGCACGCCAGATAACTGCGCGTCAACTGCCGCCACTGCTGATTTTCCCTGATCCATCCCAACCTCGGTTCCGGCAGCCGCCAGTGCAGGTACCATGCGAACCGCGGTACGTCGAGGCGATCGTCGTGCTTGATCGGTGGGAGCAAACGGTCATCGTCGGGAAAAAGGTCAAACCAGCGCTGCGTCGCGTAGCAGGGGACGTGCGGCAGGAAAAAGCCCGCGGCGAGGAAGAATGGCTGCTGCGGGTCCGCGCCACGAATCTGTTCCACAGCCCAGCTCGCGACCTGGTAGTCACCTTTATCCTCGTCGCGGTGCGGAAAACACCCCCAGTCCATCAACGGGTGGTTGCCCATCGGGGTCTCACCGACCAGTTTCTGGGGTGGGACGGCGCCGATGCCTCCCGCCGGTCCCCAAACGTCAAACTCCTCCGCCCTGGCCGCGGCGTTTCCCGCGCCGCCATGAAAGATCTTTCCCGCGGTCAGCGTGCGATAACCGTGAGCGTGAAAATGTTGCGGCAAGGTAACGCGATGCCGCAATCCGTCGACGGTTCGAAACCAGGGGGCAAGGCCATAGATTCCCGTGGTGCTGGGACGCAGGCCGAGTAACAGGCTGGTGCGCGACGGGTTGCAAAGCGGCGCCTGGCAATGTGCGTTGAGAAACGTCGTTCCACGTTCGGCCAGCCGATCGAGATGCGGCGTCCGCGCCAGAGGATGCCCGTCCAAATGTCCGATCCAGTCGTTCTGGTCATCGATCGCGATGAAAACGACGTTGAATTTCCGCGTCGATTCGGCGGCTGTTGACTGCGTTACGGCGAGGACGAGCGTAAGTGTCATGCCGGCGATTCCGGCAAACACGAGCCGCAAGCTTTGATCAGGCCTGAAGAACGATGTTGGCATGTCGGATTCCTACTCGGCGAGCTGCCCGGACACCGATCAGGTCGGCACACTCGAACCGGTCACATTCGATCTCGACCTTGCCGCAGCCGGCTGATCGGCCAGCCTACGTCGAGCGGCAAATTGAAGATTATGGACGGATTTGTCGCAACCATCATCCCCCTCTGACGATAACGGGAGCATTGCGGCGCCGTGTGGAATCGGCCAGCCTGACCGTTACCTTTTCCAGCGCTTTGCGGTACTTTGCCCGGCTTGCACCGATTCCGTAGCGGGCCGCCACCATCGAATCGACGATACGATTGGAGAGGGGTTCCGATGCCACTGACGCAAGAAAACCGCCAGATCAAGCTGGGAACGCCGCTGGGCCCCAACGCGCTGCTCGTCACCGCTTTTTCCGGTCGTGAGGAAATATCAAAGTTGTTTCATTTCACCCTGGACATGATCTCCGAGCAGCCGGACATAAAACACAACGAGATCGTCGGCAAGAATGTGACGGTGAGCATCGAGCGATCGGACGGATCGATCCGCTACTTCAACGGTTTTGCGAGCCGTTTTTCGGCGGGTGACGAGGAACAAGGGCGGCGCAACTTTCGCGCGGAGATTCGACGGGATCCGTCCCCCGCATCGATTCAATTCTCACAGCCAACTTCGTCGATCCGGCCAAAAGGCAGTCACCGTCGCGGATAACGGCGTCGACGATTTTTTGACCGTTGAGGAAGGTACGGTTGGTACTGGCGAGGTCGCGGACGCGGCCCCCCGCTTGCCCGCATTCGACGCGAAAATGGAGCGACGACATCTGCGCGTCGTGAGCGATGACGTTATCGGCCTTGGCGGTGCGTCCGATGGTGACTGCCTGATCGACCGAGAGCCAGATCGATGCGGTCGAACCGGAATCGGGGGTATATTCCAGCAGCAGTCGCATGGTGATTCAACTAGAAAAGGCCCAGCAGTGGCTTGCCGCGCTGCACGAGCTGTCGGGGACGCCGCAACGTGTCGTAATATTCCGTGCGTGGATCGATGCCCAGGCTATGGAAGATCGTGGCCACCAGATCGTACGGATGGACGGGGTCCAGCTTCGGCCAGCCGCCGTGGCGATCGGATTGCCCGTAAATCTGGCCCGGCTGTGTGCCGCCTCCGGCAATCAGAAAACTGTAGCACTCCGGCCAATGATCCCGCCCGCCAGGTCCGACGTTGTCGGTGGTGGGCGCGCCGATTTTCGGCGAGCGACCAAACTCTCCCACCGCCACGACCAGTGTGCGTTGCAATAAGCCGCGCGCGGCCATGTCCTCGAGAAAGCCCGACAACGAATGGTCGAAAATCGGGCAACGATGCTCGCGCAACATCGGGAAATTGTTGCGGTGCGTGTCCCATGATCCGTCCGGACCAGGCATCGGTTCGTCGTCGGATCGAGCGGGCCAGGTGACCTGGACAAATCGCGTGCCGGCTTCGATTAGTCGTCGCGCTAGCAGCAAACTTTGCCCGAATTTCGTCATGCCGTACCGTTCTCGCAATTCCGGCTTTTCCGACTCCAGGTGAAATGCGCCGATCGCTCGCGACGATTGAACCAGCGCCAACGCGCAGTCATAGTGCGCATCGAAGGATGTGTGACGCTGTCGCAGTTCGGCGAACGACTCATCTAACTTTCTCCTCAAGTCGACGCGGGAAACGAGTCGCTCCAGCGGCATGTCGGCGGGGAGCGAGAATCCTGTGAGTTGGATTGGCCGCGTCGGATCGTCGTAAACGCGGTACGGGTCATAGGCCGGTCCAAGCAGTCCGGCCGATTGCGCTACGCCGCTCTCCTTGCCTTCCAACACAGGCCCACACAGCGCCACGTTGCTGAAACTGTCCCGCTCGGCTGGCCGATAGCGGGCGATGTTCGCTCCCAGGGAAGGGAGATCGTTGCGCGATGGTGGCTGGGCCAGTCCTGTGGGCGAGAAATTCGTCGGGTCATGGCCGGTAAGCATCATGTAGATCGCCGCGCCATGGTTGCGCAGTCCTTTCGGGTCGACTCCGATCGAACGCACGACCGTGAAATGCTGGGATTGCTGCGCTAGCTTTGGCAGGACCTCGCCCAGGAACAGACCCGGAGTGTTGGTCGCGATCGGCTTGAATTCGCCGCGAATCTCCAGCGGCGCATCGGGTTTCGGGTCCCATAGGTCGATATGGCTAGGGGAACCTTGTAAATAGACCAGGACGACGGAGTCGGCTCGCCCGAAGCCAACCGGCTGGGCACGCGATGTTTCGCCTGCCGCTTCCAACCGCAAAAGATCGGTCAAACTGAGTCCGAGCAATGTTGAGCCACCGATCGTCAGCAGCTCGCGACGCGAACTCCGATCGCAAAGCCGTCCGCGCGGTCCCTGAATTGAAAACATGCCCGTCTCTCCGAGACTCCATGGTAGGAAATCGACCCACTTGTGGCCATCATCCTCGCGGATGATGGCGGATAAGTCCGGCCACCCGGTTTGGGTCAAAAACGGTGACCCACGGTAGACCGGTCAACTGGATTCGGCGACAATCCTCAGTCACATTTGCATTCCACGTCGCCCGGAAATACTCGGAGATCGCATCCATGACGTCCAGAATACTGTCAACGATCGTCCTGCTGTTTTCTTTGTCGCTCGTGTCCGCCACGCCGTCGAACGGTCAGGAAAAGTACCGCGTTTATCTTGGTACCTATACCAGTGGTGAGAGCAAGGGGATCTACCAGTGCGAATTCGATTTGCGGACGGGAGCGTTGACGCCCGCAACAGTGGCAGGCGAGACCAACGACCCGTCGTTTCTGGCATTTCATCCTAACGGCAAGTTCATGTACGCGGTGAACGAAGGCGCTGCAACGATCAGTGCGCTGTCGATCGATGGCGCCTCCGGGAAGCTGGCGGTGCTTAACTCACAGCCATCGCAGGGTGGCGCGCCGTGCCACCTGGTCGTCGACCCAACGGGAAAATTCGTGTTGGCTGCTAACTATACGGGAGGAAGCTGCATCTGCCTGCCAATCGACGCGGACGGCCGACTCGGTAAGGCGACGTCGTTTCAGCAGCACGAGGGGAAACGCAAGCATGGTCATTCGATTCATCTGGACAAAGCAAATAAGTTCGCTTTCTGTTGCGATCTGGGATTGGATCAAGTGTTGATCTACGCCTTTGACGCTTCCCAGGGCACGCTGAAGCGGCACGGGGCATTCGACACGCCTCAAGGTGCCGGTCCGCGGCACTTTGCCTGGCACCCCGATGGCAAGAGCGCTTACGTCAACGGCGAAACCGACCTGACGATCATCGCCTGCGATTACGATGCGGCCAAGGGCTCCATGACTCGCAAGCAAGTGCTTTCGACGCTGCCCAAAGACGCGACGCGTAACGGTGGCAGTACCGCCGAGACCGTCGTTCACCCGTCGGGCCGATTTGTCTACGTTTCCAACCGCGATCCGTATAACTCGATCGCGATTTTTTCGATTGACTCGAAAACGCGGGAACTGGCCGCGGTCGGCCACCAGAGTCGCGGCATCAAGACCCCGCGCAACTTCGCTATTGAGCCAACCGGCAAGTACATGCTGGTGGCGAACCAATCCGGGGGCAATTTGATCGTTTTCCGCATCGATCAGAAAACCGGCGAATTGAACCCGACCGAATCGAGCATCCCGGTTCCCAATCCGGTTTGCGTGCGGTTTGTGGCTTTGAAATAACAAGCTTCCGAACCGCAAGGTAGGAGGGGGCCGGTAGGAAGGGCCCGGTAGGAAGGGCCTCCTGGCCCGTCTAGAAGTGTGAACCGGCGTCGAGAAAATGAACGAGCATTTGCGGTCCGGCGCGTCGAATCGTGAAGCGAACCCCACGACACCCGAGGGTACGTCGCCAGTTTCATGTCGGTCGTCGTGAGCGGTGTCGATGGAGATGTTCGTGTTGGCAAGTCGCCGGCCAGGAAGGGCCTTGCGACGATACGCGAGGTAGTGAGGAGTTGAATCATGCGAGACATTGGAATTCTGATCGGTGTGCTTGTGGCCTGGTTTCTGGCGAATCGTTACGTACTGCCGTCGATGGGTGTGAAGACGTGAGGGAGTGGTTCCTGCGCGGCGGGTCCGCGCGAGAACGGCAATGGGACTTCGACGATCGGGCAGGCCAAAATCGACGACAAGCGGGATGACGTGCCATGACGAGAGGATGCAGCGGCTCGTCTCGCGGCAAGCGAAACAGACGCGGCGGGCAAAGTTTGCTAAGATTGGCCGGGGACGGAGCGCGCAAACGAGCATGGAACCGCGGAGCAGCAACAGGATCGGAATGGCCATCATGGACGAAGGTGACTCCCGCAACCTGCCGGCGGGAGCGGCTGCCACGGGTCGACTGACCGTCGCCCACGTCAGCACGCAGCGCGGCTGGCATGGCGGAGAAGAGCAGGCGAGGTTGTTGTGTGAAGGCCTGCGCGCTCGGGGACATGAAAATCTGATTTTCGCTCGCGCGGGAGGGGAATTCTCAATCCGCATGAAGTCGGCGGAGTTTTCCGTCCAGGAGCTGCCGGGCGGCGGACGCGGACCAGCCGCGATCGTCCGGATGCGCGCAGCGTTGCGGCGGCGGTTGCCCGACGTGATTCACCTGCACGACTCCCACGCACTCACCGGCGGTGGCCTGGCCTGCGTGGGACTCAACATTCCGGCCCGTATCGCCGCGCGGCGCGTTGATTTTCCAATCCGTTCCGCTTGGCGCTACCGATGGTTTTCCAATCATGTCGTCCCGGTGTCCACTACCGTCGCCGAGGCCTGCTGCGCGTCAGGTATCGATCGGTCCCGGATCACCATCGTCCACGACGGCGTCGATCCGGATCGGGCCAGCTCGGGAGACCGTCGGCGCGGTCGGGCCAGCCTGGGAATCGCCGACGACAAATTGCTTCTGGTCACGGTGGCGACACTCACCGAGGCCAAGGGCCATCGCGACCTGTTGGCGGCTTTGAAAACGGTCGTCAAGCGGTTCCCTCAGGTCATCGCGGTTTGTGCGGGCGATGGCGAACTGCGAGGCCCATTGGAAACGGAAGTTGCACGACTCGAACTACAGCCGTTTTTTCGCTTTCTGGGTTATCGATCGGACGTGCCCGACCTGCTCCGAGCGGCTGACTTGATGGTAATGCCGTCGGTCCAGGAAGGACTCTGTTCCACACTGATTGATGCGATGTTCGCCGGAACGCCCATCATCACGACCACCGCCGGCGGAATTCCCGATCTTGTGGGGCCATGCGGCGACGGCGCGGCGGTAGCGCGTATGGTACCTCCTCAAAATCCATCTGCGTTGGCCGAGGCGGTCAGCGACGCCCTGCAGGCGCTTGCTGAGGGATTACCGATTCCAGGAGTCGATCCGCTGCGAGCCAACGACCGGGCCTGGCAGCATTTTACGGCCGAGGCCATGGTCGAAGGCACGCTCACCATCTACCGCCGTGTGCTGGAAAGCGCGAAGCAGCGATAACGCAGGGGTCGGGAGTCTTTGGCGCCAACAGCTTACTATCAGAAACGTCGTCGCCGCCAAAGACTCCCGCCCCCTGATCATTGGTCGATTGTTTCCAATGCGCCGCGGGGGAGCCATCCGTCCCGCCCGTCGGCGAATCGAACATGCGCCCAATCCTCGCGGGTTTCCATCAGTTCCACCTCGGTTCCGGCCGGCACGGGTTGGGGGAATCGGGCGGGGGCTCGTGACGAATCGGCGCTTCGCGCGAGCAGATCGTCGGTGTTGACGACGGCTCCTTCGTAGGCTGGTCTTGCGTTCTTGTAAAGGTACCAGCTACCGCAAAGAGCCCAGGCGATGGCCAACAGTACGGCGATGGAACGCAACCAACCGATCCTCCAACGGATGGCGATCGACAGGCATAGTGCGGCCGCCAGGAACTCGAAGGCCAATGCGATCGAAAATTGACGAGGTGCGAGCGGCGCGCCCGCGAGCAATGAATCGACCCAGTTGTCTTCGCGGGGCAGCGGCACCCAATCCGGCAGCAGCGTCCGCGCATGCTGCAGATTCTGCTGGGCTCGAACATGCTGTGGGTCGAGTCGCAGAGCGCGTCGGTAGGCCAGGATCGCGGCACCGATCCGCTCCGCTCCCAGCGCCGCGTTGCCCAGGTTGACGAACAATGCGGGACTTCGTGCTCCGCGAAGATCCGCGTCGCCGGAAATCAGACGCTGGAAGAGGTTCTCGGCGGTGCGAAAGCGCGCCAGACGCTCGTCACGCTCGTGCGCGTCGAGGGCCGCGCGGTACTCGCATACCGCTTTCCGAAGTTGTTCGGCGCTGCTGTCGGCCGCTTCGGTCGTCGAGCGAACCGGCAAGGGGCGGGCAAGCATCCAGACGGCCAACAACGCGATTGCTGCGGACTGCTTCACTTTGGACCACCATTCGTGATACGCAGCGCGGAAGTAAGGAGCGCTTCGTCGAACGGCCGATCACCGTTTGACTGAGGCGCGTACTCGATCGATTCGCAACGGGCAATCAGCTCGGAGGCCGCGTCGCGGTCCAGGTCGGACGATTCCGCCAGGACCAGACGCAGCGCGGCTGAGACCTCGCGTGCGGCAGCGCGGGCGTCGAGGCCCCGCGCACGTTCGATTCGGGCTCGTTGTTCGCACAAGACTCTGCGTTGATGCGTGATCCTCGGATCGACCGAAGTCCGCCGACGGTCCCAGACGGCGATCGCCACGGCCACGGCTCCCAGGAAATACAGGGTCAACGGCAGGCGCGAAACGATCGATTCATGCCAACCATCCGTCGAACCCAGAACAATGCCGGGATCGGATTCCACGGAAAGCTCGGCGCCGAAAAGAAACAGCGCGCTGCGGTCGCTCGCCGAGTCCGCTTTCGCGACCTGACTTCCCGATGCGGAACGTTGGTCGCTGGACTCGTCATGGGGAGTCGAAGCGGCGGCGCTCGAACGCACCACGTCGCTGGCCGAGACAACTCGGGCCGGCATCACTCGCAGCGCAATCGGCTTGGAATGCGCCGTCTGGTAGCTTTCGGTCAGCGGATCGAACCAGGAAAAGGACAGTGCGGGTATCTCGTCAACCGCTTCGTCGGTTACCCGCACCGAAATCTGAAACGTCTTGGTGTCGTCGGCAAATGCGCCGGGAGGTTCCCCATCCGGCAGGCGAAAACGCTGCGGGTCCATACCCCCATCGGCGGTCAGATTCGGCAATCCGGCGTTTTCCAGGTTGCCGTCGCCACGAAGGGAAACCCGCAGGCCGATCGGATCGCCGACCCGGACGACGGTGCGATCGGCCGCCACATCGACGGAAAATCCGCTGCCCACGGCGCCGGCAAAACTGGCTGGGCGGCCCTCCTGCGGAAACGGCTTGACCGTGACGCGCAACGGTTCGCCTTCGACTCGACCTAATTCCGTGCGCGACGGCCGGCGGCGTTCGTCCAGGAAGCCGCGCAACAGCGAGCCTCCGAAACCGCGATCGTCAATATCGTCGAACGGCGATCGAGGCCGAGCCCATTCCGTCGCGCGACGAGCCGTGGCCCGGATCGGCCCCAGAAGATACTCGCCCGGTTTGTCCGGGATCAACGTCCGCCGAGCGGACAAGACGACAAATCGCTGGTCGTCGTCCTGCTCCTGACGCACCGAGGCCGCCAAAGCCAGGCGGCCGGCCTTCGTGTCAATCGGCAACTGCGAGCTTCTGCGGTCCGCGGGAGGATCGGGGGCAAAGTGGAATTGGTCGAACAGCGGCGAATAGATCGCCAGCTTCAGGATGTTCTCGACTTCGCCGTCAAACCACCACTCGACTCCGACAGGCACTCGTTGATCCGGGTAAATCGGTCGCTCGGGCAACGTCAGCCGGATGCGCATTCGCGGATCGATCGGCACGGTTCCGAAGCGGAGTGAAACCGCCTTTGCCCGGCCCTCCAGCGTGCCTTGCGATAGAAGAAACGGTCCGACCTGGTATTCACCCGGTTCATCGGCGGTGACAACGTACTGGATCTGATAGGTAACGCGCCGGCTTTGGAAGATCTGTCCGTTGCGTTGAATCACTTGGGACACCACGCTAGGATTAATTGCCGCGATGTTCGCTCGCAGTCCCGACGGTAACTCGCCGCTGCCGTTGTCGATGGCGACGCTGGGCTCCGGGCCTTCCTCGAAACCGTCGACCGTAAACTGAATTACCGCGGGCTCGCCCACATAATAGGGCGGCTCCTGCACCGCAACCCGCAGCCGCACATCCTGTCCGTGAAGCAGGCGCCCGCGGAGGCCGATCGCCCACAATAATATCAAAATGACCCACCATGATTTTCCGTACCGCCACATCGTTCACCAATCCTTGTCGACCGGGTCTTGTCCCCCACGCTGTCGCTTCTCACGATCCTTACGGCGTTGCGCCTCGCGATCACGAAGCTTCTGTAGCAGGCGGGCCGGATCGGAAGCGGGAGACGAAGCGTCCTGTTGGTCTTTCTGCTGGTCCTGTTGCTGCTGTTGCTGTTGCTGCTGTTGCTGCTGGTCCTGACCTGATTGCGGGTCCTGTTTGGGGTCTTGCGATTGGGGCGGCTGCAATCGCCGTAGAGCCTCGATCAACTTCTGCAGCGCCTGATCCTGCGAGGTTCGCCCCTCCTGGAACCTCGCAGGATCGCGATCCGCGTCGTCGGTATGCGCTGCATCATCCAGGTGCTGACGCGCAGCGCCCATCGCTTCGGTCGCCTCCCGCACGAAAGCGGCGGCCTCCTGAAGTTTGCGCGTCGACTCCGCAGCGTCGACTTGAGGGTCGGTATCTGTGCCGGATCGTTGCGGCGCTGACGCTTGGGGCGCCATCGCCGGTTGGGATGTCGTTTGCGATGCCTGTTCGTCGAGCGCGCCGGAAATCTGCATGGCAATCGATTGCAATTCCTGCTGACGGTGGATCAACGGACCAAACCGCCGCAGATCGTCCCGCTGGGAGTTCTGGCTGTCGGTGGTCGCGGACTCGTCCAGACCGCGCGCCACGATGGCTTGCTCGGTGTCATCATTCAGTTTGCTCTGCCGCTGTGCCGTTTCGCGCAGGTGCTCGATGACGGAGAAGAAAAGACGCCGCAATTCACGAAGCGCTTGCGTTGCGCTGGTTACGTGCGGCCTGGCGGCAGCAGGTCCGTTCAAACGCGGCACGTCGGTAGCCGGCGCATCGGCATGTGCCCGATCGCCATCGGCCGGCGGGGGGTGGGCAGCCTCTTCGCTCGAAGGCAATTCAAGACTCTCCAACGCGAGCCGTATCTCCTGCCTCGCTGTTGCGGTCAATTCTCGCGCAATCTCCAACCGCTGCAATTCGATGGTGGTGTCGTTCCGAGTCTGGGCATCGGACGCGGCCTGGCTGCCCGGGGTTGCCGCGGCTTTCTCGGCGTCGCCGTCATTCGGGGCCGACGTTTCGGTCTTCCGTATTTCCTCTTCAAGCATCTTGGCGAGCCTGACCGTTCTCGACTGGTTTTCGCTTTGGACCTCCTTGAGCAGCTTCAGCAATTGATCGCGTTGTTCGGGAGGCAAATCAACTTGCGATGGGCCTTCCGAGGTTGACTCCGGTGCGCCGGAATCGACCTCGCCAGGGAGAATCGATTGCAACAGTTGTTCGACCAACTGCTGCCGCGCGAAGGCCAGTTCAATCACCCCCCGCAGATCGAGGAATAACTCGCGCGCATTCCGCAGTTCGAGGAGAGTCTGCATTTCCAGCTCAAGCGCCTGGCCACAGTGGTCGTCGGCAAGCTGTTCCAAGGCGTTCTGCATGTTCGCCTTGGCTTGATCGAACATCGGCAGTGCCTCGCGAACTTGCTCCGCAAACTGCCGTTCCTCCTGGACCTTTGCCACCTGCTCGGCGGTTGAGGGACCGCTGGGAGCCGAAGAATCATCAGGTAACGCATGCCGCAACAGCTCGACAAATTCCCCTAAGCGTTCCTGGAACGAGGCAGCGTCGTCGTGCAGATATTCGGCATCCAGCCAGGCAGCGAGTTGCCCTGCGGACTGCCCGGGGGTACCGTTCGCTCTTTGTCGGGTCAACTCGATCATCGACGAGCCGTCGGCAAGCAGGACGTCGAGTATCTCCAGGGGTTGACGCAATTGATCTCGGGCTCGCTTCCATTCAACAAGTCCTGATGCGGCTCGACGGAATGCGCGGGCGGCTTGTCGCCGCCGCAATTGGCTATGGGCCTGCCCCACGCGTTGTTCCGCGCGACTCGTGAATTCCAACAGCCGATCGAGCTGGGCGATTCGGAGTTGTTCCTTAGGCGTACGATCGTTCTGCGGCTTGGCGGCCAGATTGGAATGCTCGTCGCGCGCGGCCTGCGCGACCGACTGTCCTTCGGCCAGCAGCTTGCGTTGTTGCAATGCCAGTTGCCGGAATTCGCTGCGCCATCGCTCGACGGTTTCCGGACTGTCGGGATTCTGCTCCGTTCCGACTTGATCCACAACCGGTCGCAGGGAATTGACAATCGCGCGTTGGGATTCGATCAGTGCGTCGAGCCGCTGCGTCAGATCGCGCTCGTCTTTCCGCGCTAAAGAATCGGACAATTCCAAGGCTCGGCGCAGGATCACGTCGAGATTGTGGCGGGAGTCGCCGTGGTCGGGACGAAGTCGTGCCGCATCTCGGAACCAATCGGCGGCGCGCTGCAGTTTCTGGAGGGAGTCCTGGGGATCGTCGGGCAGCAGTTGCTCGGCGCGAGCCGCGTCCAGTACTCCCAGGTTGTAGGAGCATCGAAATCGCACGTCGCCGTCGGTGCCGGCCTGTTGTCGCGCGGAAATCAGCATCCGCTCGGCTCGATCCAAGTCGGACGACAGATAGGTCAAGGCGAGATTGTAAAGGTCGCGCGGGTCGGCTGGTTCTTTGCCTGGCGCCGGGTTGTCAAGCGAGGACGGTTCTGGCTCGATCGAATCCTGGAGTGCTGGGGACGGCGGCTGCGCCCCAACCAGAATCGGTTGCAGGGCAATCATCAATGCCACGGCGGCTGCCTTCTTGAGCGAGGGCAGCAGCGTTGCGGAGACTCGCGCTTCAGGAGCCGAACCCGATCCGGCGAGTATCGAGACAAACAGGGAGACGAAGGAGGCCAGGATCAGCCATTGGAACGCATCCTTTCGCTGCGCGTGGCCGCGCGCGTCGCCGGTCCCACGCACCATTGGCGCGATATGCGCGTCGTAGATCGATTTCAGGTCGAGAGCACCGGTAGCCGCCGGAATGTACACCCCGTCGGTAGCCAAGGCGATCTCGCGCAGAGTCTGTCCGTCCAAACGAGTGACCACCGGTCGTCCCGTCGCGTCGCGCACCTGGGTGCGCGCGCCGGTCGCCGGATCGCGGACGAACAGTTCGCTGCCGGCCTCGTCGCCGAATCCGATCGAGAGGATTTTGATCCCCCGTTCGGCCGCTGCCCGGGACGCGTCCAATGGATGGGAATCGTGATCCTCGCCGTCCGTAATCAGGAACAGCACGCGTGAAACGTCGGTTTCGGTGCGGAACCCCTGCAGGGCTTTGCGAATCGGCTCCTCGAGTCGCGTCCCGCCCCGACCCACGCTCTGCGGTCCTGCTTCGTCAAGAATCAATCGGAAGAATCCGTAATCGGGAGTCAGCGGGCAGAGCACGGCCGCTCGTCCCGCAAACGCAATCAGTCCCACCTGGTCGCCCCGCAGGTAAGTAAGCAGATCGGCGATCTCGGCTTTGGCGCGATCAAGTCGATTCGGGACCGTGTCTTCCGCAAGCATCGACTTGCTCACATCAAGGCAGAAGATGATCTGGGCGCCCAGCTTGGGAGTGGCCTGAAATGTAAGTCCGTACTGCGGCCGAGCAAGCGCGACGAGCAGTCCGGCGATCGAAAACGACCAGCAGGCCCACTGCAGCCTGCGACGCGCAACGGACAGGCGATTGACAAGCGGCTGCTGCATCCGGGCGGACAAAAATCGTGCCAGTGCGAAGTCGCCCCGCCATGCCAGCCAATAAACGAACGCGAGCAGCGCGGGCAGCAGCCAAAGGGCACGCAGCCATTGCGGTTCGGCAAAATACAGATCGCTCATCATCACGTTCCCTACGAACACGTCGACTCGGTCAAGGCAGCGCGCGCAGCCAGGTACCGCCTCCGACGATCGCGGCAACAAGCATTCCCAGTGCGGCCATCAACAGGCCGGCATAATGTTCCGTGTACTGCAGAAAACGTTGTTCCGTAACTTTCGTTTTTTCCAATTGGTCGATCTCGGCGTAAACGCGGGCCAGCCCTTCCTTGTCGGTGGCGCGGAAAAATCGTCCGCCGGTTTTCTCCGCCAGTTTGCGCAACGACTCGTCGTCGATTTCCACGCGGATCGGTTCGAGCCTCTCCCGGCCACTGAACGGGTCGATCACGGGATACGGAGCAAGTCCGTTCGTGCCCGCTCCGATACAGTAGACCCGAATCTGCTCCGCGGCGGCAAGATCAGCCGCCTGTTCGGGAGTCACAACCCCGGTGTTGTTGACGCCGTCGGTGAGCAACACAATCACTTTCGATTTCGCCGTACTTTGCCGGATCCGCTCCACCGCCAGCGCCAGCCCGTCACCGATCGCTGTTCCGTCCTCGTCCCTCTGCCGCGCGATCTGCAGATCGTCGGCAATCGTGATCAGATTCCCATGATCCAATGTGAGCGGACAAAGGCTGTCCGCGTAGCCGGCGAAGGCGATCAGTCCGATCATGTCGTCGGGACGCCCGGTACCGGCCTGCCCGCCCAACACAAACTGCCGAAAGACGTCTTTGACCACCGCCAGCCGATCGACACTCAAGTCATTCTTCACCAGATCGCGTGCATGCATCGATCCCGATCGATCAACAACCGCCATGATGGCGATGCCCTCACGGCTGATCTTCGTTTCGGCGTTCGGAGTTCTCGGTCCGGCGACCGCCACCACCATACACGCCATCGCCATTGCATTCAGCAGCGAAGGCAGGAATGTCAAACGGGCACGCAACGATCGAGGCGTCCCGCGAAGCAAGTCCAACGACGAATAGCGAATCAGGTTAGGTGACCGCAGGCCGCGCAGGAACAACCACGGAATGAGAACTAACAGAATCATGAACAGCGGGTCGCGAAACTCCATGCGGCGCTCCTAACCTGCCTTCGCCGGTGCACGATCGAAGGAAATCCCGGCGACCATCGGTGCGTTCTGTTGGGTTTCGTCGAGGAACCTTCCCGCGGCATCGATCGATTGCCGAATGTCGTCGTTGGAGGGCTGAATCCCGGCGAACTTCACCAGATCTGCCAGTCGCAGAAATTCGCGGAGCAACGCCTGGTGCTCCGGTGAGATCGCCGAGAAACTTTCCCGGCAAAATGCTCCCGCCTGGCCGACGGCAACCAGGAATTCCTCGGTCGTCAATTCGGGGGCTCGAAGTTCAAAGCGATCCTCCAGGTACCGCCGCACGATCGCCGACAGTTCGACAAAGAACGGATCGACCTGCTGTGGGCCCGGGAATGGCTTGGCAAGTAACCGATCCAGCCGGGCACGGGCCAACTGGTAGGCGGTCAGCCGCTGCGCACGACGACGCCATCGCAATGCGCCCCAGATCGCCAGCGGCACGATGATCGCCACCAGAGCCACGATCATTGTCAGCAAGCGGCCCTTGGATTCGGAAGGCACCGCGCGTGGGCCGAGTTCCCCCAGCGCCGGTCGCAACTCCAGCTCACCGTCGCCGGGCAGTACCGATCCGACTTCAAACTCCAATCGGTCCGTCAAAACCTCGTAGGCGTCCAATCCCTCCGGTGCCGATCGCTGGCCCGGTCGACGATCGACATATTCGACCATGATCGGTGGAATGAGCTGCCGGCCGGAAGATGGCGGCTGCAGACGATACCTCTGGGTCGAAACGGTGCGCCGCGCGTCGTCCACGCGTTCGCGTGGCACGAAGTCAACAATCGTAAACCGCTCCAGTGCCTCTCCGAATTCCGGCATCAGGAGTTCCACCCCTTGCTCGGCCGTCACGGTAAGCGTTAACAGCAGTGTGTCGCCGATTGTTGGTCGGGCCGGTTCCAGACGCAATTCGACCTTCACCGGTCCCGATTCGGTCGAGCGAATCAAGGGCTCGTCGTTCGCCGATGAAGCCACCAGGCTGGTCGGCACGAGCAGGGCGAGGGCGGTGATCGAGCCGAAGGCGATCGGGGCGGCGCGTGCGCTTGACGGCGCGCGCCGAACGAAGTGGAGAAGGCTCATCGGTGCATTCTCCGTTCCCGCATGCGAAAGAACTTCACCAGGGGATCCACAATCGAACCGGCTGCATCGATATGAATGAAGTCGATGCTGGAAGCTCCCAACGCCCGTCGCAGCGATTCGACGCGCTGGTTGCCCAAGGTGCGCACCTGATCGCGAAATTGTCGGGAGCCGGTGTCGACCGCGACATTTCGACCGGTCTCGGCATCCTGCAATCGCATCAGACCGACGGCCGGAAATTCGAGTTCTCGAGGATCCGTAATCAGGACGGCGATCACATCGTGCTTGCGGTTGGCCATCCGCATGGCCGGCAGGTAATCATCGTCCAGGAAATCGCTGACCACGAAGCAGACGGATTTGCGCGTCGTCACGGACATCAGGAATTCCATGGCGCCGGCGATATGCGTCGCCTGTCTCCCGGACGGTGCCCAAGCGCGCCGGCGGCCCCAGGGCAGCCAGCGTGCCCGGCGACCCACGTTCGTCGCGTTCGTCGCCAGGTCGTCTGTCCCATGCGCCAATACTTCGCGCACCACGCGAAGCGAATGGCGCTGGCCCTTTCGGGCAGGAATGTACTTTTCGATTCCGCCGTGGAAAAGCGTCAGCCCGACCTTATCGTCGTTGCGCGTCGCGGAAAAGGCCAGCAATGCGCAAAGTTCGGCCGCCGCCTCCCGCTTGGACCGCCCCCCGGATCCAAAATCCTGGGAAGCCGAAATATCGGCCATCAGCATCAAGGAAAGCTGCCGCTCTTCGACGTAACGCTTTACGAACGGTTCTCCCATGCGCGCCGTCACATTCCAGTCGATCGTCCGCACATCGTCGCCAGGCACGTAAGGTCGAACTTCCTCGAATTCCACGCCGCGACCGCGAAACACGGAGACATACTGACCAGCCAGGACGTCGGCCACCTGCCGTCCCGTATGGATCTGAATTTCGCGAACACGCTGGATCAAGTCTCGAGCGAGCATCGAGCCATCGTCACAAAACGAAAGGTGAAATGGTCAAGGTACAGGTACGTTGTCGAGTATCTTGCGAATGATGTCATCCGCAGTCTTCCCCTCGGCCTCCGCCTCGTAGGTCAGAACCACGCGATGCCGCAGGATGTCGGGAGCGATCACCTTGACATCGTGGGGCGTGACGTAGCTTCGTCCCTGCAGAAACGCATGCGCCCGGGCTCCTTTCATCAAGTAGATCGAGGCTCGCGGACTCGCGCCCGTTTCGATCATCCCTTCCAGTCCGGAGATGCCGCACTGCGACGGCGAACGTGTAGTGCGCACCAGATCGACCACGTAATCGCGGACTTTTTCGTCGGCCCAGATCTTTTCGACGACCTCGCGAGCTTCCAGGATCTGTTCTGGCGTCGAAACATGCTGCAGCGTTGCCGGCGGCCGGCCGCCCCCCATCCGGTCAACGATTTTTCGTTCCTCGTCGCGCGTTGGATAGCCGACCAGAATCTTCAGCATGAACCGATCGACCTGTGCTTCCGGAAGCGGATAGGTACCCTCTTGTTCGATCGGATTCTGCGTGGCCAGCACCAGAAACGGCTCCACCAGGGCAAAGGTCTGATTTCCGATCGTCACTTGCCGCTCCTGCATCGCCTCGAGCAGCGCCGCTTGAACTTTGGCCGGAGCCCTGTTGATCTCGTCGGCCAGGACCAGGTTGGAGAATACAGGCCCCCGCTTCACGCTGTAAGTTGCCTCCTTGGGATTGAATACTTCGGTGCCGATGACATCCGCCGGCAGCATGTCGGGAGTAAACTGAATCCGGGAGAAGCCCGTCTGTATCGCCTGAGCCAGGCTGCGCACCGCCAGCGTTTTCGCCAGTCCGGGCACGCCTTCCAACAGGACATGCCCGCCCGTCAACAGTCCGATCAGCAGGCGGGAAACCATCATTTCCTGGCCCACCAGCGCCCGACCGACTTCGCTGACCAGGCTGGTGCAGACCTGCGAGTAGCGCGCGATCTGTTCGTCGATTTGTTTGGTCGTCATCCAGAATGTCCCTCGATTTTTCTTCTCTTGTTGCGGCGTTCGCACGCCAGACGAGGCCCGTGCGCAAAGGATGGTTGGCCAGGTCGCGGCCCGCGGAAAAAGATTGGGGACGGTTCGGTATCGTGTGCGGGACGCACGTGCGATCCCGACCCAAAACTAGGGCTGTTCGCGGATCTCAAAGTTGGGAACTTCCCAGTGGCTGCTGCGCCCGGCAACCGGCCGCATTCTACGCAAGACCAGCGACAGCGGGACCGACCGTTCGGCGCCGTCGGCGGTGCCGACAACCGAATAATGCAGGGTTACCGCATCGTATTCGTCGTTGCTCTGCGCTTCCGTCATACCTTCGTACTCGATGGCCGCGGTTTCGCCGAGCAGTACCAGATGTCGCACTACAGTGTTCTGCTCGAACGACATGAAATTCTGGTCGATGCGTTGCGTGCTGCGGTACAGCTCCAACATCGAGTCGTGATCAATCGCCCGGCCGTTCATCGGCAAGCTCATTTGGTGCGCCTCGTGGAGCTGCTTTCGCATCACCATTTCGATCCACTCGCGCCCGTACTTCTTGCAGAGGCTCTCCAGGTGTCGGGATCGCGAAAAATGGGCCGTCGGGGCCAGACCGATGATAAACAGCGACAGGCATAATCCGAGCAACGGCACGACGCGGTGGCGACGCGCTCGTAATTCGGGGTCGAGTCCCCACAGGGCTAGACCGCAGCAGGCGGTCGCCAGAACCGGGAGAAACCACCAGGCCGGCCCAATCAATACCAGGAACGAGAACGCGGCCAGTGCCAGTCCGAGGATGGCAGACCACCGCATCTGTTCCAGTTGGGGGGAGTCGCTTTCCGTTTCAATCGATTCCTGCATTGCGGTTCCGATGGCTTAGTCCTCGCTGTTCCAATCCAGGATGGTTGATATCACCGCGGTATCGGTCGTGTAGTCGGATACGAAATCCGACCGCCGCCGGTTCGGGCGAACCGTGGCGTCCTAGCCCAACTGAATAATCCTCTGCAATTCCGGAAGCGAGGTCACCCCCTTGACCAGCAGCAGGGTGCCCTCCTCGCGGATCGATTTGACACCCGACTTGCGTGCCACCTGTCGAAGTGCCTCCAGCTGAGGTGTCTTGACCAGTGCCTCACGGATCGCATCGTTGACGATCATCAGTTCGAAAATGGCGGTACGACCGAAATAACCGACGCCCTGGCACTTGGAACAGACCGGCGGCGGCTCCTTGGCCTTGGGATCGGGGGGCGGCGGCTGCCATTCGCGATAAAGTACCTGGACTCGCCCCGGCGGGATGCCCAGCTGCTGCAGCAGCTGGGGCGGCGCGGGGACGGCCTGTTTGCAGTCGCATAACTTGCGAATCAACCGCTGGTTTAGCACCAAGGTCACTGCCTGAGCGAACGCGGCGGGGTCTTCACAGAATTGCCGCACGCGCAGCAGGGCCTCGCAACAGTCGCGGGCCTGGATACGAGTAATCGCCAGTTTTTCATCCTCGACTACGTGCCGGAGAATAATGCGCATCGTCTCTTTGTTGACGATCTCTGGTAGAACGATGGCGTCCGGCTGTTTGAGCAGCACCGTGGGCAGGATCTTGTCCGGCGATTCTCCGGCGGCGACGCTGTAGCGATAAGGATTGACGTTGATGATCTCTTCTTCGTTCCCTTCTTTGGGCTCCACGGAGACAAAGTCACGGACGAAGCGGTCGGCCGCTTCCATCGCGAATTTCCAGGTCGTGGACAGCCCCAATCCGGGCGGCGCGGAGAGGATCGTCAGGCCCTTACCGCTGTTGACGGTCTCCTTGTACTGTTCGCGCATTTTGTCGCGCATCCCCAGATCTTCCAGGCTGCCGAAGGGGTTCTTTTTGGGCTGCAACTTGATACTCACGCGTTCGCCCGTTTTGACGCCCTGGCTGAACAGCAGCAGGATAAACTTCTGCCCGCGGAAGTCCGCGGTGATCTTTCCTTCCTGCCGCGCCCGACGTTCCCCGGGCTTGAGATTCGCCAGCACTTTCAAGCAGACCAGCATGCCATCTCCGGATTGCCGATCGCGCGGCGGCGCATTCTGGGGCAATCCGTCGACGGCGAATTGCACAGCGACCGCCGACTGCGTGTAATCGAGGACGATCTGGTCCGCGCGCTTGCACAGACCCTCGGCGATCAACGCCATGGCGAACGTGAAGGCCGGATTCTGCCGGGCCTGGATCATGTTCGATTGTTGCGTTTGATTGTCCGGACCGGCCGCTTGAAAGGAAATCGGCGGAAAATACTCGTGCGGAAGTTTGACGACTTCTTGCTTCTTCGCCATGACAGGGAACTACTCTTAGAGGATGCCGGGCTGGGAGACATTGATCCCCTTGAGCGCCATCTTCAGCGCGTCGGGGTTGGGCGCCACTTCAAACGCCGTGGGACGGTCGATCAACTGATCGTCGATCAGATGTTTTAGGCTCATGGTAAAGTCCTGCATTCCGTCCTCCGCGCCGATACGGATCGCGTCGGGCAGCTTGTGATCCTGTAGCTCGAGCACGAGTTTCTTGATCATCGGAGTGAACATCATAATCTCGACCGTCGGAACGCGGGCGACACCGGGGCGGATCGAGCGAAGCAGTTTCTGGGCGACGATGCCTTTCATGTTAAAGGCGATCGCGCTGCGAATGGCCCCGTGCAACTCCTCGGGAAACAGATCGAGAATTCGGCCGATGGTCGAGGAAGCGCTGGAAGCGTGGATCGTTCCGAACACAAGGTGGCCGGTCTCGGCGGCGTGAATCGCCGTCATGAACGTCTCTTCGTCACGCATTTCACCCACCAACATGATGTCGGGATCCTCGCGCACAGCGTGTTTCATGCCGATCTTGAAATCCTTGACGTCGATCCCGATTTCCCGCTGGTTGATCAGCGCTTTGTCTTCGGTGAACACGAATTCGATCGGATCCTCCAAGGTCAGGATATGGACCCGCTCGCGCTGGTTGACATAGTTCAGCATCGACGCGATCGTCGTGCTCTTGCCAGAACCGGTGACACCCGCGAGCAGGATCATTCCCTGATCGTAATTACAGAGCCGTTCAATGGAGGGCGGCAGGAACAGGCCGGCGAAGTCCGGGATCTTGTTATTGACACGCCGCGCCACCAGACCCATGTTTCCCATCTGCTGCAGCAGGTTAACGCGGAATCGCCAGATGATTCCGTCCACCTCGCAGGTGTAGGCGAAGTCCGCGCCACCTTCCTCGTCAAAATACTTGCGGCTGCGTTCGTTCATCATCGGCACCAGCAGGCGCACCATTTCCTCGGCGTCGACGGGGCCGCGGTTGAGCGGTCGCAGCTCGTTCCGCACGCGCACCATCGGCGGTCGACCGACTTTCATATGCAGGTCACTGCCCTCGAGTTTCACCAAGGCGCGAAACAATTTGTCGACTTCCAGTTCTTTCTTCTTGTGAAAATACTTGGAGATATCAAAACCGTCGTCGTCCGGTGCCGCACTGCGGTTCTCGTTGGATTGCGCTGTCGCCATCTAAAACTCCCTTGGAATTCGAGTCAGGGGCAGCCCCTGACTGAGGTAACTTGTTCAAAATCTCACTGCGATCCCCCGGTCCGCCATGCACTGCTTCGCTTCACGGATCGTGAATTCGCCAAAATGAAAAATACTCGCCGCCAGCGCCGCGTCGGCGTGACCCAGGGCAATCGCGTCGGCGAGATGCTCCGGGCGGCCGGCTCCCCCGCTGGCAATAACGGGGATCGACACGCTGTCGCAGACCGCGCGCGTGATCTCCAGGTCGTAACCGTCCTTGGTGCCGTCACAATCCATGCTCGTCAATACGATTTCGCCTGCTCCCAACTGTTCGACGCGCTGAGCCCAGTTCACCGCCTCCAGTCCGGTCCCGACGCGCCCGCCGTTGATATGCACCTCGAAGACGGTACGGTCATCCCGTCTCACACGTTTGGGATCGATGTTGACCACGATACATTGGCTGCCAAAACGTCGCGCCGCTTCGCGAACAAAATCGGGGTTCCGCACCGCCGCGGAGTTGATCGAGATTTTGTCGCAACCGGCATTCAGCAGAGCCCGAATGTCTTCTACAGTGCGGATCCCTCCGCCAACCGTCAGCGGCATGAAGACCTGTTCCGCGGTCCGCGCAACGACGTCGATCATGATCGAGCGGGCTTCGTGACTGGCCGTGATATCGAGAAAAACCAGTTCGTCAGCGCCTTCCTCCTCGTAACGCTTGGCCACGGCGACCGGATCACCCGCATCGCGGAGATGCAGAAAATTCGTCCCTTTCACGACCCGCCCGCGATCGACGTCGAGACATGGTATTACCCGTTTTGCCAACATCGACGACGCGCTCCCCACAGCACCCAAACCTCTACTCTAAGTCCCGCCCATCGCAGGGTCAACGGTTCGGGAAGTGCGAGCGAATTTCCCGGTGCATTCCGCCCTTCAGGGCGGAGTTGCCGTTCGATACGCTCGGTCCGTAGGAGCCGGTCCGCCCGCAAAAAAACAGGTGTCGACGAACGCCTAGGCGACCTTGCCGATCGCTTCCCGAGTGACCTCCAGGCAGGCACGCATATCTTCCAGGGGATTCTGCGGGTTGGCTTCGTACTCCAGGGAGATCGACCCGTCCCGAGGAAACTGGATCTCCTTGAGTGCCAGGAACACACCCACGACGTCCAAGTGCCCTTTTCCCAACACCACGTTTTGCGAACCGCCGTCCTGTTTGACATCGTCCTTGATATGCAGGGCCCAGACCCGCGACTTGAGGGTCCGTACCCATTGCACCGGGTCCTGTTTGGTGCGGATTACATGCCCGGTATCGACGCAGGCGCCGATAAGAGGATGTTTCCCTTCCAGCGCCTTGGCGACCTGATCGAGCTTGTCATAGCGATGATTCGGGCCGTGGTTGTGGATCGCGATGCGAATCTTGTATTGGTCGACCAGTTTCTCCAGACTGGAAAAGGAGTCGGGGGCGGGATCGGCCGTGATCGTGTTGAATCCCGCCCGCCGGGCGAACTCGAACAACTTCTGATTGGCCGCGTGATCGCTGGTGAAGCCGCTCACGCCATGAGCGCTGATCTTGATCTTGGCGGTCGTCAGAATCTTCTTCAACGCGGAGATCTGTTCGTCATTCGCATCGACCGCCAGGTGCTTACTGAACAATTCGACGTAATGGATTCCCATCCCCTGGATATGCCGGATTGCGTCTTCCGCCGAGAATTCTCGCAGCGAATAGCTCTGCACGCCTACCGGCCAACCGCGGAACGGATCGGCCGCCACCGCGCGGGAATCGACCAGATAACTATAAGCGACTGCCGCAGTGCCTGCGGCCAGAAAGTGACGGCGCGTACCGACTCGAGTCTGCATATGATGATCCCCTTTTCGTCAACGATAGGCCCGGCATCGGCGAGCAACATTACTTCAACGATCCCTCGCTGCCGATCTGGTAACATGCGCCAGGCATTATAGAGGAAATGGCGAGGGAATTGGAGCAGCAAAGCGGTTTTTCACCGCAATTACGCACCGACCGCTTGCGGTCCCTGCCGCAATCGCGTTCAACGCCCCGTACCGTCGAAAATCTCGCCCTGCGCCGGCTCCACTTCAATTTCACAGTTCGGCAGCGAGTCGAGGCAGGTCCGACCGTAGGCTTTGGTGCGGATCCGCGGGTCGAGAATCACGACGATGCCGGTGTCCGTTGTGGAACGGATCAAACGCCCGAATCCCTGCCGAAGCTTGATGATCGCCTCGGGGAGCTGGTATTCGAAGAAGGGACTTCCGCCCCGGTCGCGAATCGACTCCAACCGCGCCTCGAGCAACGGATGATCGGGGACGCTGAACGGCAACTTGGTGATGATCACATTGCGTAACGCATCGCCAGGCACATCGACTCCTTGCCAGAAGCTGTCCGTGCCGAAGAGTACCGCTCGCGGCGTGGCGCGGAATTGATCGAGCAACTGCTTGCGGGATTGCCCGCTTGCCTGGCTGAAGCAGGTCATCCGCCGCTCCGAAAGCCAGGGCGACAGGGAGTCGACGGCCCGCCGCAGCAGATCAAAACTTGTGAACAGTACAAAGGCGTGACCGTCCGAACGGGCCAGGAAACGGGGAAGAATGCCGATGACCTGCCGTTCGAATTCGTCGCGTTCGTTGCCCGGGTCCGGCATGCCGTCCAGCAGGATCAGTTTCGCCTGTCGGCGATAATCAAAGGGACTGCCAAGCTGGATCGCTGTCGCACTTTCCAGACCTATCCGTTTCTGAAAAAAGTCAAAGGACGGCGGACGACCTGTGCTCAAAGTGGCACTGGTCAGGATGACGCTGCGCGTGGCGGCGAAGAGACTGGATGCCAGGATCGGCCCTACATCGATCGGCGCGGCGAACAAGGAGGTGCGCGTTTGATCCGATTTCGTGCGGTTCGCCTCCAGCCAATAGACCGAGTCCGGGATCGCTTGCGAGTGCCAGGATTCGACCGCAAGGCCGAGCTGGCCGATGCGCTGGTGAGCCGCAGTGAAGTCGTGCTCGTCGTCAGCGCCCGTCAACCGCTCCGCGTAATCTCCCAGGGTATCGGCGATCGCTCCCAAGGCCGGCGATAATCGGTTTCGAAGCGGGAGGACGTCTCGCGTGCGCCGGGGACGGTTCGCCGCCGGCGCGGCGCAGTCGATCAATTCCGCGAAGAACCGGTCCGCGGCCGTCAGGCAGTCTGTCGTTGCCTGGCGCAATTGACGCAGGTCATGTGTCGCCAGCAGGCCGCGTCCCGTGCGGGGATTGAACAGCCGCGTCAACGCGAAATGCACCTGCCCGGACGTAATCGACAAGCCGAGATGCTCGGCGGCGACCGATTCGAGCGAATGGGCCTCGTCGAAAATCACGGCGTCGTAGTTGGGAAACAATCCGGACTTCTGCCGCCGCAGCGCCAGATCGCTGAAAAATAACGCGTGATTGACGATCAGCAGCTGGGCGTTCTGCATCCGTCGCCGGTCCTGGAAATAGAAACAACGGTCGTAAAACGCACATTTGCGGCCCAGGCAATTGGCGCTGTCGCTGGCCACCTCCTCCCAGACGGCCGCCTGCGGGCGGAACGAGAGATCGGCCGTCGTGCCATCGGTGGTGCGCGCCGCCCAGTGATCGATCTGCTGCAGTTCGAGCAACTCGTTGTCGTAACCGAACAGCTGGCCACTACGGTTTACGGCAAGCCCCAGCCGCCGGCGACTCAGGTAGTTTCTTCGACCCTTGACAAGTACCGCGGTAAACTCGTCCGGCATCACGCTGCGCAGGAACGGCAGGTCGTTCCCGATCAGCTGTTCCTGGAGGTTGATGGTATGCGTTGAGATGATGATTTTGGGAACTTTTTCGGATTCCTGTCGCTGCGCCAGCTTGCCCAACACGTGAAGGATCGCCGGGACCAGATATCCAAAACTCTTGCCGACGCCCGTCCCGGCCTCGACGATCAGATGCCTGCCATCGGCCAGGGCGGCTTCCACCGCCTGCGCCATCCGCAACTGCGGCTCGCGGTGTTCGTAGCGGGGAAGACGCTTCGCGATGCGACCGCCAGGACCGAGTATGTCAAGCGAATTCGTCATCCCGTCCACCTGTCCCCCGGCCCGCGATCGCTCCCATCGCGCCGCAGGGTTCGGAACTCAAAACGAGTGCGATCCATTCGCGAAATGCGGACGGGTGGCAATGTTGCCCTCCTCGGGACTGCTGGCGCTGGCGTAAAGCTGCCGTGGAATACGGCCCGCCAGAAACGCCGCGCGGCCGGCACGGCAGGCGTCGCGCATCGCCGCTGCCATCAACACGGGATTGCGGGCATGCGCGATTGCGGTATTCAGCAACACGCCGTCGACCCCAAGCTCCATCGCGAACGCGACGTCGCTTGCCGTACCAACACCCGCGTCGACAATCACCGGATAGCCGGGGTCGCCTTCCTTGAGATACTCGAGGCAGATGCGGATATTGTTCGGATTCAAGATTCCCTGGCCGCTGCCAATCGGACTGCCCGCCGGCATCACGGCCGTCGCCCCGGCAGCTTTCAATCGCCGCGCGACTACGGGATCGTCGGAGGTATAACAAAGAACCTGAAAACCGTCGCGCACTAACTGCTCGGTCGCTGCCAGCGTCTCCACCGGGTCGGGCAACAAAGAACGACTGTCGCCGAGAACTTCAAGTTTCACCCAGTCGGCGCCGGGGTTTTCCAGGCCGCGGAGAATTTCACGCCCCAATCGAGCACAGCGAACGGCGTCGGCTGCGGTATAACAGCCCGCGGTGTTGGGGAGCAGGATATGTCGCGAAGGGTCGACGGCATCGAGTATGTTCCGCCCGCCGCCATCATAAAGTCGCTCGCGGCGAACCGCCACCGTCACACAATCGGCCGCCGCGGCATCCAGAGCCCGGCTCATGATTTCAAAGGTCTCGTATTTGCCGGTTCCGACAATCAGCCGGCCGGCAAATCGATGGCTGCCAATTTGAAGCGGATCCGAACTCGAATCGTAACCGATCGACGGGAATGGAGGATTTGCGACCGACATATACTCCATGTCTACGCAAATCGGTCCACGCCGGCAAGCCGGCACCTTCCACTCCCCTGACAAACACCGGCGCGTTCGCTACTTCTTTTTCCCGCCACCGCCCAGGATGCCGCCGCCACCGGCCGGCCCGATTCCACCAGGATCCCCGCCAGCGCCGCCGCCAGGCGCACCACCACCCATGCCACCCATGCCACCCATGCCACCCATCGATCCGGAGGCGACTAACTCTTCGCCCTCAAACGCATACCTGCGGTAATCATCGATGTCGTCCAACTCGTTTCGCACAATGAAATTCCCTTGAGGATCCATCAGCAGCACTTCCGCTCCCGATCTCAGCGGCTTGCGTTCCGCGCGATCCTTTACCGAACGTTTTTCGACGGCGTCGATTAACTGGCTGGGGCGAAGGTCCAGCACAATCGCATTGGTCTGGGTCACGTTGTCTTTGACCGCTTTCACTTCGAGCGTATCGGGGCGCAGGACTTTGGATTCTTTGGACTGGAAGTTCAGTACCGAACCGCGGAAGACCGCAGGCCGATCCGCGTCCCGCGCCTGATCGGAAAGCAGAGGCTCACCCGCGATTTTTGCCGCGCGTGCGTCGTTCCAGACCACGGCCAGCAACTTGGCCGCCGGTTCCACCATTCCCATGTGGTTCATTAATTCCACGGAACCGGCGACGTACCGCACCTTGCTCGGCAACTGCACTTCGGAACTTTCATTGCTCCATTCGGATTCGAGCCACGTCACCTTCTTTTTCCGATCCTCCTTGACGCGCGCCGCTACCGCGGGTTCCAGAAAGCGGTCGGCCGGCACCGGCGTGTTCCAACTCGGATACGGATTGTTGGGATCCTCCGCTCGCACCCGCACGCGGTATTTGTACTTCTTGTCGGGGGAGGCATCAAAGTCGAAGAAGCGAACGAGCTTGTATTTGGGAGGCTTAACCAATCCGGCGTTCATCCCGCCTTGGCCACCGATCCCTCCAGCTCCTCCCATGCCGCCCATGCCTCCGCCTGGGCCGCCAACGCCACCCATTCCACCCATACCACCCATTCCACCCATGCCACCCATTCCTCCCATGCCGCCACCAGGGCCACTGGCTCCGCCCATGGCACCACCTTTTCCACCCATGCCTCCCATACCACCCATACCTCCTCCAGGCCCGCTGGCGCCGCCCATCGCACCGCCTTTGCCTCCCATGGCGCCACCGCCGAGACCGCCTACACCTCCCATGCCACCGCCACCGAGAGCGCCACCGCCCATTGCACCACCGCCCATACCGCCGGA